>NZ_JAVDVL010000020.1:0-97285 GCF_031456815.1 Paraburkholderia strydomiana
ATCAAGGGCTCGCTTGGCTATCTCAGCCCCATCGAGTACCGTGAAAGCCTCGGGCTAACGACGTAAATCAGTCCAGGATTTTGTCCGCATCCCCACTGGGTCAGTTTCGCGCGGAAATCAACAGGCCATGTAAGCGGAGCCTCTACGCGATGCTTCATCATGCTGATTGGAACTCCGTTTGCAGAACGTCCGCAAGCGGGAGCACTCTGACACGTCTACCAGACATCGACGAATTCGCCCAAACGAAGTTCTGGTGTCCCACGATTTTGTCGGCGGCTAGATGCGGCTTGTCATGGGTTCTGTGAAGGTCGGACACTACCGTGGTGCGCAGGGCAAGGAGTTCCGCCCGACGAGCTGTGGCGTTGACGCAGAACTCCGATGCATACCCACATAGGAGCACGCTATCAATGTCCTTTCGCCTGAGTTGCTCCGCAAGCGAGGTGTTCTGAAACGAATCGCCGACAGTCTTGAAGATAGTCCCGTCGTTCTGCTCGCGGACCAAGCCGGCGGGTGATTGCCACGCGTCGCTGCCGTGCGCCAGTGGCCCATTCGCATCGCTCTCGTGCTGTTGGCGCCCACAACTAACGCTAGCAGTGTTCACATAGGCGCTAGCAAGTTCAGTAACGCTGCTAGCGTAGCCGAATGTTTCCGGTAAATCGGGGAGTTCGATAGCAGGACATCGCCCGGAGCGCCGCACCGAAGTTGGCGGATTCTTCAAATATTGATGCAGGGACAGTTTGCAGCAGGCTGTGATGCGCCGTGCAGTATTCGGCTTCGGGATTGAGCCATTCCCTTTTCCAGCGTGGGGCCGACACGTCGGCATCGTTGAGCACGAGACATCTGAAGCAATAAACAAGGTAACGTCGGTCGACCATCCATTCGGGTGGCATCTGAATCGCTGCCAACCTCCCCTCACCCACTCGAGCCAAGCTGGAGACTTGATGCAGCGCCGATGCGCAGACTGGAGGAAATAAAATCCATCCCGTTTTTCCAAGATTCGGCAGATCCAGCCCCGTGCTCGTTTCCCACAGCGTGCCCACGCTGATCTGTAACACGTCGCCACCCGACCTAGCCAACTGCCAAATGCCTCTTCGAAAAACGGTCGCGGCGCAACAGGCCATGGCTTCCCAAGATCAGGCATGTTCGCGAGCGACGCGCTGGAGATGTGAGATGCCGATAAATTCGTCGCTGTTTCGGATAGAAAGCTCCGCTGCATCGTTTAGGATTGTCGAAATGGCGCCGGTCAGCCCACCGCTCGCTTTCAACACGTACTGGACAATCTCACGCCGGGAAAGATCGGACGGTTTCCTCAGCGGTAACACCCTTTCGAATGCGGCGAGAAGCCGCCGAAGCCTATCGCTCTCCCTCCACCGCGGTATCTTGAATGGCCGGTATCGGCTCACCATCTGCGGATCGGTTTGAAGCGCAAGAACTACGTCTCGCGTGCCCACGAGGACCATGCTGATCTGCAGATCGTTTGCAAGGAACTTCAGCAGATTAAGTGAAGCACCTGCTCACGATACGTTCCCGCAAGTAGGTGATGCGCCTCATCCACGATCAAGATCTGCGGCGACAGCCTCCTTTGCAATTCAGCGCCATGAAGCTACCAGCGGCTGAGATGCTCGAACCATACGGTGCGAGTCCGGCGACGTGGCAAGACCGTCGCTATTGAGCAGCGCTAATGGCAGCGGCTCTCACTCCCACGGAACCTGTCGATTCCGGACAACGTGGGGAGCCGCGCCAGCCCTCCGCACTTCCCCGCCAAAATTGCTAAAAGGTGCATGATGACAGAACCGCTTCACCTTCCTCCTGAAATCATGCGTGCTGCGAGTACCGCTTCCTGCAGACGCGAACTTTTACGGAGATGTCTTCGGCGGCTGGATCATGTCGCAGGTGTGTATAGCCGGCTCGGTGCCAGCATGCCGTCGCGCAAACGGTCGTGTCGTAACAGTCGCCGTCAACTCGTTCGTGTTCACGCAGCCTGTGTTCGTTGGTGATCTGCTGAGCTTCTACGCCAGCATTGCGAAAACAGGGAATAGTTCGGTTACCGTGTCAGTTGAGGTCTACGCACAGCGCATGCGCTATGCGGCGGAAGTAGTGAAGGTGACCGACGCGGTGCTAACCTATGTCGCTACCGACGACAATCCGCGTCCGCGGCCACTGCCGCCCATCGCTAACTTGCAGACTGGCACCGCGGCGCAAGAAGCCGTATGTTGAAAGGTGTCACTTCAGAGCCTGAGGATTCCTTTGGTCAAGTGTATGGTGCTTTGCCGTCTTCCAAGAAGCCGCGATTTATTGCGTCTGCCACTGCGACTGTATTTGCAGCAACGCGACTGCCACAAAACGTCTTTGATCCGATCCGCAGCCTGTTCAGCGACCAAAGCATGGGCGAATCCAGTGTGCTTACCAGACGAGTCATTTTCTTCGCCGCCGTCACTTTGTTGGTGGCAGCCGTTACGGTTTTCGCAATTTGACGTAGAGGTTCGGCTCGTCACCCTTGTGCTTGATTGAAAACGCTTCCGCCGAGGACGCCAGGAGCATGCTGCTATCCTCCTCGGCACGCATCTGTATCTCGCCCTGCTGTCCGCACGCTTGGGATTGCGCTGTCGGTGTCATTGCCGCCCAGAAACCGTCCGTGCCCAGGGCCGCCAAGTTAGGGATCGGTATATGCCATTGTTGCGGTCCGGCCCACAGAACCTCCAAACGACTCCATACCGGAGAAATCATGAAAAGACAGGTAATAATCGCACTTGCTATGCTACCGCTGTCGGTGTGGGCGCAAGCAAGTGGGCCGACACTAGGGGCAACGCAGGCAAATCTCGCGCGAGATTTGGAGGACTTGCAGAAGTCGATAGAGGCTGTCCAGAGCTCCACAACTACTTCCACACCGACAAAGGACGGGGTGTCCGGCATCACAAGCGTGGACATTACCAAGTCAGAAGCGCCGGTGAAAGCCGGAGCTTCTAAGTCGGCGGAAACAATCATGACCGTTTCCAAGGGAGGCAAGTACCGTGTTGTCGATAAAGTGGGAGATTGGTATGCGGTCGAGCTCAACGGGCCGCTGGCCCGCGTCAACACCGGTTGGGTTAACGCGGCAGACGTCTCGCCGATTAAAATGGCAGCGGGGATCGATGTCCCAGTGAACTCACCGGCTGCGCCTTCAACAGCAGCGGTGTATGACGTCATCGTTCAAAAGGCTTCACAATTGAAAGAGAAGTATCGAAACAACCCGTATCTTTCGGTAACTGGCTTTACGGTCAACGTTGGGATCCCGCCATCAGTGGGGATGAATTTTGAGTTTAGGAAGTGACATGCGGCAGAAAGCCTTCGATCGCTCGGGCGTCCACGAAAGTAGGCGCGGCGATACCTATCGCCCTACTCCGCGAGGCGAAAAAACCCACCAAGAAGGCATAGCGAGACATTCGGTCCAGCCCGTGGCGGTATCTGTCATCACGAAGCTATGTACAAAGTCACCGTCAATCTTGGTGCCCCCGCAATGCTCAACGAAATCTACCTCCAGATAACCGGGTAGCCGGTTGTTCCGATCGGTGAACGTCCGAATGGGCACTGCGCGGCGAATCGCATTGCCGATTCCACCAGCTCGGCGGCGCTGGTCGCTGAAAGCTGCTCGCGCACATCCACGCAGAAGCCGATCAATGGTAGCGGCGCTGATCTGCTCGAGCCGCTGGCGCAGGTCCTTCGATAGCGACAGATGACCATGTCGTGTCATCGAGTCGATCAGCGTTGGGATGAGCGCCTTCAGGCGCCTGCCGCAGATCCGGTCGGCGGCCTCCCATAGCACGATCAGCGCGGCATGAACGTCATCGTCATAGCGTCGCTGTGGGCCCGACTTCGCCTTCACCGGCTGCTGCTCCCGGCAAAGCACTCGAATTGCGTGCTTACGATGATAGCCCGTCAATTCAAAAAGTTCGTCTTAGATCTGCCGCTTGCCGTTCTGTTCAGAACACCGGTACCACTCGCCGACTGCCTCGATCAATTCCCGTCTTGTTGTCATGCTGAGCCGCCTCGTCATAAGTCGCCCTCGCCAGCTGTCTGACAGGTAGCAAAATACTTGAGGCAACGAGCCTAGCTCGCGTAGAGCGAAGTAAAGTTGTCACCGGAAACGAAGTAATCTTGTCAACATCTGCTTTTTGCGTATTTTCCGGACTAGCTTAAGCGCATCGCAGCTTTTCGCTCACGACGTATTCGCCTTGCCCATGTGACTAGACTCAGACTGATATCATCCTTCCCCGAGCCGAAAGCTGGCCGACGTTGCATGGAGATCTAGGAACCCGGTGCGCCCTCTGCAAAACTTCAGGCGCCGTTCACCGCATCTTTGAATGCTTTGCCCGCAGCGAACTTGACTGTCTTCGCCGCAGCGATATGAATCTCGGCTCCCGTCGCAGGGTTACGGCCGGTCCGCGCGGCTCGTTGGCCTTTTGAAAATGAGCCGAAGCCGATCAGCTGCACCGTGTCGCCTTGCGTAACGACGGTGGTGATGGTGCCAATCAGTGCATCCAGCGCTTCGGCGGTCTTGGCCTTCGTCGAGCCCGTCTTCGAGGCGACGGCATCGATCAAATCCTGCTTGTTCATTGGCTTGCCCGTGAGGAGTGAATTGGAAGTTGCCACCCTAACCGATCCACAGGCATCCGCGCAATCGGTGGGTACGGAACCGGAGCCGGGACTGTTTCCGTGGACCGGCGCCTCGTTCGCAAGTGCACGCGGACGACCGCTTCCGGTAATCACTGCCGGGCTCAGTGGAACAGATCAGCCCGCCTCCAAACGTTGCTTCCAAACGCCGCCGGCCCCCGCACCAGCGGGTCGGCTACGGTCGCGTCGAGGAAACCCCTGCCCCAGCCGCAGCAATAGAGCTACGGGAAGCTAACAAGTGACCTGAAATGAAGGTCGGCAAGCCACAACTATCCGCTCCTCCACTGCCGGCCAGTTCTCCTCGCTTGTCTCGCTGAGCCGCCTATATTGCTAAAAGACGCCGTCCGTCACCTTAGGAGCCCAGTATGTCTACCGATCCTTCCCATACCGTCCCCGATCCCGCACGGCCATCGCCCGGCGCGACGGGCGAAGCGCCACCCAGCACTGCACCCGCATCTTCTGACGACCACGTTCCCGACGCCGACGCCGCCGAGCCCGCTCCGCACGAGCACCTTCCGCCCCGGTCGGACGATAACTGACCGCCCTCTAAGCCAGCGAGGGGCATCCTGCAAAACCAGTGAGCAACACTGATCGGGCGCGCCTAGCTGCCGCTTGCACGAAGGCCCACACGGTGCCCCCTCTTAAAAAGCATCTGTCTGGAAATGGAGGGCTTGAAAGCCACAACTCTGTTTCCTCCATTTTCGCCCAGCTGCTAGCGACAGTCCGCGTTGACTCGTTCTCGTGCCTCATGTGGCGCTATGGACCCGCATGAAGATCCAGCGCGATCCCGAACTTGTCACCTCGCGTTCACCGCATCCTTGAATGCCTTGCCCGCGGTGAACTTGACGGTTTTCGCCGCGGGGATCTGGATCTCGGCGCCGGTAGAAGGATTACGTCCCACGCGCGCAGCGCGTGCCCCCGTCGAAAACGAGCCAAAGCCGACCAGCTGAACGGCGTCCCCTTTCGTGACCACCTTCGTCACGGTCCCGATGAAGGCGTCGATCGCCTCCAACGCGGCCGCCTTGCTCTGTCCCGTTGCGGCGGCGACGGCGTCCACCAGTTCCTGCTTGTTCATGTTTCGTCCTTTTCCTAGTTTGCGATGCCGCCACCCTACCCCATCGGTCCATCGGCGTGCAACCCGAACGGCATCCGGCTGCGTCCGGTGCAAACGCGCAGGACGTCGCGGCCGGTGCCGGTAGTGGTCGCCAGGAAGACAGAGAGCGAGGCTGCCGCCTTCCAGTGTTGATAACTGTTATTGTCATCACTATGTTTAATGCCTTAAATCGGGGTCCTCGTACGTAATCACAGACCACGTGGGTCCTCCAGTCACTTGTCTCCGCTTTCTATTGCCGCATGGCCAACCGGTCGCGAGCTACCATCCTCACTGGCGTCTAAAGCAGCACCGTGCATTGAAGGAAAAGTAGCAGCGGTACGGAAGTAAAAGTAGAACCGGCTATCGTGAACGCATCCGGAAGGGCGCTTGCTATTCGCCCACTAACGCCGGCATCAAACCGGTACACCACTTCGTTCCACAGCGGCATGAATAACCAGCGGCCAATTCCGCCGTAACCGCCCATCGACAGTCAGTCGGTAGGCGGTGGAAAGCTCGTCGCCCCGCACCACGTCCCTGAGCATTCCGATGAAACCCCGTCGCCGCTCGTCGTCGATCGCCTGCCTGTTCGGCCGGCAAAAGTGGTTTAGCCAGCGGGCGCTGTTGCCTCCGACGCTGCCGTCAATCGCACGCCGTCAGCAAGCCCGAACGGAATCTGTGGCCCGGCACTTTCGATCGTCGGTATGGGGCTGAGGCCCGTCGCCACGCGCCCAAAGGCCAGTAACCGGGTTAGCTCGACTCCGTATTGTTTGATACGATTTACGTATCTGCCAATACAAACAACGTCAGTCGGTCCGGGAGGAGCCTGCTTCAAGCAGAAAATATGCTTCCGAAACGCTTCTCGTCGGCGAAGTGCCCTTATTCTCGTGAAACATTCCCTTTTTAATTTCCCGTAATCCTTACTGCGCACGGGTTCTCGACCGAACCAGATTCAGCGCCAGATGTTTCACGGCAGCCTTCTGCCTGCGCCGCTAGAGGGTCATAGCCAAAGTTTGATTCAAGATCGGCAGCGTGGCTGCGGATCCGCCATCACCGACGTTTCCGGCAATTAATTCAGTTGTCCGAATGAATGCGGAAGGATCGAGCAGCGAACGCCGAGAATTCAGGAGTTGGGTCTCAGGCGGTACTGTCATTTTTGCCTCAGTAGACGTCTGTCAATTATGAGCGCTACCGCTGCCAGGCTAGGGACGATCGTCGATGCGCGTGCTGCGAGCGAACGGTTAAGCCCCACAGGAGGTCAGCGATGCCGATGCCTTTTGCCCGCTTGGCCCGTCTGCTAGTGGGCGGCATGCGCGATTTGCGTGGTAGCCCCGCCCCTGAATCGTCTCTTGTGTCCTTGGATAACAGGCAATAGCCAATTGGCCACAGAAACCCGTCCGAACGCGAGCTTACATACCTATTTGACATCGTCGCGTTGCGCGCATACGTGCAGCGCGTGTCAGCCGCCACGATCGCGCGGCTCTATTTCACAGAGGACGAGAACTGGTGGGTGCTCGGTCCGGGTAGGGCTGAGGCAAAAAACCTTTGCCGGTGGCGGCCGACCTAATGAGCCTCGCCATCGAGCACGGCTCGGCCGTCCTCACCGATCATCTGAGGGCCTCAGCTAAGGCGGGTAGTAGCGCGCGCCTCGGTGGCTTCCGTCGGGCTGAAAGCTGCTCGCAAGAGCGGTCGCTGGCAGCCGCTTGCGGCAGAGTACATGAATTCGAATGGTCGGAAATATGCGGTCAGCGTGTTGCTGCAGCCGTCAGGCGTCCGGTATCTGCCGGGTCAGCCATGGCAGGCCGTAAATGATGCTGTTGTCGTCGAGCCCGCCGATGACCCGCAGATCGATCCCGCGTTACCGCTTACCTTCTGAAGCAAAGTCCGCCCTCCGTCGACACCCGATGCGAGCGGGCAGACGGAATCTACTGGCGCGCCGTGCGCGTTGTGCCGTTGCAACTCGGGTTTGCGGCGCGCGACGGCCGGTGCAAGCCCGTCGCGAAAAAGCGCTCCGCAGTCCGTTTCGACCACGGCAGACTGCGTGGCAGCTTAAGGTGCTAGGAAAGCGGAACGGCAGCGTTTCGTATCTGTCAGTCTCGCTACTGGTTGTTGCGTTTAAAGTTCACAGGCGCGATCGCGGCCTCGACCTTCGAGAGTACCGACGGACCGCTATCGGCCGCGCCTCGCCCTCCAACAGGAGGGGCGCTAAAAAAGCATTGGCGAAGGCACTCCCCTCGCCTACCATTGTGACGTCATAAATTCGGTGGTTGAATGGGCAATGGAAGGTCCCATTGCAGGAATGCCGGGATAGCGCCGGAGGAATGAAGATCTTGGCTGGCATGTCGTAGCACGGGCTTAGACGCATGCTCGCCCCGCAGGTGGTGGCCGAGGGAGTACCACTCGATATTGCCCAGCGAATTTTGCGCCATGCTCCCCAGCAAAACCCGATGGCCGGACCGGCAGAGAGGCAACGAATGTTGCGCGAAGCCTCCAGTCTTACGGGAAGCCGAAATGACTCTCTAGGGTAACTGGGCTCGCCCGCAACTTGGCTGCCAGGACTTGCCCCTCCGCAGCGGCGAGCGAGAAGCGCTTGGTCGGGCGGCTGTCGACCGCCAGTTGATCCAACGTCCCGAGAGTCGCGTCGCCGCCGCCCACCTACCGGCTGATGAGACTTTGTGCGTTTGCACGGCTCAGGCGTCGTCGCACGCCGCCTTGCTCGCCGGTCGAAGCTTGCGCCTAGGGAGGCCCTTTCATCGTGAAAGCAAACTACCGCGACAGCGAATATGGAAGCTAGGGGAGGTTCAGTATATAAGCTCGCTAGCCAGACGTCCCGATTCAGATAGTGTCCCCATTGGGGACACTATCTGAATGCAGTATTCACTGTGCCACGCGACCGCGTTGCGGCGTCGGACGGTCGACGTCCAAAACCGACGATCACCTCTTAGGGAAGCTGATGGCAGAGTCATATGAATAACGAGGAGGGGGCGCCCTTTCTCATCGAATCGACACAGGCAAGGAGCACACCTGACGCGATGATCAGACGGTGTCGAGCGGCGGCAAAGCGCGTTTTACTCCCGTTGATCTGACGCACGTACGTAAGAAAAACGCTGGTCGAGAGACTTCCGTACTGGGATGCTGATGGCGCGCGGGCGCATCATGAGAGGCATATCGATGCCTCTGTGCCCAGCCACTAGAACTTCGAGGAACTCGGCATGCGGGTCGAGCGGGAAGTACGGACAAGGGCAGGGGCATGGTAAGCGCGTCGCCTGAGGTCGCTCCTACCGGTGTCTCGTGTCCCCATTGGGGACACGCCGATACCAAGCGCCTATGATGCCCGCCGAGACACCAACCGTTTCAGTGGGAGTCGCTTTGACCACTCGAAAACAGTTCCGCAATCAGAGTTCGGATGCGGTGCTCCTTGTCAGGAGAGAGCATCCCGGCTTTAATCTTCACTGTAAAACCGACCGCGTCTTTAGTGATTGAGCCAGCCTGGTTTTTGCCCGCGAAAATCTTCTCGATGCTCCGATCACTGACAGCTGTGACTTCGGAACCGTCCCCTTCAATGGCTACTTTGAGCGCTCGAGCCAGTTTCGTCTGGTCAAGCTCGCCGCTTACCACCTTTTTCCATAGGCTCCTTGCGATCTCAAACGCACGTGAATTCTTGTCTCGGAGCACCGATACAACCGCCTCTGCGGCGTGCGACCCGATAAGGCGTGGCTGCACATCCAGGTCTTCAATCACAAAATCTGGCAACTCTCCAAACGCTAAGAATCGGTACAGTTCGGAACGAGACATTCCCAAAGCCTCAGCCATCCGCTTCCTGTTTGGAAATTCCTTTTCCGCACGACGTATGGAACGCGCCACCTCATAGTCCGACAAGTCCTCTCTAGCAACGTTTTCGACCAAAGCTAACATTGCCATCTCTTCATCCGATAGCTCAATGACGACGACCTTGATCACCTCCTTGCCAATCATTCGATGCGCCCGCCAGCGGCGCTCGCCAGCAACGATTTGGTAACCAGATTCGGCGCGACGAACAACAATGGGCTGGACTAGCCCTGCCTCCCGTATCGATTCGGCGAGCTGTCCGAGTTTTGCCTCGTTGAACACCTGCCTCGGCTGCCACGGATTGGGCACAATGTCCTTGACCGGCAACTCCGAAGGTGACCCCGATTTCTCCAGCTCAACTATTCGTTGCTGCGCAGCGGCCAGCGCGCCCGCCATTCCGGGCGCAGTACGGGGGCTAGACGGTTTCTCTTGCGGTTCAATAGTGATGTCCTTTGCCGCCCGGACGTCAGCCGTCTTACTCATCATGCGGTCGCGTAAACTGCTCATTGTCCGGCCCTCCATTGAGCTACATATTGGTCGTCGATCCACTTGCAATAATCCATTAGCGGGGACTTCACTCGTGCGAGAGTTTTGGCCACAGAATCAGCCCGTGACAAGTCGAACACGGTGGAAAATGCCAATGCGCCGTTGCTCATGACCGAACTTGCAGGTACCTCAGTCGTGTGCAACCAATCTCCGTATGCGCGCTGCGCCCACGAGCGCACCACCGGCGCCGACGATGTGGTCCCGTAGTCCACGCGGGAAAGGAGTACAGAAACGAAGTCATACGTTTTATCGACTTCGTGCTCGACAAACCCGTTCGCTACTTCAGCGAATAGCGACCAGAAAGACACTGACGAAATGAAATCAAGGCTTTCAGGCACCAAAGGCATCACCATTGAGTCAGCAGCCATCAGCCCGTTCAGCGTCATATACGAAAGTGATGGGGCGGTGTCTAAGACTATGTAGTCATACTGAGATCGCAGCGGCTCAATTCCTTTTCGTAGCACGGACCAAAACTCGAACCCCGGGTTGCTTTTCTGCGCGGTAGGAAGATGGAATTCTGCGTCATGCAGATAATTGTGCGCTGGGATGACATCGAGTCCGTCCCAGTAAGTGCTCTGAACTTTAGTAGCGAGTCCTCCTTCGATCGCCGGGTCGTAGATGTAGGGAAGAACCGTGTCCTCCCAGGTAACGTCCTTTTCTGCATATAGACCACAGAGTTCCGAAAGTGACGCTTGGGGATCCAAGTCGATCACCAACACCCTTCGGCCACGCAAGCTGAGGCCTTGCGCGATGCACATTGTTGTCGTGGTCTTGCACGAACCTCCCTTGAAGTTCGCCGTTATGAGGACCCGGCCTCTATGCTCACGAGTACCGGTGACCAATGGCGTCTGATAGATATCAGATACCTGCTGCACCCAGGTACGTACCTCTTTGAGGGAGAAAATCCGAGCGCGCCCTGTGCCGTGCACTTCGCCCGAGGGTAGATCGCCACGATCCTTTGTCGCGAGATAGTTGATCTTCTGACGATCGATTCCACACAATTCCGACAGCTCACCAATTGTGAATACTGGAGGCGTTTTTCGTGGCCGGGGAGCTAATATCTGGTCGCGCAGTTCATTGGTCATTACCGACAGACGTTCGGCAAACTCCCCGAGGTCGGAAAGCTTGACGCTTCGGTCAATGCTGGGCAACTCGCTCAGTTTCATCTAGTTTCCTTTTGGTGGGAGGTGAGCTTCTTTCTTCACACTCAACCCTTGATTCTACGGTTTCGTACAGACATATTGACAAAGCGTAGAATACCGTCAGTCCCGAAGAATAGCTATTGAATCGCAAGCCGTCCCAACGGGATCCCCACAAAAAATCTGGCGCTAATTCAACTACGTAGGCTGACTTCCTCGGTGCTCACGCTAGACCAAGCGCGATCTGCGGGAAGCGGACTGCTTCTGCAATCACAGAAAACCTCACCATTGCGGCCCAGAAAAGGCACCATCCCGCGTCCCTTTCTTCCACTTGCACAATTTACCTCACCACCAATCTCGTCCTGAAGCTACGTCTTTCGCCCTCGCAGTGCGCGGTTGCGCGAAAAGTGGGGCTGTCACAAGCGGCTTTCACATTTACCCCCAGCGCGATCACGAGCGCCTCAAATCAAAGAACGTCCTCTGTGTGGTTGGTGTTTTAAATAGACAAAAACTAACCCACTACAAACGAAGACACGTCTTGTTGCGGAAAATCAATGGGTTACGTCAGCAAGGTGAAGCGTTGTGTGTCAAAGGTGCTGTGAATTGAGAAGTTTGGTGAGGTACTCTGGGCCTCGAAGTGAGGTCGATTGGATGCAATGGTGAAGTTCCCAGATAGCCCGAGGTGAGGAGAAATGTGCAGCGACCCGCATTAGGTGAGGCCTTTTGTGAAGGGCGGACTCGTAAGGTGAGGTAGTCTGTGTTGACATGGCACCTTCGCGCCCGGTAGCGTACCGAACCGTCGGAACCATGTACACGAAAGGGGAGGCCGCATGGCGACAGCAGGACACGTGGCCACGTCCAGGCAACTGGCATTGGCATTATTCGAAGATGCAAACGCTCAAGACCTGCCACTCAACGCTGCACCGTCGGACATCGGATTCGCACGAAAGAACGTCCTCATTCGTATCATCGACCTCGGCGTAGCCGCGCGCCGTCTAATAGACGCAGCGTATTTCATTGTTGCGCAAGAAGAACAACCTCGCGATCTTTACGACGTGGAGTTGGACTATTTCAAATGGCTGATGCGGTATTCAAGCCGGAACAACGCACACCTTGAGCAGGTGATCACCGAGGCACAACGAGCTCTTATCCAAGCTACTACGACGCCTGACGCGGACGGGGACAAGCCGTTCGGATCAGTGCAACTGATTGGGCGAATTTCTTATCAGGGCGGACGCTTCCAGTTCCGTGTCCCGCCAGACCTTATTGGGATCATTAGAGGCCCGGGCAAGTCGCACTGGCTGAGCTTGCGCGTAACTTCATTATTTACGCTCAGTTACGCTAGGGTAATGTACGACCACCTCCTGCCGTACGCTGATGACGGGATCACTGACTGGTTTGACTTGGCCGAGCTGCGCTCATGGCAGGGCACAATGGGCGCGAAGGCGCAAGAGTTCAAATATTTCAAGCGGGACTGGCTGGCACCAGCTGTGCAGCAGATCAACGAAGTTTCTGATCTAAAGATTTCGTTCGAGACTCGCAACGAATCAGGGTCTCGCAAGATCGGTCGCCTACGTTTCCGTCTCGAAAGAAAAGAGCTGGCCGAGCGCGTTTTGCACACCCATGAGCAAGCTCAGGCACTGTATAGGACCCTGAAGCAAGAGTTCGGGCTATCTAGCGCACAACTGAATCAGATCGCGGCGGACCGCGATCAATACACTGATGAGCGTCTTGAGCAGGCCATTGAGCGGACCCGTTTCAGCCTTAAACTCGGCAACATCTCGAAAAGCCCAGCCGGTTTTTTTATGAAAGCGCTGAAGGAACAGTGGATCGTTTCAGACGCTGAACGCCAGATGGTTCAAATACAGGAGAAACTTGCGCAGACAGAGAGACGGGAGTTGGAACATAACCAGCAGGTTCAAACACGTATAGCTTTGCGAGTTGCTGCTCAAGACGTCCACGCACAAGACCGAATGGTGGAGGAACTTCGCCGAGGATGGGAGGCATATGAAGCAGCCACAGCCAAACAGCGGGACGACTGGCGACGGACGTACAAAGGGACGCCGGCGGGAAAACTGACGTTGCGGCGGTTAGGTATCGACCCCGGCGCGGAACTCTCGGAAGCGATGGTCCAGAAATACCCCGATCTCAAAGACGGGTTCGCGGGATTTGTCTTTCATAAGTCAAAGAGCGGCAAAGGGCGCTAGCCCAATCGTGCACCTAGTGCCGCAGAAGTGACTTGTTCACCGCTGACCCCGCATCTGCCGTGAGAGCGCGCAATCCTGCTCTCAAATGCGCTTAGTGACTATGAGATCAATCGATGAGCGATCGCCAGGCCACGGCGCCTGGATACACCGCCCAACGAGCGCATCTGTCAAACGTCCGACAAGATCCGAGCCTGTCGCTACCGAAATGCCGCAACCGGCGCGGCGAAACCGTCTAGCAAGGTAAAAGTACATCAGCCCCAGGCGAACTCTCATGCTCGAGCGCAAGATTGTCAACGCGTTCCTGCTGAACGTATACGGAGCTCTTCACAAAGAAACGCCATACATCGTCGGTAGGAATCCTACATACGATGCTGGGCTTCGACGCAAAAATTACGACACATTGAAGCGCGACTTGCTAAAAGTCATGTCGACGCCAATCTCGTCCGACCTTCTTCTCGACGGCGGAAAAACAGACCGGGAGGCCTCTTCGCTTATCGCCTATGCGAGTATAAAAAGGGGCACTTGTGCCTACGAATACAGTGACTGGCTCGCCGAGAAACTCGCAAACCCTGACATCTACACGCTCATAAACATCAACGTTCAGAGACAGTTTAGCGGCGGCTATGCGTTCGCGTTGTACGAAAACTGCCTGCGCTTCAAACGAACGGGATCAACTGGCTGGATTTCAGTAGAAACTTGGCGACGACTTCTTGGTGCCGACGCGAGCATGTACGATGAGTTCAAGCATTTCTCAAGTGAAGTCATCAAGAAAGCGGTCAAAGAGATAAACCAAGCCTCTAATATCATCGTCACCCTATGCAGGCTCCGCGCACCGCAATTGAGAGTGTGCGGGTGGTTGCTCGAAAACCACTCGCCGTAGTTCGATACACGGCATAAACGCCAAACTGAATCGCCTTCATCCGAGGCCTACCTGCGCCACGTCATCGCTCGCATCGCCGAGCATCCCGTCAATCGCGTCGACGAACTGTTGCCATGAGTCGGTGGCGCCGTGGTGAAGCTGATCGGCGACGTGTCGGAGCCGTATCACGATGAGTAAGCGACTCGCCACGAACCTCTCGGCGGGCCCCCCGTACTGGTCGCGCGGATCGCGCCCGCCTCGACGATTACCCAGCTCATCCTTTGAGCTTGGCCGGAGCTATTCCAGCGTCACCGCCGCGCGGGTCATCGGATCGCCAACAGTGCATTCACGAGCAATTCGATCTCGCGAACGCGCGAGGCAACGCTCGCGAAGTCTGGCGTGTCAATGCGGAGGTAGTGTTTGCCTCCTTTCTTGCCTGTTGCAACGCTGATGCTCACGGCCCTACGCGGAGGACATTGTCCCGTGGTCAGAAAGGCGAAGATGTCCGCCGTCGTGCTTCCAGGCGGAAGACTTGCGGCGCGCTCCGAGATCAGCTTCTCTCCGACCTGCCGCATGAGCGTGTGGAGTGTGGCCACTTGTGCGGCAGACAACGGCTTGTCGGCGATTGCCTCCAACAGGACTTCGGGCAGTCGCGCGACGGCCAACATCCGTGATGTGTGAGCCGTCGAAACGCCGAGTCCAGCGGCCAACTCCTTTTGCGTTACCCAAAGACCGCGCTCAATCATTGCCGAATAGAACCGACCCATAACCACCACGGGCGCCTTCGCGGCACGGAGCCGATTGTGCATGGAGACCGCGGTCAGCCGGTTGGGAATCTGACGCACACTAAAGTCGTACTGCATTTTCGAGGCCTCATGTATCCGTTCTTTACGTCCAGATCTTATCGTGCCGATAGTTCTGTCATGTCAAGGCCGCAATGGCTTGCGAAGCTCGTTACGGAAGGCGCTGAGCGGCTCCGCTGTCAACTGGCCAGTCTGCTCCTTACAGGGTCCGAGCGAAAAATCCTAGCGGCAATTGACAAGGTTGATAGCGGTCATTTGGCTTGAGAACCAAGCGCGCGTACTTGCGGCGGGGAGTAGCTCAAGAACGGTCGAGCGCAACGCGGAGCTTTTTGCCATGCGCTACGGCATCAACGCGCAGGGCCGGACTCTGGCGTCGGTCGCCACGCAGCATGGCATTACCGAGGGCCGTGCGTGCCAGATTCTTAAGTTGATGCGGACGCAAGCCCCTGCTTTGCCGCCCGAATTCCGGGGCGTCTTTCATACGATTGACGCAACCGCGAAGCAACACCTGCCGTGCACACCGGCGCGCCTCGAAGCAGTCCTGCGTCCGCTCTTGGGCGAGGGGCCCAGCATTGAGGACGCCTGGCGCTTCGCGCGAGACCTTCTTGCTACGCATCTTCTCTCGCTCGAAGCATATCTGTTCAATCCGCCTGCCCGGTCGGGCGCCGGGGATGAGCGCGTCAAGGCGGTACACGAGATGGCGCTAGCGATGATCAGTGCTGTCGGGGCGGCTCACGTGGGTGTGCTTATGGGCTATGCCATTGAACTCGGCTGGGAGCTTGACGCCGTCAGATCGATTCGCGAGGTCGTGCAAACCGGTCATGGCTTCGAATGGCTCGATCGACCGGCGAGAGCAGCGCAGGAGTGGTTCTGGTACGGTGAGTCAGCGCGACAAAACCCGATCATCCAGGCGCTTCGGCGAGTCTTCTCAATTACCGACTCGGCTATCTCGCCCGACATGGCGCTAGGGGCAGTGGAGCGCCTGAGGGAGCAGCGACTCAGCCGTGAAGAGCGTTGCTCCACTCAGTATCCGGTTCCACCCGCTTTTGTCACGATCGCTGTCCTGTCCCGCCTCAAGTTCATCGCGGGTGCGCACGGGCGCTATCGGCCGGCAATTCGCCTCGACCCTGAGCGGGAGCTTACCGAGCAGGAGCACCGGCTATTTTTGGTGTTCCGGCGGCTCGGCCCGATCGTGACGTGGAACGTGCTCGCATCGGAGCTGGTGCATACGGGCCAGATGAGTGACTTGACACTTCGAGCGCTCGTCTCGCGCTCGCCGATCCTCTGCACCCAGTCGCCGGGCTCGTGGATATTGCGGGGCGCACGGCTGACGAGTGCAGAACAGCTTGAAGAGGTATGAACTGATCGGCAGAAACGGCCCTTGATCTGCGCTACCTAAGGTCAGTGAGTGTTTCGCGTACCGATCCAATCCCACAGCAACGTGTCCCGCTCAATGCTCAACCTGCCAGCGCAGTACCGGATGCGTGGCGCCAGCCGGCATCGCCCACGCGCCATCGCTGCCGAAGTTCCAGCCCACGAAGCTCTTGGGGTCACTCATCTGCGCAGTGGTTAGTCCGTTCAAAGCGGGCAGATTGCCACCGCTTTCCGCCTGTCCTGTCGTTTCCTTATTCCAGTACACGTCGGGGCTGAGTCCAGTGCAATACACGCAGACCCCACCGTGGCTCTGGGATCCGAAGACGCTGCCTGTTGCGAACGACTCGGAGACGGTCCCGGTGTTGTGATAGATGAGTCCTCCCGACGAGCCGCGCGACGCAACCGAGTACACCGTGCCGGTCGCGTACGACTGCAATATCGTTCCCTGATTGTCATAGACCAGACCGCCACCTCCGCTGCCGTGATAGACCGTGGCACTGCTGCCGGAACGCCCGATCGTTCCATAATTGGTGCCGACGAGGCCGCCCATCGATGTGGTCGAGAAATTAGACTTCGGTCCGATGAAGCCCGACGTAAACGTATTCATGATCTTGCCGTGATTGCTCATGGCAAGAATGCCGGCGAACAGTCCGGACGGTAGCGAATATCCCGCCGACGCAGTGAGGAGACTGACGTCGCGCACTACGGCGTTTGCGGCAATATCACTGATGAACGAGATGTCAGGTTTCAGATACGACACGCTATGCCACATGCCGTCGAACTGTCCGGTGAACGAGGTTTTGCTCGCGAAGCCGAGCGTCTTGAACGCGTAACCCGTCGCGTCGATGTCGTGGCCGAGCGCGTAGTTGCCGCTCATATCGCTCTCGATGTTCTGCAGATCCTGCACCGTATTGACCAGCTTGTAGTCTGTGATCTGCGTAACCAGTCCACTGTAGTCGGGCGCCACCCACGCACTGTTCGCGAGCAGGGCGCCGGGCGAATAACTGCCGTTCATGTCGTAAAGCGCGCTGACCGTGCCGGTGCTCTGCGACCAGTCGATCGTGCCATTGTTCGTGATGCTGCCGCCGTTGTTCACGCTCGCTGCGTCCGCGCGCAGTGTCAGCGCGCCGGTGCCCTGGTTGCTCAACGTGACGCCCGGACTGACCGTCAGGCTATGCGCTGCGTTCAGCGCGAGCGATGCGCCACCGGTCCACTGAATGCTCTGATCCGCAACGAGGTCGCCGCTCTGGCCGCTGGCGCCGGTGGTCGTCATCGAAATGGATGTGCCGTCGTTGAGGCTGCGCGTGAAAGAACGCGACGCGCCGTTGTCGAACGTGTAGGTGGGCAGCCTGACGTTCCACTGGCCCGCGACGACCTTCGCGAAGTCGCCCCAGAACGTGAAGAGACCCGTGTCCATATCGACGGTGCCGCCTTTGCCGTCGGCGTTTTTCGCGGCGATGTTGCCTGCGAGAATCACCTGTCCTTTCGGACCCGCGACGAGCCACACGTGGCCGTCGCGCACCGCGGTGCCGGTCGCGCGTAGCACGTCGGCGTTGCCGGCCAACGCATAGATGTTGCCGTCGACGGCCTGCAGATTCACCTGTGCCGCTTCGATCGCGCCCGTGTTGACGATCGCGCCACCGCTCGCGGTCTGCACGAACATCTGCTGGGAGCTGGACGAGTCCTGCAACAGCACCTTGTTGCCCACCGCGATCTCGGCGGTGCCGTTCGGCGCGCTGATGTTGCCGTAGTTGTCGACTTCACTCGCGGCGATCAGCAGTACGTCGCCGTTCGTCGAGCCGATGTTGCCGAGATTCACCACGCGTTGCGTCGACTGGCCGGAAAACGTGAGCGGGCCGCCGGCCATGAACGACGCGTTGTCGGTGTCGAGTGTGGAGGCAACGAAGCGACCGCCCGTCGTGACCACGCCTTGCGGTCCGACCACTATGCCTTGCGGATTGATCAGGTAGACGCTGCCGGTTGCGTTCAGCTTGCCGAGGATCATCGAGGGCGTGCCGCCTGTCACGCGATTGAGCGTCGCGCCGTTGCCGTTGTCGATGTTGACGGTGTTGTTCCGGCCAATCGAAAAGCGGTTCCAGTCGATCACTCCGCGCGTTGAGCCCGGCTGGGTGACAGTGAGCGTATCGCCGGACGTGGCAATGGAGCCGTTGCCGCTCACATAGGCGCCGCCTTGCGGCAGGATGCCAGCTGCGACCACCGGCGCGGCGCACGAAAGACCGAGAAGGGAGACGATGACGGACACAGCAGGTAGCCTGCGCGCATAGTGCGGCGCGCGCAGTGACAATGTATTGAGCGACATCGTTTCCTCTCCTGTAAAAGGATTGGGATGCCACTCGGCACAGCAGGGTGTTTCCGGTGTGGCCTTCAAAGCATAGACATAAGTGGACCACTTAACTAACAAAAAACCTTCAGCGTTTCGCGACGGCATTCACTTCTTTCGCGCCGTCGCGAAAAACGTTAGGGTCGGGCGATGCGCAGTGCATGGCACTGCCTAGCCCCAGCCTGTCGTGACGTCGGGCGCTGATCGGCCGGCCAACCGGAGACGTTCAGTCTGATGCGACACATGGCCGCTTTGGCGGGCAGTCACTCGATCGAGCGTATAGTGCGCTCACTTGAACGCCCCTATCGCTCTCACTACCACAAAGGAAGCCTTGCATGAGCGATAGGGTCGTGAGTACATTCAATCGCACGTGAGAGGAAGTGGCGCTGATTTTAGGTCACCAGGGGTGGGCGTTAGCGAGACAACTTCGCTGCAGAGAGACCAATGAAGAAAGGAAAGACAAAACTTACCCGCCATGATGCAGAGCGCCTTTTCGAGGGTCTGCCCGACGGCCAGGCCAAAGTGTCGAGCCGGCCCGAAAACCCGTTCGAAGCAGGGGTGTTCGACGTGGTCAAGCGCGTCGACGACGAAACGAAACTCTGGAAAGACAACCTCATTACTCTTCCGATGTCGATCGTGTTGCCGGCCGGCTACGAGTCGGTCTCTCGCATGCGCGAGGCGATGGCGCGGGCATGGCGCGTGAAGTGGGTCAGGGAGGGTAATAACGAGGTTGTCGCGGAGTTTCCAGAAGGATGGACCGCCGTTCGCCCAGAAAGCGGCCCCATAGAGTTGCGAGATCCGTCCGGCGTGGTCCGCGCCTTATACGGGTGGGCCAAGGATGCTGAACTGAGGATTCTGCCACGGTATTTTGTTGAGTCACAGGCGAACAGTACAAGCGGACTAGGCAGCTTGCTTGTCCGTGATCGCGGGAACGGGCAAATTCTTGAGAGGTCGTCGACCTGGTCTGCCAGAACTGGTACTAGCCATCCGGACTGGACCAGACTGTCAGCGTGGCTGAGCTTACGCTATCCACAACACGACGACCCGCTGAGATACTGGGAAGATTGCGAAAAAAACATCCAGGACTGAGCCGTACATGTACTCCGTCAGGTTAGCGATGCTGATTTCCTTCGGTGCGATGGTCGCCCTGGCTGTCCTGCCGTTGTTACTGCTTGACCTCGCCCGTTCGGCCCGGCCCGGACGCTCCCTGCGGCGACAGCGCGTTCGCGCGTTTATCCATCAGCGTCCCTGGTTTGTTGCCGGGCCCGCCCAGCGCCGCGGGCTCCTCGACGGTGCGCCCGGCCTGTCCGGGCTGCGCCTGGGTGCCGCTTTGCGTGCCGCTGGTCGCCGGCGCGTTACCGCTTTGTTGCGCATAGACCGTGCTGCTCACGCACAGCACTAACGCGACACCTGCCACTTTAAACGTATTCATGACTGTCTCCGGATTTCACGGCGCTTGCCGTTTCAAAGGAATCGAGCATGGAGTGTGCCGCAACCCGATTTGCACAGGCACGCCGAACTTGGCAGCGGCGACAAATAGCAGGCTCGCGCCCTCCGCTGTCCATGCGAATCGATTACGGCCCTCCCGGCAACCCGACGGAACAACTGTAGGTGGTCTATAACGGCTAGGGGCGCGCCGGGGAGGTCATCATGTGGATATGCAGCGATTGCCGGATGCTGGTGATCTTGGAGATAGCGGAGCCCGAGATGGGCGATGCAGGGCTTTGCTTTGTATGTCCGGTCTGCCGCTGCCGCAACCCGTTGACCGTGCTGCCGCGTAAGAGCCCTGACGACCCATTGGAACTGGAGCAGGTCCGCGACCCGGCATGAGCTCCGTCAGCCACCGATGTTTTCCGGGGCCGGGAAGTCCTCGAAGCCGTCGTCCATTGGGTAAGCGCTGTAGTCGTACCGCGTGGTGGTGATGGGGCGCGACGCTCGTGGCACAAAGCCGTCGCGCACAAGCCCGATTTTCTTTTGCGAAGTAACGAGGCGGCTGGTGCCCATCATTTCGCCAAGGTACCTGCCGTTCCTGTCAAACACTTCATTGCCGACGAAGCGGCCAACATGGCGGCCGTCATGAGTCCATAAATCGTCACCATCCCGATATCCGAGACTCCTTCCACCGCACGTCCACAGCCTGTCCACGCTGCCATCCCCGATCGATTAACTCAGTTCAAGGGTTTGTCCGTTATTGGACTTTCGAGCCACTCAAGTAGCGACGGGCGATAAGAAAAGGCGGGATGCGCCAGCCACTGTGCGATCGCTGTCCGAGCGGCGGGCAGAAGGTCCTCAAGCTCAACCGGAAGTCCGAGGCCATCTGGCTCGTCATCGGACAGGCTTGCGCCTTGGAGTTTTCCCGCGTCCCAATACAGCACCGCGGCGCGCGAGATGTCGGCGGTCGTGCCGGGCGGGGGGTCGCGAAGCAGCATGCCGATATCTGCGCATGCGTTCTGGAGTTCGAGGTCCAGTCCAGCACTCTTGTACTCGCGACGGCTCAGGCCTGCCGTCACATACGCCAGCCTCACGAACGCAAACGCACGCGAGCCAAGCTCCGCCTCATTGCAGCCTGTTGTGGCGCAGAAATGCTCGAAATCGTCGAGCGGCGTGTGGCCGAGATCATTCTTAGGAAGGGCGTGCCTGCCGATGACAAGCTGCAGGAGTTCGTCGGGATTTCCGTAGCACATGACCTTTCTCCGTTAGCGACAATGAACGCTCAGCAAGGGGGGTTCCAGCCCGCTTGTCGCGTTCCTAACCGGACACTCCAGTCGGGGGATTTACGATAGGGATTTGCGACCGTGTGGCCTGGGCCGACGTGGGTCCAACGGGTAGACGTCGGACGAGCCACTAGGCAGAAGGTTAGGGGCGTGGTGCAATGCGAGTGGGACTGGCGTACCGCCGGCGCCCGGGGTTTGAATGTGAACTTCCGCACTGCACTCGTGGGAGGGCTGCGCCGTAACGGTGGGCTTGCAACTTAGCGCGGACGCCCGACGCGCGGCGAGCCGGGCGGCGTCCGCATCGCGCCGAGCTTGATCAATGTTGAGCCGCGCCCGGCGCGATCGCCTCGGACGGCCTGTCTTCGGCGGCTGATCAAGAGCCTTACCCGTTCCGGACTGGCGATGCGTAGCTCGGTTACCTTAATTGGATTAGCTGTCAGCACCGATCTTCAAGTACTGCAATCGCAGGATGGCCATTTTCGCGATGAACTTGCAACTCTTTTCCCGGACACAAATTTTGGTGAAAAATCGATGGATTGGCGTGGTCTTCGCGCTCTGCAGCGTTAATGCCTGGGCGCAATTTGACGGCGGGAACATAAATGATATTGTGACCGTCTCGGGCCCTTTGCAAATCGTCAAGCTTGCGCGCGCTACGCCGGACGGCGCGAACTTCAGAGCGACTTTGAACGGTGCCCCGTTCGACCAGCTTTACGGTCTCCGCTTCATTTACTACACCGATTCGCCTGCGGAAGGCAAGCCCGCCTCGCGCGTCGTCGTTGAAGACTTTATGAATGGCTTTTCAGACGCGCCGTCGGTCACCCTATACGACTTCCAAAAGAAACCAGCTACCGCGTTGCCCATCAGTGACAGGCTCGATGTCGACGATGTTCGGTGGACCAAAAATTCCGTTGAGCTGAGTGCAAACGGCCAGTGGTTTGCATTCTCAGGCCACAAGTTGATCCGGATTCGCCCTATAGACAAATGACAATGACGCCCGAAGATTTTCGATTCTCGTTTTCTCCGCATGGAGGCCGTATCAGATACGGCCTCCAGCCGATATCAGGGCGCTAATGAGTGGATCCAAAAGACGACCGTACATGAAAATAGCGATCAAGCACATGGCGCGCGCCGTCGGGGCCTGCCTCTTGTTTCTTACAGCTGCGTGGCTTTTCATATCGACCGATATACCTCGCGCGCCAAGTGTGCCGCCCGGGAGCCGTGAGTGGATCGCCTACGTTAGTGACCATTATTTCGACATTTCGGACGGGGAAGGACACGGCCCCGATCCGGGGAGCGAGGAATGGCTGCACAGCGTGGAGAGGCAAGCGAAACTTCAAGACCACAACGATCTTCCATTTATGGAAGGCTGCAAGATGGTCCAACAGCAGCTCGTGCGCCATGTTTTTATCCTCAACCGGCCGCTGGGCTGGATTTTCATGCTTTGAAAGAGACCGATGGAATGGGGTAAGCCGCCGCGAGGCAAAGACTGGAGCCTTTCAGTCTCACGCTCGTCGGCAGGACACTCTCCGCTGGTACGCGACTCGCCGCGCGGGAGAGTGCCGTTTAGCCAGTCATTCAGCGTGGTGGGCCGTGTTTTCGGGCGCGAGACTGCAGCCAATTTCGGGCAGCTTGGGCTCGTCTCCGCGAACAAGCTGTCTCTCGCCCTGACGTGGAACTGGAACTTAGCGCGGACGCCACACGCGCGGCGAGACGAGCGGCGTCACCCGCCACAATTCGCCATCCTGACTAGCCGTCGCGTACGGCGTCCGCATCGCGCCGAGCTTGACCAGTGTTGAGCCGCCCGTGCTCGTTTTCTGGAAGCCCATCCGCGCTAGCGCCTCCCGGCAAAACCGGCGGCGAAGGGTGGCGTAAATCCTGGGTTGTCTGCGATGCATCATTGCCGCCTCTCAGTCTGTGCGTGTTGGTGTATCTCTTGTAACGCAGGCAAACCTCGTGTCAAGGATAGGGCTCTGCGCGGCAGACGGTACCGCAGGCGCACGCTTGGACTCGCCATTAGTGGACCTGCCGCCAGGCCCGCTCCAGCGCGCCAAAGATAATCGGCACAAAATCGTGCCCCTCAAACGACGCGGGCCGGTCGTCGTTCGGATACTCCAGCACAGCAGGCGCACAGATCATCTGCAGCAACCGGTCGCTGAACTTTCCGCCAGCCGTTACCTCGGCCAGCACCTCCTCTTCCATCTGATGAAGCAGCTTCCAGGTGAGGACGCCTTTCGAGCGATGACGCTCGACAACGCGCGGTATGACTTCCTCAGCGGCCGCCTGTGCATCGAACAGAACGTTGTAGTTCGCCATCGTTGCTTTCCTCCGTTTTTCAGTGAAAATTCCGGCTCGCGGTCGGCAGTTCGCCCAGCAGATGCGACATGTCGACGAGCCGTTGCGCGACAAGGTGGGTCACGTCGCCCTCGCGTTGCCACACGCCATACACAGCGAGCAGAGACGCGCCGAGCGCCTCGCGACGTTGCCGCTCGAGCACCGACTGCCAGACGATGACATTGACCGACCCGGTCTCGTCCTCCAGCGTCATGAACATCACGCCGTTCGCGGTGCCGGGGCGCTGCCGCACGGTCACAATCCCGCATCCGCGCGCGAGCTGTCCATTGCGATAACGCATCAGCGCTTCGGCAGGCATCAGCCGCATGGACAGCAGCTTTTCGCGTAGCAACGCAATCGGGTGACGGCCGAGCGTGAGGCCGGTCGAGCGGTAGTCCGCGATCAGGTCCTGTCCTTCGGTTGGCGCCGTCAGTTCCGGTGCTTCTTCCTCGCGTGTCGTTGCGCGTAATAGATCCTTGTCAGGCACCGCGGCCACTGCCGCCCACAGAGCCTGCCGGCGGTCACCGGAGAGCGGCTTCAGCGCGTTCGCGGCCGCCAGCACCTGCAGGTCGTGGCGGTCGAGCTGTGCGCGGTTGGCAAGATCGGCGACGTCGCGAAACGGCCTGACCGCGCGTGCCGCCTCACAATGCGCCGGGCCGTTTCCTCGCGCATGCCGCGAACGACGGACATGCCGAGCCGCACGGGCGCCATACTGCCATCGCCCTCCATAGCCGCAGCCGCTGATGGTCACATCGACCGGCAGCACGCCAACGCCGTGGCGCTTCGCGTCCTGCACAAGCTGTGAAGGCGAGTAGAAGCCCATCGGCTGGCTGTTGAGCATTGCGCAAAGGAACGCCGCAGGTTCGTGACGCTTGAGCCAGCAGCTTGCGTAGACGAGAAGGGCGAAGCTTGCCGCGTGACTTTCAGGGAAGCCGTACTCGCCGAAGCCCTGAATCTGGGCAAAGATGGACTCGGCGAATTCGCGGTCGTAGCCGCGCTGAAGCATGCCTTCGACTATCCGGTCGTGGTAGTGTTGCAGGCCGCCCTTGCGCTTCCATGCCGCCATTGCGCGGCGCAGCTGATCGGCTTCGCCGGCGCTGAAACCCGCCGCGAGCATCGCGACCTGCATGACCTGCTCCTGAAAGATCGGCACGCCGAGAGTGCGTTTCAGCGCCTGCTCGACGTCGGGGCTCGGGTACGAGACGGGTTCAATGCCCTGCCTACGCCGCAGATACGGATGAACCATGCCGCCCTGGACAGGTCCTGGTCTGACGATAGCGACCTCGATCACGAGATCGTAGAACTCGCGCGGCTTCAGGCGCGGCAGCATGCTCATCTGCGCGCGCGACTCAATCTGGAACACACCGACCGTATCAGCCGCGCAGATCATGTCGTAAGTCGCTTCGTCCTCGGGCGGGATGTCCTGCATTTCGAACGGCTCGCCGCGCTGCTGCGATACGAGCTCGAGCGCGCGGCGGATCGCCGACAGCATGCCAAGTGCGAGCACGTCGATCTTCAGCAGGCCGAGCGCTTCCAGATCGTCCTTGTCCCACTGGATCACGGTGCGATCTGGCATCGACGCGTTCTCGACCGGCACGAGACGGGACAACTTGCCGCGCGCGATCACGAACCCGCCCGTGTGCTGCGACAGATGACGCGGAAAGCCGAGCAGCTGCGCGGCAAGCGTTGCCCACTGCTGGATCATCGGCGTTTCGGGGTCGAGGCCGCTGTCCACGAATCGCCGTATCAAATCCGCGCTCGAATCGAACCAGTGATGTTCCTTCGCGACGCGGTCAACGATGACGGGGTCGATGCCCAGCGCCTTGCCTGAATCGCGGATCGCGGAGCGGGGCCGGTAGGTCGTCACCGCGGCCGCGAGCGCCGCACGGGTGCGGGAGTACTTCCGGTAGATGTACTGGATGACCTCTTCGCGGCGCTGGTGCTCGAAGTCCACGTCGATGTCCGGTGGTTCGCCCCGCTCCTTTGAGATGAACCGCTCGAACAGCATGCTGCTGCGGGCAGGGTCGACCTCGGTGACGCCAAGGCAATAGCACACGGCGGAATTGGCAGCGGATCCACGCCCCTGGCACAGGATGCCCTCGTTGCGCGCGAAGCGCACGATGTCATACACCGTCAGGAAATACGGCTCGTATTTCAGGTCCGAAATCAGCGCGAGTTCGTGTTCGATCTGCACTTGCACGCTGTGGGGAATGCCACGTGGATAGCGGCGCTGCGCCCCCAGGTAGGTTTCCCCGCGAAGGTAGGCGGTTGGCGTCGTGCCAGGCGGCACCAGTTCGTCCGGGTATTCATAGCGCAGTTCGTCCAGCACGAACGAGCACCGCGCGGCGATGTTCAGCGTCTGTGCGAGCGCCTCCGCTGGATAGACATTGGCAAGCCGCAAACGCGAGCGCAGATGCTGTTCGGCGTTGGGCGCGAGTTCAAAGCCGCATTCAGTGACCGGGCGGTTAAGCCGGATGGCTGTGAGCGTATCCTGCAGAGGCTTGCGCGATCGCACGTGGATGAGTACCTGACCTGTCGCGACGACATTCAGACCATGTCGATCGGCGACGTCGAGCACGACATTGCGGTGAATGTCATCCAGCGCCCGCGCGTGCAAGGTCAGGCCCATCCAGCAGCGATTTTCGCCAAACGTGCGTGCTGCCCATTCGGCCTGCGCGTCGAGGCGTGCTTCCTTCGCCGGGAATTCGGGCGTCAGGATGATCAGGCAGTCGGGCAGGGCGCGCAGGTGCGAATACGGCGGGTCCGGATGGTCGAGATCGTGCGGATAGAGCAGGTACGTGCCCTTGGCCGTGCGCGTGCGCGCGAGCGTAATCAGTTCGGACAGGTTGCCGTACCCGTCGCGATTCTGTGCGATCGCCGTGAAGGCAAGGGCAGGGGAGCCGTCCGAGTTGATCAGCCGGAAATGCGCGCCGACCAGCAGCTTGATGCCCGCCTCTTTCGCCGCGACGTGCGCGCGCACGATGCCAGCGAGCGAGCATTCGTCGGTGACAGCGATCGCCTCATAACCGAGTTGCGCCGCGCGCGCGGCCAGTTCCTCGGCATGTGACGCGCCGTGAAGGAACGTGAAGTTGGAGAAGCACTGCAACTCGGCGTAGCCGGGCAGGCCGAACGACGGATACGACATGGCTTATCCGAAGAGACCATGGAGATACCAGCGCGGCTCATCCTCGTCGACCGCGCCTATGCGTTCCCGGAAGATCCAGTAGCAGATGTGATCGTCGGCTTCCGCGACGAAGTAGTCACGTGTGACGGGCTCGCCCTGGAACCATCCCGCTTCAACGCGCTCGCCGGACGACACGGTGCGCAGGGGCGTGCCATAGAAGGGTCGTTCGCCCCGCATCAGGAGCTTCAGCGGCTGTTCCAGCAACCATGCCGGGCGCGGCGTATCGCTCGCCGGCGGCACGTACTTTGTTTTGTTGTCCGTCACGGACACCCAGCGTGCGGCGACTTCCGGCCGGTGGTCAGCAACCGGCGCCGGGCGCAGTACGTTTTCGGGCCCAAGGCGCGCAACCAGCAGTTCGAGCAGCCGAGCGTGATCGGACGCGGTACCGCCCGGCTCTGGAAAGAGCGAATCGGACGCCGCTTCCGCCTCCTTCACCTCCTGTACAACCAGTTGCAGGGCAATGACGGCCGCCGAGAGCTCCGCGCGCGCAAGCCGTTCCTTCAGCAGGCGCACAAGGTGATCCTCGCGCCACGTCGGCTCCGCGAGCGAGACTTCGATGGCGGTCGGCTCGATTGCATCGCGACCGCGCTCGTGCTCGAGCAGCAGAACGATGCGCGTCACGGCAAGCTGCTTCTGCGACAGCCAGCCTGTCAGTTGGACCACGAGCCGGCGCGCCGCGAACAGGCAGGCCTCGGCGTGCTCGATGCGATCCGGCAGTTCCACGCGCGCCTGAAAGGTCGGCGGCGTCTCAAACCATTCATACACTTCGGGTGCATCTCCATTGGCGCGGTCGAGCACATCCCGCAACGCTGTCCCGCAACGCTTCTTCAAACCTGCGCGCGGCAGTCGCATCAGTTGTCCAACCGTTTCGCAGCCAATGCCAGTAAGCCAGTCCATATGGCGACGCGCGGGTGGCGGCAGGCCCACCGGTAATCCGGCCAGCATGCGGTGGAGAGAATCGTGCGACAGCGCCACAGCGCCGCGAGCGCGCGCGAGCAGCCATGCCGCCTGTCCCGTTGGTGCAACGCTGACCGTCGCGGTCACGCCGATAGCATCCGCGACCCGGCGCGCCATGCGGCGCAACGAGCGGATGCCGCCAAAGAGCCGCAGGCTTGCTGACACGTCGACGAGCACAGTACTTTCCTCCGCAATGACCACTTGCGGCGAAAGATTCAACAGGCCTGTGGCGACCTCGCGCACCGTGTTGACCTCGGCCGCGCTGTCGCGCTCATGCATGACAGTAGCGGGGGCGAGGGTGAGTACGCCGCCGCGGCGCATGCCCATACAGATGCCTGCCTCGCGCGCCGGCGCGTCCATGGCGATGACGCGCTCTTTCTCGAGCACGGCAATACCGCTGGCTGGGTCCAAGGTTTCACGCGACCACTTCGGCCGGAACACTTCGAGGCACAGCGCCGGGAGATGGACGCCTAACCACAGTTGCATTGCGTTTTACGTTGAGAATCGGGGAGGGCGTCAGCGGGACGAAGAGGGGCTCATCGCGTGCGGGGCCGCGGCGTTTGATGAAGTGGATATCGACGCCGTCCTTCGCGGCCCGGATCGCAAGCCGAAGCGGCGCCGGCGAGGCGTCGCGCGTCGTCGCAAGCGGTCGCAACATGAAAAAGAGCGACTCGGACGCCTGTGCAGCCAGATGCAGTCGACGCAGCGATTCAGGCCGCACGTGGTTCTGCCAGAAAAGCAGAGCACCGCATGTGCCTGCGCGCAGAACCTGCTCCGCGGCCCACAGCGCGTCAGCCGTGCGGGGCGCCTTGACCGTCATGACATTCGAAGGATCGAGTCCCCACCAGGCGAGAGCCGTCGGTTGAAGGTCATGAGGCGGCTGCAGCATGACAACGGGCCTGGACGACAACTGCCAGAACGCAGGACGAAGCAGCCGTAATTCGCCGCAGCCTGTCTGCTGCACAAGCAGATCAGTCAGTGTGCCGCGTGGCCAGCCGCCGCCAGGCAATTCCCGCGCGAGGTTCTCGTCGCCGCAATCAACGACGCGCGACCGAGCGTGCGCCAGTTGATTGCCGCGCCACAGATTTATTCCCCCTGCCTCCGAATACATAGTTGAGTCGAGGACAGCATCGATGGAGTCCGCCCGTTCATCCGGGGCACGTATCTGCTGAGCGGCGCTGCGAGTGCGATTCAAGATTAAGCTCCAAAAAATACTGTATAAATATACAGTAATTCTGGCGCCAAGATTTCAATTGCGGGTGAGCCCGCCAAGATCCGTCACCATGCGGTGGGGCAACGGTCGGGAGTCAGTCCACAGGCTGGCAAGAGAATCTGGGGAGGTGGCAGTCCGGCGATTAGCCGCCGGTCAGGGTCGTCGTTCAGTCTGGCTGGTCGAGCTCTCGTTCGTTCTCGCTCAATGGCCGGTCTTGGGCAATCAAATTGCGCAGGACACTGCCTCGGCTTGGCCGGCCAGAAGCGGTCGGTCGAGGCCGCCATTCAATTTGCATAACCAAGGTCTCGTCCGCCGTCGCTCAATGGCCGATCGCCGGCGAGCAAATTGGCGGTTGCACTGCCTCGACACGGTCACAACCTGTCATTGGATGACGTGTCCTTGGTGGCGACGGCCGTGCGTCTCCTCGGGAGACTAGATCATCGTTTTCATCAATGGTGCGGAATGAACCGCGTAGTTCCGGCTTTCATAGAACGAAACAGCTTCTGGTCTCGCGTACCGGCGAAGTTCCGCGGCGGAGCCGACGCGGACCCCGGCTGTCCGAAACCGGTCGTCTAGGATGCGAATCGTTGCGCCTCGCTAATGAGAGCGGGGACGTGAGTTGACACATTTATTGCCGCAACGTTGACACATTTAATACGGTCTACGTCTGCGGTTCCTGATGTCGACATATGCAGACGCTGGTAACTATGATCGCCGTCTACGACGGCGACGCTCTGGATCTTCTCGAAGCCCACGGGTTCGATCCGCATGTCGCTGGAGCTGCACTTCTCGCACGGGACATCGCGGCTCTCGTCGCACCAGCAATCCGGCCGCTAATTACGGAGGCGTTGGCACCGGGCGAAGCCTACCCGCTGTTTGTTTGGAGAGGAAGTCGAGGCGTTGGCATTGATGGATGCGGGAATCCCGGGAATTACGCTTCCAGAGCTGCTGCCGTCCTCCTCCGACCGATCGTGGAAGACGTGGCACTTCTCTTTCCACGCAGTCCCTGACCTGCCTGAAATTCTTCTCGAAGGTCGTGAGAGAGCTTACCTGGAATGGTTTTTCTGGAGTAAGACGGCAAATCCAGCGTCCTACAGTGCAGAAGATATTGCCGAGTACCTGAGAACTTACTGTGCACCCGGCGGGGTGCGTTCGGGCCTCGCCTTTTATCGCGCTGCCGCGCTTTCGGGCGAACAAAACCGCGCCCTGTCGCAGGCCCGGACTCTGGCGATGCCGGTGCTCGGTCTTAGTGCCGACCAAGGATCGATTCCAGACATGTCCGCAGCTCTCCGCCCGTTTGGGAACGAGGTGAGAGGGGAAACCATCGCGAATTGCGGGCATTTTCAGCCCGAGGAACAGCCAGAAGCCGTGGCTGAAGCCTTGGCGCGGTTCTTCGATTCCATTCCCAGCATGAGTTGAGGTCGCTAGTTGCAATCGCCCGGGCGTGGGTTGCGCCTCCAGTCATTCCGCTTCGACGACTGTGGAAGACTGCCTTTTTAGTCTCGGTCTGAACCTCGGGAGGACGCTCAGTCGTAGACCGTAATAAAAGCGTCAACGCCCCGAACTAGCAATGACGCGGCGTGGCGCTCGCCGGTTGACACTTTTATATTGCGTTGAATCGTAATAAAAGCGTCAATTGGCGCATGTCCGTATTAAATTCGTCAGTTCGCCTCCTACACTTCGAATTCCGTCCGTAAGCTGTTGATCTTGTGCGCACGCCGGATGACGTTTTATCGGCGCGCCCTGGTTGCGCAGTGGGTGTTGCTCGAAGCCGATCCGTCGGTCATCGCCTTCTGTGAACGGCCGGGTTACATACAGATTGACCGGCACAAGCGACTCGCAGACTTTCTGGCTCGTTACGTTGATCGGAATGAATTAGTTATCCTTGATGATCGATTTTCCGAAGTCGATGTGACGAAGCCAGATCGGGTTCTCGACGCGGACACCTGTACGATTCGGCGGGTTGCGCAGGCCGAACTGGCTGCCGCGCGAATCTGGATTGAGAATTGGCAGCGCATGTTGCCGTGCCTGGTTGCCAACCGGGATCTCGTTCCGTCGACGTTGCCGCAGGCGATCGCGCGCTTCGTGAAGGAGCCTCGAAGGTTGCTCGACATCGAGCGAGAGTTTTCGACCGGAGATCCGGTACTGGTACGCACGGCCGTGTTTGGCCTGCTGCACAACGGACGTGTCGGTGCACCGGAGCTTCGGACACAACCGCTGTCTCTGCTCACGTCGTTCACGGCTTTGGACGCGCAGCCATGAACCGCCGCCGACCCGGTTTTCAGTCGATCCACGTCGGCACTTGGCCGACCGTTACCAGCGCGGAACTCGATGAAGCCGCACGGCGCGATTTCGAAGCGCGTCGACAGGCCGTGGTGCGTTTCGCGGCCGGGGAGTCAGTTGCGACAATCGAACAGGCGACCGGTGTGAATCGCCGGCAACTCTACCGCTGCATCGAAAGGGCAATGCTGCCGCATCCGGACGGCAGGCCCTTCGGTTTTCGTGCGCTGGTTCCCTACATGCGTATCGCGGAATACGTGCGGATACACCACGTGCGCGTGCATGGCGAGGGCGGTAGCCGTGGCGCGGCGGGTGCCTTGTCGTGCAGAAAGCCGCGGTACGCGATCGCATCGTCGGTGGTGAGCGATGACAGTGCGCAGTCACGCTCGACAATTGCCCACAGGGTCAGGCGCTCCGCTTGCTCAAGCTAGGTAGTGCTTCCGGCAAGTTAGATTCGATACTTACGATTCCGTCTTCAACCCTTAGGTCGATTCCAAACGGCAGCAGAAACGCTCGGTTCTTATCCATTCTTCCGATCTCGACGTTGGCCACAGCCGGCATTGTCAACGATCCAGCCAGCGATGTCGACCGACCGGTTGTGGCCGCGTTGAGGCATTACCTCTGGTAATTCGCTCGCCGGAAACCGGTCATTGAGCGAGGGCGGACGAAACCTTGACTATTCACGTTGGATGGAGGCCTCGACCGGCGGCTCCTGGCCGATTGGGTGAGGTCGCCAACGGCCGCTTGCGGGCCGCTGATTCCAGTGACCGCTTCCGAGCGATGAGTCTCGGGAGTGGACTGACGCGGTCCGACCGATTCTGTTGCAAGGACTTCCTCGGAGGGTCAAGCTCCGGGTTCGATTTTCGGCGCCCTAGAGATGCGCAGCGTCGGCAATCCGTGCGTGACGCTGGTGGACTCATATATCTCTCCTGTTGGTGACTTCTGCTCTTACAGTTCGAAGCAATACCAGGAACAGACTGCGTCTTTGCAAACGGCCTTGTTGCCCGAAGCGGATCGGGCGGGCCACGATATGAGCCGCGCAGGAGAACCCTATTTGAAAACCGGCGAACTGGCATAGGACGTTGAGCCTTATGCGGTAATGACTCGCCAACAGAATCGTCGGGTTCTTCTCCCGTTCGGTCCGACCTCGTCTTGCTATCGCGTCGAGCAGTAGTGAATTGCAGGTCAATCGGTCATACGGCAGCGGGCGGTAACCGTGGATGCAGCGAGTAGCGCTGCCATGCATCGGCATCGTAACGCTCGCCTTTGGCGAGCATCGCCCACAACATGCGGGCGTGTTTGTTTGCAATCGCAATCAGCGTCTTGTGATAGCCCTTGCGTTCATGGAGCTGCCTGGTCCATCGTAGCAGGCGGCTCGCGTGCGCGGGGTCCGTACGCAGTGCCGACTGCAACGTACTTCGGGTGCCCTGAACGAGCAGCGTGCGCAGATAGACATCGCCTCTCAGGCTGATGTGTCCCAGCCGCGATCTTTGCATCCGGAACGGTCGCAGCCAGCGCGCTGGAGGTCACCGGACCGATGCCGAGCAGTTCGCTGGCGCGTCTCGCGACGTCACTGCTTCTGTCGTCAGTGGGCGATCTGCTTGTCGCAGCGCGCAAGCCGCAGGTTCAGCGCCGCCAGTTGCTGATGTCGCCGTTCGCCGGCGAGAGAGCCAACCTTGCGATGTACGACGGCGCAGAACTCCAAGGCAAATGTGACTTCCCGCGACATCCAGTCTGCGCTGAACCTCGCTGTATGATTCAGCGTGCTTGATGTGCCGTCATCAATACCGATTTTCTTTCAAGCCTGTCTTGGCGAGGTCAGCGATGGGCGTGAGGCGCTTATCCTCCGAAGGCGCAGGAAAGCGATACTTCCCAATCGTCAGCATGAGCGCCGCGGCACAAAGCATAAGTATGGAAAAGCCGACCAGTGCAGGGTGATAGGTGTGGAAGTAGGTGTATGAATAGCCCATCGTGAGCGGGCCGACCATGCCTGTGCCCAGAACGAACGCCATGTATGCATATCCGACCAGCTCGCCGTAAGCGCGCATGCCGACGTATCGACTGATGATGAATGGCAAGAGGTCATATTCAATGCCGATAGAGACACCGCACAGAAACGTGCCAAGAATGATCATCCACAGTCCGGACGACCAGGCAAAGAGAGATATGCCGATACCGGCGCTCACAAAGCACACGGCAGCAACGAAGGGGGCGAAAAAATAGTCTAGAATCGCGCCGCCGAAAATTCGCGCCACGGCACTGCCCGTCGCGAAGACCGCCAGCATGCGTGTTGCCGACTGGGCGTCGAAGCCGCGATCGACGAGTAACGGGACGATCTGGGTGACGGTACCTGATGCGCCCGAGACAGCCAGCAGGAACGCGAGACAGATCGCCCATAAACGCCATTGCCGACGTCCCTCAGCGGCGCTGTAACCGACGGTGACCTGGTCTAGGCCAGGTGCAGCTGTCGGCACTCCGTCACTCAGTAAGAAAAACGCCGGCACGAATCCGATGACAAGGACCGCAACGGCAGACGCGAGGTACGCTTCGCGCCAACCGTGAGTGTCAATGACGTGTTGGACCACTTGAGGAACGATCGCCGCCCCGACTGACCCGCCGAAGGTCGCAATTCCTAGTGCCAACCCGCGCCGCTTTTCGAAGTGGTTTGAGATCGCCTTGCTGTAGGGGAGAGCGGTAAGTGGGACCGTAAGGGCGCCGGAGAGAGTATAAAGAACAAAAAGAAGGAGCGAAGTTCCGTTATTCAATGCCAAGGCTGCTATTGCGGCGGCGGCAATGCATATTCCCGGCAAAGTGATACGCCGGATACCGAATCGATCAATCAGGTAACCGAATATCGGAGTCGTGACGACCATCGAGATTGCGGAGACTGAGTATGCTGCAGAAATCAGTCCTCTGGACCAGCCAAATTCAGCGCCCCAGGCACGCATGTAGTTTCCGAGGGTGAAAACCAATAGGGATGAAGCGCCGACAAAGAGACACAGAAAAGTAGCCGAAACCACCGACCAATGTGAGCGACTCATTCACGTCTCCATATGGATGACTTTTACGCCAGCTTTGTTCTGACCTGAGCTGCGCTTGATTTGAAAGTAGCGGGCCGCTGGTCTCGACCAGAGACCTCTGGCGAACGATTGGAATAACTCGAGAGTTAGAAGGTATGCCAGACGCCGACGCTGGTTGCGTAAGTGTTTCCGGCCTGGTTGGGGTAGTTTATTGATGACCGTCAACCCGCCGTTTTCTGTGCCGTGATTGTCGATGAAGCCAAGTTGCGCATAGAGGGTTGTACGTTTCGAGAGGAAATAGCTTGCACCCAGCTCGGTCGTGACCGAATGATTGTTCGAGTCGTTTTTGTCTCTGATGTAGTAAGCGCCGGTACTGGGGTCGAGTTGCGGAAGTGCCTGATCATCGAGTCTGGCCGCATAGACGTAGTTGTTGTGCGGATCAAGGCCGAGCGCAAGATTTCCGGGCGACGCGGCCACCTTGTATGTCGCGGACGCCTTCACAGTGACCGGGCCAGTCTTGTAGGATGCACCAATCATTCGGCCCAGGAAGTCAACCGTCGTCGATATCGATGTATCGACATTCCTGCCGTTATTGCCATTGTGATAGGCGGCCATGAGCATCAGCGTCCCGTTGTCATACTTCAGGCTCGCAGAAATTGACGTCCGGTCTGGAAGTCCTCGGCAGTGCCGCCGAGCGCGACCGTGACGCTGCCTTGCAGACCCCAGAGCTTTGGGGTCGTGTACGACAAGGCATTTGAATTGGCGAAGCCCGTGCCATAGACGTTGTCGATGTAGGGCATGACGGCGCTACCGAACTGAACGGCACTGCGTGGGTCGGTCTCGTACATCCTGAGGAAGAACGGCGAATACTGGAGACTGGCTAGGGCGGTACCGAAATTGCCTTCAAGTCCCACGTAGGCATTACGGGCAAGGAAGTGTTCGTTCGAATGGGCGAAGCCGCCATAGGTTGCGCTGAAGCCGCCCTCAAGCCTGAATACAGGCTTGAGACCACCACCCAGATCCTCCTTACCCGTGAGGCCGAATAGCGACGGCGAAAGACCGCTGTCGTTTGCTTGAATTGCCCCCTTGTAACCCGGTGACTTGGTGTATATGAGGCCGGAGTCCACCACGCCGTAAAGCGTTACGCTGCTTTGTGCGTGAGCGATTCCTCCGCTGAGCAGAACACCCGTAGCGATAGCAATCAGTTTCGGAATTAAAGTTCCATTTTTGTACATCAAACCGTCTCCTTGGTTGATGGCCTTCTATAGGCATCACAAAATTTTATTTATTGATTGGTGCACCGAAGTACTTGTCAAATTTAGTTATTCAAAAGACGATGCTATCTACAAGACGTTCCGACCGAGAAATGATGCTGCGAATCGATAAGTTGTTCCCTGCTGCTGCCAGGAGGCTTATCAGCGCAGCCCCTTATCCGCACGACTCGTTGATGCCCTGTTCGCCATTGAGAGACCGTTTCCTTTTGTATGGCGTAGATTAGTCGCTGTCGTAGGTGGTACCAATGGCCCAAAGATCCAGATCGGACATTTAAGGGTGCTCACTGCCACGATTGGTGCAAAAGTGACAGATAGGTAGGGAAAGCACCGAGGGGGCCAAAAGCATGGTCGAGGCCAGGCGATGGTTGTTGCCGCTCTGGCGGCCTTCAGGAGGGCGACCTGAGCACGACATCGCAGCGTATGCCGATCTAATGGTGTGGTACCGAGTCCAAACGATCCGGAACTTCGGCTTAAGCAGTGCGCAATGCCTGATCATGCGAGATTCGTCCCGAAAGGGCGTCAAGAATCTCTCTGCCCAGAATGTCTTCAATACAGCTATATGCAGGTGTAAGGCGCATCGTATTGCAGATCAGTTCGCTTCGCGCCAGTTCGTCGACAAACTGACGATGGGCGAAATAATCGTCAGTCCGGATCGGAACTGGCGCTAAAGCGCGGCGCGATCTTTCCATGAAGCAGTTCAACGGTCCCGGGCTCGCTGGAAAAGTGCTGGCGATGGCAGCGGAAATGGCCGCCAATTCACCCGGCCCCGTCCGACGAGCGATATTTGGGGTCGCGCGTTCAACAGCGGGAAGCCCGCTGTGTATACCCGTGGTGGGTGGCAAATCTCGGATGGACGAGCTTCTGTCGTCGATCTGCCCGATGGGCCACCCGGTCGGCACGTGTTCGATGGGCAATGCAGATGACCCCATGGCGGTGGTCGATGACGAGTTTCGCGTGCACGGGATTCGAAACCTCTTTGTGGTCGATGCATCCGTGATGCCTGCCATTACGAGCGCAAACACCAATCTCCCCACGCTGATGCTCGCCGAACTTGCGGCGCATCGCATCAGGGTTCGGGGCTCCGTAATTGAAGGTCCGACGGCATCGTATCGAAGCCGCAAGCAACCACTTTACCCGAGGGGAGCGCCACTCTGGCACATCGACGCCGCATCGGGTGGGGGCGTCCATCCCATTAAGTTGATACAGCTTCAGACGCAAACTGTATCAATTTACAACTGCGCGCAACAGTCGTCATCTACGATCCCGAATTGACTGTCCGGTTGCCGGTGGCGATGAGCGTGCCGACCAGCCACGCGGCAATGCCGATATGAGGACTGCTCTGAGCATACGACGGCATAGTGGGGGACAATCTCCGCTCTTGGGGATCCACCTGAAAAGGTCGTTGCTTTGAACGACCAATTCGATCGGAACTTTTTTAGAATTGAATCCGATATCGCACAGGATGTTGAGAAGATTGACATGTTCGACAGACCGGCCGGTTCACAGCATTATGCTGGTTTTATCAATCACGATTCCCGAGGCGACGTTTATACGAGAGGAGCTTGGACGCCTGAGATTCCGTCCTTGCCGTCGCAAGCCATCCGATCGGGGTGCACTCGGAATAGCGACGAAACGGGGCCTTGCCGACTCTGTATGGGATAGCACCGTAACCGAATTCGCGATCTCCGAGCGGTAGAAACAAGGGACGGCCGATGCTGCGCCGCTCGAACTCGCCGGAAATATGGAGTCTGTATCGTGCCCTTACTGATTGTCCTTCAATGGCGCAACATTCCTGACAACCAGTTTCGACCTGACGTCGGTAACCCCTTTGACACCGCTAGCGGCCTGCTTCGCAAGATCGATTTGCTGCGGATCGCGGACCACGCCGGTCAACGTTACGACACCGTGTGTCACGCGCACCCGTAAATATGTCGATTTGAGTCCGTGCTGACGTGCGCTTTTCAAGGCACTCTTTACCGAAGCGCGCAGTTGCTGGTCCGTTAACGTCTTGTCTTTCACGACCAGAGCAGACGACATGCCGGGCGCGGCATCCGAGACGTTCTTCTCCACCGCGTGGAGATAGCAACTGAAAAGAACAATTAGCGGAGCGAGTGTCAAGCTCTTAAGTTTAGTCGCTTTCATTTCATTTTCCCTTTCTCTAACAAGGTCGCCGCCGAAACGATGGAAAGAAATTTGTATCCCGACTAAATTGGCCAGCCTCAGGCGCTGTTCGGAACCGCTTTCAGAACTTGTGGTAAAGGCCGACTAGCACAACATGCGGAGCCTGATAGTTTTCCGTCACGCCGTTCTCCCCAACATAAGAGTTGTTGATGTTATTGACCGTCGGCTGCATGCCAAGGTAACGACCATAACCCGACACAGAGCCCGTATTGCGGATTACGGAGCCACGCACGTATACAGCGGTGCGTTTAGAGAGGTTGTAGTCGTACCCGAGCGTCACCCCAAGGGAGCGATCGGAGTATCCGCCAACTGTGCGATAGGCCAGTTCGGCACGAAAGTCGTTACGTTGCTGATAGCGATACAGGGCACCGGCCGTGTACAGCGATGCGACCCGGTCGCCGGCAAGGCGGGGAGCCAAAAAGCTATAACCCGCCGACAGCACATAGTTTTTTGCGTCGTAGAGGACGCCGGCCGCAAAATTATCCGTGCGCACATAAGATGAAGTCGTCAACGCGTTGAGACCATAGTTGCCGACGTAGGCCAGTGTTCCGAGAAGATGGCCGTCATAGTAGTTGAGCGCGATGGAGCGGGTCGTAACCGTCGGCGCGGCCGTCCCTGCGCCAGCCAGTGATATAGCTAGTTGCGCATTGAGCGGTCCGAACCAGGGCGTCGAGTAACTGACCGCATTGGATAGACGGCTCGGTTGATAACTTGCGCCTGGACCGAGATCATATGTCCACGCAGTCAGATAAGCGACTGCGGACACAGACCCCACCTGCCCGAATACGTCGACGAATAGCGGAACACCGACATCGTCTTGAAGGCCAAACTTCAGTTCGCCGGTACCGCGCGAGCCGATTGCAACCCAAGCCTCGCGATTGAAAATCGTATTGGCGGTTCCCAACTGACCGTTGGCCGCGTTAAAGCCGTTCTCGAGGGCGAATCTAACGGTATATTGCCCGCCGAGATCCTCGACTCCGTAGAGACCGAACTTCGAGGTCCACTCGCCGCTGCTTTGCTGCACAAACGATGTTTGCCCGCCCTTCATATAACCGATCGCCTCATCGACGACGCCATACAACGTCAAGCCTGGCGTGTAGGCAGCAGAGGTCGCGTAGGGTACGCCGACAAAATAATCCGAGAGAAACGTATCGGCGGCCCAACCGGGATGCGCCGACGTACCGAGGGCGAGAGACGCTGCGACCTTGACGGCGACCCTCGCGGTACATAGGCGCGGCGTCTCGAAACGAAAGGGACGAAAAGCTGAAACCAGTCGATCAATATGTCGACTTGGGAAACGATCATTGCGTGCGGGCATGGATGGATTCTATGAATAGGATGAAAACGGTTCGATGCTTTCCGAAAAAAGCACGACACCACTATCCGAACCCCAAAAATAGCCCGCAATCGAATTGTTTTTGCTCCCCTTAGCTTCCGGTGCGTTGGTCAAACGCTAGTTAACCAAAAGTTGAGCCCCCGTATATCGTTTCGATACCCGGACTTTTTTCCTTGACTCATATTGGTGGCTTCATATCAATCAGGTCAGCGGCGCTTTGTCCGGGTTCATCCAGGGGATCTCGCGCGCTTGCCGCGTTTTGGACAGATTCTCCATGCAGGCGCAGATTTCACGCACTCGTCAGTCAGCTGTTCTCGTCGCGCTTTTTATCGCGTGGTTCGTTGCCTACGCCGATCGCATCGTCATTGGAACGGCCATCATTCCCATCGCGAAAGAGTTTGCTTTGAGTGACACGGAAAAAGGCTATGTACTTGGAGCTTTCTACGTTACGTATGCGCTCATGCAATTGGGCGGCGGCTGGCTGGCCGACCGTCACGGTTCGCGCAAGGTACTCGTCGGTTGCCTACTCGTCTGGTCGGTGTTTACCGCGCTGACCGGGACGGCATGGTCTCTCGCGTCGCTCGTTGCGTTCCGGATGTTGTTCGGCGTCGGCGAAGGGAGCTTCTCGCCGGCCAATGCCAGCGCGGTCGCCGAGACGTTCCCGCAGGAAGTACGGGGCAGGGCGCAGTCGCTAATGTCCAGCACGGCGTTTCTTGGCAGTGCGGTTGGCACCGCGCTGGTTGGATGGACGATCTATCACTACGGCTGGCGCCTTACGTTTCCGTTGCTCGGTGCGCTTGGCTTGCTCGTGGCGGTCTCGCTGTTCTTTGCGCTTCCCTCGCGGTCGCGCGCGGAAGCGGGCTCAGTTGCCGCCGGCGGCAGGTCGACATGGCGCGAGATCGCTGGCTCGACGCTGCTGTGGCGCATCGCCGCTATCTGGTTCGGCTCGTGCATCATCTCGCTCGGCTTGCAATCGTGGATGCCGTCGTATCTGTTGCGTGTGCACGGAATCGACATCCTGCACATCGGCATGGTATCGGCAGTCCCGTTCGCCGCGGCCTTTCTAGGCACGATTGCGACTGGCTATCTTATTGACCGCAGCGGTCCCCGCGTGCTCAAACCCTTCCTTGCGGGCGGAGCGCTGCTGAGCGCACTGTTCCTCGCGCTGATGACGACGACCACCTCGCTGCCGGCGCTCATTGTTTTTTGGACTTTGTGCATGGTTTCGTATGTCGTGGTGTATGCAACGGTATTTGCAATTCCGCTCAAACAATTTCCTCGTGAAAACGTCGGCCGAACCATCGGGATCATCAATTTCGGTGGCCAGATTGCGGGTGCCGTTGCGCCGGTTGCGATGGGACACCTCATCACGCTGAATCATGGATCGTACCTGTCCGCGTTTTATTTGTTGATTGGCGCCGGCGTCATGGCGTTCATCGTTGCGCTTACCTGCAATTTCGACACGAAGCAACAGCCCGCTTCCACTACGATCCAGAACCACGTTTAAAGCAGACGCTATGACCGTAACGTTTTGTCCCCTCGAAAAAAACCTGGCTGAGATCGCTTCCGCGCTCGACAGCGGAGCTACCTCGTCAGTGGAACTCGTCCGCTACTATCAGCGACGCATCGCCGAACTCGATCACGCGGGTCCCCGCGTCAACGCGGTGAGCACGCTCACCGCCGGCGCGCTCGATGACGCGGCAGCGCTTGACCGCGAGCGCGCGACGCACGGCGCGCGCGGGCGGCTGCATGGCGTACCGCTACTGGTCAAGGACAACATCGATGTTGCCGGGCTCACAACGACGGCGGGATCGGTAGCACTCGAAAGGTGTTTACCCGAGCGCGATGCTGACGTGGTCGCGGCGCTGAGGCGCGCAGGGGCAATCGTGCTCGGTAAGACCAATATGTCGGAGTTCGCCAGTTCCAACGGCCGCCCGGGTTACAGCTCGGCAGCGGGACTGACGGTGAATCCCTATGACCTGGGTCGCGATGCAAGCGGATCGAGCAGCGGCAGTGCCGCCGCGGTTACGACATGCTTCGCCGCGGCCGCGTTGGGCACCGACACGTTCGGTTCGGTGCGTGGCCCAGCCAGTGTGACCGGTATCGCCGCGCTGAGGCCGACACATGGGCTGCTCAGCTGCAACGGCGTGGTGCCGCTCGCTTCGATCTTCGATACCGTAGGACCAATGAGCCGATGGGTCGAAGACCTGCCGCTCCTGATGAATGCGCTCGTCGCATGCGAAAATACTGCTCACCACGCACAGCCTGTCGTACGGCCAACTCACGTAAGCTATCGCGAAGCGCTGGATGCGTCGGCGATCAAGGATGCCCGTATCGGCGTACTCGACGGATTGCCTGTCGGCCATCCCGATGTCGCTTCAACGTTCAATTCGGCAATTGCGACGCTTCGCGCCGCGGGCGCGATTATCGAACGGGTGACGTTGAGCACCGACTTGGCCACTCTGATGCGCGATACCCTCGCACCGTTGGCCGGCGCGCAATTTGCCGCAGAGATTGCACGGTACCTCGAGAAATGTCCGGCGGATTCTCCGAAGTCGCTGAGCGACATCATCGCCCGTCTGGCGGCGCATGATTCGGCCACGAACGGACGTGACGTCAACCCCGCGACGTTCGAAAAGCTGCTGTACCCCGCGCTCCAGCTTGCGCAGCTCGATGCCACCGTGTTAGCCGCACTGATCCAACGTCTCGAGGCGTTCCGCGCGTCGGTGCGCGACTGGTTCGATGGGGGGATTTCGGCACTGTTCTTTCCCACGCACCTGTCCGTCGCGGCGCCACGCTTCGACCAATTCAATCCGAGCGCGCTCCAATTCGACGGTAATCCGATGGTGCCGTCCTATCTCGCCACCGCAGCGGGCCTGCCAGAGTTGACGATGCCAGCAGGATTTTGCAGGGGCGGTTTGCCAATCGGAGTGTCGTTCGTTGGTGCACCGTTCGCCGAGCAGACGTTGATGGATCTCAGCTATTCATTCCAGACGCGGCAAAACGCACGAGTTGCACCGTCACTGACAGAGTGTCCCGCGTCACCCGCCATTCCAGGTTAATTGCCCCCAATGGGCGAATTCACATGATCTGATCGAAGACGAACCGCAATGAAGGTTTTCATCCTAGGTGCTGGAATAACCGGCATCACAACCGCGTATTTTTTCGCCCGTGAAGGGCACGATGTTACGGTCATCGAACGGCACGCCGAGGCTGGCGCTGAGACGAGCTTCGCCAACGGCGGCCAGCTCAGTTACAGCTATGTTGCGCCGCTCGCAGAGCCTTCTGTCATCGGTAAGCTTCCATCGTTGCTGATGGATCGTCATTCGCCGTTGCGGTTCAAGCCAGCGTTGGATCCCGTGCAATGGCGCTGGTGTCTCGCATTCCTCGCGGCGTGCACCTCGCGGGCAAGTCTACAGACCACCGTCGATCTGTTGCGGCTCGGCGTCTATAGTCGACAGCTCGTCAACGAAATAGCCGAAGCCGAGCGGATCGCTTTCGACCACGAGCACACCGGCAAGCTGGTGCTCTATCGCGACTCCAATGGATTTGCCGCAGCCCGTCGGCAAATGGAGTTTCAGAACGCGCATGGGTGCGAGCAACATGCCGTGTCCCCAGCGGAATGCGCCGCGATCGAACCTGCACTGCGCGAACAGGTTCGCCATCTCGCGGGCGGAATTTTTACACCATCAGAGGAATCCGGTGACTGCCGCACATTTTGCGTGGCGTTGGCCGGCGTTCTGAAGGACCGATACGGCGTAGAGTTTTTGTTCGATACGAGCATTCGTTCGTTCGTTACGCGGCGCGCGGCCACCGACTCGGTCGATGCGGTTGATACGTCGCGCGGAAGGATAGACGGCGAGCTCTTCGTGGCATGCCTCGGCGCGGGCGGCGTCCGCCTGCTCGATCTGCCCGGCTTGCGGGTGCCAGTCTATCCGCTGGGCGGCTATAGCCTGACGGCGCCTTCGGTGGCAGGCGCTGCGCCGCGGGTTAGTATCACTGACACGCATCATAAGATGGTCTATGCGACGCTCGGCGAGCGCTTGCGGATTGCTGGCATGGTTGACATCGGCCCGATCGCGGCGCGTTCCCAACGCGCACGAGTAGAAGTGCTCAGGCGTCAGGCCGAAGCGTTTCTTCCTCATGCCGCGCGTTACGACGAAGCTGAGGTGTGGACCGGCATGCGACCGGCTACCCCATCGGGAAAGCCCATCATCGGACCTACGCGTTACCGCAATCTGTGGCTCAACACCGGCCATGGCGCGCTCGGCTTCACGCTTGCGTGCGGCACCGGCGCGCTGGTTGCCAGCCTCGCGCTGTCACGGCAACAGGCTATCGACGTCCTCCCCTTTGCGCTTCACAACGTTACAGTTCACAGCCATCCGAATCGAGTTTATTCATGAAAGTATTTGTTGCCGGTCTGTTAACCGAGACCAATTCCTTCGTCAATCTGCCCACCAGTATCGAAACCTTCCGGCAGGGGCATGTGCGCCCGGGCCAAGGCCCCACCGCCGCGCCGATCGCGGGTGCCGAATTGAAATGGGCCAGTCAGCGCCGCGCCGCGGCCGGTGAATTCGAACTAGTCGAGGGAAGCTGCTTTCGCGCGACGCCTGCCGGCTTGACCAGCCGTCAAGCCTACGAAGAACTGCGCGACGAAATTCTCGGGCAACTCGCCGCCGCGCTACCCGTCGATGCGGTGTTGCTAGCTTTGCATGGAGGCATGATTGCATTCGGCTATCCCGACACAGAAGGCGACCTGATCGAGCGCGTGCGCCAGTTGGTGGGCGAGCAATGCGTGATTGGCGTCGAATTCGATCCGCATTGCCTCATCACAGAAAAGCGTCTCGCGAATAGCGACGTGATCGTGCTATACAAGGAGTATCCGCATACAGATATCGTCGAACAGGCCGACCGTCTGATCGACATTGTCACCGGCATCGTGAAGCGGGGGCTGCGACCCGTCGCTTCGCTTTATGACTGTCGTCAGATCGATTCGTATCCGACTAGCGCGCCTCACATGCGTGCGTTCATCGACCGCGTCAAGTCGATCGAGGTCAGCCGGTCAGACCAAGTGATCTCAATCTCCGTCGTGCATGGCTTTGTCTACAGCGACTCCCCCGATCTCAGTACCCGCATCCTCGTCTACACGAACGACGCGAAGCCGCTCGGCGACGAGCTTGCCACGACGTTGGGCAACGAACTGGTTGCGATGCGCGGCAAGACCGCACCGTCCCTGCTCGGCATCGACGCGGCAATCGATGCCGGCCTCGCCTCGGCCGCGTTCCCAGTGGTGATCGCCGATCCCACGGACAACGCGGGAGGCGGCGCTCCGTCCGATAACACCGAAGTGCTTGCACGACTTCTCGCGCGGCAGACCGGCAAGGTGGCATTCGGACCGGTGTGGGACCCCGTTGCGGTGCGACTCTGCTTCGACGCGGGCATCGGTGCAACCCTCCCGCTGCGCATTGGGGGCAAGGTCGCACCGACCTCGGGTACGCCAGTCGATTGCGTAGCCGAAGTCATCGGTCTGAAACGCGGCGCGTGGCAGCTCTTCGGCGATAGCCGGGTCGAGTGCGGAGACGCGGCTGCCATTCGGATCGGGGAGGTAGAGGTCGCGCTTACTACGGGTAGAACCCAAGCCTTCAGTCTGGAGGCGTTCACGCAGGTCGGTATCGACCCGCTTGCAAAGCAAATGGTTTTTGTCAAGTCGGTCAATCATTTCATGGCGCATTTCGGCCCGATCGCCGCCGAGGTGCTGTTCGTCGATGGCGGCGGCCCACTACAGCGCGACTATTCGGCCATGCGTTACCAGTACGTGCGCCGGCCGATCTGGCCGATCGATGCGGAGGCCGCCCCACTTCTGCTGATCTAATTTGAACGTAGCCAATACAGGGTAATCTTCTTCAGCTGCGAACGCTCCGCGGCCCCTCGCTTACTCAGGATGCCGTATGAAAAATCATCAACTTCGCGCTTTTCTCGCCTTGGCGGAAGGCGGCAGTCTCGTCAAGGCTGCGGAGCGGCTCAACAAGACCACCGCCGCGATTTCAAAGACCATCCGTGAACTTGAGGAAAGCTTCGAAGTTTCGCTTTTTCAGCGCACGCCGTACGGCATGCCGTTGACGGCTGCGGGACGTATTTTGCTGCCCAGAGCGCAGTCGATCCAGGCCGAAATGGTCCGCGCCGACGAAGAACTCCGCACTCATCGGGGCCTTCATCAGGAACGCTTGCGGGTGGGACTCACGCCGGCCGTCTCAGTCCTGCTCGGCCCGAAGGTGATCGAGCAGTTCGTCGCCGAGATGCCTCAGATCCGTCTGGAGGTATTCGAATATCAGCGGGAGCAGATGTCGCATCGCCTCGACGATGGGTCGCTCGACGTCGCGCTCTGTGCGATTCCCTCGTTCATGAACCGGAGCGCCGAGCCGGTCGGCGAGTTGCTCTTTTCGACCGAATTTTCGCTCGCAGTGCATCGTGACGGAAAACTCGCGGCCGCAGGCTCGCTGGCCGATTTGCAGGGCGCCCTATGGGTCTATACCGACCCGAGCGGATCGCAGGAAAGCTTTATTGGTCAGGCATTTCTCGACGCCGACCTTCAACCTCCGTTGCGGGCACTCCTATGCACAGCGTCCGGGCTCGGCGTCGCGCTCACGCTAAAAACCGATGCGGTTGTCCTTGTTGCACGGCAGATCGCAGAAACGAATGCTCGGGTCACCATTCTGCCATTCCTGCGGACCACGCCGACGCTCAGTGTGTATAGCCTTGTTAGACATTCCGAATCGTCATCGTTTCTGGTTGATTCGTTTTTGCGGATCGTCCGCGCATCACTTCCGGAATAATAAGGCGGCAACGCTAGTGGAGTGCGTTGCCGACGAGCTGCACTCCTCGGTATTTCCAATTCTGTACTCTGGTTCGCCGCGGTTACGGAATGCGACGATGCGTTGTGAGCGGACGAGCGCCTCGCAGTTCTTGGTCATGCTAATTGAATTGACCGAATTGATCGAGCTCTTAACTTAATGTTGCTATGAGACTCGGATGTCGTGACCTAACCTGTTTCTATCATCACAGGAGGGGTTATGCCGGACACAAAGGTTATCAATCCGCCGAAGCGTGGTCTGCCACCGGGCAACGTCAGTATTGCTGCTGTGGGCGACATCATAATTACGGTCGATTTTCTTGAGCAAATGGGAACCGACCGCGACTGCAGGCAGCTCCAGGAACTTCTCCACACCGCTGATCTCGTAGTTGGAAATTACGAGGGCTCCATCATCGACATGAACTCCTTTCAGGGCTACCCAGCGGCCTTGTCAGGATTTGGCTGGCTAATTACAAATCCCGACGCGGTGCGCGGCCTTCGCGCACTTAATCTCCGAATGCTTTCCCGAGCGAACAATCATGCTACAGACTGGGGCAGGGATGGGATGGAGATGACCAATCAATACCTTCGAAACGCAGGCTTTGCCATTTCCGGAACTGGTTCGTCGCGCCTCTCTTCGCGGGAGCCCGCGCAGGTGCCCAGTGACATTGTAGAATTGGGCGGTAGAGCCATTGCAATGACGTCGTGGACGACCGAGGTGGTTACCGACTCGACCGCGAGCAATCCGCTTGGTGTCATCCGTGCGCGACCGGGCGTGAGCACCTTGCGTCGGCGTACGTTTGTCCGCGCCGGTCCTGAAGCATACAACGTAGTCAAAGAACTGGCAGAGGCACTTGGAATCGCCAATCCACTTGAGTTTCAGATAGACGGTGTACCGGTTATCAATATTCTCGGCAACCTCGTCGAGATTGATCCCAACCTTTCGCCACCGTGGGCGATCATACCGACAGGTGAATTCGACGAACATGACTACCGTGAGCTGACAACTTCTATTTCGTCATGGAGCCACTTCACGGACTTCTTGATCGGCTCGCAGCATCATCACGGCTTATATAACAACACTACGCACGTAGATGAATACTCGCGGGAATTCGCCCGGGAAGTCGTAGACCGTGGCGTGCGGCTTCTGTTTGGGCATGGTCCTCACCGGCTTCGGGGCGTGGAGGTGCACAACGGCGCCCCAATTTTCCACTCACTCGGCAATTTCTTTTATACAAACAATACACAGGAATACGTCACTCCTGATGAATGGGAGCGCTATATCTGGCGTGTTCTAAATCGACATTTGCCGGAAGACCAGCGAATTGTTTTAGACCCTAAGGTCACTTCCGACGCCGATTTCCTTGACTGGATACGACTGAGGATCTTCTGGTCGGAACAGAACTTTCGTAGTGTAGTCGCATTCTCTGACTATCAGGACGGAGCGCTTACAGGGGTCCGGTTTTATCCCATCGAGCTATTTTTCGACAGACCGGAAAATCCACGTCAATGGCGAGGGATCCCGCGGCTTACCAATGAAGTCGTTGGAACAGAGATTCTTGATTTCCTCAACGAAGCCTGCAAGCAGGTCGGGACATCAGTGGAAATCGAAATCTATGACGAGCCAACCGGCCGTCAAAGACGCGCGATGGGACACCTCAAATGGACCGAGTGATGTGTGCAAGGAGCCTGTTGGCCGTGAGGCGTTCATTCATTGTCGACGAATATCGTCGCGTAGCCGGCAAGCATTTCCCTGGCGCAGGGAAAGTTTCCTAGAGCTTGAGTTGCGCGCTTCACAACGTGAATCGCTCCGAATCGCGTAAGCCGACAACCCCATGAACTCAATTTCTCTCACGATTGTGGCAATGCATTGGACGGCGGCAACGGCAAAGTTTTTCCGGGCGCATGGGAACCATAGTTGTCGTCGTGAAACAGGAACCGCAGTCGCTTGCCGCGATTGCCTGGAAAAGCGACAAGCTCCGATGGGGGAAGTAACTGCTCAAGGGATTGCCGTGGTTCGCCGAAGTAATACTGCTCCGAGCTTTGGCTGTCTTCGCGATGGCCAACCAAGGTCGCGACCAGAGACTTAACGTGTAGCGCCAGTCCTTCAAATCCTTGCAGAAGCCTGCTGGAAGGTAACAGTATCTGTGCCTTGCTACCCGGCGACGCATGCAGACGTCAATCAGGCTATCGTCAATCAAGGTATTGATGCGCCGGTGAGCGGTTCCGTAAGTCAGCCCGGAGGCTTTGATTCGCTGAGAGATTGAGATGCCTTGTTGCCTCAGTTTCGCCCGAACCAGGGTGCTGGTCAGCGCCCAGTCCGGGTCCGGCGCCATACCGGCGATCCGCTCTGTCAACGGTGCCCTGGTGCTGTCTATGAACTCGATGACCATCGGAAGCTCTTGCTCGTTTGCCATCTGGACGTCAGTGTTCTCCCTTAATTTTTTGGTGATTGTCACCGGCAGCGCGCATTGAGCGCACCAAATGTCCATTTTGGACGCCCGGGCCGTTGGTGTCCGGACCGCGACCGCTTAACCTTCCCCTAAAGGTAGTTGCCGCCCGCAATCCGCGTGGCCTCGCTACTCAACCGAGGAGAGAAGAGTGCATTTCATCGTTCATTGTCTCGACCATGAGGGCGCGGTGGAGCGCCGGCTGGCCAATTACGAGGCACACAAGGCATATCTCGCCAGCGCAAAAGTGAAATCGGTCATTTCCGGACCGCTGATCTCTGACGATGGCGAGACGGCGATCGGCAGCTTCTTTTTAGTTGAAGCAGGCAGCAAGCAGGAAGTGATCGAGTTCAACAGGAATGATCCGTTTAACGCGGCCCAGGTCTGGCAGCGGGTGGTCATCAACGCCTTTCTCAAGCGGGTGGATAACCGTGGCTAGTGGCCGCTTCGTTTGCCGCGATCCGTTCGCGTCTGAACACTGCAAGCCGTGCACGAAATAGAGGACTATCGCGAAATTGCGCCCGAGAAAATGATCATGGGAAACAGCGTTGCTTTTATCGGCCTGGGAAAGATGGGACTTCCCATGGCCAGACATATCGAGAGGAATGGTCACGAAATTGTCGGTTTCGATACTTCGCGGGAGCGGATCACTGGCGCGCGCGAGGCGGGGCTAATGGTGGCGCCCCGGCCTGAAGATATTCTTAGGTCCAGCGGTATTCTCATTTCATCGTTGCCCAATGACGCCGCCCTTCTCAACGTCAGCGAGCTGATCTGCGACTGCGCCGTTGGCGGCTCCATTTACATCGATACCAGTACGGTATCCGTTGAAGCATCCGCGACGGTTGCGGAACAGATGAAACGTGCCGGGATCACTTACCTTCGTTGCACAGTTTCCGGGAACAATCTGATGGCGGAAGCCGCAAAGCTTACTGTCATGGTGTCAGGCGATCCCACGGCGTTCCAAACCTGTAAACACCTGTTCCGGTGTTGGGGCGAAGTGTGCTTCTACCTTGGCGATGCGGAGCAGGCGAAGCTCATGAAGCTCTCTATCAATCTCATGATCAACCTGACGTCAGGCATGCTCGCCGAGGCACTGTCTCTCGGGCAAAAAGGCGGACTAACATGGTCCGACATGTGGCCGGTCATCGAAGCGAGTGCAGTCGGTTCACCCATTGTGAAAGCAAAGGCCGGCGCTCTAGCGAAGCGGGATTTTACGGCGACCTTCACCGTCGAGCAGATGCGCAAGGACGTTGGCCTCGTGCTGGATGCAGGAAAATCGCTCAATGTTCCCCTAGGGTTGACAGCACTGGCTGCACAATGGCTGTCCAGTGCGTCCGCATGCGGCTATGGCAACGAAGACTATGCGGCAATTATCAAGGTGGTGGAGACGGCGTCGGGCATTGGGTTGAACTGAACACATCTATCGGCTTGAAATATAGATCGTCCCCCGCTCTCTGGACATTCCGAAAGACACTGGGCTCTCCCTTTCGATCATCTGTTCGAGGTAAAAATGCTCGAGTATTTCAGCGATTACGCGTGGAACCTAGGCCTCGGGATGGCTCTCGATATGGGTGCCAACATGGACGAGATCGATCGCGCCTCTCGCCAGCTCAGAGATCCGGGGTGTGCGAGATCCGACCCGGCAAAGACATTCTTCCATGCTTGGGTGAATGCCGCCGAGCAGCTCGTTGACAAGGCAGAGCGGGACGAGCAGAGCGCAAACGGTCTAAGTGCGTCCGAGAAGTATCGGCGCGCTACCGTCATGTACATCACGGCGGAGCGCATGCCGCCGCACGACTACGCTCCGCGGACCGTCGCTTACGATCGCCTGCTAGAGTGCTTCGACAAGTACGTCGCGTTGGGAAACGTCAATTGCAAACGCGTGCTTGTGCCATACGAGGGGTCCGTCCTGCCGGCACTGTTCGTCCGTGCTGACGGCGACGTTCCTGCCCCATGCATGGTTCATTTCAACGGTCTCGACGGGTTGAAGGAATTTTTGTTCCTGTCCGGTTTTCCCGAAGCGCTCGCACGGCGCGGAGTCTCGACACTTGTCGTTGATAATCCTGGCGTTGGCGAAGCGTTGAGAAAACACGGCTTGCATAATTTCGCAGAAGCGGAAAAACCCGCCGGCGCCTGCATCGACTACCTCGAAACGCGTAAGGATGTCGATCCCGCGAGGATCGGAATGATTGCACTCAGCATGGGCGGCCATCACGCGCCTCGCGCAACGGCTTTCGAGCCTCGATTCAACTGCTGTGTGGCATGGGGAGCAAACTATGCCTTCGGCGAGCGCTTCCGGAAGCGGGTTGCCGACGCAGCAGCCTCCATCCAGGATCCGACGCTCGCGCCGTCTGTGCCACATTTGCTGGAGCATATCCTTTGGGTATTGGGGGCAACATCGATCAGCGAAGTATTGCCCATCGCCGATCGCTTCACGCTCAAAGGCGTCCTCGACCGTATTCGTGTGCCCATCCTCATCACACACGGCGAATTTGACCGTCAGATTTCCGTAAATGATGCATACCTGACGTACGAAGATTGCATTAACAGTCCGCGGAGAGAGTTGCGGATCTTCACGCAGCGGGAAGGAGGCGAGCAGCACTGCAGCATTGGTAACATGAGCCTTGCGACGGACTACATGGCGGACTGGATCGGAGAAGTGCTTGGAGGAAATCCATATCCGGTTTTGTGAGGCGTTCGCTCAGGTGACCAGAACCGGCCGATTCTCCGGGCCGGGGGCGGACCAAGCTCTCTTTTGCCAAAGTTGCGATGCTTTGTCGAGCAGATATGGCACAAAAGAAAGAGACCTCGGGGTCGGCCCCCCGCGACATGCAAGAACGAACAATTCCGGTCGTGAAGCAACATGCGGGAGAGGAGGAATCGATGATCAAACACATCGTGATGTGGAACGTGCGAGGCGATACGCCGAATGAGAAAGCGGACGCGGTTGACCGAGTCAAGGCCGCCTTTGAAGGTTTAATGGGCAAGATACCGGGGCTTCTGCATCTTGAAATAGGGGTAGACGTCAGTCGTGTCGATTACGCATGCGACGTCGTCCTCTATTCGGAATTCGACTCGGCAGAATCACTGGCTCAATATGCCGTTCATGCTGAACACCTGCGCGTGAAAGACGAACTGGGTGATCTACGTGTCGCAAGACACCAGGTGGACTATGTATGTAGCTTCTTCGGAGTGACCGTGGGCTGAGACGATCGAACGTACTGCGCTGCTTCGTCGTAAAACGGGACTTGGTGCACCCGCAACATTGGCCTACTGACGGCAACCGACGGACGAGAGATCCGTTGATCGACTTTGCGACGCCACGCCGCTGCTTGTGTTTCTGCCTGGACGCAGGATAGTTTCAACGCTCTGGGTGATGGTTGCATCGGCGTCATGTTAAACCTGGAATATCCGATAATCCGGAGACGAAGTTAAAACAATTCGTAGTACATAGGAGACAGATCGTGTTGAATGAATCGCACGAAGGAGACCGGAATCGCTGGCACGTGCTGACCGCGTGTTTTCTCGCCTACACGTTTGATGCCACGGATTTCGTGTTACTGGCAATGGCGATGCCAGTGGTCATTCGCGAGTTTCCTCCTCCACTAGCGAGGGCTGGCTTGATTGGTACGGCTACATTGATCGGCGCAGCTCCGGGGGTTTCGCACTGGCGGCCGTGTTCACGGTTGCACTGGCCATAACGAGGCGCCGCACTTCAGAGCGCTTCAGAGCGCTTCGACATCACTGGTGGCTCCACGTTTCCGGGGATCCTTAGGCCGCCGTCATTGCCATGGGCATGGAACCGATGGATTCGGTTTCTTGGTGATCGGCGGCGGCACGGCCGGTTCCCTCATGACATAGCGTCTTTCAGAAAGTCGTGACTGTCGTGGTCTCCTCGTGGCGTACAGGAAAGATGTTTCACCCAGAGTCGTAGCGTTCGATAGTCGGAACCGGTTCGACGGTAAAGGAGGATGACCCTATGGCGGTGGGCCAAAGGTTTCTCGTGTATTGGACCCGAGACCTCTACTTGGTCGGTGCGTCCGTGATGCCTGTCATTACCCGCGGGAACACCAGTCTGCCGTACTGATGCTCGCAAAACCGACGGCGAACCGTATCAGCGCACAGTTGTTGCGCCATTGAACATCTGGCATCCGACTACTGCAGCCGCGCCGCTTATGAAACATGTTCACCCGCTTAGGAGGACAAATATGCCAAACCAATTTAACTATGATATTAACCCGGGCCGAATAATTTTCGGGGCCGGTAAACTGCATGTCGTCGCCGATGAGGTTCGCCGCCTGGGTAGAGCGCGAGCGCTAATTTTGGCCACACCGTATCAGCTTTCCGATGCGTGGAAGCTAGCCGAGAATCTTGGACCACTCGCAGCAGGGGTATTCGGTCAGGCAGCGATGCATACGCCGCTTGCGGTGACGATGAAGGCGATGGAAGCCTACGATGCCTTGGACGCCGATTGCGTCGTGGCGTACGGCGGCGGCTCGACCATCGGCCTCGGCAAGGCGATCGCCTACCGCAATGACGCGCCGCAGATTGTCGTCGCGACGACGTATGCGGGTTCGGAGGTAACTCCGATCCTTGGGCAGACAGAGCGTGGGGTCAAGACCACGGTCCGGGATTGGAAAATCCTGCCAGAGGTCGTCATCTACGATCCGGAATTGACGGTCGGGCTGCCTGTGAAGATGAGTGTCACAAGTGGCCTGAATGCAATGGCGCATGCAATAGAGGGCGTGTACGCGCGAGACCGGAACCCTGTATCGTCGCTGATGGCGATTGAAGGCGTGCGGGCGTTGCGCGATGCGCTGCCAATCATCGTCAATCAGCCGACCGACCTGGGCGCACGGAGCAACGCGCTCTATGGGTCGTGGCTCTGTGGCTCGGTGTTGGGGACGGTCGGGATGTCGCTGCACCACAAGCTTTGTCATACGCTTGGCGGCAGATTCGACCTTCCTCATGCGGAAACACACGCGATTGTCTTGCCCCACTCAGCTGCGTACAACGCGCAGGCCGCAGCAGAGGAACTGAGTCCGTTTGCGGAGTTCTTCGGCGACTCCATCGGGGGAGGGCTATACGACTTCGCACATTCTCTCGGCGCGCCGCTCGCGCTGAACGACCTCGGTCTGGAGGAGGCGCACCTCGATGAGGCTGCCGATCTGGCGGTAAAGAGCCCGTACTGGAATCCGCGCCGGGTCGAGCGGGATGCAGTTCGATTGCTGTTACAGCGAGCCTGGGAAGGATCGCGGCCGCAATGATCGCGGCAAGATCGAATTAACGTTTTGGAGGAATATCGACCATGTCGAAGTTTTTTTCAGAGGAGACCTCTGCCGAGGCTGTCAATTCCCGTATGGGAGACCGCGCCAATCCCCGCCTAAAGCAGGTCATGTCTTCACTGGTTGTGCATTTACATGCGTTCATCAAGGACGTTCAGCTTACTCAGAGCGAATGGGAGACGGCGATCGACTTTCTGACGCAAACCGGGCAGGTCTGCAGCAGTGAGCGGCAGGAGTTTATTCTGCTGAGTGATACCCTGGGCGCATCGATGCTCGTCGACGCGATTAACAATCGGCGTCCTTCTGGGGCGACCGAGAACACAGTGCTGGGGCCGTTTCATGTCAAGGGCGCGCCCGAACGTGAAATGGGCGCGGCCATTTCTTTCGACGGAAAGGGGGAAAGCTGCTTGTTTGAGGGGCGTGTTACGGACGTTGAAGGTAGAGGCATTTCGGGCGCCAGGATCGACGTCTGGTCGGACAATGCCGAGGGATTTTATGATGTCCAGCAGCCGGATATCCAGCCCAAATGGAATAACCGCGGGACATTCACCACCGGTGCTGACGGCAGTTATAGCTTTATCGGCATCAAACCAGTGTCCTATCCGATTCCGCATGACGGTCCGGTCGGCCAGATGCTTAGAAAGCTCGGGAGACACCCTTATCGGCCAGCTCATATGCATTTCATAGTGACAGCGCCGGATTTCCAGAAGCTGGTGACTCATACGTTCGTCGCCGATGATGGCTACATGACGTCCGATGCGGTATTTGGGGTCAAGGAAACATTGATTGCGCCTTATGAGCGTTTGCAGGATGCCGCCACACTCTGGCGTTCATCGTTCAATTTCGTACTTGCGCCTTCGAGCTAAGGTCGCCCGTCGGAGGAAAGCGGTAATCAAACGCTATCTGCGATCGCATGCTCTAACGGTCGTCGACTGGTACACCGCTCTCAGAAAAATCCATCTGTCTCGATTAAGAAGTGTCTGTTTTCTCCTACCTTCAAAAGGATCTGACGTGAATAGCATGCCTCGTAGAAAGGAGGTTAGTTCCGTTGTGGTTGGTGGTCAAAGGTCGCAGGCCATCACCGACGAAGTGGCGGTCATCGATGTCGGCCGCTGTTTTTCCGGTGATTCTGGCGCTCTCGAAGCGGTCGCCCAGCAAATTCACAAGGCTTGCACGGAGATAGGTTTTTTCTACATCGTGAACCATGGGTCTTCGGAGCCGGTGGTGCAGCGAGCGTTCAAGGCGATGGAAAATTTTTTCGCCTTGCCTGCGTCAGAAAAGAGCAAGGTTCGGATGAACGAGCATCAGGCAGGTTGGCAGGCATCCAATGTTGCAATCCATGGAGACAGTTTCGACAAGGTCGTCAAGCCTCAGGCCACGGAGGCCTTCAAATTTGGCGCCGAGCTCGAACCGACAGATCCGGACTTTCGGGGCAGCAAGCGCTTCCGCGGGCACAATCAATGGCCCGAAGCGCTTTTGGCAGAGGACAAGCAAGCGCTTCTTGCATACCACGCGCATTTCAACGATATTGCAAAACGGCTCCTAGCGCCGGTCGCCGTTGCTTTAGGCGCGGCAGCCGATTTTTTCGACGATGCGTTTCGCCGAACCGACTCGGTCATGCGCTGTGCCTATTATCCCGTGGTCCAACCCGAGGAGAATCAGTTCGGCTTGCCCGGGCATACCGATCTGAGTTTCCTCACGCTCATTCCACCCGCTACTGCGCCAGGGTTGCAGATCTTGACGGCCGCTGGTACGTGGATAGATCAGCCCCTTGTGGAAGACGGCATTCTGGTGAATACGGGAGATACCTTGCGAACTTGGTCGAATGATCAGTTCATCGCTACGCCACATCGTGTTTTGGCCTCAACCCGGGAGAACCGTTATTCCGCAATCTTTTTCCTCTACCCCGATCTCGACGCAACCATATCGTGCGTGCCCACATGCTCGAATGCGGACCACCCGAAACAGTATATGGACAGAATGTTCTCTGATTTCTATGCCGGGTACGCAGCGAGAAATTTCGGATACGCAGAGAAGAAAGAATAGGGCAATGACGCGCGGTTGCTACCAGCAATGATCGAGATGGACGGCGCGATGTTCGTAACCGTCCGACTGCGACCGTTCTCGAGAGCGTAATATCGAACAGTTTCACGGAGCGCGTTGAGTTTAGACGGCGTCGGAATGAAGCTGATCGACGACGACGCATGGCAGCAATTCGTCGACGCGATTGAGGGGATGTTCCGCGTTGAGAGCGATGACACAGCGCACGTAGGCTTCGGGATCGAGGCCATTCCGTTTCGCGAAAAAAGCTCGACGCCTTGGTTCAGGCGAAACGGCGAATTCGAAATTAGCGCGGCAGGAAGCAGCCCAAATCGTGCGTGAACTAAGGCAGCGTTACCCGCTCGCGGGCCCCCGCTTGCCTCTGAACACAAACATGTGGCCACATAAAGCGTTACGGCTGGGCGTTCAGGCGTTCACTTGTCCGACATATGCGGTGATCCAATTGGAGAACTCACATGCTAAATGCCAACGGTGTTCTGCCACAAACCAAAATGGAAGCGTCGCAGGAAAGAACACGGCCGGGCGGGCAATGAATCCTCCCGAATCGACAGTGCGAAACTGATGCAAGACGCCTCCGACCAACTCGGAGCTTGTTGTGCTTGCTGCAGACCCTGTCAGCCTGACCGGAAAATCCGGATCAACTGCATAGGGTAGCTTACCGCCGAGCGAGTAATCGATTGTAAAATGGCTAGCCATTAGGGCGCCGCCTGTTTCCTCGATGACATTCTGGCCCTTCGCGCCAATTGCACGAATGACATAGTGATCTGGGCAGGCCAGCAGCATTGCTCGCTCGTTATCTACATCTGTCGCTTGGGACGTGAACCAATCTGCAAAACCTTCGGCTGTTCCCATGCTGCTAACGATTTCGATCTGACAAACTGACCACTGACCTGACAACGCTGCCATTTCCATCGCGGGTCCGCTGACCAGAAGATCGTCTTCAACGAGATGCATCATGGCGACGTCTCCAGCCATGATCTTCGCATCAGTGAGCTGCTCCCGCTCTGCATCGATATTTGAAATCGAGGTAGGAGACCTAAAGATTAACGCCCCGAGATCTAGAATCCTTGAAGCCAGCAGGTTGTTATGCATCCGCTGGGCGACAACCTGCAGCCGTCGCGCCTCCCACATTAGAACTTGTTCTCGGGTGACGGACTGTCCGGCGATGTTCGTGTTGAGAAGCAAGTTCGATGGGGGGCGCGATGACGTAGCCGCTCTCGAAGCCGCGTTAGGTGCCTTGTTGTCGGCGCTGCTTTGCGATCCGCTGCCAGAGCCGCCACAAGCGCTAAGGCTCATGGGGACAGCGGCGGCAAAGCTAAGTATCGCCGCGCGGGTGAGAAATTCGCGCCTTGGAGAGACAAAGGACATAGAGATCACCTTAAAGCAACTGTAGTTGCGTTACAATGTGATGGATCTCGGCGTGGTGGTCAAGGGAGGGAAAGTACGGAGCAAGCGCGGCGCATATGGGCGAACTGGAGGTGCTCGCAAACCCAACCTTGATATGGTCGGGGGCATCGCGCTTCGCCGGTTAACGACGTGGCGTCGGTGCTGGCGCTGCGCCGAATGCCCGAGACACTTGATGGGCGAAGCGTGCGATATCCGAGTCCGTCACCGCTTCGCTCGTCACCAGGGCCCGGAAGTACAAGGGTGCTGCAGCAAGTTCGAGAAGTTGTCGAGCATCTGTGTACTTTGGGAGGTCGCCCCGGCAGATCGCTCGGTCCACTACGGCTGCACCTGCGGCAAAGCGCGTGTCCCAAAAAGCGGTGCGGGCTGTGACTAGATCTTCGTCGAGCGGTCCTTGATTGATGAATGCACCAAGCAATCCCTTTGCGAATGGAGTCGCGAGAATCGCGGCGATACCACGCAAAAGGACAACTAGGTCACTCTCGAGGCTTCCCGTATCGGGTATTGGCACTTCCGAGCCTACTCGGGCTAGGGCGATTTCGAGGATAAGTTCTCGCTTGCTGGGCCACCGGCGATAAATCGAGGTTTTATTAACGTGAGCGCGCTCGGCGATTTCAGGGATTTCGAGACGCTCATAGCCTCGTTCTTCCAGCAACTCCAGTGCTGCTGCGTACACCGCGCTGAGGACCTTGGTCGCCCGCGCACCACCCCGCCGTATCTTTGGCTGTTCCTTTTGTTCGTCGGTTTTACATGTAGACATCACCAGCAGCCCCTTTTTCCTCGATCAAGCAGATGCACCTTGCCACACATGGCGCGGCGTCATATCGTGCGTGCGACGAGACATCTTCATGTCTCGGAACGCAGCTCCCGCGACCTTCTCGAACACGAATTTCGTATACTAAGTCAGTAACCGCTGGCAGGGCCTTTGCCGGTTCGCCCATGGGACTAGATACGGATGGTCTATTGCTTCATGGAGCCGCGACGATATGAACGATTACGAGATACTGAGAATCATCGAATTTGTTGAGCGATCGCGGACATCCTTCCGTGACTCGATCTTGGGCGTCGATCCCGATGCTGACTGGCTGATCCTAAGCCATCTGGTTCGCGCTGGGCTGCGAGGCGAAAAGGTCAGCATCTCCGAGTTAATCAGCATTAGTCGCTTGCCGTACGGGACGGCGAATCGGAGGATCCAACGAATGATCAATGAGGGTCTTATTGCAAAGCAAGCGATCGAGGGATCAAAGCGATTCGACCTTATTCCGACGGCCGGTCTGCACGACAGCTTTCTGTCCTTCGCTCAAGAGATAAAGGTACTTGTCGCGCGGACATTAGGCATGCGTGGGGATGCAGAACGGGCAGACGATTATTTTTTTGGCGATCCACGCGCAAACATTGCGGAAATGCTCCCGCCGCCGACGCTTCGCGGAGGTCTAGGCGGGCAGATCCCAGTTGCAAATCTCAGATTTCTCTTTCACGACGATAACTATTTCGCTTCACTGCGTAATCTTTGGACCGACATTCGTGCGAGCGCGGGAAGAGGCGCTGACTTCGCGATGGCAACCCTGCCGCATCTCTATGAGGCTTTGGTTCGCAATGCAACTCGTGAAGTTTCGGAATTTGATGTGGTGACAGCGAATCTTCCATGGGTTCCAGAATTAATTAGCAAAGAGATCGTGAAGCCAGTTGCCGAGGTCGAGGCATTCTCCGGGTTGCGGTCATTTCATCCTGCGCTTTGGGATTGCACCTCTTGGGGCGGCCATCAGGCAGGGGTGCCGCTGTATGTGACTGTAGAAGCGCTTGCCGCGCGCTCCGATTTGTTTGAAACGGCTCGGCTCGCATTTCCCAGAACGCCTGAAGACGTCATCGCGTCTGCGCGGCACCTCCATGACCCAAAACAAGGCATTGCGGGCGTCGCATGGAACGGGGCTCGAGGAACTCCGATTGCCAGCGCATTCATGTTCTTTCTCGGTGATCACGAAGGTGCTGTCGTCCGTCCACCTTCGAGCAGCGATTTGACGCGCTCAGCTTCGAAGGAGCGAACGCGATGGCGTGCAATGCTCCAATGCGCGGAAGCGAAGCAAACGCTCAAGTTTATGCGTGAGCTACTTGCTGTGTCTTCACCAAATGTGCTGTCATTCGACGGTGATCGAACGATGTACGAGTTCATGTCTGGCAAAGCCGGCATGGCGTACGTATGGAGCATGCGGGCTGCACGATTCGAATTTGACCTCGCCTCACGGGTTCGCGGGCGGGTGCGATACCTACCGCATCCTAACGTTCGAGGCATGCGGCAGAAAGTCCCGGTTGGTGGTTTCTTGTTGGCCATTCCTAGTAACCTGCCGGCCGATCGAGCTCATCTCGCAGCGCAGGCCATAGAGTGGATGACCTCCTTCGGCGCTCGAGTTAGTCATAAGCAAAATGGTCTGCCACTGGTGCCGGAATTCAGCGTCGGCACCGACATTGAGTTCGATGCAACGTCGCCGATCGTATCGTTCGTTAAGGGCCAGGCACGAGACAATCTCCTCGACACGTCCACGAGGCCCGCCGTGCCCGTCTATCACTGGATCGAAGAGATTCTCGGGGAAGAGATTCATGCCGCGTTGCGAGGCCAGGTCAGCGACTCCGCGGCCTTGGAACGGGCCAACTCCCGCATCCAGACCTTCCTCGATCGCATGGAGCCCTAGCGGGGTTGCCGAAATATCCGAAATGGATGTTGAGAGCATTGTTCGTCATAGGCTCCGCTTCTAGACTGAAGTCACGCTGCAACCGGGCGCGGAGTTCGGTAGTTGAGCCGATCGAAAATACTAGAGCGGAGACAGGCCATAATGATTTTTCCACCGAGGAAGCAAGACGGCTTGCGACATTTCCGCGAATAATCGGTTTTATTCCATGTGTCGAATATTATGATCAATAACGGCACACATATCGAAAAGCAGTGCCAATGCTAAAACTATTTGGGTCGCACTTTCGCTTTGTTTAGCCGAGAGATTTCTGATGAGGGAACCCTTATTCCTTTTCATCGTAATTCAAAGTTTGCTTTAAGCACTCTTGTTCAGGTTGCGCAGAACGTTGGATCCGGCGCTTTGGCGCGACAGAACCTAAGCTGCCCCCTTGCGGTCTCGCACTCTCCACTGTCAGCGCATGACTGACTAGTTTGCGTAAACGCGACTCAGTATCGGGACAGGGTGATTAACGGAAGTCGGAGACGAAATGTTGAATGTTGCGTTGATTGGTTTGGGTTGGTGGGGACGGAAGATGGCGACTCTGATTCAGTCGCGTAGCAAAGTAATTCGAATCGTTCGCGCCGTAGATCCGAACGACGATGAAAGCAGAATGTTCGCGGTGGAACGGAGCATTGAGTTCAGTACTAACTACGAAGATGCGCTCACCGATGCAATCGTCCAGGCGGTGATATTGGCTACGCCACATTCCCTGCATGAAGAACAAATTGAGAAAGCGGTGCTCGCTGGGAAACACGTATTTTGCGAAAAACCGTTGGCGCTTACCCGATCGGGGGCGGTGCGCGCCGTCGAGCTCTGCCGCGAGGCGGGCCTGGTGCTGGGCATGGGTCACGAGCGACGCTTTGAACCAGCGGTTGCGGAGATGCTTCTGCTCGCAGAGGCAGGTGAACTTGGCCGTTTGACGCAAATTGAGGCGAACTTCAGCCACGACAAATTTCTGTCCCTAAGTCCGGAGAACTGGCGCCTCAAACCCGAGCACGCACCCGCAGCAGGAATGACCGCTACAGGAATTCACTTGACCGACTTGGCGATCAAGCTGATGGGACCAGCGAAGGAAGTCCTCGTAACCTGCGAACAGTTAGCCTCGAAATTGCAGTCTGGCGACACCATGAGTGCGCTGTGTCGCTTCGTCAACGGCGGTACCGCGTATATCAGTGCGAGCCTCGCGACTCCGTTCATATCGCGGTTCGCGGTCTACGGCACGAAAGGCTGGATCGACATTCGTGACCGCGCGCACGTTGAAGCGCCAGATGGATGGGTCGTAACGACGGGACACGCCGGTGGTCCTATCACTACCACCGAGATCGGTAAGGCAGAAGCGGTACTCACCAACTTGGAGGCCTTCGCGAGCGCGGTTATGAATCGCCGCGCGTATCCAATCAACGGTGATGAGCTAATCAATAACATTTCGTTGTTGGAAGCGATCATCAAGGGGTCCCGATCCGGTCTGCTTGAGCAGGTCGCCTGAACAAGTCAACAGCAGATCCCGGGGGTGAGGGAACACCGGTCTTGTGCAGACTAACAGTGGAGCAGCAGGAAGGCGACGGGGCAGGTCGTATCAGAGTCACCAAAGGCGGCTCCATAGCGTACAAAGCGGAACCTGGCAGAGACCAAGGATTTCGTATTCAACTCGGTCCTAGCCAAAAAACATGAAGGAGACAAATGATGTCCACGACGCTCGAAGGAGCTTCACCCAATCGTTGGCATGTGTTGTTTGCGTGCTTCCTTGCCTACACGTTCGATGCAATGGATTTTATGCTCTTGGCGGTGGCAATGCCTGCCATCATGACGGACCTCCATTTGTCGCTTGCCGCAGCGGGACTGATCGGAACCGCTACGCTTGTCGGAGTCGGCTTCAGTAGTGTGCTAATGGGTTGGTACGCGGACAATTACGGACGAAAGCTTGCACTCGTCTTGAGCCTGGTCGTTTTCGGGGCGTTCACAGCCGCGATCGGATTCGCCCAGGACTGGTGGCATTTGATGCTCTTTCGGCTTATTGCTGGCCTAGGACTGGGTGGCGTGTGGGGAGTTGCTGCGGCGTTCATCCGGGAGGTGTTTCCTACGCATCAGCGTGGCCGGGCTATAGCTCTTGTCATAAGTGCGTGGCCGTTTGGCTTCGGTGCGGCAGCGCTGCTGGCGCGAGTCGTCTTACCCTCCCATGGTTGGCGCGTGCTCTTTTTCTGTGGAATCGGTGCTGTGATTGCGGCGATCTACATCGTGTTGTTCGTGCGCGAATCCGAAGCATGGAAGTCAGAACGGGCTTCGACCTCGACTGTCAAGCAATCCGTTTCGATCCTGGAGATATTCTCGGACGAACTCCGTTTGACGACGGTGTTCGGTACGTTGGCAGCGACCTTTGCGCTCGTGGGCTACTGGGCTGCGAATACCTGGATTCCGACTTATCTCGTCAAGGAACGGGGCTTGGGAACCGGGATGATGACAACTTTCTTGATCTTGCTGAATGTCGGAATGTTTGTCGGTCTGCATATCTTTGGCTGGTTGGGCGATCGAATTGGTCGCGATCGCGCGGTTATTCTCTCGTTCATCGGAGCGACGATTGCTCTGCCGGTCTATGCTGTCACTAGAAATAATGAACTATTGTTTTGGATGGGCCCGGTGACAGCACTGTTTTTTCCCTTCGGCGGTCTGTTTGGCGCTTACTTCGGCGAACTCTATCCTGCGCGCGTCCGTAGCCTTGGAGCAGGATTCTGTTTCAATTTCGGACGCGGTCTATCGGCATTTGCTCCCTTCCTGTTGGGCGCGATCGCAGCCAGAAGCAGTTTGTCGACCGGAATCGCGCTTTGCAGCGTCGCATTCGCACTGGCTGCAATGTTCACCATTATCTTGGCCCGTGTTCAACGTCACCGTCAGTACGGTCAATCGACACAGGATGCGCCTAGGATTCAGCTGACAAGCGAACCGCGGTAAAGCGTTGTATTTCGGACCGTGGTTCCGGATAAGGCGAGGCCTGTTTGTGTCGAAGCGCCGTCGATGTGTCGGCGGCAACGAACCCTTCAGACCGCGGGTGTGCTGCAAAATCTACGTTGGTGATCAAGTCTTGCGAATGAGGGTTCTGCGATGTCGCTGAAACAACTCAACGACCTTGTGGCAGACAAATAAGACCAAAGAGTTTCTTAGAACGATTTAATAAGGAGATAGAAAAGCGAATAGACGATGTGGCCTATTGATGAAGGCCTTATGCGTCGCATGCGTGTTCGACGCATCCGCTCAGACCAACGTGACCACCTACGGGATTGTCGATCCAGATGTCATCTATGGGAGCGATGCTCAAACCAATCGTCCAGGCGGTACCGTGCACCGTGTCCATCAGGTATCGATGCAGGATGCGTCGTAAGCGTCATTCCGTGGCCGCATGGATAGAGCTGGAGCCGGTGTCCGCAGTGATGTCGGTCACCTCAAGATGGAAACTACTTTGGACACACGGAATGCGCGATCATCGAACCGCGAGGGCCGACCGAATTACACACCGGAGTACCCACGGCAAGTAGCCGTCGCCGCGCGCGAGCCGGGTTTTTTGGTGGCCAAGCTCGCGCAGGCGCACGGACTGAATCCGAATAGGGTGTTCAAGTGGCGCCGTCAACTTCGGGCGGCCCTGTTTAAAGGGGTGGCGCACAGCCCAGCGGTGTTGCTGCCCGTAGCGCTATGTGATGCACCGACCGGCGAGACCGCAGAACCGGCGTCGCTCGCTCTTCAGCCTGTCGAGCGACATCGCGAGAGCGTAGCCGCAGCGTCGGGCATCGAGATCGAACTGATCGGTCCCCGTGCACGCGTCACGGGCATGAGACCCGTGCAGTTGCGCCTCGTGCTGCGCTGCCTGATGCCAGCATGATTGCGCCGCCAGGCGCTACCCGCGTATGGCTGGCAGCGGGCGTTACCGATATGCGCCGTGGCATGGATGGACTTGCCGCGCTGGGCAGTCAGCACTCGGTCGTGATCCCTTCTCGGGCACATCTTCCTGTTACGTGGGCGTCGCGGTGACGTCATCAAGATTATATTGTGGACCGGCGACGGCATGAACCTGTACGCGAAACGACTTGAGCGTGGATGCTTCGTGTGCGGCAGGCGGACTCGGAAACAGTCGCATGCCTTTCCATGAGGGTATAGTCCCGACGGCGCGCTAACGACGCGTCAGCTCGGTAGGAACGAAACACCGCCGGTCAAGGCGGCTGTTTGAATATAGACCCCTGACGAGCAATCCTTTTATAACCTTTTTCTTCTCCCCACGCGCGGGGAGAGGAAGAGCCCACACAGTTCCAGACAGATGAATGACATTGACCCGCGACCGGCAGAATTCAGCTCCGTCTGGCTCCAGCTATGGGCCGAATCCACCGATGACTACTCCATCTTCGCGCTGTCGCCCGATGGCATCATCCTGACCTGGAACCCCGGCGGCCAACGCATCCAAGGCTATGAGCCGCAAGAAATTATAGGACAGCCATATGCGGTCCTGTTTTCCGAGGCCGATCGCGCTGCGGGTGCACCTGACGCGGCGCTTGGGGTGGCGACGGAGACCGGCCGCTATGAGACGGAGGGCTGGCGTCTTCGCAGGGATGGTACGACCTTCTGGGCGAACGTGGTGATGACGGCGCTCCGCGACAGCGGGGGCCAGCTGATCGGCTTGGGCAAAGTGATTCGCGACGTCAGCGACAAGCGGGCGATTCACGACGCCGTGGTCAGGAGCGAACGGAACTTCCGCCTGCTGGTTCAGGGCGTCACCGACTACGCCATCTTCATGCTCTCGCCTGACGGGCATATCACGAGCTGGAACGCGGGAGCGCGGCGCATCAAGGGGTATACCGAGGGCGAGATCATCGGCTCGCACTTTTCGCGCTTTTACACCCCCGAGGACGTGCGCGCTGGTGTCCCTTTCAGGGGGCTCGAGACAGCGAGGCGGGAGGGCCGGTTCGAGGCCGAGGGCTGGCGGGTGCGGCGCGACGGCAGCCGTTTCTTCGCGCACGTGGTCATCGACGCCATCTACGAGGACGGCGAGCTGGTCGGGTTCGCAAAGATCACGCGGGACATTACCGAGCGACGACGTGCGGGCGAGCTTCTCGAGAAAACGCAGAACGAATTGTTTCAGGCTCAGAAGATGGAAGCGCTCGGGAAACTGACGGGCGGGGTGGCACACGACTTCAACAACGTCCTTCAGGTACTGCGTGGCAACCTGGAACTGCTTGAAAGCAGACATGCCCGTGACCGCTGGAGCGCCGAGCGGCTCGGTAACGCGATCGACGCGGTCGATCGCGGCGCCAAGCTCGCATCGCAGCTGCTGGCCTTCGGTCGGCAGCAGCCTCTGGCCCCGGTCGTCATCAATCCCGCGCGTCAGCTTCGTGCACTTGACGACCTTCTGCGACGGGCGCTGGGTGAGACGATCGCGATCGAGTCTGTTGTTGCCGGGGGCCTCTGGAATACTACGGTCGATCCGCATCAACTGGAAAACGTGATCCTGAATCTGGCAATCAATGCGCGCGACGCCATGCCCGACGGCGGCAAGCTCACTCTTGAGCTATCGAATGCGACGCTCGACGACGAATATGTGCTGGCGTTTCCCGACGTCGCGGCTGGGCAGTATGTGGTGCTGGCCGTGACGGACACCGGAGCCGGCATGAGTCCGGAGGTGATTGAGCGTGCGTTTGACCCGTTCTTCACCACCAAGCCGGAGGGTCAGGGTACCGGACTGGGTCTGAGCATGGCCTACGGCTTTGTCAAGCAGAGCGGTGGCCACATCCGTCTGTACAGCGAGATCGGCGAGGGAACAACCGTCAGGATCTATCTGCCCCGTTCCACCGGTGTGGCGGTTGACACCAGGCCTGGCACGCCCGGTCGACTGAAGCACGGCACCGAGACAATCCTCGTCGTCGAGGACGATCTGAAGGTCCAGTCGACCGCCGTCGAGCTACTCTCCGGTCTCGGCTACGCGGTACTCAAGGCCAACAACGCCGATCAGGCGCTGGCGATCGTTGCGAGCGGCGTACACATCGATCTTCTCTTCACAGACGTGGTGATGCCAGGCGTACTGCGCAGTCCGGAAATGGCTCGAAGGGCCGTCCAGATCTTGCCGGGGCTGAAGGTCCTTTTTACATCGGGCTACACGCAGAACGCGATCGTGCATGGCGGGCGACTCGATCCGGGGGTGGAACTGCTGAGCAAGCCATACAGCCGCCAGCAACTCGCCTCCAAGGTGCGGCAGGTGCTCGACAGCAGCGACGCCAAAGCGGACGAAAGCAGTCCAGGGCACGCCAGCCCGGGCGACGCGCAAGTGTCAGCCGGAGACGGGAACGGCCTGCGGATCCTGGTCGTGGATGACGACGTCGCGGCGCTTGAGGCGACGTGCGAACTGCTGACGCTGATCGGGATGCGTCCGCAGCCTGCAGCCAGCGCGGCGCAGGCGCTCACCACGCTTGCCGGGAATGACTTTGATGTCCTGTTCACTGACGTCGTCATGCCGGACATGTCAGGCACCGAACTGGCGCGACGCGCATCTGCCGTCCGCCCCGAACTCAGGGTCATTTTTGCGTCCGGCAACGCTGTCCCGGAGAAGGAGGCGTTCGGCTTCGAATGGTCGGCGCTGGGTAAGCCCTTTACGCTTGATCAACTGCGCGCTGCGCTGCAAGCCCGCTGAGAGGGAGGAGGCCGGCCGTCGTGCCGGTGACGGCTAGTCCGCTACGACCATCGCGACAAGTAAATGCACAGGCCCCGTTAGCGCGTCGCATCTACGTGTCTGCGGTGCCCGAGGACGATCGATGCATCGACGTGCCACGTGAATTGGCGACTGTACCGCCCTGTCTACGTTGCACCACTGCAATCCTTAATCGCGCTCTGGGGTGAAGACATCTGACTCCGTTGTAATTGGGTCGCTATGCCAACTGGTGCCGGTTATGGCGCGGCGTGATAGATTGCCGATCTCTTGTTCTCCCACCGCCAATTATGCAAATCCGCCTTGTGATCGCCCTTGTCGTTTCGATTGCGGCTGTCTCGTCTCTGACCGCCTGTTCGAACAGGTCAACCGCTAACGAAGAAAACTTCAGCGCGGCCGTAAAGCAGAAACTGGCCTCAAGTCCACAGCGCTGCCTGCCCGCCGTGTCATGGCCGGCCTCTGCAGAGCCGGCGGATCATGGCAACCCATACGCGTTTTACGACGCCGGCGTCGGTTTCGTGAGCGCGGGGCTGGCGACAGTTAAAGAAGCGGGCCCAAATGCATCAACCAATTTCCGTAAGAAAGCGATTTTCTCCCTTACCGATGAGGGCAAGAAGATCCTGGTGCGTGAACCGTATCAGCCATATCCGGATCAACAGACCGGCCGCTTTTGCTACGGAAATACGAAGCTGACGAAGATACTGAAATGGGATTCGCCGGTGACGATCGGAAGCGCGACCGGCACCACCGTCTACTACGCATATGAAATCACCGACGCCCCCAAATGGGCTGCCAACGAGCAGCTGAGGGCCACATACCAGGACCTCGGGAATGACATGGCAGGTAAAGGGCAAGCAACGTTGCCCGTCACCCTAACAAACGAGGGATGGCAGGCGGCCAATTGAGCGGTCTTTCAAACGCCCTCCGCTGTCGCGGCCGGAGTAACGGCAGTGGATTTCGTTTGTCCTTCCACTCGGCGTTCAACACTCTTGAGCCTACATTTGTAAAACCAGGCTGACCCCAGCGACAGCCAGAGCATGAACTGGGTGGTGTCCCCGAGCGCTTGACGATCAATATGCGGCAGCGCTCCTTGGGATACCGCTATGGACGTGTATAAGGTGATACCAGAGGCAATGAGCAACACCACCGCGATAATTAACATCGTGTCTTGATCGTCATGCCCTTTTTTCTGAAGCCGAAGGCTTTTCAATGAGTCTCTGAGCACTTCAAAAAAAGCAATGAAAACAACGAACAGTGCGTCGGGTCCACGGAACGCTTCGTGCAGTGACGCGCCTATCTCCAGATAACAGAAAAAAATTATCACCAAGGGTATGCAAAGATAAATGACCTGAACGAGCCCCCATCCAGCTATTTCCGTATTGAGGGATAGCCAGGATTTGACTCGCGTCCAACGGCTTTTCGCTGAGATATCTTTCATTTGAACCCGATTGTTAAAGGTCGAGTATTTGTTATCGGCATCTTTCACCCCAAGTTAAGCGGTCAACGGCCAAAGTACACATAAGAGCGCGCAACCACCCGCTGTGGCAGCGGCCAGCATCCAGACTCTGGCGACTGTTCCAGCCAGAAATGGACGCTCTGGGTGCCTCGGTTCGCCAGTTCCGTGAGCCGTCCTCGCGGTAGGCGCGACGCTCTCCTTGTGGGGGCGCGTGTGGCAAGAGATAATCGAATCTCCTGGATCGGGTCTCCGCGACTCGGGCGCTTTGGAACAACTGCTTCGGAAGCGGCGCTACTCCACAGGCTACGATTCGCGACTTGCCGGGCGCGGGCCGAGCCGGTGCGCCCCATGTAGGCGCCGCTCTCCGGCGGGCGCGCGGTGAAACCGCTGACTGCAAAGACCAAACCCTTACAGTGCGACCCAACGATCATGGCTGATTCCGAAACTCCCCTCGATTATTTCCTCAACTGGTTTCAGAGCGTCCCGCCAGATCATCAGGTGGACATCGCGACTGTTGCCTCTTTCCTTCCGGGCTTCAAGTCCGCGCAGCACGCCGCGGACCCCAGCGAGATTCCCGATCGATTCGTTGGGATCGTGCGTTCATACACAACAACTGAGTCTAAGTTGAGCGAAAAGGCGATGGCGATCACGCTCCATTACTATATCGGCCCCGAAATCGTGGAAAAGCGAGCGGCGTGTGACTGGCGCGCCGGCCAGGCTGGTCTCCGTGAGGTCATGGACATCCTCGGACACCAAGGCGATCCTGAACTTCAGCCCGGCGTCAATTCTGCTGAGTTCCGTCAACGCCAATGGATTGCGACGCGCGACAAGTGGCGAAGCTTGGTCGCCGGGCCTTTTTCCATTGAGGCCATTCGACGTTTCGCCGAGTCGCGTTGACCGAAAGCGCCATCAAGCGAACCGTTCGAACCCGTCCCTTGACTGGCGTTCGCGCTTTTCGCGTTGACCCATTAGCAAATGCTGTGAACAGCGCTAGCAGAATTAACGGACACTAACAGGCCGCGAGCCTCTCTGGATCGCGGGCCATGACCGCACGGAGTTCCTCGTCGTTCAGGCAGCCCACGACGAGACGATGAGCAGCCGCGAATAAGGAGAACATGTCATGCGATTCATACCCACTGTTTACTCGCGAACTGGCGGCTCCCTCCCGCGCAGTGACGAGCGCGCGAAAGCCGACTTTGTTAGACAGCATGTGCGACATGGGTGGTCTGAAAGCGACGCCATCGCACGCTATGAGCTATGGGTTGTGAAGGCCATTGATACCAATCCCGATATGGGCGTCAATACGCATCAGCAGTTGGCTGACCGCGCCATTACGCGGGCGCGCAACACGTCGCGTCCCTTGGACTAGAAAAACGGGAAATGCCAGCGGTTTCAACCCCGACGAGATATTTTATCGAATTACATGTACATCCGCCTCTGACGAAATTGCTTGGGGTTATGTGGAGCGGATTAAAGCGCAGCCGTTAGACGAAAACAGTTCGGACGCGGTAATCTCGGACGAAGAAAGCCCTAGGGCCTCGTTTGACGATTCTCGCGCCGCCTCGAACTCGTGACGCCATCGCGTCGTTCCGCGGTCCGCTATCCGCTCACTCGCTGTCGTCCGATTCAGAGCTCAGAGCGGCAACACTTGGCCGCCCTGAGGCAATACCACTGGCAATCTGCTGGCACCAAACCGGCCATTGCGCCGGTGACGGACGAGATCTCTGCCATGAAAACTGGATAGACGCTTCGACCGGCGGTCTCTTGGCCGGTCGGGGTGTTGGAGATCGTTGATTTTGCTAGCGGTGTCCATTCGAGCGCTAACGCTGTCCATTAATTCTGCTAGCGCAAGCGGCCGGTGGCCCGAAACAAGCATTTTTCGCGATAGCGACCGACCGCCCGACCTCTTCACCGATTAGTGTTGTCGGAGTTCGGCCTTATGGTAGCGCCGCTGGGACCCGGGCAGTATTCGCTTGTGTCGTGGGGCGGCGTTCTGATCGGCCTTCCGCAACCGTCTGGCGCGTGGCTCGATATAGAAACCAGAGCAGCATGGCCGCGCTTGTGTAGAGGCCCGCGCCGACTCCGATCCAGACACCGGTCGCACCCATCCGGCAGCCCACGCCAAGCCACCAGGCGAGGGGGATGCCAATAAGCCAGTAGCCTACAACGGCACCGTAGATCGTCAGGCGCCCCTGATCGAGACCACGCAGCGCGCCCATTGCAACGTTCTGCGCCCCGTCCGCCGCCATGCAGAGGGCGCCCACCACGATCAGACGCCATGCAAGGGATGCCACCTGGTCGCGGTCGGGGGTGCCCGCCGGCAAGATGGCCGCGATTGCAACGTGGCCAAGTGTGAGCAAAATGACGGTGATCGCGAACATCGCCGCGATCCCAAAGCACACTGCCTCCCAGCCAATGCGTAGCGCCGTGCGGCGAGAGTGTGCGCCGAGAGCTTGGCTCGTCAGCGTCGCGGCCGCTTGCGACATGCCGAACGCGAGCATCAGCGGCAGCAAGGTACATTGATTGGCGACCTGGTGAGCGGCAAGGTCCAGCGCGCTGCATGCGCCGCACACCAACGCGACGAGTGAAAAGAAGCCGGCCTGCAGCGCGGCTGTCAAACCAATGGTGATGCCGCGGCGAAAGATTCGCTGCGCGTCCCGAACTGTGGCAACGGGCGACGCGGCGGGCCGCGACCGCCTCATCGACCGACGCCGCGTTATCCATGCGGCTGCGGCCATTGCGACGAAAGCGGCTGTCGTCGTGACGCCGGAGAGCAGTAAGGCGCCCCTAGCAGAAATGCCGTGCCGGCACAGCCATGCGTACCCAGCGCCGGCAAGAGCAGCCTTCACCGCAACCGTCGCCGCAGCGACGCCGGTCAGACATTTGACGTTCGGTTGTAAGGAGAGGACTCCACGATAGCAGACGGCGACAAGCAGAAAAGGCAGCCCGGGAGCAACGCCATACAGATAGCCGGCGGCATCGTACCCGGCGCTTCCGCCCAGCGCAAATGCCCTCAATAGCCAGCCCGACGCAGCTAGCACGAGGGCCGCAACGACGCCGAGGACGCAGGCGAGTGCGACCCCGCCATGGAGGACGCCGGACATTTCGCTCTGGTCTTTCTTCCCGGCCCGATAGGCGGCTTCATGTCCTACGGACGAAATTATGCTGACGCCGATCGACGCCACAAATATGAACACCGCGGCCCCGATTCCGCCGGCAGCGACCGCGCTCGCGCCTAGCCGGCCAAGTAGGATAGTATCGATCGCGACCGTCGCGGCGACTGGAATTTCCATCGCCGCAAGAGGGATAGACAGGCGGAATAGCTGTGCTGCGCGAGTCAGGAGGCTGGACACTTTTGACGGATCGCTCGATAGGACCATCGGCACTGTGCAGAAAATGTGCCGTGTGCGTGCGGTGCCGGAGTCGCGATTGGCGAATTGGCTGTTCCCGTTGTGTTGCAGACGTACCGTTACCGGCCAAGAACCACCGTTGCGCTTAGATATCGGAGGGCGGCAATCCTGTGTATAACGGTCAGTCGTCAAGTCGACGGTGTATGGTTTCCATTTACTTCGTTGCGCTCACTGGAGCTACTCTCAGGGCGAAGGGAGCAATGGCAAAAGCGCGTGTGGCTACAGTGACTTGCGTTGGATCTTGCGTGTCAGCAAGCGGACGCCGAAGCCAAACGCTTCTCCTGCACGCTTGTGAATTTCCTCGAGCAAGCGCGAAGTGTCAGCGGCCGGACCAGAATACAGAACGAACGTATCATCTGTAATCTGCTCATGAGCCTCGGCCTGCAGTCGTACCGAAATTACGCCAAAATCCTCACCTTCCAAACGTGCGTATATGCCTACAAATACCCGAGGTTCTTCGCTTTTATCGTGAGAGACGCTCCACAACATCTTCGCCTCGCGACCAATGTCGACCATCTTCGCCAGTGGATGCGGGTAAGTTATCTCGTGAGAGCGGGCAATCATTGCGATTTCGTTGATCAGGGTATTCACAGAGTCAATCAGAGATAACTCGACCTCTTTTATTGCCGCATTAACCTGCTCTCGAAGAGCGTTGAATACTTCCAGATCCTTTTCGTACGGCGCTTGTCCGACTTCGAGTTCTGGCGTGTATGCAATTGCTTCGTCCAAACTCTTGATTAAAGTCGCCGCGTCGGGAAACCTAAAGATTCTGGCGATAGAAAAGCCCACATCAAAAATGGATTTGACCCGCTTCCAGCGTGGATCACCTACCGCTTCCGGATTGTGCGCCTCAATCTCTCCACGTTTTTGGGGGGGACGAGCTTGCTCATCGAGCAGGACATTCGGCGCACGCCCGGTGAGCAAAAAGTAAAGGATACCAACGACGTGGGTGACATCCGCACGCTCGTCCCGCTTCTCGCCCCCAGGCCCCAACTCCGGAAGTCGCAGAAAGCGATTACCCAATTCCTGTCTTTGTGGTGTACGAAAGCCCGACTCGTCCTCTTCGGCATAAGCAATCCCAAAATCAACAAGACAAACCTGCGAATCACCGGTGTTTCGCAAAATGATGTTGTCGGGTTTTATATCCCGATGTAAAACACCGCTGTTGTGGCAGTGCATGACAACATCGGCAAGGTCTCTTGCTAAACGCAATGCGGCGAGTAGGGTTGCTGGCTTTCCTCCGGCCACTTCTTGAAGCGTATTCCCGTCAACCCATTCGCACACGAAGTAGAGAGGTATAGCCCCATCCTCAACAGCTTGGACATTACTCTCGAACAATTTCGGAATACCCTTTCCAGCGAGACGCTCAAGGGCGCTTACTTCGCGAGCCATACGTATTCTGCGTTCAGAGATCGCGATGTTTTCTGGATGCATCTCTTTCAACGCACCAACGACCCCCGTATCCTTATTTTTAACCTTTTGGACAGAGCCTTGACCGCCTGATTTTTTCTGGTGCTTCTGATCTAGCTCCCAGTTTTCCCGCCAACTCATAACGTTCGTTCCGTCGTTTCGTTTGTGAACTCAAGCCACATATGGGCAACCGCTGTCATATGTACCACACGTATCCGCCGATGAGCATCGCTTCGTTTGTCGCCGACAGCGCTTTTCCAAGAACCGCATTCTGCAGGTGGCCGGTGGACCGGTGTCGCAATACCGGTGGACCGGTGTCGCAATACATACGTTCGAGCGACTCTTCAGAAATGAGTTGCGGACATTCGCAGATGGTAGCTCAGGGGCCGAAATGGGTCGGTTTCGGGCGACCGCGTCGGGCAGTGACCGGCCAATGCGCGTTGTTCGAGGCTCTGCCAGTCTGGTTCCGGCTGCATTCCTAGTGGTCACTTACGGATCGGCGCCGGCCAAATCAAAGCAGATGCCCTCCGCGATTCCAGGCGCGGATCATCGCAAGCGGATCCTGACAAATTGACCACTCGGCACTGGGAAAACGTCGCCGACGCGACAGGCGTCGCTTATCGTGGCTATTCGACAGACCATCTGCGGGTAGCGAAGCGATTGAGCGGGCGAGTCCAGCACGGCGAGTTCGCCGGCTCCCCGTCCCGACTTAGCTACAAGCATTCCTGCGCTTGCTCAGGTAGCGCGCACGAACTCTCCTTCGGCGAAGAACCACGCCGACATCGTCCGTGCCAGCTCGAGCACGACCTCCGCGTCGGTCCGGCCGGAGGACGCGCGCACGTGGAACGAATGATCTGCGTCGTCTACCACATGCAGCGTGGCGCGTGGCCCGAGCGTCTCGACGACCGACCTCAGCAGGTGAAGCTCGGCCAACTTGTCACGCGTGCCCTGCAGGAAGAGAGTCGGCACCGTGACGTCCGCCAGGTGCTGTGCCCGCTCCACGCCGGGCGCGCCCGCCGGGTGCAGCGGGAACGCGACGAAAGCGAGGCCACGCACGCCGTCGAGCGGGGAGATGGCTTGGGCCTGGGACGTCATGCGGCCGCCGAACGACCTGCCGCCCGCAAAGAGCGGCAGGGCTGGCAGTCGCCGGCGGGCCTCTGCGACGGCTGCCTTCACGGCAGCATGTGCCACGGCCGGCGAGTCCACCCGCTTGGAGCCCCGCTCCATGTACGGAAACTGGAAGCGCAATGTGGCGACATTGGCCGCCGCAAGCGCGTCGGCCAATGACGACATGCCGGTGTGCTGCATGCCCGCCCCGGCACCGTGCGCGAAGACATACAGGGCTCGCGCGTCCTCCGGCACTCGGAGGAGCGCAGAGACCTTAGTGCCGTCGGGCAGTGCCAGGCAAAGCGATTCCGGGTCGTCCATCGTATTCGGGTCGTGTCATCGTGGCCTTTGCGCTCATTCTGCATCAATGAGGCATCGGGGAGCGTTTGTAGCGGCCTCGGCAAGGCGTTGCGCAGGTGGAGTTTGCCGGCCGATCCATGGAGCGCGCGCCCATCGTGAACGGCGCCGCAGTTGCGATGTGTGGGTTGACGACCGCAAGCCAGACCTGCGGGCCGCAACGTGATCCGCGCTTTGAGACATCTGCGTATTAGCACGCCTGCATCATTGTCAGCGAGCTGTTCCGACACTGCAATCAGCGTCAAAGGAAGTTTTCGAAGGGCAGCTCATTTATCTGGCTCTCTGGAAGAGCATGTCCGGCTGCAAAGGGTTCGGGGTCCGGCCATTTACCGCCATTCGGCCAACGCCTGTGACTGTCCGCGGACTTGCCGGAAACGGCCAGTGGCGCGTTCTAATGCTCGTCCCAGACGACGGAAAAAGCCGATCGCCGTGCGGCCTGGTCCGTTAGCCAAAGTCCTATAGCGCATCAACGTATCCCCGGTTACGCTGTAGTCACAACCCAGTCACGAGGCGCTTGACGACTTTCAATGATTAACCTCACTCAAATTGTTGCGGTCGTCGATGATGACGAATCCATTCGGCGGGCCATCAAGCGTTTGTTGCGCTCCTCCGGCCTAGAGGCGGAGACTTTTGCCAGTGGCGAAGCACTCCTGAACACGCTGTCGTCGGCGACCTCGGCCGTATTTTCCTGCGTGATCGCCGACATCCAGATGCCAGGGATCGACGGGCTCGAGCTGCAGCGTCGCATGGTCCAGCGCGGCGTGCCGGTTATCTTCGTTACCGGGAACGAAGATGCCGCCGTCCGCGAGAAGGCTCTCGCGCAAGGTGCCGCAGGCTACCTGAAAAAACCAGTGGACGGAACCATATTGGTCAGGGCGGTGGAAGTAGCGTCAGCGTCACGGGGACACCCGAATGGTTCGCCCCTTAGCTGCTTGACGCTCTCTCAAAGCTGAACCGGCCCTCCTTAGGACAAGCGGACCGGTACATATTTTTAGCCTGAGAAGGGCTGGGAGTCGCGCATGATCCTCTGCCCCGGGCAGTGACATGCTTAACGTCGGACTGCCGGCCAGGGACGACGCATGATTGACGGCAGTATCGCGCCGTCTAAAAGCCGAGCCCCACGCCGACGCCTCCGAAACCGCTCCCACCGAAACTGCCTGCCCCAATCCCAATTCCGAAACTGGGGCGCGGCGCATAATAGCCGGGCGGGTCGCCGTAGCCGTAGGGCGGCTGGGCAGCGACGCAACCCTCAATACCGAACGCTAAAGCCAGGATGCCAAGTAGCTTGATCATGATGCGCTCCCTTCCATTGGCAGGACAGGGATATCTCGAGCAAGATCTGGTCCCTCGCCGGCCGTCCTCGAGGCAGCGAGATTCCGCGCGTGCAACCCCTGCATGCGTCGCCCTAATAGGCGTCCGACCAAACGTCCAAGTGGGATTTTTTCATCGAGCCATCGAGCCAACTTGTTGCGACAATGATTGCACCGCCGTCCGAGAGATCGAGATGCCAGGAAGTCGACGTATGCCGACGTTGCCGCCAGAGTTAGGGATTGCAAGGCATACTTGACTGACCAGAAAATTTCAATGCATCGAGACAGCGCGCTCAATATTCTGTTTCGCGATGCCGAATCGTTGGCGCGGGATTGGGCGGCCGGCGCCGCGTCGGGTGATATTCGTAGGCTGGTGAACACTGCGCACGCAAATCGCATCGTTGAGGCAATTTTGTTGTTACGGGACGAGTGTCGGGAATTCACGAAGCGCTCCGTCGCATCGCAGGCAACAACGTGGATCTCTCAAAGCGGCCTCCATCGCAAGGCAAGGACGCCCTGTGGGAATTGAACCTGCTTGCCTTATTTCGACGTTTGGGCGTGCAGGCAAAACTGTTGGACCCCCCTGACATCGTTGCCAACTTTGGCTTCGGAGAGTACCCGATCGCCTGCAAGAAAATCTATTCAGAGAAAGGCGTTGAAGCGCAAATGCGCAAGGGCGCTAAGCAACTCGCGCCCTATCAAGGTGGCGGGTTGGTCGCTCTCAACATTGACGATTTGATTCCGGAAGACGTCTTGCTCAAAACTGAGAGCGCGGCGACAGCTGGCGGCTATCTGGATCGACTAAATATGAGTTTCATTGAGCGCCATCAAATGGTTTTATAGCGCTCGTCATAGAGGGCAAGTGCGACGGCGTGCTCGTCTCGACTACGAGTTTGTCCGATATAGTGAACGGTAGCCAAACGCGATTCAACACCTTCACGCAGTCTACGTTGTGGACGGTGAATGAAGCTGATCCGAGGGCCATAGCACGGATCCACGCAGTGCGCGAGGTCGTCGCGGCCCATCCAGGACTGTGAGCAAAGGTCGACCTTCGGGAAGTCTCGACGGCGATCTCGATGCTCGGTGTCGTCGCGGCGCACCGCACGGCGCATTTGTGACTCACGCCCCTCGCCATTTTCCTACGGGACTGGTGGGACATGCGGACATGCCGGAGCTTGGCGCTTTGCAAACATTGGGAGCTCTGCCGTAGCAGTCTCATCGGGTCGGAGGGCCGATGTAGGCCGATGTAGGCCGATGAGAGATCGTCGCTGCATCTAACAGCAGAGTCGGAAGACGCCTAATAAACCACACGAGTGCGATTAGAGCCTACCGCCGTGTCGAGTTCAACGGCGAAATCAGGCAACATGCGGTCTGTGCAATCCGGATTAAGTTTCAGCATCATCGAGGTCCATGCCTATTTTTATCCGACGTCGGCCGCGATGTCGCTCGTGCCGCATTTCAGTGGCGATCTTGGCGTATGCTCGCCTGTCGGAGCGTGGACATGGATCAGATGCCACAGGAGGCGGCCCATCGGAAGCCGGTAAATATCGCTATGCGCGCCGCCACCCGAGCCCGGAGTATTGAATTCCGTGATGCCTGCCGATGTGTCGATGTACATGACTTTATTTTCGGCAAGTTTCGCTTCCTCGTCCTCCGATATCGTGCAGTCGGTAATCCCACCAGGACACAGGCGTGACGGACGGTACAGCTTGCTCTTATGTTCGGGTTCGTTCGAGGCATCGGATCCGCTGATATCGCGCGCTGTCCAGCAAGAGAATACGTTCGCGTACTCGGTGTTCGATCCGTCACACGCTTTGCGATAGGAATGGATGGATCCCGCTGCTGGATACCATGAAGGCCACGCTGTGGCCTGATCCTTGTCCGAAGCGGTAAGCACGACGCGTGTACCGGTGAGGTTGGCGAAGTTCCGATACGGCGCACCTTCCTCGCTCGTGGACGGGACGAACCGGTTGATGCTCACGGCTCCCTGGAGTCCCACCGCGAGATCGACGACGGAAGCAGGTGGCTTCCCATTCTCAGTTGAGTCTTGTTCGAGAACCGGCGAACTGAACAATGCCCGAGTTGCGGCACGTGCCCCGAAGCTATGCCCGATCAGCACCGTCCGTAAAGTTATCTTGCCGTTCGCACCGGCAGTGCTCTTCAGAACACAGGGCAAGGTCCTGTACAGCAGAACATTGAGCCACGATAGACCGAGCTCGTCGGCATCGTCTGCCTTGTTCGGATAACTGAAAAAGTTCGCTACACCGCTCGTCCAGAAAGATGGCCACGTGACACCGACGACCAACGGACGAAAGGGTGACGAAACGGGTTTACGGGAAATGTCTTTTTTCCCGGTATCTCCTTTCTTCCCGTCTTTGATCAGTTTCTCCTCGTAGGCCGCATCGACGATGTTTCCCGCAATGTCGTTAAAGTTTCGGATCGCCTCGTCTTGCGAGGTATTCCAGCCCATCACGATCACTAGGATATGAGTGTAGCCATTGGCTTTGACGTCCCGTGTGAGTTGCGTTTCCAGCGGTTTCAGTGCATTAAGCCCATCTGCGTAGAGTGTGCCGATCTCGCGCGCCGGGAAACTGACGGGCAACGAACCCGGGGAGGTCTCTTCGTCGACGCAGTCTTTCCAATTGAATTGTCGAAGATAATCGACGTCGGTCAGCCCATCCTTCGCGACACCTCTCGCTTTATATGCGTTGTAGATGAAGCACTGGTAGACCATCTGATTGGCGCGGCCTTCTTCCGGTGTGTCAATCCCGTACCGTACTATATGCGAGATGAACAGCGCCTTACGGTCACGCGTCTGGAAATGTTTGATGAGTGTCGGCGTGTTGTCGATGAGAAACGTCTTTGTCTCGTGCTGAATGTACGTTGCATCGGCATAAACCAAAGGGTGATCTCCTTTCGGGTCTTCCACCGTATTCGGCTTTACCTTGGGACCCCCTATGATGTCTTGGGGACTCTTTTCAATGGCGACTAGGTAACCGGGGTAGTGCAGCGCCTCACCCTTGGGAAAGTACAGCACCGAATGAAATTGGCGCTCGTTCGGCCCGGCGATTTCGAGGTTTTTTTCGGCCTGTTCCATTGATGTCGGGGTATGACACCCGGCCAGCATCAACGCTGCTGCGATCGCCGTGGTTGTTGCAATGGATACGGCTTTAGACAAGGCTTCTTCGGTGGCGCGCTTTTTACCGAGGAAGTAGTTCATTGTCGTCTCCCAACGCTCTTTGGAATGAATATCATGACGGACTGGCGGATAGCTCCCCGCGCAGAAGCACCATGACCCGCTCCGGAACTACGCAGGTGGAGTTGATAGCTACGTCTTCGGCCGCATCGTATTCATAATTGAGAGCTGCATGACGGACGCGGTTTGGTTCCTGAGTCGTCGTCTTCGTAGAGCGCGGCATTACTGCCGACTGCCTCGGCGATCCCGACCACGCGCGGGCGGATTAACGCGGTCATCTTTGAAGCGCAGCACGATCGCTGCCCTCTAGTTCTTACTTCACCGCGTACATGCCGCTCCGATGCGACTCGAGACATCCAAGCGCCGCTTTTACTGGCGCCTCGTTCATAGTCAGGTAAGCCTCGCCGTGAGTACGGTATAGACTCTGATACCGAGAAATGCGAATGCTTAACTGTTCCCGTATCCCGCAGGAGACTTTCCTTCAACAAGCGAGTTGGGATGGCCGCCTTAGAAAGAGATGTCCTCGACGAAAAAATGACTTTTGGACGCTGTGAATTTTTTTCGGAACCGGACGGGCGAAGACGCGCGAGCGAACGCGTGCGCCCTCGGACGAAGTGGAATTGGTCTGAGCGCAACGAACGCTTAAGCTCACTTGTCGCTGAACTCAGGCAGGCCATGATTACAGCAGCTGCTTACAAATGCGCGGGGCGTTTCTGCCTGGCTGCAAAAACTTGAGGAGCTTGTGGACGAGTTCGAGGATTGACCGTAGGTCGAAGGCGTCTTGGCAGTCGCGGAATCGATGGCCTGTGTACTTCGAGACCGGTCACTGGAACCGCTAGGGCATCAACGACGGTTGAGGGTCGTACTGGGCCTTTCGAGCCGCTCCACACCGGCCATTCAAAGTCGCGAGCCGCAGCAGATGTAGGCGAAACACGACTGGCGTGATAACTCCTCTGATGGCTACAGCGGCGTTTTCAGCCCAAACCGGCTTCAGGCGATTCGCGCCGTCGCTTTGCTGACCTCTCCGCCGCTGCAAGCGATTACTTCCTGCCAGATCAATGGCATGGCGCGCAACCTGGTCTTCGCGACGCGGATTGACGAATTTAATGCGGACACACGCGAATTGACGCCTTTATTGCGATTCAACCGGATATAAAAGTGTCAACCCGCGCGCGCCATGCCGCGTCAGTGCTAGACCGGGGCGTTGACGTTTTTATTACGGCCTACGTTTGGGCCAGATTCTTAACGACGGCGATGCTGTCGTGGTCGTCGGCGCAATGCATTTTCCCGGTCCTTCCGGGCTTATTTCTCTACTGCGCCAAAAGGCGCTATAGGGTAACTGCGGTCGATTTTCCGGCGGCGAGCGCCGGCGGACCGGAATGAGCGTCCCGGATTCGCGCACGAGCCCCGAGGGTGTGCACTTCCGCCCATACTTCGATGGGCCATCGCGTCGTTTTCCATAGGCCGCGTTGATTCTGCCACCGTCGCGACAGCACAAGCGTTACTGCGCGGGAGGGCGCGCCCTCCCGTGGTGCGACTTTCTCCCAGCGTCGGGTCTACTGCGGCCGACACCGGCCCCGACCATCATCAACCTGCAGACGCGTCAGCCGCCGGCGGCGCCACCCGGAGCCGGTCGTCTAGCAGTCGCTCAAAATGCGGGTGTTTAGCGAACGGCGTCTCGGATCGTGCCACGCCGTCCCTCAATCCCGGCAAGACGCGAGAGGAGATAGCTACCGCGGTGTGGCCCCGGTGTCGTCGCGACGGATACACGAACCCATCTGGGCGAATCGCGCCGTCGACAGACTGCATCGCGACATCCATGTGGTACCCAAACCACTGGCACCAGTCATAGTCAGGGCTCGAAAGGTTGTCGTAAATGCCCAGACGACTCGCGACGGAGCCATTGAGATTCCAGAACCGGAGCGGCCGCGGAAAGCGCAGTTCAGCGATGATGCCGTGCTGTACCGCGAACGGGTCCATGTAGAACGTCCCCGGCCGTGTCACGTCATTTTTGCAGAACTGCGCCTCCCAGATCGCCGTTTCGGCCACGTGCGCAGCGTACAACCACCAGAACGGCATTTCGTTGCCACCAGAAAACAGTTCAGGGGGCGGTCCGAAGCGGTACGCTCGCGCCACGCTCTTCGGCAGGACACTCTCAGGCAGGTACGCAGCGCGGTATAGCTGCGCCTCACCGCCGACCGCGGAAGGCTCGTTGGTGAGGCACTCCTTCAGTTGCACCGGCGACGGCAAGTGCTCGCGCAGGTACGACGGTGGTTCGACGGTTAATTTTCTGTTGTCGCTCATTAGATAGCCGTTCAAGCGGCCATGCTTGCTCCCGGCCCGTTGATCAACGCAAGGACCTTGCGCAGACGCTCGTTTGCGGGCAGTTGCAGGAGTCTTTGCTGACTCGGATGCAGGGACGCGCGTGTCTCGAACGGGGCACCAGCCAGTAGCTCTGCCGGCGCCAGTTCGTTCAGCGCGTCCTGCGCCGTAACCAGGAAAGCATGGACCTCAGTTCTCAACGCCCCCCGAAGGGCGAGAAGCACAGGCGGCAACAGTTCGGGCACCGGTCCAGCGAATTGCCACGCGGGAAATTCACGACCGTTACTCTGGCCTGACGGCACGACGCAGTAGAACTTGTTCGCTTCGACATAGCGATACAGGCTCGCGAGCGACATGCGCACCTTGCGCTGCTCGATCACCTCCGAAGGCTTCAGGTTGACAACAGGCAACGAGGAGCGGGCCTCAGATTCGTCAGCGTCACCGGACGCCAGAATCGTCGCGAAGCGCTCTTCCAGGACATGTCGCAGCAAGTCACGGATCGAACTGTCCGCAAGCTCCGGGACTTTCACCCGCAACGTCCCTTCGATATCGGAAGCAAACGACTCGGCGACATCCCGAACCAGCTGACGCGCATCGCCCGCGTAATTGCCGGTAAGCGCAGCACGGATCTTGAGAGCCGACGCTTCGTTTCGTTCTTTCGTTAGCTGTGTCATGAAAGCCTCCTTCAGGCAACGTGCGGGGGGGCGCCCAACGGGGTGAGCCGCTTCGCGATTGCTTTCGCACTACCAGTCCTCGACTCGCCACTAACCGCGGGCGTGGATCTAAGCCCCAAAAGCGCTCGCCCGCGAAGTTCGCCGAGCCACCGTCTGAGGACAGCCGCGCGCAACAGCGATGAGTTACGGCCCCAAGCCGTCCAGGCTTTACTGCCGGGAAGTCCGTCGCGTCCGGCAATTTTTTCGAGGTACCGGTGTAGATGAGCTTCCAGTATCCGCCTGTACACGGTGTCCCCGGACAACTTTCCAACCAGAAGCAGCTTGTTCACCGAGGCGCCTTGCGCTGGCGCAGCGCCCAGCTTGCGAAACGCGCGGGCTTCGGACGGAGTCACCGCGGTAATCTCATCATCCCAATTCAGCATTAGAGCCTTTCCACACAGTCCATCCGACCAGCATACACCACATTTTCTCATTTTTCGCAATTTTCTTATCTGTCGCAAGTTGCCTCGCAATCCCTACGCTCAACGTCTTGACTCCGGCCGCCTTGTAAGTCTCCATGAACCTGTATATATATACAGTATCGGCTCATATGCAGTTCTGGAGAGCGTCATGGAACACCTGGTGCGCGTACAGAATGAACGGGACCGCCGTACACTCGCGTGGCTGCGGGGATACGTCGGCGACGCGGCGATCGAGGCGGCAGCGCAGCGGTATGCCGGTCCGGCGAAGCCGTATCTATCAACGGTGTGCCGCCTGCTTGGGGTGACGGCGCCGCAGTTCGACCGGCCGCGCCCACGGGTAGCGAGCGCGACGGCCGAGCAGTCACTGGCCACGATCCGGCAGATCCTGGCCGCACGACGCGGTCGGCGGCCGCCAAAATCCGAGGCGCTGCAGCGCCCGTGAGAAACCTTGGCCGTCGGCAGCACAGTGACTATCATGTAGAGGTGGTGGGTGCTAACGGCAGGCAACCACACACGGAGCGGACACGGGGCTGGCGGGCAAACTGGCCGCCCGCCGCTGCTCCGCCACGACCGGTCCGCGGCATGCGGGCCGTTTTTTTCGGCCACTCCAATCCTGATAATTCGTATTATCAGGATTGCGTTTAATGCCTTAAAATGGGGGTAGGGCGCTTTGTCCCTCGGCCAGCCGGCCCGCTCCCGACTCTAACCAGCTAGAAAAAGGAGACTGGATGATCCAGCCTGCTGTTGATGTCCGCCAGTTGCTGAGCGCTACTGCCTCGAGTTTGCGGGCGACCTTTCAGGAAAGTGCTGCGAGCGCGCGTCCCGACCACAAAGGCGGCCCACGTGAAGCGCGTGTGCGACAGTTCCTGCGCGAGCGACTGCCTTCCAAATGGGGGGTGACGCGGGGGCACGTCGCTTGACGAGATCCGTATCCTGGCAGTGCAATGCATGACTGAGGGAGAACATCGGAGGATGTTCCAGCCTCATCTGGAATGCGGCGTTTCTGACAAGATCTCTGCTCAGGTGCGCGGTCACGGCCGTGGCCTGCCTGTGCCGCTCTCCATGAACTGCGTACTCAGGTCACCGTAAGCAACACGCCGGACACTCCTGTTCGCGCAGAGTGCGCGGCCATCAGCTCTTGTCCGGTGTTTTCAGTTCGTTCAACAGCCGCTCACAACCACCCTGATCCGGCACCATGCAGCCGAGCACATGTTCACTGTTTGGCATCAGCATCTCGCTGCCCGTCTGAATCGCCGACGTCACTTCGGGATTCTTCTGCCATATGAGGAATCCGAAACATGCAAGTGCCAGCAGCACGACGAGCGAGAACGCGGCCCTCTCCAGCTTCCAATAGATTTTCCGCATGGCTACACCTTCAGCATGGCACAGGGACTGTAAGAGGCACTCGGGGACGCATGAGTAACGGCCGAGGTGCTGACGCCGATCCGAAGCCCGCCATCTGCTCACTGGGCAATCGAGCCCCCATCTATGCCAACGAATTTCGTCCGATTCCGTCACGTTGGCAGTGCGGGAGTCCTCTCGCTCCCTGTGCCGGTCTATTCCACGCGCACCTAACCCCCGGGCGGAATAATATTGACACCGCCAAAAATTACATGTTGCTTACAGTATAGGCGCTGCCTTCATTTGTGAAATATTTTGCTCGCAGTCTTATCAGACCTCCCCGACCCACATAACCGTCCGATTTGAGGGTGCAGCGGTCTTTACAATCATCCGGGACCAAATGCGGCGCCAAACCCAGCAAAAGCCACTGTTACAAGCGGTCTGCTGCAATGCACACTCGGGTTTGCCCGGTTGTCGTCGATGGTTGCGAAGCATAGCCTTTGTAATGGTTTGGTAAGAATTTATTCGCCGGTCGCGGTAAGCCAGCCGCTCGCGCGATCTGTGCAACCTGCACAGGCACGCGACTGCGCCTACCGTGTTCGACCGGATGCTTGCCCGCCGCAATATGGGTCACGTTTGCGTGTCAAACGACGCTCTGAATGACGACTGAAGTGATTGCTTTGGATCTCAAATGGCATCGCACAAACCGCTTTACAGATCACTTTATTTTCAGGTAATCGTCGCGATTGCCGCCGGTATGGCGTTGGGATTTTTCGCCCCGCACACTGGTGAGGCGATGAAGCCGCTCGGCGACGCCTTCATCAAACTGATCAAGATGATCATCGCCCCGATCATCTTCTGCACCGTGGTAGTCGGCATAGCCGGCATGGAAGACATGAAGAAGGTGGGCAAAACCGGGGGATTGGCGTTGCTCTATTTTGAGATCGTTAGCGCTCTCGCGCTGGTGGTCGGACTGGTGATCGTCAACGTGGTGCAACCCGGCGCCGGCATGAACGTGGACCCGAAGACGCTGGACGCGAAGGCGGTGGCTACGGTCGTCAGCGGGCGGAAGATGGAGGGTACTACCGAATTCCTGATGAACATTATCCCCTCGACCATGGTCGACGCGTTCGCCAAGGGCGAGATACTTCAGGTTCTGTTGTTCGCGCTCATGTTCGGCTTTGCGTTGCACTCGTTCGGCGGTAGAGGCACATTGATATTCGACTTTGTCGAGAAGATCTCCCACGTGTTCTTCCGCATCGTCGGCATCATCATGAAAGTGGCGCCGATCGGCGCCTTTGGCGCGATGGCCTTTACCATCGGCAAATACGGCATCGGCAGCATGCTCTCTCTTGGGATGCTGATGCTCACGTTTTATGCGACCTGCCTTTTCTTCATCTTCGTCGTGCTCGGGCTGATTGCCCGGTTCCATGGTTTCAGCGTGTGGAAGTTGATCCGGTACCTCAAGGAAGAACTGTTTATCGTTCTTGGAACCTCCTCATCGGAAGCAGCACTGCCTCGCGTAATGGTGAAGCTGGAGAACCTTGGCGCCAGGAAATCAGTGGTTGGACTAGTCATTCCAACGGGATACTCTTTCAATCTCGATGGCACTTCGATCTACCTCACACTGGCTGCGATCTTTATCGCTCAGGCGACGAATACGCCGCTGGACCTCACGCATCAGCTTACATTGCTAGCCGTATTGCTGTTGACCTCTAAAGGCGCTGCTGGTGTTACGGGCAGCGGGTTCATCGTGCTTGCGGCAACGCTGTCTGCGGTCGGACATGTGCCAGTTGCAGGTCTTGCGCTTATCCTTGGTATCGACCGCTTCATGTCTGAAGCGCGCGCGTTGACGAATTTCATCGGCAATGCGGTGGCTACATTGGTGGTCGCGAGGTGGACCAATGAACTAGATGAACGCAGAATGCGCCGGGTCCTGGATAACGAGACTCCGGAGGAGGCCGACGAGCCGGAAAAGGTATTTGACCGTACGGATGAGAGGATGCCTATCGCTACGGCGGGACCGCGATTACCTCATACCTAAGAAGCATATGGACCCCTAGTCCCGGAATGCTGTGCGCTGTTCTCGCCACCCCAGTTGCAGCACCGGGGGTTTTATCCCGTTCTGGCTTTGTAGCGATTCGTAAGTAGCGAACGATAAGAGTCGGTATGCCGCAGCGCGCCAATATGCCCGCTGCCGCGGACCCAAGAAGGAGATTGGCAGTCGCCGAGTGGCCATGTGATCCCATCATAATGAGGTCCGGTTGCTGCGCCGTGGCGAATGCGGCCACGCACTCTGCAGCATGCCCGATGACATGGTGCGTCGTCAGTGAGAGTGAATGTCGGCTTGCGAAACTCGCGCAGGGGTTCCAGCACCTTTTCCGGTTCCTCCCGATAATACGCTTCGAGTGCCCCTTCTTGGCCGGGATTAGGCCGCAGCCACCTTCTGTTTTGGTGCCGTTTGGTCGTCTTGGACTCTTGAACTTGGCAACCAGATGGCTGCAACCAACTGCGACTGGCGCCGCGTCACCCGAATTTGAACCGTGTCGCTATTTTAAGACGACATAACGGCGCGCGTCCCGCGTGTTGTGCCGGAACCATCTATTTGACGGTTTTGAGAAACGCATCAACGCCACGGTTGAACGAGTCGGGATCTGACCAATGAGACATATGTAGCTTTATCACGAATTCGGACGAGAGGTGCGCATTTTCCTTCAACCAGGCGGCAGCCTTAGGGGCTTCTATCTCGTTGACAACGTTCAACACAGGAACCTTGCCGTCCAAGAATCCGCGAAAGAATGCGTAGGGATCAGCGCTGAGTGTTTCTGCAACTCCATGCATCTCGGCCAAGCCATCGTTCGACAAAGCAAATAAGCCGCCCCATTCACCCGCGGACGGATTCAAAGGCTCTGGCGCTTGGTCAATGCAGATGAACGCCTTGAGGGTCGCCGTTCCGCGAGCGCGGATATGAATAAGCGTCCAGGCACCCCCACGACCATGCCACCAGAATGACGTCTTTGAGTCCGAGCTTATCGACAAAGCCTGCGAGGTCACGACCATGTTGAGCGTGATCATTGTGATCGAGCGTGTGGGTTGACAAACCCTGGCTGCGCGGGTCATATGCCACAACCCTGTAGCGTTTCTCGACGTGCGGAGCCCTCCGTTGAAAGAGAGGTCCTGATGCGGATTGGCTTGATGGCCGCAGTGATTGCTTACGATCTACCCGGCCACCTTGAGTGGCCGTACCTGCCCGAACTTGGAAATCCGCAAACCGGCACAGTGCCGCCATCCAAGGTGGACCGTTGAACTGGCGCGCCCAACGCACCCCGTCTCGCGAAGCCGCGATGCTTCCTCACTGCAGTCGATATCGCCGGCTTGCGCGTTGTCTGTCGTCACACTTAAGCGCCTTTTACAGAAAGGTAACAGTCACCACGCGCGAAAATGACAACATTACAATATCCTTTCCATACTCTACGACCGGAGGGCGTTCAATGGTTCTATTTCACCGTGGCGCAGCGATTCAGGCGTCGACCATAAGGCGCGGAAACACGTTCGTAGCCCGCGCCTGTATTTTGAAGGAAGACGGCGAATCCACCTCATTGGGTGATCTTGGGCAGTTCGCAAGCCAAAACTGTGCATACGAGTTCGCTGTGCGCTGTGCGAGTGCTTTTGTGGATGGTGTACCGATGCCGCGCTCCCCGTTCGGTAGATCACCGACCTTGGGCGACCCAGCAAATAGCTAGCGACACGCTGCCGCATGCGGCAGACGTCCCTGCGGCCGGGAACGACTGCCTCGTCAGCAAAGAGGGCAAACCAGAAGCATCCCAACCTGAGGAAGCGTACTGTACCAACCACTGTTAAGCCGTTTTCAGTACACCCGCAAACATGGCAAGCGACGCACAACGACGTAACGGCGAACATCGTACGAAAGGCTTCCGGTGTTTGCGCGCATGCAGCATGGGTGCAATTCGAAGCCGGATTCAAGGGTTGAGCGTTTATGCCCCCCACTCGTTGCCAACATACCTGATGCCGCCGTACGACAGGCACGGACGCGTGTCCAGAAGGACATCGAGGATCTGGCCGGCATCGTCGAGTAAAGGCAACAACAAGTGCGAGCGTGGTCGGGGTGGAAGACCGTTACCGACGGTGAACCAAAATCCGCGCCCAGGGCAATGTATCCTCCTGCCGGTGGACTAGCGGTAGTGGCGGGGCAGCTAACCTGCGCTGCCGCCCGCCCTCGGTACCGATCCTACTGCGACTTCTGGTTGCGACCCGTTGCCGCCAATCGCTCCTGAAACGCCAACATCGGCTTCGCCGTTGACACGGGCCGTTGACGGCGTCGGGACCGCCAAAGGGACGCTGGCAACGCTTTCAAGCAGTTCGTCTGCAGTCCATACGGCTTCTAAACCGGGGAGGCACTCATTGGGGCGTCTTTGTGTCGCGGTCCGACGTCAGGGGCTTGTGCCATTGATTTCTTGCGCATCGGTATCCGAAATCCTGTACATGTGCATCATAAGCACACGTCGTGGCAGCCGCGAAACTTGAAATCGACGATTGCGCCCGCTATACCTCCAGATATCAGTCGTAAATCTGTAAGGAATTAGTGTTCCTCTCGCGCTCTCGAAGTCACAGTCGCTGTGAAACCTCGAATGGACAGGAGCAGGGCGCGAATCCTCAGATAAAAAAGGAAAACCATGTTCCAGCAGACCTATGACCCGTTGGGCAATCCATTCCTTTCCACGGTCATTGCCGCGATCCCGATTCTGACGCTACTCTATTTCATTGCTTTGCACCGCCACCGCGATGCGCAGGGCAATGTGCATTTGGGTATCTCGGCACCCTACGCGGCTTTTTTCGGTGTTGTCGCCGCTTTCATTATCTCGTGTCTCGTTTTCAGGATGCCAGTGGTGACGGCGGCCTCGGCCTTTGCGCTCGGCTCCCTTTCTGGATTTCTGGGAATCATCTGGATCGTCCTGGCCGCAATGTTTCTGTACACGATGAGCGTCGTGACCGGCAAGTTCGAGATCGTCAAGGAGTCGATCGTCCACATTTCATTCGACCGGCGGCTGCAGTGCGTCTTGATCGCGTTCTCGTTCGGCGCAATCATCGAAGGCACATCGGGATTCGGGACTCCGGTCGCGATCGCTGGGGCTGTGATGGTGGGCCTCGGCTTCAAGCCATTTCAGTCCGCCGTGCTGAACCTGCTCGCCAATACCGCGCCCGTCGCCTGGGGCGCGATCGGCACGCCGATCGTTACGCTGGCGGCCGTGAGCGAACTCGATCAGGTCACGCTTTCCGCGATGGCGGGACATCAGTTACCGTTCGTATCGGTTCTCGTGCCCTTCTGGCTGGTCGCGACGTTCGTGAAGATGGAAGGCGGGTCATGGAAGGAAGTCTTCGAAGTCTGGCCGGCGATGCTGTGCGCGGGTGGATCGTTTGCGCTCATGCAGTTTTACGCTTCCGGGAGCAGCGCGCTCCACCTGATGACCGACGTGGTATCCGGCGTCTTTTCGGTAATCTGCACGGCGCTGTTCCTGCGCTTTATCTGGCACCCGAAGACACGCTTCCTGCTCCGCTCCGAACGTGAGGCACTCGCGCGAGCGGGCAGGAGCACAGCAATAGGAACGACAGAAAGCACGGAGTGGAAGTACAGGTACTCAGCCGCCCAAACCGCCTATGCTTGGATGCCGTGGGTGATTCTGATCGCCTGTTGTGCACTGTGGGGCGTACCGGAGTTCAAGAAGTTCCTCAACAACCTGTTTGCCGAAGTCACATTTTCCACGACGCTGCTCGGCTCGCCGCTCAAGGGTTCGCTGTCGCTGCCTGTCTGGGACATGCCCGCGCTGCATAACCTCGTGCAACGGATGCCGCCCGTCGTACCCGTCAACGCCAAACCGGAGGCGGCCCGATTCACGATCAACTGGTTGTCCGCGGCGGGCACAGGCGTTTTTGTCGCAGCAGTGCTTTCCGGTCTCGTACTCAGGCTAAACGCAACGCAATGGAAGGACGCCTTCATGGAGACCATGCGCAGGATGAAGATCCCGGTGCTGGTGATTGCCCAAGTGCTGGGCCTGGGATTCTTGACGCGCTACTCTGGCACCGATGCAGTCCTCGGTCTTGCATTCACGGGTGCCGGGGTTCTCTATCCGTTCTTCGCGGCGTACCTGGGCTGGCTCGGTGTATTCCTAACGGGCTCCGACACGGCGTCAAACGCCCTCTTCGGCAGCTTGCAGCGCATCACGGCGGAGCAACTCAACCTTAACCCCATCCTGATCGTAGCGACAAACTCGACGGGCGGCGTAATGGGCAAGATGATCGACGCTCAATCCATCATGGTCGCGTGCGCCGCCTGCTACGACGATCCGAAGGAGCGGTCATTTGCGCTTGGACCGATTTTCCGCACTGTGTTCTTTCATTCGATCGGTGGCGCGGCGGTGATCGGTGTGATTGCCATGTTGCAGGCGTATGTCTTCCCGGGAATGATTCCTCTACCACCCGCCGGCAAATGAATGGCCAGAGCCAAGTGTGCGATCGTCTTCATTCTGGAACGATCGCCAGGAGGCGGGCATGGTCGATCCGGCGCTCCGGGAAGTGCCCGAACGGCAGCTTCGGGCGACGCTCCGGCCGTTAGCGCTACTCCGTTGAACGGCGCATTGCGGCCGATACTGTTTGCAAGGACTTCCCCTAAGAGTCAAGGTCGCGGTTCGATTTTTTTCCGCGCCCTCGCGGGTATTGGCGGGCACTTGCAGGTGGCCCTGTTGGTCTGGCCATAGCATTTTTCCTCAAGTCAGCTGCCGCTGTCGTGTCGAAGCAATACCAGGAACAGACTGCGTCTTTGCAAACGGCCTTTTTGCCGAGACGTATCGGGAGGGCCACGATATGACCCGCACAGGAGAACCCTTTTTGAAAACCGGCGAACAGGCGCGCGGTGATAAGCCGCGTGCGATGATGACTCGCCAACAGATCGTCGGGTTCTTCCCCGGTTCGGTCCGACCTCATCTTGCTATTGCGTCGAGCAGTAGTTGAGTCCCAGGCTAACCGGGTCATGCTGTAGCGGGTGGTAACGGCGGATGTACCGGATGGCGTTGCCACGCATCGGCATCGTAACGTTCGTTTTTTGCGAGCATCGCCCACAACATCCGGTATGCTTGTTGGCAATCGCAATCGCAATCGCAATCGCAATCGCAATCGCAATCGCAATCGCAATCAGTGTCTTGTGATAACCCCTGCGTTCGTGGAGCTGTCTGATCCACCGTTGTAGCCGGCTTGCGTGCATGGGGTCCGCACGCAACGCCGACTGCAACGCGATTCGGGCGCCCTGAAGAAGCAGCGTGCGCAGATAGACGTTGCCGCGCAAGCTGATATGTCCAAGCCACGTCCTGCCGCCTGAGCTGTGCTGTTGTGGCGTCAGGCCTAGCCAGGCACCTACCTGTCGGCCGTTCCTGAAGACCTTCGCATCGGGCACCGTAGCGGCCACGGCACTCGAGGTCAACGGACCGACGCCGAACAGTTCGCTGGCGCGTCTTGCGACGTCATTGAATCTGGCGTGCGCGGCGATCTGCTGGTCACAGCCGGCGAGCCGCAGGTTCAACGCGACCAGTTGTTCACGCACTTCGAGCAACATGGCACGCACCGGGTCAGGCAGTCCGGCATCTTCGATCAGTATGGGCAACGCGCTGAGCAAGCGGTCTCCCGAACACGCAATCACCACCCCGAATTCGGCCAGCAGTCCGCGCGTGCGGTTCAGCAGTGCAGTCCGTTCCTGCCATCCTTGACGGACGCTATGCCACGCCAGAATGGCCTGCTGCTCGACAGATTTGATCGCCACAAAGCGCATCGTTTGCTGGCGGGCCGCAACAGCGATCGCCTCGGCATCGGCTGCATCGTTCTTGCCTCCCGGCCTGAACGGCTTGACGAACTCGGCGGGAATGAGCCGGGCGGCATGACCGCACGCGGCAAACCAGCGAGCCCAGTGGTGAGAAGAACCGCAGGCTTCCATTGCGACGCGGCAGGGGGACAACTGTTCGGCCCATCGCATGAACGGTTCGCGTCGCAGTACGCGCCGCTGCAACTCGGTACCGCTAGTATCAAGCACGCAGACCGCGAAGATGTCCTTTGCCAGGTCGATGCCGACGGTAGTGAGCTGGTCCATGGCTTCCCCCGTTCTGTTCCGATTGATGGATGGCACCTCAATCATGGCACTTGATGCCTGCGACTTCAGCGTCGCACCGGGACGGAGAAGTCCCTCGCATTTGAAAAAGTCGGTGACTGCCTATCTCACAGGTTTTCATGGGTCGTTCTTCTCTTAACTGAGGAATGCGAGCGGTGTGCGGGTCGATCAGAGCTCGAATTTCTTGCCTGCGGTGCAAAAACTGCGCAACTCGAGTTTTCAATAGTATCGGCCGGACAGCGCCGTTGGCGATCGGCGATCCGACCAAGCCCCTGCAAAAGCCGATAAGAGGATGCGCCGACCGAAACAATTCGGTCCGGCAGTGTCCGGCGATCAAACTTGTGCTGCTTCTGCCGAAAGACACGATTATGGAGGTCACGAGCGGCGCTAACAGCACCTCGGCCCATTGCGACAGTATTTCCGATCGATGGACCAGATGAAGAACTCACGTCGCGACAGCGGCGGATCGCACGGGTGTCGCGAGGCCATGTGCTCAATATAGCGTTCATAGTCCGGGATGCCGAACATCTGCGCGCAGGCTCCGCGTATGGTGCGGACAAGCTCCGACAGCCGTGTCCCGGGCGAAGAAGAACGGCTGCAAGGTGAGATTGCGGCTCGCAAGGAGCAGATGCAGATCCCCAGGCCCCTCACGCTCGCCGATATCGACATCGTTCCGTTTGACGTGCTCCATTCGGACGCGCGGGGACTTTTGCCGTGGGCGCGGGCTCCCTCTCAAGGTTTCAGACATTTTGCCGTCATATCGTCCGAGAAACGACGGAACGGCAAAAGCCGCGGGTCAGCCGCAACGAAGTGAACTGGGTATAGACGGCCAGGTTTTCTCGCGACAGGGCAAGGAATTAGACACATGAAGATTTCAAATTTAAGAATCGGCGTTCGGTTGGGCTCCGCCTTTGCGTTGATGGTCGCGCTGCTCCTTGCCACGGCCGCCGCCGGTGTTGAGCACTTGGACTCCACAAATGCGAAGACGGATGCGATCGTGACCAATCGCTACGCGCTTATCGCGCTCAGCAATCAGATCAAGAGCAATGGCTACAGGGCGAACGGCATTCTAAGCAATCTCCTGCTGACCATGTCACCCGACAAGGCCAGGCAGTATATGGACGACTACGCGGCCATCCGCAAAGCCAATGCGCAAGCCTACGCCGAACTGGACAAACGTCTGAAGAGCGATGAAACCAAGGCGCTACTGAAGCAGCAGTTGGATGCACGCTCGGCCTACGGGGTGAGCGTGAAAGCTTTCTTCGATCTGGTGAGCAAGAACCAGCAGCAGGAGGCGCGCGACGTCTATCAGGGCGACATGGCGCGGCTTCAGGACGCGTACTACCTGCTTGTCGACAAAATGGTCGACGTGCAGGCGGAGCGGATGGCGCACGACGTGACCGATGCGATTTCCGAAGCGCATCGCGCGAAAATCCAGATGATCCTGCTCGCACTGGTCGCGACACTGATCGCAATCGCAACCGGCATCTTCATCACGCGCACCATCACGCGGCCGATCAATCGCGCGGTCAGCCTCGCGGAAGCGGTCGCGGCGGGCGACCTCACGCATCACCTGCATGTCGATACGACCGACGAAGTGGGGCGCCTGTTGACCGCGCTCGAACGCATGACCCGCAATTTGCACGGCATCGTCGCGCAAGTGCGTCAGGGCACGGACACGATCAGCCAGGCGACGCGCGAAGTGGCGAGCGGCAACATGGACCTGTCGAGCCGCACCGAGCATCAGGCGAGTTCGCTCGAAGAAACCGCGGCTGCCATGGAGCAACTTACGTCGACGGTCAAGCAGAACGCCGACAACGCCCGCGAAGCGAACCAGCTTGCGTCGAGCGCTTCGGACGTCGCAGTGAAGGGGGGCAACGCGGTGAATCAGGTCGTGAGCACGATGAGCGCGATCAACGAATCGTCGCGCAGGATCGTCGAGATCATCGGCGTGATCGACGGCATTGCATTCCAGACGAACATTCTTGCGCTCAACGCTGCGGTCGAAGCAGCGCGTGCAGGCGAGCACGGCCGCGGTTTCGCGGTGGTCGCGAGCGAAGTGCGCGGACTTGCGCAACGCAGCGCCGTCGCGGCGAAGGAAATCAAGGAACTGATCGCGGACTCGGTGAATCAGGTGGGTACCGGCGGCAAAATGGTCGAGGACGCGGGGCAGATCATCAGCGAAGTCGTCAAGAGCATTCGCCACGTGACAGAGATCGTTGCGGAGATCAGCTCCTCCAGCAAGGAACAAAGCGAAGGCATCGAGCAGATCAACCACGCGATCACGCAGATGGACAAGGTGACGCAGGAAAATGCCGCGCTCGTCGAGCAAAGCGCCGCTGCCGCGCAAGCCTTGCAGGACCAGGCGCAACAGCTCACCGATACGGTCAGCACGTTCAAGCTGAACGGCGACACGGCGAAGCAATGGCGCGCCGCGAACGAACTGCACGCGCCCCGCACGAACGGCATGAGCGACGCAGGCGCGTCAGGCGCGTGGCTCAACGCGCGCATGTCTCCGCAGTAGAAGTCGAGGCGGACAACGGACAGAGACACCAGCCGGTCGCGCGGACCGTGGTCATTCGGAACACGATAATTCTGGTCTGACGCGACCGTCGCAACAGGCGGCGATCGCGGCGCACCAGACCGGGCATCAGGGCGAGTTCGACATCATCCATTCACCGCTGACCGAGGAGGCCGTGCTGCGGTTCGAATGCGGCTGCAGCGTTCGGTCCACGTCGTATCTTGCTGTTTGGGAAGCGCGGTTCGGCGACTTCTCGAACGGCATGCAAGCGATCATCGATTAGCACATCGCGGCGGGCGAGTGCAAGTGGGGCCAAACGTCCGGTCTGACGGTGCTGCTGCCGCATGGTCATGAAGGCGTCGGTCCAAAGCATTCCAGTTCGTATCTCAGCCGCTTCCTGCAACTGTGCGCAGGCGGAACCTTGAAGGTCGTGATGCCGTCGACGTCACGCAGTGGTCCCATAGGCTGCGGGAGCAGGCGCTGGGCGCCGAGCCGGAGCCGCTTGTCGTGATGTCGCCGAAGGGGCGACTCCATGTCAATGCGTTCGCATGCGCCGCTTGGCGAGTTGATCGACGGTGCGTTTGCTCGGGTGCTGCAAGACAGTGGTGCTGCCTTGCCCGAAGACGTGACGCGCGTCGCACTGTGCAGCGGCAAGTTTTTCTGTGGCTCGCAGGCGCCGCGCGAACCTTGCGGAGTTTGAGTGGGCCCAGGAAGGGGAAAAGAAGCACGGCGCATGGTATCTCCGTGCGCGACGACTCTAGCACGCGGCTTTGCGAGACTGTCGTGTTATCGATGTGCTGTCGCGAGCGTCGGTCGAGGGCGCACTCGTCGATACGCGTGTAGCGACGAGCAGCACCGTCCTGTCACGGCCGCTTTCGCACATGCGTGAAGCAGCATGTCAAGCTATTTTATCCGGATGCGAAGCAACGAACACGTTAGTGCATCCTTGTTGCCGGGCGAGCTGCATCTGTTCGGCCGGCCATCGGCGGGCGCCTTGCTCGCGTGGCTCACCAACCGTTCCCCAGCGTGCATGCCGTTGTGAAACGTCGACGACACGTCCGTCGCGTCTGCCCTGCGCGGCCTCGAGAAGCGCCGCGGCAGGGGCCCTGCCGGATACGCTCGATGGCGCAACCCGGAGGTTCGTCGGGTGCCAGTGATCGCCGCGGCTCCCTTGACGGGAAACTCCCGCCGGCCGAGCCGTTGCCGCCCCCGAGTAGCCGGTCAGCGCGGAAATGCCCAATTGGCACTACAGTCGAAAGTACTAGTGCTGGTGTGGTGGATCTTCTCAGACGTCGGTAGCTCCGCGAGGTAGTCGAACGGTAAAAACCGTTTCCGAATCGTCAGATCGTGCGGCCACATCGCCGCCGTGAGCATGGGCAATTTCTCTTGCAATGTAGAGCCCCAGACCGAGGCTATCCTCTGAGCCCGGCCGCGTTCCAGCGCCTGGACCGCGCTCAAGAGGTTCAAACACGCGACATAGGAAGGACGGCGGTATGGCCGGTCCGTGGTTCCTGACGGCGATGGATATCTCGCGATCGCCTCCAGTGACCGTCACCTGCACGGCCCCCGCTGGCTCCCCGTACTTGATCGCGTTTCCCACGAGGTTGCCAAGCATCTGCTGGATCCGCCGGCCGTCGCACAGTGCCCCAGTGTCCCCATTCACATTGAGTTCCACCCTCTGTGTCCCGTGCGCCACGCGCACCTGCTCCAGTTCATCGGCAACGAGAGCGGCGACATCGACGGGCGCCGGCGCGACCCTGATGCCCAGACCAAGCTTCGTTCGACTGAAGTCCAGCATGTCGTCGAGTAGCCCCTGCATGCGCGCACCGCTCCTGATCAGCCGGGCTGCAGCCGCAGACACCTGCTTGCCATCGTCGAGCTTTGCAAGGTGTTGCGCGGTCATCTGGATGGTCTGGAGGGGACTGCGCATGTCATGTGCGAGCATACCCAGGAGGAGGTTGCGTGACCGGTCCACCTGGCTGCTGAAGAAACTTACCGATTGTGTCAGCGCCTGATCAATCGCTTCGTTAAAGCGAACGATGTCGTCCGTTCCCGGCGGCTCAGCCCCGCCTTCATCGAGCCAGAGTCGAAGTACAACGGCGCGCAACGCACGGTATTCCGCGCACAGCTGGTTGATATCAAAACCGCGCCGCGCGCGCAGCACCGCATGGGTTTGCGCAGCCGTCTCGGGCGCCTGGTCAGACATCCGCGTCAGACCTCTCGACTGGTCGAGTTGCGCCTGTCTCGTCTGTGATGCCGAGAGGTCTCTCGCGATCGCCTCGAGTATCTGCTGGGCATGGTCGCGCAACTCAAGGGGCGACATTCCGTGCGCTGCAGGCAGCAACGTTGCGGCAAAGGACTCCCATTCGGCAAGAATCGCTTCCATGTTGGCCGGGATAAACAGCGACAGTTGCATGGCTTTCCTGAGGGTATAGTCCCGACCGCGGGCCAACTAACGATGCGTCAGCTTCGTAGGAATGAAACACAGCCTGAGAGGGTGGCTGTTTTCAATATAGACCCGCTCAGGCGCAATCCTTTCAATAACCTTCTTTTTTTCCTCGCGCGCGAGGGAGCAAGAGCCCACACAATTCCAGACAGATGAATGATATTGACCCGCAACCGGCAGGATTCAGCGCTGTCTGGCTCCAGCTATGGGCTGAATCCACCGACGACTATTCCATCTTCGCGCTCTCGCCCGATGGCATTGTCCTGACGTGGAACCCCGGCGGCGAACGCATCCAGGGTTACCGGTCCGAGGAAATTATAGGGCA
>NZ_JAVDVL010000021.1:0-96317 GCF_031456815.1 Paraburkholderia strydomiana
ATGAAGAATCGACACGCGCCCTGCAAGCGGCAGGCGATACGCCGTCAATATCTGCCCGATACCGATGTTCCGGAATTCCGGCCTCGGTTTTTTTACGGCTTCAGCCATGCTAGACCCCTACTTGTAGTCACACTAATCCGCAATTTTAGCGCCTTTTCATATCGCGCTGCAGCGAAAACCCCGACAGGTCCGTTGCAGCACGCGCAATAAAGGCACCGTCAAAAGGCACGCGCACGAGATGCCACGCCTTCATTCAGCCCGATTCAACTCAGATCGTTCTGATAGTAATACCCGGTTGTGACATACCAACCTCGCCGGACTTCCACCGGCCTGTCACCGTAGGTATAGGACACGCGCTCCACCGACAGCAGCGGGAAACCCGCCGGCACGTGCAGCAGATCGGCCACCGACGGCTCCGCCGCTACCGCGCGGATTTTCTCCGTAGCGCGGATCATGCGCGTGCCGAATTCCGTTTCGAACATCGCGTACAGGGGCCCCTTGTACTCCGAAAGCCGCTCGAGCGTCAGTCCGCGAAATACGGCACCAGGCAGCCAGATTTCGTCAAGCACGGTGACTTCGCCGTCGAACTGCAGCAGACGCTTGATCAGAACTACGGGATCGGCCGGCTTCAGATCGAGTTGCCGCGCGATTTCCGCCGACGCTCGCAGACGCCGGCATTCGAGCAGCCGGCTCACGTGCGGATGCTCGGCGCCGTCATCAGCCAGTAACCGGAGAAAGCGAAACTGCGCACGATCCTCGTTGTGCGTCGCAACAAACGTGCCTTTACCCTGACGGCGCACGAGGAGATTCTCGGCGGCAAGTTCGTCGATCGCTTTGCGCACCGTGCCCTGGCTGACCTTGTATCTGGCCGCTAATTCGACTTCACTAGGAATGATCTCCCCGGGCTTCCATTCGCCGCTTTCGAGGCTCTGCGTTATCAGCCCCTTGATCTGCTGATACAGAGGGCTAAAAGTGGGCGACGCAGCGGGGACGTTCGCGGATACACCTTCGCCAGCGGCCGTTTGACCGTTCGGATTCGTGGTGTTGGCCGGGTTGGAATTCATGCGCGCATTTCATCATAAAGGGCTGGGCCGCGTCCAGCGTTTCCCCGGCAATAGATGTGTCTTATATAAGACATAAGATAAGGTTGACTTTGCGTCTGCCGACTCCTACACTCCTTGTCGAGCAAGGGTTTGCGGGGTTTTTTGGCAGTTGCGATCTGCATTCGTTTCGCAGCGCCGCGACGCACCGGCAGCCACTCTGCACCATGCTGTTCCCACGCAGTCCAGGTTTCGATTCGCCGCCATTCGTTGGTCAGACGCTCGCCGAAACGCGCTGTTTGCAGGAGCCGCAAGGTGCAGCGGCTACGCGGCGCCTCGCTGGTCCGCTCCCGCCCTCTCAGAGAAATACCGGGCCGCCCCCAAGTTTTCGCGTGCGGGCCGGACCAGCCGCGAAACGGCGGTCTGAGAGCGCTCGGCAGTACAGGTTTCCGGCATGGCGGTCTTGGCGCAGCGCCGCTGTCGGTCCGCAATTCATGGGCTGACAGCGGGCGTCCGCAAACACTGAATTCCGCCGTGTTTCACAACGCTTCGAGGAACGCGCATATAGAATGGCGTTTTCCCTAGCGTCTAACGCATCGTCCTGGAGATTTCTCAATGGCTAAGCCCGCAAAGCGCGTTGCCGTCACCGGCGCCGCAGGTCAAATTGCTTACTCCCTGCTGTTCCGCATCGCCAATGGTGATCTGCTCGGTAAGGACCAGCCGGTTGTGCTGCAACTGCTCGACCTGCCGCAAGCGCAAGGCGCCGTCAAAGGCGTCGTGATGGAACTGGATGATTGCGCATTCCCGCTGCTGTCGGGCGTCGTGATCACGGACGACCCCAAGGTCGCATTCAAGGACGCTGACGTCGCCCTGCTGGTCGGCGCACGTCCGCGTTCGAAGGGCATGGAGCGTAAGGACCTGCTGTCGGCCAACGCTGAAATCTTCACAGTTCAGGGTAAGGCGCTGAACGAAGTCGCGAGCCGCGACGTGAAGGTGCTGGTGGTCGGCAACCCGGCCAACACCAACGCCTACATCGCGATGAAGTCGGCACCCGATTTGCCGAAGAAGAACTTCACCGCCATGCTGCGCCTGGACCACAACCGCGCGCTGTCGCAACTGGCCGCGAAGTCGGGCAAGCCGGTCGCTTCGATCGAAAAGCTGGCTGTGTGGGGCAATCACTCGCCGACCATGTACCCTGACTTCCGCTTCGCAACCGCAGAAGGCCAGAGCCTGACGAAGCTGATCAACGACGACGAATGGAATCGCAACACGTTCATCCCGACCGTCGGCAAGCGCGGCGCGGCGATTATCGAGGCACGCGGTTCATCGTCGGCAGCGTCGGCGGCTAATGCTGCAATCGACCACGTTCGCGACTGGGTGCTCGGCACGAACGGCAAGTGGGTCACCATGGGTGTCCCGTCGGACGGTTCGTACGGCATTCCTGAAGACATCATCTACGGTGTGCCGGTGATCTGCGAAAACGGCGAATACAAGCGCGTGGAAGGTCTGGAAATCGACGCGTTCTCGCGCGAGAAGATGGACGCCACGCTGCAGGAATTGCTGGAAGAGCGCGAAGGCGTTCAGCATCTGCTCGGTTAAGCACCTGATGCAGAACAACCGGAACTCCGTAGCTTCATCGCAGCGGGTTCCGGTTTTTTTCGTGCAAATCGAGCGAAGCGAGCCAATCTGGCGCTTCGCGCGGTTCGCACCTGATTCGAACGCGTTTTGCCTGTCTGTACGATCGGACAGAACGCGCCCGAATCGGTTTTCCCTCAACAAAAGCCCACGCTCCTGACGCCGAAGATGCGCGCCCTCACACCCGCCGAAGTGCTGTTTGACGGCGAAGTGCCGCCCGCTGTGCTGCCTGCCTGCGACCACTACGCCGGCAGCGAAAAGCTGATGCTGAAATCGCTCGCGTTACAGCAGCAACTTGGCCCGGTGTTCGACATCACGCTCGACTGCGAAGACGGCGCGCAGGTCGGCCGCGAAGCGGAGCACGCGGAACTCGTCGCGTCGCTGCTCGGCAGCGAGCATGACCGCTTCGGCCGCGTCGGGGTGCGGATTCACGACTTCGACCACCCGCACTGGCGCGACGACGTCCGCCTGATTCTGCGCGCGGCAAAGCGTGCGCCCGCCTACATCACCCTGCCCAAGATCCGCAACGTACCCGACGCCGCCGAAATGGTCGCGTTTATCGAGGCCACGCGGCGCGAGCTTGGCGTCGCCAGAGCAGTGCCAGTGCAATTGCTGGTTGAAACACACGGCGCGCTGACGCGTGTGTTCGATCTTGCCGCGTTGCCCGGTGTCGAAGCGTTGAGCTTCGGTCTGATGGACTTTGTTTCGGCGCACGACGGCGCGATCCCCGATACCGCAATGCGCTCGCCTGGGCAGTTCGATCATCCGCTGGTGCGCCGGGCCAAGCTCGAAATTTCCGCCGCGTGCCATGCGTACGGCAAGGTGCCGTCGCACAACGTCAGCACTGAAGTGCGCGATATGAGCGTGGTTGCAAACGACGCGGGACGCGCACGCAACGAGTTCGGCTACACGCGCATGTGGAGCATTCACCCTGCGCAGGTCGAGGTAATCGTGGCCGCGTTCGCGCCACGCGACGAAGAAATCGCCACCGCCACCGACATTCTGCTGGCCGCGCAGTCCGCCCAATGGGGACCCACGCGCTATCGCGACACGTTGCATGACCGCGCGAGCTACCGCTATTACTGGTCGGTGCTGCGCCGGGCGCAATCCACTGGCCGGGCCGTTCCGCAAGATGCAGCGCCGCTTTTCGGGGAAGCAGCGCAATGAGCAAACAAACAGGAGAGTGCGGGAGATGAGCGAGACAACGCAATCCGCCGGCGCACCAGGCGGCTTTAAACCGAAGAAATCTGTCGCGCTGTCCGGCGTGACCGCGGGCAATACGGCACTCTGCACGGTCGGCAAGACCGGCAACGATCTGCACTACCGCGGCTACGACATTCTCGACATCGCGGGCAATTGCGAGTTCGAGGAGATCGCGTATCTGCTCGTGCACGAAAAGCTGCCGACACAGGCCGAACTCACCGCCTACAAGACGAAGCTCAAGGCGTTGCGCGGCCTGCCCGCCAATGTGAAGGCCGCGCTCGAATGGATTCCCGCTGCCGCGCATCCAATGGACGTGATGCGCACTGGCGTCTCGGTGCTCGGCACCGTGCTGCCGGAGAAGGACGATCACAACCTGCCCGGCGCGCGCGATATCGCCGACAAACTGATGGCGTCGCTCGGCTCGATGCTGCTCTACTGGTACCACTATTCGCACAACGGCAAACGCATTGAAGTGGAAACCGACGACGATTCGATCGGCGGCCATTTCCTGCATCTGCTGCATGGTGTCGAGCCGTCGAAGTCGTGGGTCGATGCAATGCATGTGTCGCTGAACCTGTATGCCGAGCATGAGTTCAACGCGTCGACGTTCACGGGGCGCGTGATCGCGGGCACCGGTTCTGACATCTACTCGGCAATCACGGGCGCAATCGGCGCGCTGCGCGGACCGAAGCACGGCGGCGCGAACGAAGTCGCGTTCGAGATCCAGTCGCGCTACCAGACGCCGGACGAAGCGGAAAGCGATATCCGCCGGCGCGTTGAGAACAAGGAAGTGGTGATCGGCTTCGGTCACCCGGTCTACACGATCTCGGACCCGCGCAACAAGGTCATCAAGGAAGTGGCGAAGAAGCTTTCGAAGGAAGCGGGCAACAACAAGCTTTTCGACATCGCGGAAAGACTCGAATCGGTGATGTGGGAAGCGAAGAAGATGTTTCCCAACCTGGACTGGTTCAGCGCCGTGTCGTATCACATGATGGGCGTGCCCACGGCAATGTTCACGCCGCTTTTCGTCATTGCACGCACGGCCGGGTGGAGTGCGCACATCATCGAACAGCGGATCGACAACAAGATCATTCGCCCGAGCGCGAATTACACCGGACCTGAGAATTTGAAGTACGTGCCGCTAAATAGGAGAAAATAGCGGTCGCTGTGCGCTTTCAAGGCGCGTGCAGTTCAACCCCGCGGCCGCCAGGACCGGTAGCCCGCGCAATGTTTAACTGAAATTAGATAGAAAGGTTTTCTCCCATGAACAAGCTGTTGATCGCCGCCGTCGTCGGCGCCCTGTCCACCACAATGTTGACCGTCGCGACCGACGCCGCCGCAGAAACGGCGACTGCCGCAAAGCCGGCTGCCAAGAAGGCTGTTGCAAAGCGCCCGCAACCGCGCCGCCTCATCAAGCGCAAGGAAAACCCCGCCAAGGAAGCCAAGGTCGATCCGGTGCCGGAAGGCGCGGAAAAGTGGTCGTGCAAGGAAGGTCTGGCCTTCGAACTGAAGGGCGACATGAAGCGTGACCAGATCGTCACGGTTCACTGGGCGAACAAAAACTACAACCTGCCGCGCGAAGCGACCACCACGGGCGCAGACCGTTTCCACGACGCCGCAACCGGTATGGATCTGGTCGTGATCCCGACCAAGGCCATGCTGTTCCAGGACAAGGACAGCTCGCGTCTGGCCGACGAATGCCAAACGGCGGCGATGGCGCAGGGCGCACCGGCCCCGACGCAGTCGAACGCAATCAACAAGCTCGGCAACTAATCACGTCGTCAGGAAAGCTCCCCGATGTCCGCTCCGATTTCCAACGTGCGACCCGATCCGGACAAAGTCCTGGTCGATATCGTCGATTACGTTCTGGATTATCAGATCGACGGCACGCTCGCGCTGGAAACCGCGCGTCATTGTCTGATCGATACGCTCGGCTGCGGACTCGAGGCGCTTACCTACCCCGCCTGCACCAAGCTGTTGGGACCCATCGTGCCGGGCACGATCGTCCCCAACGGTGCAAAGGTGCCGGGCACGCCGTTTCAGCTCGATCCCGTTCAGGCCGCCTTCAACATCGGGGCCATGATCCGCTGGCTCGACTTCAACGACACCTGGCTCGCCGCCGAATGGGGGCATCCGTCGGACAATCTGGGCGGAATTCTCGCGACAGCCGACTGGCTCTCGCGCACTGCCATCGCAGCCGGCAAAGCGCCGCTTGCGATGAAAGACGTGTTGATCGCAATGATCAAGGCGCACGAAATTCAAGGCTGCATCGCGCTCGAAAACTCCTTCAACAAGGTCGGGCTCGATCATGTATTGCTGGTAAAGCTCGCGTCGACGGCGGTAGTCGGTCAAATGATCGGCCTCACGCGCGACGAGCTGATCAATGCGGTCTCGCAGGCGCTCGTCGACGGGCAAGCGCTGCGCACGTACCGCCACGCGCCGAACACCGGCTCGCGCAAATCGTGGGCCGCGGGCGACGCGACCTCGCGCGCAGTTCGTCTCGCGCTTATTTCGAAGACGGGCGAGATAGGCTATCCGTCGGTGCTGACCACGAAAACGTGGGGCTTTTACGACGTGCTCTTCAAGGGCAACGAGTTCAAGTTCCAGCGCCCGTACGGTTCCTATGTGATGGAAAACGTGCTGTTCAAGATATCGTTTCCGGCCGAGTTCCACGCGCAAACCGCTGTGGAAGCGGCGATGTCGTTGCATGCGCAGCTTCAGCTGCAAGGCAGGCGCGTGGAAGACATCCGCAAAATCACTATCCGCACGCACGAAGCCGCGCTACGTATCATCGATAAAAAAGGTCCGCTCGACAATCCGGCCGACCGCGATCATTGCATTCAGTACATGATTGCTGTGCCGCTGATCTTCGGCCGACTGACGGCTGCGGATTACGAAGACGCAGTCGCGCAAGACCCGCGTATCGACGTGCTGCGCGCAAAAATGGCATGTGTGGAAGACCCGCAGTTCACAAAGGATTACCACGATCCCGAAAAGCGTTCGATCGCCAATGCACTGACGATCGAATTCAACGACGGATCAAAGTTCGACGAAGTCGTAGTCGAATACCCGATCGGTCACAAGCGTCGTCGCGAAGACGGAATTCCGTTGCTGGTGGAGAAGTTCAAGACCAACCTCGCGCGCCGCTTCCCGGTCAAGCAACAACTGGCGATTCTCGACGTGTCGCTGGATCAGGCACGGCTCGAAGCCATGCCGGTCAATGAGTACGTCGATTTGTACGTCATCTAGTCAAGTTAAGTACTGTAGTTCCGCGATCAAACCAAGGAAAACACCATGGCCCACAACCTCCACAAAACGCTCAAGGAATTCGACAGCGGTTCCGGCAAAGGCAAGTTCTATTCCCTGCCGCAACTCGGCAAGGCACTGAACATCAAGATCGACCGCCTGCCGGTTTCGATCCGAATCGTGCTGGAATCGGTGCTGCGTAACTACGACGGCAAGAAAATCGCCGAAGAACACATCACGCAACTGGCGAACTGGAAGCCGACCGCTCCGCGCGTCGACGAAATCCCGTTCGTCGTGTCGCGTGTCGTGCTGCAGGACTTCACCGGCGTGCCGCTGCTCGCCGACATCGCGGCAATGCGCGGCGTGGCGCAACGCGTGGGCAAGAATCCGAAGTCGATCGAACCGCTGGTCCCGGTTGATCTGGTGGTTGACCACTCGGTGCAGATCGATCACTTCCGCGAAAAGAATGCACTCGACCTGAACATGAAACTGGAATTCCAGCGCAACAACGAGCGCTACCAGTTCATGAAGTGGGGCATGCAGGCATTCGACACGTTCAAGGTCGTGCCGCCGGGCGTCGGCATCGTTCACCAGGTGAACCTCGAATACCTCGCACGCGGTGTGCACAAGAAGGCCGAAGGCGCGGACACCGTGTACTACCCGGATTCGCTGGTCGGCACCGACAGCCACACCACGATGATCAACGGTATCGGCGTAGTGGGCTGGGGCGTGGGCGGTATCGAAGCTGAAGCCGGCATGCTCGGCCAGCCGGTGTACTTCCTGACGCCGGACGTGGTCGGCGTGAACCTGAAGGGCAAGCTGCGCGAAGGCGTGACGGCGACCGACCTGGTGCTGACCATCACCGAACTGCTGCGCAAGGAAAAGGTTGTCGGCAAGTTCGTCGAGTTTTTCGGCGAAGGCACGCGCTCGCTGTCGCTGCCGGACCGCGCGACGATCGGCAACATGGCGCCGGAATACGGCGCGACCATGGGCTTCTTCCCGGTCGACGAAAAAACCATCGACTACTTCAAGGGCACGGGCCGCACGGACGCCGAAATCTCGGCGTTCCAGAACTACTTCAAGGCTCAGAACCTGTTCGGTATTCCGAAGGAAGGCGACATCGACTTCACGAAGGTCGTGACGCTGGATCTGGGCACCGTCGCGCCGTCGCTGGCTGGCCCGAAGCGCCCGCAAGACCGCATCGAAATCGGCAATGTGAAGTCGACCTTCAGCGACCTGTTTTCGAAGCCGGTGGCAGAAAACGGCTTTGCCAAGAAGGAAGCCGATCTGGACGCGCAGTACACCACGAGCAACGGCGTCAACGTGAAGAACGGCGACGTGCTGATCGCCGCGATCACGTCGTGCACGAACACGTCGAACCCGAGCGTGCTGCTGGCCGCCGGCCTGCTCGCGAAGAAAGCTGTCGAAGCCGGCCTCACGGTCGCTCCGCACATCAAGACGTCGCTGGCTCCGGGATCGCGTATCGTCACCGAGTACCTGACGAAAACCGGCCTGCTGCCGTATCTGGACAAACTGGGCTTCACGCTGGCTGCGTACGGTTGCACCACCTGTATCGGCAACGCGGGCGACCTGACGCCGGAACTGAACGAAGCCATTACGAAGAACGACATCGTCGCGGCAGCGGTTCTGTCGGGCAACCGTAACTTCGAAGCGCGTATTCACCCGAACATCCGCGCGAACTTCCTGGCCTCGCCGCCGCTGGTCGTGGCTTACGCTATCGCCGGCAATATCACGCGCGACCTGATGACCGAACCGGTCGGCAAGGGCAAAGGCGGCAAGGACGTGTACCTCGGCGACATCTGGCCGACCAGCGACGAAGTCAACGACCTGCTCAAGTTTGCGCTGGACGCGGACGCGTTCCGCAAGAACTACGCGTCGCTGACCAAGAAGGGCGACCTTTGGAGCAAGATCGAAGGCGAAGAAGGTCAGGTCTACGACTGGCCGAAGTCGACGTACATCGCCGAGCCGCCGTTCTTCGGCAACGATTTCTCGATGACGCCGGCCGACAGCATCGCGGCAGTCAAAAACGCGCGCGCATTGGGCATTTTCGGTGACTCGGTCACGACCGACCACATCAGCCCGGCTGGCTCGATCAAGGAAGACTCGCCGGCAGGCAAGTGGCTGAAGGAAAACGGCGTGCAGAAGGCCGACTTCAACAGCTACGGCTCGCGCCGCGGCAACCACGACGTGATGATGCGCGGCACGTTCGCGAACGTCCGGATCAAGAACCTGATGATCCCGGCGAAGGCAGACGGCTCGCGCGTGGAAGGCGGCCTGACGATTCATCAGCCGAGCGGCGAACAACTGTCGATCTACGACGCAGCGATGAAGTACATCGACGCCGGCACGCCGACCATCGTGTTTGCAGGTGAAGAGTACGGCACCGGTTCGTCGCGTGACTGGGCTGCAAAGGGCACGCAATTGCTGGGCGTGAAGGCTGTGGTCGCACGCAGCTTCGAGCGGATCCACCGTTCGAATCTGGTCGGCATGGGCGTTCTGCCGCTGCAGTTCAAGGGCTCGGATAGCGTGCAGTCGCTCGGCATCACCGGCGAAGAAACGTACGACATCGAAGGCCTCGGCGCAGACTTCAAGCCGCAGCAGGAAGTGACGCTCGTGATTCGCGGCAAGGACGGCAGCGAGAAACGCGTTCCGGTGCTGCTGCGTATCGACACGCCGATCGAAGTGGACTACTACAAGCACGGCGGTATTCTGCCGTTCGTACTGCGTTCGCTGCTGGCCGCTTAAGCATCGCGGCAACGCAAACAGCTTGGCTGTTTTGCAGGGGCTGCGTCCTGTGGAGGGCGCAGCCGACTTTCAAAGCCCGACCTTGGTCGGGCTTTTTTTTCGTCGATTATTACTGTGAGTGGCCCGTCTGGAACGCCGCCGGGTTGTCGGTGATCCGGCGCTGCGTCATGTGCGCATTCCAGTCGATGTCGCCCGGCGCAGGCCCACTTGCACGCACACTGACATTTGCGCGCCGCTGCTGCACAGCCCAATCGCGCAACGCGGCGCGCTCCACGGAATCGTTCGCAGACGATTGCGATGTAGCCGTTCCCGGCTGGCTCGACAGAGACAGGCGCACCGGAGATTCGATAGGACGACTCAACCGTGCATGCTGTTCGATCTCTGCGTCGATTGCGTGACCCACCGCAGTCGATCGACGGAGCTTCGCGACACGGTCAGCCGCGACGGTATGGCGGGACTTGTTCGCTGACCGTTGCGACTCCGCGCGCTGGGACAGGCTTGGCGTCTCGACAGGATGCACGGCATCCGGCGACGCAGCCTTTACTGACGACAACGCGTGCGTAATCGTTGAATGCGTTTCTACTGCTTCTGACGCGGTTTGGGCCAACTCAGGCCGAACATTCGCTAACGGATTTACTATGACGGGGCCGGCTTGTATCGCCGCGGTAGACGGTCTCGCCGCCGGTTCAAAGCTGCCGGCGACTTCGTGTGTGGAACATGTCGCGAGTAGCCAAGCGAGCGCTATGCTGCAACTCACGAAGATGGCCGCGCTCAGAATATGGTCCGACCGTGACGACCTCGGCCGTGTGTGATCTGCCTGGAGGTAACGTTTCGCTTCAGCCAATTGTTCATCGAACCGATGCGAATCGTCTCGCCGCTGTGGCAGCTTGTAGAGGAACAGAATTCTTGGGTTCTGCGGAATTCGACCGCGATGGTTCGCAGATGCTGCATATCGCGGCACGCCCGGGATCGCCGCTTGAGGCGCGCGTTGCTGTCTGTGCGACGTCGACCGCCGCCACGATCCGAAAGGCGGAGGCAGACCCGACAGCGGGCGTGCACTGGGAAGCGCCAGAGCGCCCTGTATCAACGCCAGCGGCCTATTCATGATGATGTGTTCCGGTGTGGATAAGACGCTGCTTCCAGTTGCGCGATCAAAGTCCTTCCACGCGCTATGAGTGCGTCAATCGAGTCGGCATTGCGCTGAGACAGCGAGGTACTCGCGTGCCGCAGTGCGTGCATTAAATGCTGTGCGCCCACGAGACCCACTGCGCCACTCACTCTGTGCAGCAAGGCCGGCAATTGCGCCGATTCGAGTTCGCAACGTAGGTCGCTTAGGCGGCCGAGATCGTCACGCATCGCTCGACACCAGCCGTTCAGAAACGCGTCCAGGTCGATGCCTTCGTCCGCGAGCGCGTCGAGATAGCCGGGATCAAAAGGCTCCGTCGGCTCAGAAAGCTCGACGGGCTCGAAAGCACGGTTGAAATTCGTCTTATCCATACCCCAAAAAATCTAGTCGACCAGCTTGTGCAACGATGCGAACTCAATCAATGCCGCCAGCGATGACAGCCCAAGTTTCTCCTGAATGCGGCCCTTGTAGGTGCTCACTGTTTTGTCGCTCATGAACAGCGCGTCGCCGATCGACTTGTTCGACATGCCCTTCGAAAGCATCTGCAAAATGACGAGTTCCTTGTCGGAGAGCAACATGATTCTGCCCTCATCACCGGTCGGCGACACGCCCGGTGTAATGGTCGCGCCGTCGGGCGCGACCGGAAATACGGTGTAGCCTGCGAGCACCGCCTCCACGCCGCGCATGATCTCCTTCATCTCCTGCGATTTGCCGACAAAGCCATGAACGCCCGAGCGCATTGCGCGCGGCGCGAAAGTGGCCGGGTCGTGCCCCGACAGCACCATCACGCGGATCGACGGATGTGCAAGTTTGAGCCGCGGAATGACGTCAAGTCCGCTGATACGCGGAATGTCGAGATCCAGTATGACGAGGTCGGGCTTGTGCTGGCGAGCCATTTCGACGGCGGTCTGTCCGTTGTCCGCCTCGATCACTTGTTCGACGCTCAGCAATTGCATTAGCTGCAACCTGACGATCATCCGAAACGCTGGATGGTCGTCGATAATCAGAATAGTTGACATGTGTTGCGTTCCTCCTGAAAAACATCCAATGCCGGTTGCGGCCCATCACGGCCCTTGCAGACCATTGCGGCCGCCTGCTGCCATGCGCCACATGCGTGTGGACTACGACGTCCGGCGGCGATACAAAGGCACGTTAGGGAGCGGCAACGACGCGCTCGATCTCCACGCGGCGATTCGGTGCGAGACACCGCACCAGATCATCACGCCTGGTTTGTCGGCACTCGATCAGTTGATTTGCGCTGGCGAGGCCGCGAGTCGCAATCGGCGAGGTAACGCCGCGAGTGCGCAGATACCGCGCTACCGTTTCTGCACGTTGCAGTGACAAACTTTGATTACGCGCGGTGTCGCCGAGACGGTCGCTGTAGCCGGTGATTGTCAAACCGCCAGGCGCCGCATCCGACTTTAATCCGCGTGCCACTGCGTCAAGCGCGCGCCTTCCCGCGGGCAGCATTGCGACGTCGTTGCTGCCGTTGAAACGGAACAAAGCATCGGCGCGTAACGTGACTGTCCTGGGCGATTTTGCATTCGGCGCCGCTGCACTCGTGGCGACGTCCCGCTTGCATTGCAACACCCTTTCAGCTGACTTACGCAAGTTGTCCTGAATATCTGGCAGACGCTTTTCGGCATTGGAGAAGCTTCGCATCCATGCGTCGTGTCCAGCTTGCATGAGCTCTACTTCGGCGCACGCCAGCGGCGGTTGCGCCTCGTGACACGACGCGACGGCCGGATCCGACTTGATGGTATTGACGATCTGCCAAAGATCGGGACGCACAGTGGACACGGTGCGCAGCGTAGGATTAGCGGCGGATACCGGCTTGCCGCTTTCCAGACCCATGGTAATGACCGCCGCCTCGCCGATGGCTTCTTCGGCGAAACCCCAATGGTCGCCGGCCTGCCGCGTTTGTTGAGCAGCGTTGATCCAGCATTGCGCCTTCGCGCGAAAGTAATCGTTCGGTTGCGGCGGCATGCGGTCGAGTCGCGCTTGCAACGAGGCCAGCGCCGAAGCGCCGTTATGGACAATTGCGTAGGTTTGGACCCATTGCGGGTTGGCGGCGCCTGCGGCCTCGTCTTGCGAGGCGCCAACGCCGGATCTGAGCAGAGTGGAATCCTGGATACCGAGCCGGGCGCGCGCGGCGTGGTCCGCGCAAGCTGTCAGCGTCAGCGCGCACACAAGCACGGTTAGCGGGGTTTTCATTAAATGTCTGCGTCTCGCGCATCTTCTTATCGAGGGATAAAAGTATGACGAGACGGACAAGCCCGCGGAATGGGATGAATCTTAGAACAATGTCAAGAGTTGTCGAATGGCGTGCTGCCTCAATGAATCTGGCGATACACGCGGGCCCACACTTATGCCCTGATCGCCCGCGCCGCGTTGCGGCCACGAAGCCACTCGAGCGCCAGCAACAGGCAGGTCGAAAAAACAATCAGGATGGTGGCGAGCGCCGCAATAGTCGGGCTGATATTTTCGCGGATGCCGGTGAACATCTGTCGCGGCAGCGTCGTCTGATCGGCGCCCGCAAGAAACAGCGTGACGACGACTTCATCGAACGATGTCGCAAACGCGAACAGCGCCCCGGAGATCACACCCGGCGCGATCACAGGCAGCGTGATGCGGAAGAACGTCTTCACCGGATTCGCACCGAGCGACAGACTCGCGCGCACGAGGTTGTAGTTGAAACCCTGCAGCGTCGCGGCCACCGTCGTCACGACGAACGGCACACCGAGCGACGCGTGCGCGAGAATCAGGCCGATATAGGTATTGGCGAGACCGAGCGGCGCGAAGAACAGATACATGCCGACGCCCACTACGACCACCGGCACGATCATCGGCGAAATGAGGATTGCCATGAGCAACCCCTTGCCGCGGAAATTCGCCTTTGTAAGTCCGATTGCGGCAAGTGTGCCCAGCACGGTCGCGACTACCGTCGCGGACGGCGCGACGATGAAGCTATTCTTGGCCGCCATGCGCCACTCATCAGACGCAATCAGATTCTGATACCAGCGCAGCGACCAGCCCGGAATCGGATATACCAGAAAAGTACTCGATGAAAACGACAGCGGCACGATCGCAAGCACGGGCAGGATCAGGTATAGCAGCGTGAGCACGGCGAGTGCGCGCAACGCGAAATACCATACGCGCTCGATCAGCGACGTATGTGGCGCAAAGAGGGGCTTGGCAAGTTTCATGGCGGTGGGCTCCGTTCAGCCAAGGCTCAGCGATGAGCGCGTGAAGCGTCCGTAGATCGCATACAGCACGAGCGTGGCGGCAAGCAGCAGCCCGCCGAGCGCGCATGCCATGCCCCAGTTGATCGTCACGTTGGTGAAGTACGCGACGTAGTAGCTGACCATCTGGTCGTTCGGTCCACCAAGCAGCGCCGGTGTGATGTAGTAGCCAATTGCCAGAATGAAAACCAGCAACGCGCCCGCGCCGATGCCCGGATAAGTCTGCGGCACATACACACGCCAGAATGCGGCGAACGGATGACTGCCGAGCGAGACCGCCGCGCGTTGATACGTGGGCGGAATGGACTTCATCACGCTATAAAGCGGCAGGATCATGAACGGCAGCAGGATATGCGTCATCGATATGTACACACCCGTGCGGTTAAACAGCAGCGCCAGCGGATCGTGCAGCAAGCCGCTGCCGATCAGCGCTTTGTTCACGAGCCCTTCGCTCTGCAAGATCACGATCCATGCGGCGACGCGGACCAGGATCGATGTCCAGAACGGAATCAGCACGAGAATCATCACGAGATTCGCGCGACGCTCGGGCAGCGTCGAAATCCAGTAAGCAAGCGGGTAACCGAGCAGCAGCGCAAAAAGCGTGACTGCCGCGCCGATCACGAAAGTACGGCTGAAAACGGCGAGATAGATCTGCTGGTCGGGATCGGTCGGGATGATATGGCCGAACGCGTCCTGCTTGTGGTCGAGCGAAGCAAGCAGATAGAACGGCGAATACGGGCTGCCGTTCTTCGCGATGGCCTGCCAGTACGCAATATTGCTCCAGCGTTCGTCCAGTTCGGCGAACTTCGCGTGGAACTGGGCGGGAGATAGTTGCAACGGCTTGTTGTTGTCGTCGACGAACGGCATGGCGCGCGCCGACTTGGCAACGAGCGACCGATAGCCGGGAATCTCCACGTTGAGCCGTCGTGCGAGCGCGCCCATGCCGTCGCTGTCGGCGATCGCGGTGAGATCGGTCGCCAACGCGGCGTATGCGGTATCGGGCGGCGGCGTCTTGCGATCCCAGGTGCTCAGAGCGCTGAGCGTATGTGGCAGCGCGTTCACGACTTCCGGATTCTGCGCGGCACGCGTCAGCAATGCGCCTATCGGCACGACGAAGATCAGCAGCAGAAAAATCGCAAGCGGCGCGATGAGCAGCAACGCTGTGGCGCGCTTTTTCGCTTCCGCGGCCTTCAGTTCACGCTTGAGCCGGCCGGTCGATTCCGGCGTCGAATCGGCGGCGATCGTCATCGTAGTCACACCCGTTCTCCTGTCGACGGCAGTTAGCGCTTTAGCGCTTACTGCCGTCCCATGCCTCGAAACCCACGCGCGCCGAACCCACCCCTGCGCGCGCTTCTTCACATGACCCGCTTCCTACTTCGAAGCCCACGACGAAAAACGCTGCTCCAACTCATCGCCATGATCCGTCCAGAACGACAAATTCTGCAGAACCGCGTTCTTCCCGTTGGCCGGCGAGTTCGGCAGGTTCGCTAGCGTCTTCGCGTCGAGCGCCTTGATCGCCGCCACGTTCACCGGACCATAGGCGATGTGGTGCGCGTAGTCCTGCTGCGGCTTCGACGAAATCGTAAAGGCGATGTACTTCTCGGCGAGCGCCTTGTTCGGCGAGCCCTTCGGAATCCCCCAATAGTCGAGGTCATAAATGCTGCCATTCCACACGACCTTCAGGTTCTTGCCTTCCTTCTGCGCGGCATCGATCCGGCCGTTGTACGCCGTCGACATCACCACGTCGCCGGCCACGAGGAATTGCGGCGGCTGCGCGCCCGCTTCCCACCACTGGATGTTCGGCTTCAACTCGTCGAGCTTCTTGAATGCGCGGTCCTGACCTTCCTTGGTCGCCAGCACCTTGTACACGTCTTTCGGTGCAACACCGTCGGCCATCAACGCAAATTCGAGGTTGTAACGCGCGCCCTTGCGCATCGCGCGCTTGCCGGGGATCTTCTTCACGTCCCAGAAGTCGGCCCAGCCTGACGGCGCAGTCTTCAGCTTGTCGGCGTTATAGGCGAGCGCCGTCGACCACACGAAAAAGCCGACGCCACAAGTTTGCGGCGCCTCCGGAATCAGATCCGATTTCTTGCCGATCTTCGACCAGTCGAGCTTCTCGTACAGACCTTCGTCACAACCTCGGCCGATGTCGCCCGATTCGACCTCCACCACGTCCCAGTTCACGTGCTTGGCCTCGACCATCGCCTTGACCTTGGCCTGCTCACCGTTGTATTCGACAGCGGTCACCTTGCTGCCGCTCTGCGACTCGAACGGCTGGTTGAAGGCCGCCTTTTGTGCGTCCCCGTTCGCGCCGCCGAAATTCACGACCGTCAGTTCGGCCGCATTGACCTGCGCCGCGCCGAGCGCGAGCGCCACAGCACCGACAGCGACGGCGCAGCGCGATTTCCCGATCTTGTTCATGGTGTGTTGCTCTCCTTTGGTGGTGGTTTCAAGCATCATTCATGCGACTTTTTTATGTGCTGCTGACCGCTCTTCTCATGCAATCATGCGCGCGTTTCACGCAATCACGCCCCCGCGAATACCCGCAGATGCTCGGGCGCAAACTCGAGCGCGACGGGCGAGCCAGGTGCGAACGTATTGAGCGCATCGGTGCCGAGCGGCACCTTGACGAAGCACTCGTCCTGCTGCGGCAAGCCGCAACGCATGCGCACGTGGTCGCCAAAATAGATGAGTCCACGCGCTTCGCCGCTGAGCGCATTGGCGCCCGCCCGCGCCGCGCCGTTGCCGTGACTCGCGAGCTTCATGCGTTCAGGACGGATACACGCAACTGCCGGCGTGCCCGCCCGCGCGCCGCCGATGTTGCGACCAGTCAGCCGCGTACCGTCGACGAGGTGAAACTCGCAATACTCTCCGTCCACGTTTGCGATCGTGCCGCGCAGCTTGTTGCTGTCGCCGATGAAGTTCGCGACGAACTCGTTGCACGGCGATTCGTACAGACGGTCCACGGTGTCGAGTTGCTGCACGATGCCTTTGTCGAACACGGCGACGCGATCGGACATGGTCAGCGCCTCGCCCTGATCGTGGGTGACATACACGAACGTCACGCCGAGCTTCTCGTGCAGCGACTTCAGTTCGTATTGCATGTGCTCGCGCAGCTGCTTGTCGAGCGCGCCGAGTGGTTCATCCATCAGCACGAGCTTGGGCTCGAACACGAGCGCCCGCGCGAGCGCGATGCGCTGCTGCTGCCCGCCGGAAAGCTGCGCCGGATATCGCTTAGCGAAGCTTTCCATGCGCACCATCTTCAGCGCGTTGTTGGTGCGATGAGCACGCTCTTCGGCCGATAGCTTGCGCACCGTCAGCGGATACGCGACGTTCTGCTCGACTGTCAGATGCGGAAACAACGCATAGTTCTGAAACACCATGCCGATGTTGCGCTTGTGGGGCGGCACGGTATTGAGCAACGTGCCGTCGAGCCAGATCTCGCCGCCGGTGGGAAATTCGAAACCCGCGAGCATCATCAGGCAGGTTGTTTTGCCGGAACCCGACGGCCCGAGCAGCGTCAGGAATTCGCCCTGATAGATGTCCAGATCCAGTTGTTTGACGACCAGCGTTTCGCCGTCGTACGTCTTGCGCACGCCTCGAAAGCTGACGATCACTTCATCCGTTTTCATCGCCGTAGTCTCCTCTGCCTGTCCGGCCGGCTGCCTTAGATAAGCAGCGGGCTTACATCGATTGCGTGGCCCACTATAGACCGTTACGGTTCTACAATATGGAACCATTTCATTATTCCGGATAGAACCACTTGGATACGATCATCTTGTCGGATTGGCTCGCCGCCAGGCTTGATCGCGCGGCCGCCGAGCCGATCTACCGGCAGACTCTGCGGTTGATGCAGCAGGCGATCCTCGCCGGCCAGTTGCCGCCGGGCACCAAGCTGCCAAGCTCGCGCACGCTTGCCGAAGACCTCGGTATCGCGCGCAATACGGTGCTGCACGTGTACGACCAGCTTACCGCCGAAGGCTATGTGATCTCGACCACGGGCAGCGGGACGTATGTCGCCGACACGCAGCCGGACACAGCTGCCGTCAACGCGCGGCGCAAGCCGGCGGTCACGGCAGTGGACTCGGAAGGCAAGCCGGTCGCGGTTGCAGGCAAGACGGCAAAGCGCGATCTGAACGATCTGTCCAATCGCGGCCGGCGCCTGATCGGTCAAGCGGGCGTGTCTGCAAAACAGTGGGGCGCGTTCATGCCGGGCGTGCCCGACGTCGCCGAATTTCCGGCTCGAACCTGGAGCCGCCTGCAAGCGCGCTTGTGGAAAGAAGCCAATCCCGATCTGCTGACCTATGCGCCGGGCGGCGGCTACCGGCCGCTGCGCCGCGCGTTGTCCGACTATTTGCGGGTCGCGCGTTCGGTGAATTGCACGCCGGACCAGATCATCATCACTACGGGTATTCACCAATCCATCGATCTCGCGGTTCGATTGCTGACGGACGTCGGCGACCGCGCGTGGGTCGAAGAGCCGTGCTATTGGGGCGCGCGCAGCGTGCTGCAGTCGTCGGGGATCACACTCGTTCCGGTGCCGGTCGACGAAGAAGGCCTCAATCCGCGCGAGCAGGATTTGCAGCAGCCGCCGCGTCTCGCGCTGGTCACGCCGTCGCATCAGTATCCGCTTGGAATGGTGATGAGCCTCGCGCGCCGCCGCACGCTGCTCGAATACGCGCGCCAGCACAACGTGTGGATCATCGAAGACGACTACGACAGCGAGTTTCGCTACGGCAGCCGGCCGCTAGCGTCGCTGCAGGGTCTCGACGACGCAGGTCAGGTGATCTACGTTGGCAGTCTCGGCAAGATGCTGTTTCCCGGCTTGCGCATGGGCTACATGATCGCGCCGGAGCATCTCGTCGATACATTCCGTATGGGCATCGCCGAGCTTTATCGCGAAGGTCAGTTGATGCAGCAGGCGGTAATGACAGACTTCATCATGGACGGTCATCTCACCTCGCATGTCCGGCGAATGCGAGCGTTATACGGTGAGCGCCGGCAGATTCTGATCGATGCGATTACGGCGCGGTTCGGCACCGAACTGCCCGTCATGGGCGACGAGGCCGGTTTGCATCTCGTGCTCGGACTGCCCGATCATGCCGACGATCGCGCGGTTACGGCGGCAGCGTTCGACGCCGGCGTGATCGTGCGGCCGCTCGCGAGCTACTACAGCAGCGATCCGCCCGCCATGCGCGGACTGCTGCTCGGCTACGCGTGCGTGCCGAACGAAAAGATCGGACCTGCGTTCGACACGCTCGCACGCGTGATCGAGCAGACGGCGCTGAAGAAGCCGACGCGCGCGGCCTGAGGGCGATGCAAGGGGGAGCGCGCGAAGGCGTCGCTCACTTCAGCCCAAAATCGACCCGCGTCGTCGCACCTTTGTCGTTGATGCCGTCTGCGTCCAGCTTCGGCGCGACGATAAACACGCGGCTGCTGTCGATCTTGCCGTCCAGATACTGCTGCACGCTCTGCGCCCGCTGTTGCGCGAGCTGCCGCAAGCTGGCCTCGTCGATCGGCGCGTTGGCCGCGAGCGCGCTCTTCATATCGTCGTCGGGCATGCTCTTCGTCAGGCCGACGAAATTGCGCGGCTTCTTGAAGTCCGCGGATTTATAAGCCTTGGTCAGGTACTTGTCGTATTCCTTCGGATCGACAGTGACGCTCGACAAGTCCACGCTCTGGCCGTTGCCCACTACGTCCTTGATTTTCTGCTGTTTGACGAGGCGATCCACATAGCGCGCGCGCAATGCGGGCTCGTCGAGTTTCGGATCCACGCGGCCGATCAGGTCCATTTTGATCGACGGTTTGGAGCCGAGCGCCTTCACAATCGTGTCGAGCTTCTTGTTGTCGTCTTCCGTGAGTTGCGCCGAGCCCGGTTCGAATTCCACATAGCCCAACTCTTCGCCACTTCCGCCGAACGCATGGGCAATCAGCGAGAACGGCGCGGTGACCGCCTTTTGCAGCAGATTGAGCACCGCATGCCAGATCAGCCCGCCGATGCTGAACTCGGGATTCGACAACGAGCCTGACACGGGCAGATTCACATCGATTTCGCCGCGCGAATTCTTCAGCAGCGAAATGGCGAGCCGCACCGGCAGTTTGGTCGCCGTGTCGTTTTCGACGTGATCGCCGAACGTCAGCTGATCAATGAACAAATGGTTGTCCGCGTTCAGCTGATCGTTCTCGAGCTTGTAATGCAGATCGACGTTCAACTTGCCCTTGGTGATCGGATATCCGGCATATTTCGCGGAATACGGCGTGAGATTAGTCAGTTCGATGTCGTGTGCGCTCGCGGTCAGATCGAGCGCCGGCTTCGCAATCAGCGGATTGACCGTGCCGCGAATGGACAGCGGACCGTTGGCCGCCAGCTTCGCCGCGATCTCAACAGGCGCAGACGTGGTCGACTGTGTGCCGAACGCGCCTACCGTGCCCTGAATGCCGACCAGGTTCGCCGTGTAGTTCGGCTTGATGAAGTTATCGGTGTACGTTACACGGCCTTGCTGCAAGACGAGTTGGCCGAAATGCAGCCTGACTGGATTTTGCGGAGGTGTCGCGGCCGTCACTGTCGCGGGCGCAGCGGACGACGCAGGCGCGGATGCAGAGGCCACCACGGGCGCCGACGAGTTGACGACAGCCGACGCCGTGGGCGGCGTCAACGGCACCGGTTCGGCACCGCCCTTGTTGTTCTTGTCGCGCGTGAGCGACTGCGCTGCGCCGCTTTCGTGCGCGACCACGTCGGTGAGATTCAGCTTGCCTTGTGCGTCGAGCAGCACGCGTCCATAGAACCTTGTGAAGGTGACGCGCTCCGCGTCCACCGACGTGCCGTGCTCGTCGTAATCCGCTTTCAGCTTCGACAGCGCGAGCGACCGCCATCCCGCGAACGGGTCCGACGTTGCCTTGTCGAGCATCCGAACGTCGACAAGCGCAACGTCGCCGCGATAACTCGCCTTCAACGACTTCGCCTGGCTCAACGCAAGATCGCCGCTGGCATTCAGCAGCGCGCTCGCGATCGCAGCGTTCAACCTGCTGCCGAAATACGGTTCGAAAGCCGCCGCGTCGAGCCGGTTCGCGTTCACCTTGACGGCGACCTTCAGCGGCGTTGCGGTAACGTCGCCCTTGAGGTCGAGCGTGCCTTTCCCATTCAGCGTGGCTACCAGTTCGACCGGCAGCGGGCGGCCAAGGTCGTTGCTGATCTGCTGCACTTTCAACTGCAGCGGCGTGATGCCCAGTCTCACCGGCTGCGGCGTGGTGTTGTCAGTGAAATTGGCTGTGGCGTCCTTGACATTCAGTTCGCCGATCTTGTAGCGCCACGCCGGTCCTTCGGCTTGTGCTTTCTTCGCCGCATGAATCGCCGTGCGCGTCGGCTCGGCTTCATGAGCCGCCCCGAGCGACGCAAGGTTGATGCTGCCGTCTTTCAGGCGTTGCACGTCGACTGCGAGGCCTGTTGTGTCGACACTCGTGACGTCGGCCGTGCGGGCATTCAGGTCCACCTGCTTGACCTTCACGCTGCCTTGGGCGAGCGCGATGAGCGGCTCTCTACCGCCGCGCGCCGCCACTTTCAACGAACGCATGTCGAGTTGCGTATCCGCGATCATCACGGCAGCCGGGGACTTTGACCAGTTCGCGCCGATATTCGCCGTCGTGGAAAGCGCGCCGTCCGTCACTTGCGCAGTGGTCGCGGCGTCGAGATACGGTTGCAGCAGCGGCAAATTCAGTGACTTGACGTCGAGCTTCGCGCTCGCGGTCTTAGCGGCGAGGCTCAATGCCCCGGCCACGCCGAGAGACCCGCCGCTGCGCTTCAAGTCGGTATTCAGCGTGTAATGCGCGGGCGCGGTGGCCAGCGTGGAAAAATCGGTCAGCGTGACAGCGAGCTTTTCCAGACCGACGTCGACGGGGCGCGACGCGGCTTCGTCTCGCACGTTCACCGTACCGTCATTGAGCACAAAACGTTTGATCGAGAGATCGAGCGGCGGTGCAGGCTTCGCGGCGTCTTTCGTGGCGTCGGTCTTTGCGGCACTGTTCGCGTCGCTTGCGCTCGATGCCGCCGCCGGCGCGCTCGCCGACTCAGCTACCGCTTTTGCAGCGGCCGGCGCGGGTGCGAACATCCGCTCCACGCTCAGCACGCCGCTTCTGTCACGCGCGAGATTTGCGCTTGGCGCGTCGATACGAATGTCGTCGAACTGGTAGAGGCTTTTCAGCGGTTCGAGCGTGCGGGCGGCGACATGCACGGCGCGCGCAGCAAAAAACGGCGCCTTGCCCGGGTCCTGCACGTTCACGTCGTTCAGATCGACGGTGCCGGCGACGCGCAGCGTCGGCGCGTCGTTCGACATGACAAAGTTCAGTTTCAGATCGGTAGACAGCTTGCCCGACTGCACGATCACAGGCAGCTTTGTCGGCACGTATGAGATCAGGCGCGGGACGTCTAGCCCGTCGAAGCGCAACGACACCTCCGACTCACGCGACGCAGAGAACGGCTTCGTCTTGCCGTCGATGGCAAGCGGACTGCCGTCGATCCGCGCGCGCAGCAACGGCTCGACAAAAATATCGGTTTTGGAAGGCAACGTGGCGATAAACGGAATGCCGAGCTTCCATTGATCGATTACGTGAGTGGCGCCGAGCAGTTTGTCGTCGAATGTGATCTGGCCGTTCTCGAGACGAATATTCGATACGGAAAAGAGCGTCGGCTTGGTATCTGGCGTGCTCGGCTGCTTCGAAAATTTTTCGATCAGATCGGTGAAATTGAAGCGCTGCGCGTCGTAGCGAACCACATGGAAGCGCGGCGAGTCGAGCTGGACTTCGTCAATAATCGGCGCTGCGCGAAACAGCGAACTCCACGACGGCTGCACGATGAGCCGTTCGATATCCACGAAATTGCCGGCGCCGCCGCGTTCGCCGATATGTACGCGGTCGGCTTCCAGTTTGAGCGTGTAGGGATTGAGCGCAATGCGGCCGATAGTTGCGGGCCGGTCGAGCTGCTTGCTGAGTTGCTGTTCGGCGATGTGGCGAATCAGCGGCGGCGCCGCGAAAAAGCCCAGCAGACCGAACAATACGATGAAGATCAGCAGACCTGTAATGACGCGCCGTGTGCGCCGCGATTGCGCGACGTCGCGCATGGTCCGCATGGAAGAGGCGAATGATGCTTTATTGATGCTTGCCATGCTCGGTTTTGGGTAATGCGGCGGCAAGCCCGCCGCTAAACGAAAATCCCGCAAGCGGCAGTATAAGTCGTGAATCTTTCGTGGGATATAAATGTAAGCTGAGCTTACACAATTGCTCGCGCGATAGAGCCGCGCGTCCGTCACTCATATGCTGCCGTGACGGACGCGCTGATCGGCCTTCGAATCTCCCGGACCAGCGTGCAGCAGACTCGTGCGAATTACTGACGCACGACGGCCGGAGGTTGCCAGGTGCCGTCGGTGGCTTGAGGCTTCGGCGCGTACAAACGCAGCACCAGTTGCAGATCCGCGCGCGGCGCCGGCAGCCAGTTGCCGCCCTTGCCGCGCGTGGACGACACGGTCACGTCGAGCGATCCGTCGCGATTGCGGCGCGCGCCGTTGCGATCGCCCACCGCAATACGCGCCGGCGCACTTTCGCCGAGCGCGCCGTCTTTCGTGTAAGCGGTGATCGACCAGAAGCCGCGCACCGGCGGCAACTGATTCGGCTCAAAGTGAATCACGTAGCGATTCGCGCCGTTGAGTGCGTGACCGTCGCTGTCCTGAGTGACGACCGCTCGCACTTCGTCGTCTTTGGTGCCGATGCCGGGCTGCGCGTACGCGGCGTATGCGCGCAGTGCGTAGTCGGGGCCATAGTTGCCCACGCCATCGCCGAACCAGCTCCAGCCATTTCCGGTCAGCAAGTTCGACGGCGGCGTGACCACGCGTTCGTGACCGTCGGCGAGCCCGGCTGCAATTGCCTCCGATGCGCCAGGCAGCTTGACGGGCTGGTCCGGCGTCACACCAAGGTCGGAGAGGATTTTCAGCGCATGCGGATCGGCGGGCTCGGGCGGGTTGTCGGCCAGCGCCTGCGCGAGCCGGTTGAAGAAGCCATTCGCGTCGAGCGCTGCGACTTGCGCGGCAGGCGTGCCCGATGCGTTCGCGGAAGCGGCGGCATCGGCACTGCTACACGGCGGCGTAATCGACGCCGAACGCGCGTCGCCCACATAGACGGAAAGCGGCGCGACGCGGATCGCCCGTTGCAGCTTGCGAACCGCGGTCAGATCACGCGTGCCGTTCGACTGGATGCGCACGCTCACCCATGCGTTGCGGGTCGGCACATCGACGCGCTTCACGTTTTTCGGCAGATCGCCCTGCCAACCCGGTCCGACGAAGGCGATGGCTTGAGCCTTGATGCCAGCCGCGCGGGTGGCGAACTGATCGCTCGTCGACCAGACCACGTTGGTCCACATGTCGAGCACACGAGCGTCGACGTAGCGGCCATGCGAATCAGGCAGCGCGATGATCACGGGTTCCGCGCCGACATCCAGCCAGCCGGTCGAATCCAGCGTATCGAGGCTCGGCTGCATCGGATTGGCCGCGCCGATGGGCGGCAGCGCCTGCGCATGGCGCAGCGTATTGAGCGGCGCCCGGCCGGGGTCGGTGCCGACTGCCGCGTCGCGCGCGACGCCCATCAATACCAACGGATAGCCGAACACGTATGAATCGGCGACTTCGTCCTTGATCCAGCCAGTGGATTTTTGCGTCGTGGAAGGCGTCGACGCACAACCGGTGAGGAATGCGAGGCCTGCGACGGATGCGCAGGTCCAGTAATTCGAAAACAGTGCTCGGCGATTTTTTATCATTCGTTCAGTGGGCGGAACATGCTGTCCAAAAGGGAGACGCCGGCGCGAGCGCAACGGTGCTCGCGCGGTCTCCCAAAACCCAGCGCAGCCAGTCCGCGTCGCATCGCCGACAACATCGCGTTGTATCGTATCCGCGCTTCTCAGGCAAGCGCAAAGGCGTGAATAGCATTTTGTTTCCGAAGCGCGGCGCGATTTCCGGTAACGACGGCTCGCCGCCTGTTCCGGAACGTCTCGAAGTCGCGTTTCAGGCATGAGCTTGACCTTCCCATTATGGGAAGGTCAATACTAGGCTTCATCATGCCGCTCAATGCCGCCAGCCTGCCCACCATGACCGAACTTGCCACTGCTCCACACGACGCCGACGCCACCCCGACTCGTACCGCCGAACTCGAAATCGGCGGGATGACCTGCGCCTCTTGCGCGATGCGCGTCGAGAAGGCGCTGGCGAAGGTGCCGGGCGTCGCCTCCGCATCGGTGAATCTGGCCACCGAGACCGCGAGCGTCAACCTGACTGCAGCCGCAGCCGCCGCCGCGTCGGACGCGCTGATCGCCGCCGTCAAGAAAGCCGGCTATGAAGCCGCGCTGCTCGCGCCGCCGGACGCAGCGCCGGAACCAGCCGATGCCGACGTTGCGAGCGCTCCCGAAACGACCGCTGGCGCCGCCGTCCCAACCGCCGCCGAGCGCAAACGCAGCCAGACGCGTCGCGAACTGGTAGCCGTGCTCGTCTGCGCGTTGCTGACCTTGCCGCTCATCGTGCCGATGCTGGGCGAATGGTTCGGCGTGCACGCGATGCTCCCGCCGTGGCCGCAATTCGGCCTCGCGTCGATCGTGCAGCTCGTGTTCGGCGCGCGCTTCTATCGCGCGGCTTACCGCGCCGTGCGCGCCGGCGCCGGCAACATGGACCTGCTGGTGGCGCTCGGCACGTCGGCGGCCTATGGCATCAGCGTGTATCAATTAGCCACTCATCCGGACGACGCGATGCATCTTTACTTCGAAGCGTCGGCCGTCGTCATTACGCTGGTGCGCTTCGGCAAATGGCTCGAAGCACGCGCCAAGCGCCAAACCACCGACGCAATCCGCGCGCTGCAGGCGCTGCGTCCCGACCGGGCCCGCATTCGCGTCGGCGCGGACGAGCGCGAAGTGCCGCTCGCGCAAGTCAAGGTGGGTACGGTCGTGATCGTGCGGCCGGGCGAACGGGTTCCGGTAGATGGCGCGGTGCTGGAAGGCCGCACTCACATTGACGAATCGCTGATTACCGGCGAAAGCATGCCCGTGGCCAAACAGACTGGCGACGCGGTGACCGCCGGCTCCATCAACGGCGAAGGCGCCATAGCGGTCACTACAACCGCGATCGGCGCCGAAACGACACTCGCGCGGATCATTCGCCTCGTCGAGAGTGCGCAGGCGGAGAAGGCGCCGATCCAGCGGCTCGTCGACCGCGTCAGCGAGATTTTCGTGCCGGCGATCCTGGGCATTGCCGCGCTCACGCTGATCGGCTGGCTGCTGGCCGGCGCCGGCGGCGAAACGGCCATCCTGAACGCGGTAGCGGTGCTGGTGATCGCCTGCCCCTGTGCGCTCGGACTCGCGACGCCCGCGGCGATCATGGCCGGAACCGGCGTCGCGGCGCGCCACGGCGTGCTCATTAAAGACGCCGAGGCGCTGGAAACCGCGCATCGCGTGAATGTTGTTGCGTTCGACAAAACCGGCACGCTGACGATCGGCCAACCATCGGTGACAGTGTTCGAACCGGTCGGCAGCATAGACCGAGACGAAGCACTGGCGCTCGCCGCCGCCGTGCAGCGCCAAAGCGATCATCCGTTGGCGCGAGCCGTCGTCAAGGCACATGAAGCGGCGGCGCCCGGTGCGCGAGTGCTTACTGCGAGCGCCGCACGGGCCGTTGCCGGTCGCGGCGTCGAAGCGGACGTCGAAGGCCGCGCGCTAGCGCTCGGCAGCGCGCGCTGGCTTCGCGAACTTGGCATCGGCCTGCCGCCGGAAGCCGAGGCGCGCGCCCGCGAACTCGAAGCCGCGGGCAATACGGTGTCTTGGCTCATGCAGCGCGATTCACAATCAGGTGTCGCGCTCGCGCTGATCGCATTCGGCGACACGGTAAAGCCGACGGCGCGCGCCGCAATCGACAGGCTCCGGGCAATGGGCGTCAAAAGCGTGCTCGTGACCGGCGACAACCGGGGCAGCGCGGCGAGCGTTGCAGAAGCGCTCGGCATCGACGAATTTCATGCGGAAGTGCTGCCGGACGACAAGGCCCGCGTGATCCGCGACCTGAAAATGCGCAGCGCGGGCATCGTAGCGATGGCCGGCGACGGCATCAACGACGCGCCCGCACTGGCCGCCGCCGACATCGGCATCGCCATGGCAACCGGCACCGACGTCGCCATGCATGCAGCGGGCATCACATTGATGCGCGGCGACCCGGCGCTCGTCGCCGACGCGATCGATATTTCTCGCAAAACCTGGCGCAAGATCCAGCAGAACCTGTTCTGGGCGTTCGTGTACAACCTGATCGGCATTCCACTCGCCGCTTTCGGCTTGTTGAACCCGATGCTGGCCGGCGCGGCAATGGCATTCTCCAGTGTCAGCGTCGTCACGAATGCGCTGTTGTTGCGCACGTGGCGGGCCAAGGTTTGACGCCAAGGCGCTCGCCCCGAGCGCCTCACTATTACAGAAGGCTTCCACTTTCCTAAAGAAAGCGTCGATTGCGGCCGTAAACCAGACACGTTGCCGGAGAGTGCCTCCGCACTAGCCGTGCCTCGTTTGTCCCCTTTACTCCGCATACGCCCATGGAATTTCTCTCTTTGCGCCGCGCCAGCGTCGGCGCCCGGCTCGCCGTTCTGTCATGCGTGCTGGTGGCGTTGATTTTCGCCTCCTTCACGTGGGCGCTCACGCGCAGCGCCGGCAAGCAGGTCAGCGACCAGGTGCTCGAGCGCATCGCCGAAAAGGACCGCTCGATCGCCGCGATGATCACGTTGTTCGACAAGGCGTTGTCTACCGAAGTCGACCGCTCGACGTCGATGTTCGCGAGCTTCCTGCCCACTACCTACACGCTCGACGAAACGCAGAAGATCGACGTAAACGGTGTGGCCACGCCCACGTTCAAGGCCGGCGACAAAGTCCTGAACATGGATTTCAGCATTCCGGACCAGTTTCTCGAACGCAGCGGCGCAGTCGCGACCATCTTCGCCCGCACCGGCGACGACTTCGTGCGCGTGACAACATCGCTGAAGAAACAGGACGGCTCGCGCGCGATCGGCACGCTGCTCGACCGCAAAGGGCCGGCTTACGCGCTTCTCGTCGCGAACAAACCTTATACGGGGCTCGCAGCGCTATTCGGCAAGCGCTGGATCACGCAATACCGGCCGGTTACCGATGCAAGCGGCCGTGTGATCGGCGCGCTGTTTGTCGGCGTGAACGTCGATCAGGAAATCCAGCAGGTCGAAGACGGCATTCGCAACCTGAAGATCGGCGACAGCGGGTATTACTTCGTGCTCAACGCGTCGAAGGGCCCGGATCGGGGCAAGCTGATCGTGCATCCGGCCGCCGCCGGCCAGGCCGCGGACAATGCGAACGCGCCGTATCAGCAGATGCTCGACATGAAGGAAGGCCGGCTCGAATACAGTTCCGCCGACGCCACACTCGGCGAGAAAGGCGAGCGCAGCAAGTTCGTTTCGTTCATCACGGTGCCGGAGTGGCAATGGCTGGTGGGCGGCATCGCGCCGCGCGACGAAGTAATGGCCGATATCACCGCCACGCGCAATCGCTTCCTGGTACTCGGCTTTGTGCTGGTCGGCGTGTTCGCGGTCGTGTTCCTGTTTGCGGTGCGGCGCCTCGTCAGCCGGCCGCTCGATGAAGCCGCGAAGGCGTCTGAACGCTTCGCCTCGGGCGATCTGAGCGTACGCGTGGCGAAAAGCGCGAGCAGCCGCGCCGACGAGATTGGCCGCCTGATGCGCTCGATCGACGGCATCGGCGAAGGACTTGCACGCATTGTTTCGCAAGTGCGCAGCGCGTCCACCGATATGTCGCACGGCACCGAGAAGATCGCCACGGGCAGCGGCAACATTGCGTCGCGCATCGCCACACAAGCGAGCAGCCTTGAAGAAACGGCAGCGAGCATGGAGCAGATCACATCGACGGTGCAGCAGAACGCCGACCACGCGGCACAAGCGAACAACCTCGTCACGCGCGCTGCGGACGCGGCGCTCGAAGGTGGCCGTGCAGTGGAACGCGTGGTGTCGACGATGGGCGAGATCAGCCGCTCGTCGCAAAAAATTGCGGAGATCACGAGCGTGATCGAAGGCATTGCGTTCCAGACCAATATTCTTGCGCTGAACGCAGCCGTCGAAGCCGCCCGCGCGGGCGAGCACGGCAAAGGCTTTGCGGTGGTCGCCTCCGAAGTACGCGCGCTCGCTCAGCGCAGCGCGGCTTCGGTCAAGGAGATCGAAGGTCTGATCGCCGAATCGACGGCGACCGTGCAAAGCGGCTTCCAGATTGCCGAGCAGGCCAGCACGACGATGCAAGGCATCGTTCAGCAGGTCGGCCAGGTCCGCGCGATCATGGGCGAGATCAGCGTTGCGTCGCGCGAACAATCGGGCGGAATCGAGCAGGTGAACCTCGCGGTCACGCAGATCGGCGAAGCCACACAGCAGAACGCGACGATTGTCGGCGAAGCGGAAGACGCGGCTGCCGAACTACGGGATCACGCCGCGCGTCTTGCGCAAGTGGTCAGCGTCTTCAAACTGGAAAGCGGGCGGGACTGAGTCGCCGCGGATCGCGGGTGAGTTGCAGAAGCGTCGGTCGTCAGAATTCGACATCCAGTTCGTCGATCTCGTCGGCTTCCTGCTGCGCGTCCGCGATCCATTGCTGCATGTCGGGCAGAGCCATGATGCGCTGCCCGTATTCAGCGATATGCGGTTCGAGCTTCACGTCGTATGTCACGAAACGCGTCACGACCGGCGCATACATGGCATCCGCAGCAGTGCGCTCGCCGAACAGGAACGGACCGCCGTACTGTTCCAGACACTCGTTCCAGATAGTCACGATCCGGTCGATATCCGACTGCGCGCGCGCCCAGACCTTGAAGTCGGGGAAGTGCGCCTTGAGGTTCATCGGCAGCGCGGAGCGCAGCGAAGCAAAACCCGAATGCATCTCGCCGCAAATCGAGCGGCAATGCGCTCGCGCGCGAATGTCTTCCGGCAGTAATGCTGCTTTAGGCCTGACTTCGTTCAGATATTCGGCGATGGCGAGCGTGTCCCAGATCTTGATGCCGTCGTGAAACAGACAAGGCACGAGAATCGAAGGCGACAGAAGTAGCAGTTCGGCGCGCGCCGCCGGGTCGTCGATGGGCATCACGATCTCTTCGAACGGCAAGCCGCTAAACCGCGTCAGCAGCCAGCCGCGCAGCGACCACGACGAATAATTCTTGCTGCTGATGGTGAGCGTGGTATTCGCCATACGTATCCCCTCCTGATGAGGCGTTCAACCGACGCCCGACGGCGCACATGCACGTTGCCGTGCGCCGGTGCACCAAAGCGCGGCAAATCCGGACCGCTTTCACGACGCGCGCAAATGCTATGCCAATGTGCCGACGCGACTGCTGCCTGCAAACGCAATGGCATGTGACTTGCCTTCTATTCGGGCTCCTTCATTTCAACGCTCGCGCGCGGATGCATGAACCTGTTCGCCTATCCAACCTATCAAGCGTTCGCGGACATGATGCTGCCCATGCGTCACGGCGCGGCGCTGATGAACCGTTCGCTCGACACGTGGCCCGAGTTCGGCGCGACTTCGCATGGACGGTCGCTTCGCGCGGCTTGCGATCTGCTGACGCTCGCGGGCCTCACGCCCGTGCGGCCACCGTTCGAAATTGACAGCGTGATGATGGACGGCAAGCCTGTTCCGGTCGTCGAGGAAGTCGCGGCGCACACTCCGTTCTGCTCACTGCTGCACTTTCGCAAGCAGACGACGGTGCCGGCGCCGCAGCCACGCGTGCTCGTGATCGCGCCGATGTCGGGCCATTTCGCGACGCTGCTGCGCGGCACCGTGCGCACCATGCTCGCCGAGCACGACGTCTACATCACCGACTGGCATAACCCGCGCGACGTACCGCTGAGTCAGGGCCGCTTCGGGTTCGACGAATTCGTGCAGCACGTGATCGACTTCACCGAAACGATTGGACCTGGCGCGCATCTGCTCGCCGTTTGTCAACCGACCGTTGCGGCATTAGCCGCCGTCGCGCTAATGGCCGCTGACGACAATTCCGCACAGCCCGCCAGCATGACGTTGATGGCGGGTCCGATCGACACGCGCATCAATCCGACGCGGGTCAACGAACTGGCGAAAAGCAAACCGATCGAGTGGTTCGAGAGAAACCTGATTAGCGCGGTGCCGTTCGGCTTTGCAGGCGCGCATCGGCGCGTCTATCCGGGATTCGTGCAGCTGAGCGCGTTCATGTCGATGAATCTGAGCCGGCATCTCGACTCGTTCGAAACCATGCATTACGAACGGGCCAAAGGAGATCCGGCGAAAGCCGACACGATCTTCTCGTTCTACGAAGAATACTTCGCGACGATGGACCTGACCGCCGATTTCTACCTGGAAACCGTCGATACGGTTTTTCAACGGCACGCGCTGCCGTTAGGCGAACTCACGGTGATGGGCCGGCCGGTCGATCCGTCAGCAATACGCCGTACTGCGTTGCTTACCGTTGAAGGAGAAAAGGACGACATCTGCGCGGTTGGGCAGACGCTCGCCGCCCAGGACATGTGCGACAAGTTGCGGCCATACCTGAAGACACATCATGTGCAGACCGGTGTTGGGCATTACGGCGTGTTCAATGGACAGCGATGGGAGCGGCAGATTTATCCGCGAGTGCGGGCCGTGATTTACGACAACGAACCTCGCGCCGTGCTGGTGAGTTCGCATGCGCGTACGATCCGGCCGGTGCCCGCCGCGGCAGCCGTTGCCGCCGAACTCATGGCCGCGGCGCCAGTTGCGTCCGCGGTGGATTCCGTCGAACAGTTGGATGCGAAAGCGGTGGTTGTCCCAAATGCGCAGGATTCGGGGGAAAGCAGCGCTGCCGCTTCGGCCGCGAAGCCGCGGGCATCGCGTCGACGGCCGCCCGCAGCGCGGTGAAAGCCCGCTCGCACGCGCGGTCTGGACGCGGCGCCGTTTATGCGGTCGGGCGGAACATCTGAAACATGTTGCCTATCTCGGCGTAGTCCCCGCGATAACCGGCGCGCATGATGGGCTGCGCGGCGTGCGTGTCGAACAGACCGTCCTTCAAATACGCCTCGTTGATGTGCACGCCGACCACCTGGCCGAGCGACAGATAGTTGTCCATCGGCTTGCCGTCGAGACTATGCAGCCGCACCACCTGCAGCAGTTTGCATTCGAGTGCGGCCGGCGATTCTGCGACATGCGGCACCTGCACGTTGCGCCCAGGCGCTGGCGTGAGCCCGGCGAGTTGGAATTCGTCGACGTGCGGCGGAACGGGCGCTGACGAACGGTTCATCTGCTCGGCGAGCGGTTTCGTTGCCAGGTTCCAGACGAACTCGCCGGTCGCTTCGATGTTGGCAACGCTGTCTTTGCGGCCCTCGCTGCAAAAACCGATGATCGGCGGGGAGCTCGCGAACGCGCCGAAGAAGCTGTAAGGCGCGAGGTTCAGCGTGCCTTCGGTGTCGCGTGAGGAGATCCAGCCAATCAGCCGTGGCGCGACGATGGCTTTGAACGGGTCATGCGCAAGGTTGTGGCCGGCGGCGGGGTCGTAGAAGTAATGGGACATGGAGCGGAGCGTGAAAAAGGCGACGGGTATTTATACCGCAGACTGACGGGCGGCACATCGGGCCAGACCGAAAACCTGCGATGACTGCCGTACGACGCCACGGCAGCCACCCGCCCTCTCGTGGCATTTGTGCAAGTGCCGAGCCCTCGCTCGCTACCCTTGAGCAATGACGCGCTTGCGGCCTGCCTTGACTTGCGCGAGGTGTGCGTCGTCCCAGTCATAGAAGCCCGCGCCGCTGCGCACGCCGACACGCCCCGCCTGCACCTGTTGCCGCAACAGGTCGAGCACGTTTTCGTCCTTCGCCAGTTCGGGCATCAGATGCGTGGAGATGTCGAGGAAAGTATCCAGCCCGCCCATGTCCGCGGCTTCCAGCGGCCCGACTATTCCCCACCGGCGGCCCAGCGACGCTTTCATGACGCGATCCACCACGTCCGGCGTCGCGGCGCCCGAGCGCACGATATTGAGCGCCTCGCGCAACACCGCAACTGCAAGCGGTTGCCGACGAATCCAGGAATCGCTTTTGTGAGAACCACCGGTTCCATGCCGATTGCGCTCATCAATTCTGCGGTCTTCGCCGTGACGTCGGGCGCAGTCGCGCTTCCGGGCACCACTTCGACGAGCGGAATCATGTGCGGCGGATTCCAGAAATGCGCGATCACGAAACGCTCCTTTGCAACCAGCGGAGCGACGAGCTGATCCGGCGGGAAGCCGCTCGTATTGCTGGCCAGAATAGCGTTCGGGGCGAGAAGCACAGTCAGCTTTTCATACAGACGGTGCTTCAACTCGAGCACCTCGGGGATCGCTTCGATGACGAAATCCGCCGACCGCATGACGTCCAGTTCCGCGTGAGTCTCGATGAGGGCGAGCGCGGCCTCTTTGGCCTTCGAGTCGATGCGGCCGGCGTCGATCAATTCGTCGAGCACCGCTTCCGCCTTCGGCGCGACGCTCGCAAGACGCGCCGCGTCCACGTCGTGCACGACAGTCCGATATCCGTGCAATGCACTTTGCGTGGCGATGCCGACGCCCATCAATCCCGTCCCAACCACTCCTATTACTGCCTTCGCTGCCTTGCTCACGACCGCTCCCTTTGCTGACATCGACGAAAGCGTTAAAGGATAGCGCAGTACGCAATCCGACAATGCCGAATGCGACAAAGCCGGCCTTCCGCGAGGAAGAGCCGGCTTTGCCGGGTTCACGCCGCGCGAAGCGGCGCGGTCATGTGCGAATTAGTAGCGCGGGGGCGGACGATGTTCGTCACGACCGTGGTGACGCGGATCATAGTCGCGCGGATGGTGGCGCATCCAGTCGTCGTGATCCCAATAGCGGTGACCGTCGTAATAGCGGTCGCCATGCCAGCCGATGTTGATCGACACGCCCACCGGCATCATGTGCGGCTCGCCATACACGACCGGACCCGGACCGCGTTCCACGATCACGCGTTCTTGTGCCGACGCGCCGCCGGCTGCCAGCAAGGCGCCGCCTGCGAGCAAAGCTGCAATGATCGAACGCGATGTTTTGTTGAAGGCTTTCATAGTTCTCTCCCGTCAAGGTTGAATCGAGCCAGCGCCTTGCAGATCGGGCTTCGAAGTTCCGGCCCGTCAAGGACGCCCTGCGCTTGAAACCAACTTTAGCGACGCAACTCGCATGAAGACGTGAGCACTTGTAAGCGCACATTTCAAAGAAAGGGACGGATTGGGGAACCGTTATTCCGGTTCCGACGTCCGTCCGCATACGACTTTCGCGGCAATTCGTCCGGCTCGCGGGTTGCCAATAGGTGAGGCGCCGTTACATTCATTTCGGCCGGGAAATATTCGGCGACGAAAACAGCGTCGCCAAAGATAGATCGACGCCCGAACGAATGCCCAAATGAAACAAAGCCACGGTGCGCCTTCGCGGACCGTGGCTTGAATGACGCACGCGCATTGACATGCGCACCCGGCGCGACGAGCGCGCCCGGTTTCCAGACCTGTTATTAGTCGGACAGCTTGATGCCGAACAGCGTGGCTTGCGCCTTGCGCTGACGCTCAGCTTCCCGCGAACGCGCTGCGTACGAGTAGTCCGAGTCAAGCGGCAAGTGGGGCGACGCAAAGAGGTCGCTGACCTTTTGGAACAATGCAAAGATGAAGCTCATGGCGACTCCCGGTTGATTACTGCATTTGCTAGGGTTTTCCCTTAAGAAGCATTATAGGGTTTTCCCTAGGAAAAAGCTAGTGCAATGCAACATTAATTCGATGCGACGCGCTGTCGCGGCCTTTGGACAGTGATATTGCGTTGCAGCATTACAACGTCCCTGTTTTTATCGACGGCTTCGGTTGCGCGGCGATGGACATGGACGCGGGCGGGGGCTTGGCTTCGAGATGGCTAAGTGACGCCCGGCTAGCGCGCTCTTGAGGATTCCCGAGTCGTTCGCACGCCTTTTACCGTGGACCGCATGGGGCGAGGGGATGGAAGCTGCCGCCGCGGCCGGCGTTTCGCCGGCACGGCAGGCAGCCGTTCGCAGGTTGTCAGTGCGAATTCGCCGTTTTCGGCTTTCTGATGTGCCGCGCGTGCACGGCGCGCTGGCCGTTCGCGGATTCCGGAGCCATGAGCGCCTGCTGCGGTGCGGGCGCCGGTGTGAGCGTGGGCGGGGCGGCATGGGCGGCTGCATTGGCCATCGCCATTTGTGTGTCGAGCACGCTGGCCATCGCGGTCTGCTGGCTTTGCAACATCTGTTCGATCCGATGCTGTTGCGCGGTGGTTTCGCGGGTGAGGCGCATAAGCAGCATGGTCTGCGTAATACCGATCGCGACCGTCATGAGCAGCGCGCCGACCACGATCGACAGCATCCATTTCATCCGACGCGAATGGTCCGTCGCTGCACGGCGCTGGTCGGAGATCACGCCGTACAGCGCGTCGACGGTGTCGGCAAAGGCCGTTGCCCGCGCACGATCGAGTTCCGGGGCTGCGCGCTGCACGGCAGCGGCAGTCGCAGCGGCTTCCGCTCGTTGCGCTTCTTGCCAGGGAGCGGCAAACGCTGAGCCCACGTCGGCGGATGAAGCCGTGGCCGACGTCTCACGCGTTGAGCGGTCCGCTTCCGCCGATTCGTTCGCGTTGCGCGCCGATGCCGATGCACTGACTTCACCCTGTGCGCTCGCGGCGGACCCTTCTGCTACGTCCGCCTGATCTGCAACCGCCGCTCCCATCTTCCTGCCCGAAGCCGAACGCTGCGAAGATTTGCCGCCAGCCTCCAACCGGTTGCCCACCGCGGATCCCACCGTCTCGACCTCCCGCTCGGCTGCCTGACGCAGCGCGGTGACACTGCGCGCCACCATCGCGGCGGCCATCGCGGGGGACAGCGGAGGAATAGCCTCGCGCGGCGATACTACTGCGTCATTCTGGTCATTCAAACGGGCAGCCGGCACCGGATGCGCGGCGTCTGGCCCGGTCACTGTCGAGGGCTCGATTTCGAGACCGCTCAATTGCAGGTCTATTCGGGCCGGTTCATCGGCCTTGGCTGCTCGAGGCGCACGGCGCGCCGCTTTTGCGTCGGCCGACGTGCTGTCGCTCGGCGTATCGAGCGCGCCCACGGCGGCCAGCACGACATCGGGCAGTTCGAAGCCGTGCAGCGTGCCCTGGCGAACGTCGATGTTCATCGCTTCCAGCGTGGCACGCGTCGGATCGTCGGGGAACAGGTCGAGCGTACTGTCGTCGCGCGAGACGTCGCTCAGTTGTGCGAGGCGTTGTGCCGAGCGCGCGGCGCGCGCCAGCTTTTTTTCGGTTTCGGTCGAGACCGTGGCCTCACGCCGCTTCTTCGTGGAAGCGTCGCGCCGAGGCCGGGATTGCGTGGATACTGCGGAATCTGCCATAGAGAAAAGAGCGGTCGTCGCGGGGAGCGGGCGCCGGCACCGCTCGTCAATGCCATTGGAATTTTTCGAGACCGCATTGTCGCATGGCGCCCCCCGCCACCGAAGCCATTCGCCGACGTTTTTCCGGTTTCAAGACGACGCGTCGTCCTGCCTGAACTCCCTGACACCGCGCAGTTGGCGCAAGCGCGTGCAGATCGCCTCGTACTCCACATTCGACACGCGATTCAGCGTAATCATGACTTCGTCGCATTCCGGTGTTTCGTCGCTTTGCTGCATGACGAACTGTTTGACGCGCGGGCTCGCTGCACCGAGCTCGTCATGCAGCGAGTGAAACGTCATGGCGCCGCGCTCGACGAGCATGGTCACCTGGCGTCGCTGCTTGACCGTGATGAACCGCCGCTCAAGGGGCTTGATGCCCGCGAGGATGATCAGAATGATGATGGTCGCCGCGATCGACGCCGTATAGAGCCCGCCGCCGACCGCCAGCCCGATCGCGGCGACCGACCACAGGCTCGCCGCCGTCGTCAGCCCGCGGACGATTTCGCCGCGCAGCAGGATCGAACCGGCGCCGAGAAAGCCAATGCCCGAAACAACCTGAGCCGCCATCCGCGAGGGATCCAGCACGACATGCTCGCCTGTGAGCACTTCGGCGAAACCATAGGCCGATACGATCATGATCAGCGCCGAACCCACGCATACCAGCATATGCGTGCGCAATCCGGCCGCCCACGAAAGACGTTCGCGCTCGAAGCCGATGACGCTGCCGAGCGCCGCGGCCAACACCAGGCGGGAGACGAGTTCGAGGTTACCCAGCATCGCGTTCTCTCCTTCTTGAAATTATTTGAGCGTTTTCCTCGTCGATTTTGGGCGCCGGATGCGTTCGGTTTCCATTATGCTAAGCCGCAGGCCGCCGCTGCCCCACGCTTGTCCCATGCGTGTCCCATGCTTGCCCCGCGTCTGCAACCCCGGCACGTGTGCCGGTGCGGCCGGCAATTGCACTACCGCTTGACGTACGCTCGCTGACACGAGCGCATTGAAACACCGCGTTTGAACATCGCGTTTGAAACATAACTATGCCCAGCAACAACCCTGACTCCGCCCCGGCCAACGCGCTCGCCGCGGGACTGCGCGAGCACTTCAACAACGTGATCCTGCCGATGTGGCGCGGGCCCGGTTTCAACGGAGCGCTCAAACTGCCGTACGAAGCGCTCAGCGCGGAGCATCACCTTCCAGAGCCCGCGCAACGCTATCGGGCAATGGCCTGCGCGCGCCAACTCTTTGTGTTCTCCGAAGCCGGCGACGCAGCCCACGCGCAAGTCCTGTTCGACTCCCTTACGCACACTTTTCAGGACACGGAACACGGCGGTTGGTTCTACAGCGTCGATGAGCAAGGCGCTCCGCTCGACACCGCGAAAGACCTGTACACACATGCGTTCGTCGTCTTCGCCTGTGCGGAATATGGCCGACGCTCCGGCAATCGCGACGCGCTGGAGATCGTGCATCGCACGTCCGCGCTGATTCAGTCGCATTTTTCCGCTGAAGACAATCTCTTCAATGCCGCGCTCACGGCCGACTTCGCCGCAGTAACCGGCAAACCGGTTCAGAACCCGTTGATGCATTTAACGGAGGCTTGGCTCGCGGCCCGCGAAGCGACGCGCGACAACGCTTTCGACGCCGCACTAAGGCGCCTGGCCGGCGCGGTCGCTCGTCACTTCGTGCATGCGCCGTCGGGCTGCATCGCCGAATTGCCGATTGGCACCGACGACAATCGCCTCGAGCCGGGGCATCAGTTCGAATGGTTCTGGCTGGCCAAGCGGGCAGGCGCGCTATTCGAGGGATCAGATCTGATGGAAACACTGACGCGCGCGTTCGATTTTGCGCAACGCAATGGTGTGGATCAGGAAACGGGCGGCGTCTGTGCGTCGCTCGATGAAAACGGTCGGATCAAAGATCCGACTCAGCGCATCTGGGCGCAAACGGAGTATTTGCGAGCACTAGCGAGCCACGACGAAGCTGTCGTGCGGGCCGATCTGCCGCGGCAAATCGAACTGTTCCAGCAACGTTTCTTGCGGCCGCAAGGCTGGGTCGAATGCAAAACTTCAACGGGTGAAGTAGCGCGCGCCGACATGCCGTCGACCACGCCTTATCACCTCGCAACGGCTTTCAACGCGTTGCCGGCCTGACACGGCAGGCCGACGTACAAGCGAGGCGAACGCTCTTTTTAGCGGCCTCGCCCTCAGTCGAGATCCGCCAAACATTCGCCGCGGCGCGACTCACTCCCGCCGCCCGGTCGCTCAATACTCTTCGCGCTGCCAAGGGCCCCAATCGGCGCCGGCCGATCTGGTCCGCATATACGTTGCGCTTTGGCCAGTAGGCGTGTCGGACGTGCCGCCTTGCGGCTTGCGCTCGGTGGTGTGGAGGGCAAAAGCCTGGCGGTCGTCGGCATCCACGGTGATTCGGCCGACAGGGTCCGGTGCGTCGTCTTGAGGTGATTTAGACTCCAATACCGCGAGATAGGGGGTCAAACGGCTCCAGAACGACGTAAGTTCTTCTTGCAAATAATGTGTCAATGTTTTTCCTGGAAGAGTAATACAAGCAGTTTACCCTACGCGGAGGCACGTCCTTTTTTGTGCCCTCGACGCCTCGAAAAGGCCGAAGCCGGGGAATACCCGAATACTGGTTGATTGGCGTCCATCATAAAGACGTGATACAACTCGTACTTCGCGCTCGATCTCGATTTGAGAAATAGCGGTCGCGAATGCAATACACAACATTTACTGGATCAAAAATGGCAACAGGTACTGTGAAGTGGTTTAACGATGCAAAGGGCTTTGGTTTCATCACGCCGGACGACGGCGGCGAAGACCTGTTTGCACACTTTTCTGAAGTTCAAGGCAGCGGCTTTAAGTCCCTGCAGGAAAACCAGAAAGTGTCGTTCGAAGTGAAGCAGGGCCCGAAGGGCAAGCAAGCTGCGAACATCACGCCGGCCTAAGTACCAACGGTACATTGAGGCACGCGTAGGCGCTTGCGCCTAATACAAGAATGGCCCGCTTCCGCGGGCCATTTTTCTTTTCTGGCTGCCCGATTTTTGAGCGCGAACCGTTTAAATCGCGCGCATTCCGGACACCGCAAATTCCCCGAATTCCGCCGGCGTTTCGTCGATCTGTTGTGTGCGCAACACAGCCGCCGAAATTTCGAACACGGAAACAGCCTGCTTCAATTGCTGAGTCTGTTGATGCAGCGAAGCCGCCGCTGCCGCAGCCTGCTCGACGAGCGCCGCGTTCTGCTGCGTCATCTCGTCCATTTGCACAACCGCCTGGTTCACCTGCTCGATGCCCGTGCTTTGCTCGAGCGACGACGCACTGATTTCAGCCATCATCTGCGTCACGCGCGAGATCGAGGCGGACACGTTGCTCATCGCTTCGCCGGCATGCTCGACGAGCGCCGATCCGCCCTGGATCTCGGCGACCGATTCGCTGATCAACGTCTTGATTTCCTTGGCCGACTGCGCGCTGCGCTGGGCCAGTCCGCGAACCTCGCCTGCCACGACTGCAAAGCCGCGGCCCTGTTCGCCTGCGCGCGCCGCCTCGACGGCCGCGTTCAGTGCGAGGATATTGGTCTGGAACGCAATGCCGTCGATCACCGAAATAATCTCGGCGATCTTGTCCGAGCTCTGCGCAATGCCGCGCATCTTGTCCACCACCTTGTCGACCACTTCGCTGCCGCGCGAGGTTGCCTCGAGGGCCGTTTCGGCGAGCGCGTTTGCTTCGCGCGCGTGATCGGCGTTCTGACGCACTGTGGCAGTCAATTCTTCCATGCTCGACGCCGTTTCTTCGAGCGATGCGGCCTGGTTTTCAGTGCGTGCGGAAAGATCGGCGTTGCCGGTCGCGATTTCATCGGCGCCGAGGTGAATAGAGTCGGCCGCCTCGCGCACGGTCTGCACGGTGCGCGCGACGCTCGCCTGCATCTTGGCAAGGCCTGAGAACAGCCGGCCGATTTCGTTGGTGCCCCGGGCTGCGATCGGCTGATCGAGACGCCCTTGTGCGATCCGGTCGAAGTGACGGCCCGCTTCCTCCAACGGTGCGACTACGCCACGGCGCAACGCCATATGCACCGCGAACGTCCCGCCGACCAGCGCCAGCAGAATCACAATGCTGACGACCCGGAACGCGGCCATGCGCGCGTCGATGGAATCGAGCGACGCGCGGCTCGCCGAATTGCCGAACTGCGTGAAGTTATGCAACTCGGTCAGATAGCCGTCCTGGAACGATTGCGTCGGCTGGTCGAGAAACGCCTGAATGTTGTTTGCGTCCAGAAACTGCGCCAGTTCCGTGAGCGCGCCATGCAGCTTCTTGTAGCGCTCGGCGAGGGCTGCGGCACGGGCGCCGTTTTCGTCGCTCGTTTTCGGGGCGCTCATGAACGCGTTGAACGATTGCTCGGCGGCCGTCAGCTGCTCGCGCGCATGCTGAACGATTTCGGTCGGCTCCGCGCCGCCGCGCACCATGCGCGTACCGGCACGCGACAGGTTGATGCGGGCGTCCATCAGATGCTGCGTGGTTTCGTTGACGGCATCCACCTGCTTGAGCGCGATGTTCGAAAGGTCGCCAACGTCGTCATGGGTACGCGTGAGCGACCAGAAACCGAGACCTACCGTGACAAGCTGGAAAACGCAGAATGCGGCCAGAACACACAACAGGCCGGATGCGACCTTGATCTTGCTGAACATCGTGAACACCTGAAGGCAGAGAATGACGGGGAGTACCTCAGGGTTAACGGCAGCACCATTCTTTGCTTAAGGTCAAAAACTCCAAAGATCGCCTTACGTCGCGTTTACGTCGGCCAACGTCTGCATTCCTACCGTGGCAAGCAACAATGCGGGGCAGATATTTCCGATTCACCTTGACGGCGCGCGTTGGCGCTTCCTAGAGTGGGTAGGGACTGACGCGCGTACGCCAGTGCGCACTGCCACCGCAGGCCTTCCTCGAAGGAATCACAATGACCGACCTACTCGACCGGGCGCGCGGCGCACTGCACGCCCAGCCGTTCAGCATGCTGTTAGGCGCAGAGCTGATGCACACGGGCACCGACGAACTGACGCTGAGCCTGCCGATCCGCGACGAGTTGCGGCAGCAGCACGGCTTCGTGCATGGCGGCGTAGTCAGCTATCTGGCGGACAACGCGCTGACCTTCGCCGGCGCACTATCGCTCGGGCCCAAGGTCGTGACGGGGGAATACAAGATCAATTACTTGCGCCCTGCGGTGAACGGCACGCTGATCGCGCGGGCGAAGGTGGTGTATGCGGGCCGCCATCAGGCGACCTGCCAATGCAACATCTTTGTGATGGATGGCAACCGCGAAAGACTCGTCGCGGTTGCGCAAGGCACGGTCAACCGGATCGGCGAGAACGGCGATCACGAACCGGCGAATTGACGCTAAAGCTTCAAACGCTCGCCGCCGGCTCGCAGTGACTTACTCCGCTGCGTAGGTCTTCTGCGTTTGTTCGCCGAGACCTTCAATGCCGAGACGAATCGTCTGGCCGGGCTTCAGATACACCGGATTCGGCTTGACGCCCATGCCGACGCCCGGCGGCGTTCCCGTGGAAATGACGTCGCCCGGTTGCAGGCTCATGCACTGCGACACGTACGACACCAGCTTGGCAACACCGAACACCATCGTCTTCGTGCTGCCGTTCTGATAGCGGTGTCCGTCCACTTCGAGCCACAGGCTGAGGTTCTGCGGATCGGCGACTTCGTCGCGCGTGACCATCCACGGGCCGATCGGGCCGAATGTATCGAAGCCCTTGCCCTTGTCCCAGGTGCCACCGCGTTCGATCTGCCATTCGCGCTCCGACACGTCGTTGATCACGCAATAGCCTGCGACGTAATCGAGCGCGTTCGCTTCGTCCACATACTTGGCCGGTTTGCCGATCACCACGCCAAGTTCCACTTCCCAATCGGTCTTCTTCGAGCCGCGCGGAATTTCCACGTCGTCATTCGGACCGGAGATCGCGCTCGTCCACTTGTTGAAGATGACCGGCTCAGCGGGCACGGGCAGATTCGACTCGGCCGCGTGATCCGCGTAGTTCAAACCGATGCAGATGAACTTGCCGATCTTGCCGACGCACGGGCCCATGCGCGGATCGCCGTCAACAACCGGCAGCGAAGCCGCGTCCAGCGCGCGCAGCCGGGCGAGGCCCTCGTCGGTCAGCGCCGCACCGTCGATGTCGGCAACTACGCCGGACAGATCGCGGATCTTGCCTTGCGCGTCGAGCAAGCCCGGCTTTTCCTGGCCTTTCGGCCCATAACGAAGCAGTTTCATCGTTGCACTTTCCTCTGGGTTCAGTGGTGTTCGGTTGTTACGTCAGTGCGCCGGCTTGCGACGCCCTGTATCTATGCGTCAGTTCGACCAGCCGCCGTCGATCACATGAGCGTGACCCGTGGTGAACGCCGATTCGTCCGACGCGAGATAGAGCGCCAGCGCAGCAATCTCCTCGGCCTTGCCGATTCGGCCCATTGGCTGGCGCGCGACGAACGCCGCCTGCACAGCTTCGAGCGTTGCACCTTGCGCCGCGGCCTGCGCCGCGATCCGCTGTTCGAGCGACGGCGACGACACTGTGCCCGGGCAGATCGCGTTACAGCGTACACCACGCGTGACGAAATCCGCGGCAACCGACTTGGTCAGCCCGATCACCGCCGCCTTCGACGCGCTGTACGCAAAGCGATTCGGCACGCCCTTCACGCTCGACGCCGCCGACGACATATTGATGATCGAGCCGCCGCCGCGCTCCAGCATGGCGGGCAGGAATGCGCGAATCATCCGGTACATTGCCTTCGCATTGAGGTCGAACGCAAAGTCCCAGTCTTCCTCGCTGCATTCGAGGATCGAGCCCGCGTGCACGAAGCCTGCGCAATTGAACAGCACGTCGATCGGGCCGACTTCTGCGGCCAGCGCCTTGATGGCCTCGCCATCGAGCACGTCCAGCTTGCGCGCCTCGACGGGCTTGCCCGCGAGCCCGTCAATGCGGATGTCGGTGGCGATCACGCGCGCGCCTTCGCGCGCGAACATTTCGGCGGTTGCGAGGCCGATGCCCTGTCCCGCCGCGGTGATCAATGCTGTTTTGCCGGCCAGTCTTTGTGTCATCTACGACTCCAGTTGAATGGGCTAAACGTGTTCGTCACGTCACAGTCGATAAAACGCGGCGGCGTTGCCGCCGAAAACCGCTTCGCGCTCGCCGTCGTCAAGCGACGCAAGCAGCGTGTTGGCCACTGAATGCCACAGCAGATAATCGCCGTTCAGTTCGAGCACGGGCCAGTCGCTGCCCCACATCAGCCGCGCGGGGCCGAACGTAGCAAGCAGGTGCTCGACGTATGGGCGTAGTGTCTCTTCGGTCCAGCCCGGCGATGCCTCGGTCGCGAGCCCCGACAGCTTGCAGTGCACGCCCGGCAGCTTCGCGAGCCGCGCGATCGCGTCGGCCCATGTTTGCCAGCCGGCCTGACCGTAGCGGATGGGCGGCTTGGCGCCGTGATCGACCACGATGCGCAGCGACGGAAAACGCCGCGCGAACGTTTCCACGTGGTCGACATGCCGTGCGTAGATCAGCGCGTCGAAGGCAAGGTCGTGCGCGATCAGCGCTTCGACGGCAGGCGCGAGATCGGGATTCGCAATCCATGTATCGTCGGGCAGGTCTTGCAGCATGGGCCGCACGCCCTTGAACTTGGGCTCTTGCGCGAGCGCTCCGATCAAAGCCGGGGCGGTAGGCAGCAGGAGCGGCACCCAGCCGACCACGCCGGCAATGGACGGCTCGTCGCGCGCAATGTCGAGCAGATAACGCGTTTCGTCGATGGTCGGCGCCGCCTGCACCACGACCGTTTTCTCGATGCCCGCCCTCTCTCGCAACGGTTTCAGATCCGCCGGGCCGAAAGGGCGGTACAGAATTTCGAGCTCCGGCGTAAGCCATTCATAGTCGCCGCGAGCGGGGTCCCAATAGTGCTGGTGAGCGTCGATATGCATCTTCACGTTCAGTTCTGTGGCGCGGGCGCACGAGGGTCGAGCAAGCCTTCCTCGCGCAACGCGGACCACAAGGCCCCGGGAATCGGCAACTCGAACGACGCAGCGTTCTCACGCAATTCGTCGGCACTGCGCGCGCCGGTCAGCACGGTGGCGACCGCCGGATGCGCATACGGAAACTGCAGGGCTGCGGCGGCGAGCGGCACGCCGTGGTTGCGGCAAACTGTCTCCAGTCGCGCCACTCGCTCGATGACTTCGCGCGGCGCCTCGCCGTAATTGAATTTCAGATCGCCTTCGACGCCGCGCGCCAAAATGCCCGAGTTGAACGCACCGCCTAACAGGATGCTGACGCCGCGCTTTTCGCACGCCGGCAAGAGGTCGTCGAGAGTCGCCTGTTCGAGAAGCGTATAACGGCCCGCGAGCAACGCGCAATCGATATCGAACTCGGCCATCGCGTCGAGTATTACAGCGCCTTCATTGACGCCGAGTCCCACCGCCTTGACGGCGCCGGCCGAGCGTAGTTCGTCGAGCGCGCGAAAACCACCGCCTTCAGTCAGTTGCCGCCAGTAGTGAGGATTGTTCTCGCCGTGCGTGACTCGCCCAATGTCGTGGACCAGCAGAATGTCTATATCGACGATACCCAGGCGCTGTTGGCTATCTTCGAACGAACGCAGAATACCGTCGTGCGTGTAGTCGTAAATCGCTTCGAAGGGCAATGGATCCTGCCAGCCTTCGCTGCCGTCGTAGGGATTGGTGCGCGGTACGAAACGGCGGCCTACTTTCGTCGACAACACATATTCGCTGCGTGGATAGCGGCGCAAAGCGTCGCCAAGACGATGCTCCGCTTTGGTGTGGCCGTAATGCGGCGCGGTGTCGAAATAGCGCACGCCGGCGTTCCAGGCGGCCGCGACGGTGGCGTGTGCTTCTTCTTCGGACAGATCGCGGTAGAGGCCGCCGAGCGGCGCGGTGCCGAGGCTCAATCCGGTTACTTGCAATGCGCTGCGGCCAACGCGGCGGCGTTGCTGGATTTTCGAACCGTTCGTTGCAGTCATTGAGCGTGTCTCCTTCTTGCTCCAGTCGCATGCAAGTGGTTGCTGTTGCATGCTCTTTTTATCACACGGCAAGGCAACGCTCAGTGCGGCGCCACAGTAACCACGCGTCGAGGCGCGACGGTGTTCGACGGCAAGCATGCCGGCCCGACCGGCTCGAACGTCTTGTACGTAAGAATGAATTCCTGATGACCCAGCATTTCCGACTTGGAAGGCGCACCCTGCGACACCGCCACCGTCTGCTCGAACACTTCGCGTCCCACTTCGTCGAGCGTGCCGCGGCCTTCCAGAATACGGCCTGCGTCCACGTCCATGTCGCCAGCCAGGTTGCGATACGTGGCGGGATTCGCGCATATCTTGATGACCGGCGAAATTGCCGAGCCGACCACCGAACCGCGTCCGGTCGTGAACAGAATGACATGCGCACCGCACGCGATCAGTTCGCCGATTTCCGCGTTGTCGCTGATGTTCGGGAAGCCGAACCGTGGCTCGCCGTCCGGCACCACATCGAGCAGATAAAGGCCGCCGGTCGGCGGAATATCGCCCGGCTTCACGATGCCCGCAATCGGCGACGCGCCGCTCTTCGCATACGCGCCTAACGATTTCTCTTCCTGCGTGGTGAGGCCGCCGTCCGCGTTGCCGACCGCAAAACTACCGTGGCCGAGAATCGAGTAATAGCGCGCCGCTTTCGCGACGCACGCGACAATCGCGTCGCCCAGTTCCGGTCGCGCGGCGCGGGTCTTCATATGGAATTCGCAGCCTACCAGCTCGCCGGTCTCTTCGAAGATGCAGGTCGCGCCCGCGTCGATCAGATGATCGAACGCACGGCCAACCGCCGGATTCGCGGTGATGCCGCTCGTGCCGTCCGAGCCTCCGCAGATCGTACCGATCACCAGCTCGCTGAGCGCCATTGGCACTTTCTGTTGCGCGGCGAGTTGCTTGCGCGCGCCGCGAATCCAGTCGACGCCATATTGGATCGTGCTGCGCGTGCCGCCCTTTTCCTGAATCGTCAGCACTTCGACGGGGCGGCCACTCGCGCGAACCACGTCGACGAGATAGTGCTTGTTCATGCTCTCGCATCCCAGCGAGACGAACAGCACCGCGCCGACGTTCGGATGCGTTGTGAGCCGCTCGAGCATTTTCTCCGCGTACTCATTCGGATAGCAGCCGGGAAAGCCGATCAGATGAACCGGCGGCTCGCGCCCGGCAGATCCGTCGGCAAACGTGTCGCCGAACGCGTCGAGCGGCTCGCGAAACTCTGTAACGATCTCGCGCGCCACATGATGCGCGCACTCGACCAGATACGCGACCGCGACGACATTGCGAATGCCTTTGCGGCCGTCGCTGCGCGGATACCCTTGCAACATGGGCTGCTGCGCGGAGGCAGTTGCTACGGAAGTCTCAGTCATGGTCGTTCCACCGCAGCGCGAAGCCGCGTCGTTATGCGCGAATCAGTGATGTACGAATTGATGACCGGCGTCGTGCGTATAGGTCGGCAGGTAATCGCTTTCGAGGTTGTGGGTATGCAGATGCGCCCCGCGCTGCACCGCTTGCGTCACGTGGCCGATCACTGCGCCGTAGCGCAGCACCTTGTCGTCCTTCGCCAGATCGCGGCGCGCTAGCTTGTGCCCGAGTTCGATGGTTTGCGGGAGAGTCACGTTCTCCCCTTCGATCTCCAGTTGCGTGCCGGCGTCGAGCCGCGCCGCCGCGATCAGGCAATTGTCCTCGGGACTGAGCAGGATCAGACGCGGATCCGTTTGCGGGCGACTGGTCAAATGAGTTCTCCGTTAGACCGTGGCGACGCATGCTAGAAGCGGACATGCTAAATTCACCAATGAACGCATTATTCATATATGCACTTTTCGAAGTCAAGGGAAGTGCACTGCACCAATGGTCCGTGTTTTCCCTGGACGCATCCGCTCGCAGGAATCGGCCGCCGCACTTACACTCAAGCGCCAGGTACGAACAGCTCACGGAATTACCGCACGATGGACGCAGAAGACAAAGACGATGCCGACCGTTATCGCGCTCCTGCGCTCGACAAAGGTCTCGACATCCTGGAGTTGCTTGCGGAGCAGAAGCAAGGCCTCACGCGCGCCGAGATCACCAAGCTGCTTGGACGCAACGCGAGCGAGATGTACCGGATGCTCGAACGTCTGGTCGCCCGGCAATACGTGGTGCGTTCCGCGAGCGGCGATCGTTACTCGCTGAGCCTCAAGCTGTATGCGCTCGCCCATCGTCACCCGCCGATGAACCGGCTCATCTCCGAGGCGTTGCCGCTCATGCAACGTTTCGCGGACGCCGCCGAACAGTCGTGTCACCTCGCCGTGTACGACCGCGGCAATCTGCTTGTCATCGCGCAAGTGGACGGACCGGGCACCTGGGGCATGTCGGTGCGGCTCGGATCGCGGGTCGGCCTGATCGACACTGGCTCGGGCCGCGTAATGCTCGCATTCCAGACGATCGAGCAGCGCGCGCAGATGCTCGCCGAGCACACCAAGGTGAAGGGCGAAGTGACGATAGACCGCGACGCACTCGAAGCAGCGTGCGAACGGATTCGCGCCGCGGGTTTCTCGCAGAAGGACAGCCAGCAGACGTTCGGCGTGACCGACGTGACGTTTCCGATTCTCGGCCCGTCCGGCCAGGCAATCGCGGCGCTTACGTGCCCTTATCTGAAGCGTATCGACGAATACGTCGCGCCTACGCTCGCAGCCGCGACTACGCTGCTGCGCGAGACGGTTCAGGCGCTGTCCATGTTCAGTGAGAAGGGTGTCTGACGCGTGGCCGCCTGAGTCGATGCAGACCGCTCGCGCGCATGGTTTAGAATGGCGACCCTCTCAAAAATGTCGCCGCATGAATCCGTTCATGCGCGCCCTTCGATAAGCAATGGCGAAACTTCTGACCGATTCCGAATTCCAGCGTTTTTCCGAACTCCAGCAGAAGCAATCGAGCTTCACGATCACGCCTGCAGAAGCCGACGAACTCCGCGACATCGTCGCTCATGCGCAAAAGCGGCGTGACGACCGTGCGGCAGCGATGAAGAGCATCGAGACTTTCATCCAGCAATTCGACATCAGCCCCGACGAACTGTTTTCACCTGAGCAGATTGGTGAAGCCGCGCGCACGTACGGCCTGATTCCCGCAGCCAAGAAAGAACGTGTGCTGCCGCCCTCGTTCACGTTCAACGGCAAGCCATATCAATGGACGACGCGTCAGTTGCCGGACGATATCCGCGTGCCGCTGTTCGATGCATTCAAGGCGGGGCAGTCGGTGAAGTCGTTTATCGCGACGCCGAAGGATTCGAGCCGCTGCGCGGCAACCATCGCGCGGCTGGAACGCGAAACCGGTGCGGTGTATGCGGATGCGTGGCTGGACGAGTTGGCCGTCACGCGAGCGCAGGTCGATGAAGCGGCTGCGAAGATGCCGGCCTGATCGCCTGCTGTTGCGGAGGTGCTCGCACCTTCGAATCAACGCGCGCCGCGCACAGTCGCGGCGCTCTTCTCCTGCTCCGGCTCTTTCTCCAGCGCCATCCGGAAGCCCACCACACTCGGGTCTTCCGTTGGCGTGATCGTGAAGCCGCTCGCTCTCGCGAGCGCGATCATCGCAGTGTTCTCCCGCAACGCCTCGCCGACAAGCCAATGTATACCGCGCGCACGCGCATACCGGATAATTCGGTCGGTCAGCAACCGGCCAAGCCGTCGCCCTTTCTGATCCGAGCGAATGGCAACTGCGAATTCTGCCGTTTCGTTATCCGGGTCCGCCACCGCGCGCACCACGCCGAGCGTGCGCGCCAGGCCCTCGTCGCTTTGCACTGTCGCGACCAGCGCCATTTCACGGTCGTAATCGATCTGCGTCATGCGTGCGAGCTGCGAATGATCGAAGCTGCCTACTGCACCGAAAAACCGCAGCCGCAAATCCTCGGGCGTCATCGCTTCGACGAAGTCGTGATGCGCGGCCTCGTCTTCGGGGCGAATCGGCCGCACCGTTATACGCAGACCTTGCCAGTCGAGTGTCTCCTCGAAGCGGCGCGGATACGGCATGATCGCGAGGCGGCTGCGCGTCGGCGCGATTCTCAGCGTGGGTGCGACAACCGTCACATGATCGCGGTACACGCGCAGCGTGAGCGTAAGACCAACGATTTCCCTGACGTCGCAGACGGCTTGCGAGAGCGCCGTCAAGGCGGCTAGCGCAGGCTCCGGCGCGATCAGCCGCGCATACGGCGACCGTGTGACGATGTCGCGGGCGAGCGTCGGATTGAGCGGCGGCAGACCATAGAGTCGCAGCGGCTCGGAAACACCATCGGCGGACGGCGCCGTGAAGCGGAACACAGGACCGAAGTTGTCGTCGTCATGAAGCTCCACGGCGATGTCGACTACCGGCTTGCGCTCAGACGGCGGGCTGGTTTCCGCACAGTCCGATTCGCGCGAACTTTGCGCCGCGTCGGGACGCTCGCCCACGCCCGCTGTATTCGCTGTCGGCACCGTTTCTATGTCGAGCCCGAAACGCTTCAACAAGTCCGCTGCCGCTTCACCGGTTAATTCGCGCTCTCTCGCAGCAAGCGCGGCGCGAGCCTGCGCCTGTGCGGCGTCGATCGCGTCGGGGACTTCGGCTGGCAAGCCCTCCGGCGTCTGCATCAGCAATTCGCGCCCCATCCGGTAATCGACGAGACGCGCGAATGCGCGGGCGAGCCGCTGCGGCGTCGTGTGAACCGGAATTCCTTGCGCATGCAACGCGTCGCGCGTAGCAGCGTCGAGTCCGCCAAAGAAGCATGCGAGCAGTCCGCGATACGCGTACCGCTGATTTTCGATCAGCGCCTGCGCCACGTCGCCGACCGGCGCGCCATGTGTCGAGGCATGCACGACGAACGCCGTGCCGGTGCCGCGATGCTCGGCAAGCAGCTTCAGCGCCGTGCCGAAGTGCTCGGGACGAGCGTCGTCGCCGAGTTGCAGCGGGTTGCCGCCTACCGCATGCGGCAGCGCCTCCTGTAGCGCCTGCGACGCTTGTTCCGGCCACGGCGCGAGCGTATCGCCTGCGGCGGCGAACGCGTCGCACGCAAGCGTCGCGAGGCCACGGTCGCTAGTGATCAGCGTCGCGGTCGCACCCGCTGCGACGCGGCCCACGCCAAGCGTTTCGATTTCGTCGAGCAGGTCGTCGAGCGCGTCGACGCGTACCATGCCGGCGCGGCGAAATGCGGCGGTATAAAGCCCGTCGGCGGGATCGGCGCGGCCCGAACGCAGAGCAAGCACGGGCTTGTTGCGCGCCGCCGCGCGAGCCGCCGACATGAATTTGCGCGCCGCCTTCACGCTGTCGAGTTCGAGCAGAATTGCGCGCGTGCCTGGGTCGCTCGCCAGATAGTCGAGCACGTCGCCCGCGTCGACATCCGCCTCGCCGCCCAGCGCGATCGCGTGCGAAAAACCGAGGCCGCGTGCATGCGCCCAGCCGAGCACTGCGTTGGTCAGCGCGTTCGACTGCGAGACCCACGCCACGCCGCCCGCCTTCACAGTGCAGGACGGCGCGCCGAAATGCGCGCGCAGCGCCGGCGTCACTACGCCGAGACTGCCCGGTCCAACAATCCGCAAAAGATGCGGCCGCGCCGCCGCCAGCGCATGCCGCAGCGCGAGTCTGTCGTCGTCGCATCGCATCTCGCCGACAATAATCGCCGCGCGCGTCCCTAAACCGCCGAGTTTGTGAATGATCGAAGGCCAGCTAGCTGCCGGCGTGCAGATGAGTGCCACGGTGGGCGCTTGCGGCAAGTCGCCGACATCGCCGATTACCGGGTGCCCGCTCAGCGTTTCGTATCTCGGATTGACCGGCCACAGCGGTCCCTCGAAGCCGCCTTCCAGCAAGCGCGCCCAGACCATCGCGCCGGTGCTGCCCGGCCGCTCGGAGGCGCCGATCACGGCGACAGATTTGGGTCGGAACAACGCGTCGAGATTGCGAACGGTCACAGGCGCTCCGCAGATGAAAATGGCGCGCCGCTCGGACGTCGACGCGCGCGTGTTCCTCAGCATAGGCGAAGAGCGGCCATCGCGCGGCGCTTCTCGCGCACCAGCCACAGCCCTGGCAATCGGAGGTTGACCGGCGCAACCGCGCATTGGGATTTTTTTAGCGCGCGCAGGCAAAATGCAGTGCTTCAATGCGACAATTGCAGGCGATCCGCGCGCCTTCACATCGGCCGCACTGCCCCGCACGATCCAAGAGACAGAAGGTGATGTATGCGACGCTTGCCATCGCTCATCGCGTTGCGCTTTTTCGAGGAAACAGCGCGCCACATGAGCTTTAACCGCGCGGCGAGCGCGCTATGCGTGACGCAAGGCGCCGTTAGCCGGCAAATCAAACTGCTCGAGGAATCGCTCGGCGCGAAGCTGTTCGAGCGCGATCACAAAGGCATTCGCCTGACGCCCGTGGGGCTGCAATTCCTGCCTTGTCTGTCGGACGCGTTCGACACCATCGAGCGCGGTTTCCGGCAAATCACCGCGGCAAAGGGCCGGCGCCGTCTCGTGGTGGCCGTACCGCCTACCTTCGCGACCCAATGGTTCTCGCCACGGCTTGGTTCACTCGCCGATGAGATGCCCGACGTCGAATTGTCGATTCGCACCGAGCCGACCGCCGACTGCCACTGCACGATCCGCTTCGGCCGTCATGCATTGCCCGACGCACATTCCGAATTGCTGATGACCGAGCGCCATGCACTGGTGGGCGCGCCGATGCTGCTCGGCGAGCCGCTCGACAGGCTGCTTGAACACATGCCCGCGCTGCACGTGCTGCACAACGACGCGAGGCTCGACCTGTGGCCGAACTGGCTCGCCACAGCAGGGCTGCCCGCGCGTTACGCGGACAACGGCATTGAATTCTCGACGCTGGAACAGGCGATCCGCGCCGCGCGCAAGGGCGCGGGCCTCGCTATCGTCGACAGAAATATGATCGTCGAGGAACTGGCGGACGGCAGCCTCGCGCAGTTCTCCGATGTCGAAGTGGCCGGCCCGTTCGGCTACTGGCTCGACGTCGCGCCTCAGCACGCCGCCCTCGAATACGTGCAGGCGTTCGCGGGGTGGTTGCGCGAACAAGTACTGAACATGGGCTAGCGGCCATTCCGTCAATGGCGAGCCGAAAGCGAGCCTCGAAATAAAAAAGCCGCGTGCATGACACGCGGCTTTCTCTGATCTGAACAGGCTCCGCCAGCCACATGCGCTGGCGGACGGGCTTAACTGGTCACATTGCCTTCTTGAACGGCGCGCCCGAATGCTCGCGCAACTCGTTGAACACGATTTTCGGCCATGCCTTTTGCGCAACTTCGATCTCCGACACATGCGAGGCCAGATACGTGGGCGCGTCGGATGCGTCGAGCGCGATGCGTGCAGCGTATGAGTCGGTGAAGCGGCGCAGTTCCGCAGGGTCGTCGCACGTCACCCAGCGGGACATGCGGTAGCGCGCGGGCGCCATGCGCACGTCGACCTTGTATTCGGTCGACAGACGGTGCGACACGACTTCGAATTGCAGTTGGCCAACCGCGCCCAGAATCATCAAACCGCCCACTTCGGGACGGAACACCTGAATCGCGCCTTCCTCGCCAAGCTGCTTGAGCGCCTCGCCGAGTTGCTTTGCGCGCATTGGGTCGACCACCTCGACGGTCTGAAAGATTTCCGGCGCGAAGAACGGGAGTCCGACGAACTGCAACGCCTCGCCTTCGGTCAGCGTATCGCCGAGGCTCAGCGTGCCGTGATTCGGAATACCGATAATGTCGCCCGGATACGCCTCACTCACCGTCTCGCGCCGCTGCGACAGAAACGTCACAACGTTATTCGCGCGAAAAGTCTTGTTCGAACGCGTCACCTTCACGGCCATGCCGCGCTCGAAACGCCCCGAACACACACGAATGAACGCCACGCGGTCGCGGTGCGCCAGATCCATGTTCGCCTGCACCTTGAAAACGACGCCGGTGAACTTCGGCTCGTCCGGCATCACCGGACGCTGCACCGTCATACGCATCGACGGCGGCGGCGCCAGGTCGACCAGCGCGTCGAGAATTTCCTTCACGCCGAAGTTGTTGATCGCCGAGCCGAACAGCACCGGCGATTGCTGACCGGCAAGAAACTGCTCGCGGTCGAAATCGGGCGTTGCGCCGGTGATCAGGTCGATCTCTTCCTTTGCCTTGGTCCAGCTATGGCCGAAACGACGCTCGCCTTCTTCATCGCTCAACGCTTGCAGCGTTTCAACCGCGCCGCCGGCCGTGTCCTGCCCGGCCCGGAACACACGAACCTGATCGCGCTGGATGTCGTAGACGCCCTGGAATTCCTTGCCCATGCCGATCGGCCACGTGAACGGCACCGCCGCGACACCGAGATGCTGCTCGATCTCGTCGAGCAGTTCGAGCGGCTCGCGCACCTCACGGTCGAGCTTGTTGATGAAGGTGACGATCGGCGTCTTGCGGCTGCGGCACACTTCGAGCAGCTTCAGCGTCTGCGCTTCGACACCGTTCGCGCCGTCGATCACCATCACGGCCGCATCCACCGCCGTGAGCACGCGATACGTGTCTTCGGAGAAGTCTTCGTGGCCCGGCGTGTCGAGCAGATTAATAACCGCGTCGCCGTACTCGAACTGCATCACCGAACTCGCGACGGAAATGCCGCGCTGCTTTTCGATTTCCATCCAGTCAGAAGTCGCGTAGCGATTGCTCTTGCGGCCCTTAACGGTGCCCGCAATCTGAATCGCGCCCGAAAACAGCAGCAGCTTTTCGGTCAGCGTGGTTTTGCCCGCGTCCGGGTGGGAAATGACCGCAAAGGTGCGGCGGCGTTTGAGTTCGGAGACTGACATCGGGTCTGGCGGTCACGGATAGGGGTTCGGCGGTCTTCGGAAGCTTGTGGCCTCCGGGCTGCCACGCGTGGCGCGGCGGCGTCGAGCTGCGGGAGTCGGGTCGGGAACCCGCATCACTATGGCAACCGGGCCGCGTCGGAAAACAGGTCGGGAACGAGCGTTCGACAATACGGATAATCGCCAGCGCAGAACAGCGCAGGGAACGAATGATACACGCCGGGACGGCGGACGTGGGAAAGCCGCCCGCGAGGGGCGGCCGGCCGGCGCTACTGTCAGAAACGTTCGCCGGGCGGTGAAGCGGCTACCTTTGGCCCGTAACCGCGCCGCCGCCGGGCCGCACGCTTCGTGTCCTACTAGCCGCCGCACGCTTCGGTCAACGTCAAATGTTTAGTCTCCGGCGCCCAGGCAATCGAAACGATCATGCCGACCAGCAGCACGGCCGCGAGCACGAACATTGTGATGTGAAAGCCGAGCGTGGCGATGCCGAGCGGCAACAGAAACGTCCCCACTGCGGAGCCGAGACGGCTGCAAGCAATGGCCAGTCCGACACCGCAGGCGCGTACTTCGGTGGGAAAACACTCGGGCGGGAACACGCCGACCAGGTTTGAGAATGCCGACATGGTCAGCGTGAAAATGCCGAACGCGACAATCATGGCGAGCGTCGCCGATTCCGGCAGCAAGCTGAGCGCGATCAGCGACACGCACGTCACCGCGAACGAGCCGATCAGGAAAACGCGCCGCGGCAGTTTGATCGTGAGCCAGATACCGATCAGCGCGCCGAGCACGAGAAAGCCGTTCAGCAGCAAATCCGCGCCTGAATCGTTGTTCAGATGAATCGCCTTCAAGATGGTCGGCAAAAATGTGTAGACCGCGAAATACGGAATCACGAGGCACACGAAAAACGCGCAGTTGAAGATAGTCCGGCGAATCAGGTCTTTCTCGAAGAGACGCATGAAGCCGCCAGCCGATTGCGCGTGCTGGTCGTGAGCGCCGTCGAGCGTGACGTTCTCGCCGAAGTGCTTGAGCACGACCGACCTCGCCTCCGCAATCCTGCCTTTGCCGAGCAGCCAGCGCGGCGACTCGGGCGTGCCCATGCGCAACACCAGCACGATCAGCGCCGGAACGCCCGCAGAGGCGAGCAGCCAGCGCCATGCATCGGGCGAGGCGTCGGCGTAATGCATGCCGAGCACGTTCGCCACCACGTAACCAATCGTCCACACGACGCTGAACGACCCGAGCAATGTTCCGCGATGCTTACGCGGCGAGAATTCCGCGAGAATCGCATGTCCCACCGCAAAATCGCCGCCCATGCCGAAGCCGATCAATACGCGCAGCAAGCAGAGTTCGAAAGGCGAGTGCACATAGAACTGCGCAAACGCGGCCACGGTGATGATGACAAAGCTCAACAGAAAGATTTTTTGCCGCCCGAGCCGATCCGACAGCCAACCGAACACGAGGCTTCCAAAGAAAATGCCCATCAGCGCCGAACTGCCGATCATGCCCATCCAGAATGCGTCGAGTGGCATTTGACGATTCATCGCGGCCAGCGCGTAGCCGATCGTGCCGAGCGCGAAACCTTCGGTGAAATGCGCGCCGAACGTGAGGCCGGCGATCTTCACGTGGAACGCGTTCAACGGCACGTCGTCGATGGAAATGGGGCGGTTCGCGGACGGCGCCGCAGCCGGGAAAGTGGGGGCGAGGCCGAGAGGGCTCGCCTGGACATCCTGATTACTCACGCTGTCTCCTTGATTTATTGGCTTTTTCGGGCGGCGAACGCGATGCGCTTCCGCCCGTATGAGGTCTGACGATCAGCGTCCGAGCCCGCCCATCATCATGTATTTGAGTTCGGTGTATTCATCGAGCCCATACTTCGATCCTTCGCGGCCGAGGCCCGATTGCTTGACGCCGCCAAACGGCGCGACTTCGGTGGACAGAATCCCTTCGTTGATGCCGACCATGCCGCTTTCGAGCGCCTCGCCCACGCGCCATGCACGCGCCAGATCGCGCGTGTAGAAGTACGCGGACAGCCCGAACGGCGTCGCGTTCGCCGCGGCCACGGCTTCGTCTTCGGTCTTGAAGCGAAAACACGCGGCGACCGGTCCGAAGGTCTCTTCCTGCGCAATCAGCATCGAACTGGTTGCATCGACCAGAACCGTCGGCTCATAAAAGGTGCCGCCAAGCGCATGCGGCTTTGCGCCGGTCAGCACCTTCGCGCCCTTTTGCAACGCGTCGGCCACATGCGCCTCCACCTTCGTCAGCGCGGCCTGATTGATCAACGGCCCTTGTTCGACGTCGCCTTGCAACGCGTTGCCCACGCGCATCTTGCGCGCCGCCTGCGCGAGCGCCAGCGTGAACGCATCGTAAATGCCGCCCTGCACGTAAAAGCGATTGACGCACACGCAGGTTTGTCCCGTGTTGCGGAACTTGGACGCCATCGCGCCTTGCACGGCGGCGTCGAGATCCGCGTCGTCGAACACGATGAACGGCGCGTTGCCGCCCAACTCCAGCGAGAGCTTCTTCAACGTATCCGCCGACTGCTTCGCGAGCAGCTTGCCCACGCGCGTGGAGCCCGTGAACGAGAGCTTGCGCACTACGTCGGATTCGGTGAGCGCGCCGCCAATTGCGACGGCATCGCCGGAGACCACGTTGAACACCCCCGGCGGAATGCCCGCCTTCTCTGCGAGCACGGCCAGCGCCAACGCGGACAGCGGCGTTTCCTCGGAGGGCTTGAGCACCATCGTGCAACCGGCCGCCAGCGCGGGGCCCGCCTTGCGCGTGATCATCGCGAGCGGAAAATTCCACGGCGTGATGGCCGCGACCACGCCGACCGGTTCGCGCGTCACGATGATCTTTGCGTTCGGATTCGGGCTCGGAATCACGTCGCCATATGCGCGCTTCGCTTCTTCGGCGAACCATTCGAAGAAGCTCGCCGCATAGCCGACTTCGCCACGCGCTTCGGCGAGCGGCTTACCTTGTTCGCGGGTCAATAGCACAGCAAGCGCATCGCGATGCTCGAGCATCAACTCGCCCCAACGCTTGACGCGCGCGCTGCGCTCTTTCGCCGTCAACGAGCGCCACGCGGGAAACGCCCGTTCCGCGGCGGCAATGGCTTGCGTCGCCTCCGCCGCGCCGCCCTTAGCCACTTGCGCGATCACTTCGCCTGTCGCGGGATCGAGCACGGGATAAGTGCTTGCGCCTTCGTACCACTCGCCGCCGATGTAATGCCCTGTCCGGAGAAATTCGTTCATGCCGCTTCCTCCAGCTTCTCGGCGAACGCGTCTTGCGCAAGCCTCGGCTCGCGCGCGATGCGCTTGCCAGCGGTGTAGTCGTTGATCAGATCGCACGGCGTGTAATTGCGTTCGAGTTCGAAGACCTCTTCGTCGGACAGCGCCGTGCCGAGCGCGGCGATCGCGCTGTCAAACTGCGCCGGCGTATCCGCGCCGACCAGCATGCTCGCCACACCTTCGTGCCTCAGCACCCACGCCTGCGCGATCTGCGCCGCGGACACGCCGCGCCGGGCGGCCACGCGCGCCACCGACGCCGCAATCTGCCGCGACACATCATCGCCATACATTTGAGCGGTGAAGAAGTCGGTCTGATTGCGCGTCGAGTTGGCGTCGCTTGTCAGCAGGCCGCGCGCAAGCGGGCTGAATACGGAGACACCGACGCCCTGATCCCTGCAATACGGGATCATCTCGCGCTCTTCCTCGCGATACGCGAGGTTCAGCTGCAACTGCATGTTGATCGGCTTATGCCAGCCGTTGCGTTCGCAAACCTGCATGATCTTCGCGAACTGCCACGTGTACATGGTCGAGACGCCGATATAGCGTGCCTTGCCCGCACGCACGATGTCGTTCAGCGCGCCCATGGTTTCCTCGACCGGCGTGTTTACGTCGAAGAAATGCAGCATGTAGATGTCGACGTAATCCATCCCAAGGCGCGTAAGCGACCCGTCGATGCCGTCCATGATGTGCTTGCGCGAATGACCACCCGCGTTCTGGTATGCGCCCATGTCGTAGCCGACTTTGGTCGTCACGACGATCTCCTCGCGGCGCGCAAGGCGCTTCAGAATGCGGCCGACGACTTCTTCGCCGACGCCCGTCGAATAGAAATCCGCGAGGTCGATGAAATTGACGCCGGCTTCCAGCGCATGGCGAACGATCGGCTCGCTGCGCGCCTCGTCGAAAATCCAGGGCTTCCATTGGGGCGTGCCCATATTCATCGTGCCGAGGCACAGACGCGAAACCTTCAGGCCGGATTGGCCGAGGCGAATGTATTCCATGAAAGGTGTCTCCTTGCAGATCAGGTGCGGCTGCTTTCGATCGAGGCCGCGATCAGCGTTGTTTGGGGGTGTAGAACGGGTTGGAGACGTCGCGCGCGGCGGCGAACACTTCGTCGCGATGCGGCAAGCCTTTCATCGCGGCAAGGATCGCGTTTCTGCACGCGCGGTAGTTGTTTTCGAAGACGGCGTCGAGATCGTCGGTCGCTGGATTGACCCAGTTTGCGGACACGACAACCCAATCGTTCTCCGCTTCCGGAGGCAGCGTGCCGTTCTCCAACGACTCGGCCACCGCCTTCGCAATACCGGCTTGCGACGCGCCCCAGGTTGCGTTGCCATGGAAGTCGCTGCCGATCTGCGCCTTGTTCACGTAGAGCGTCAAAGGCTTGGTCGGCACGCCCGGACGCGCGATCACGACGAACGGTGCGTGACCCGTGGAAGGCGTCGCCAACGCGGTGGCAAACGCCTGGCCCGCCGGGCCGTTACGCGGGCCGACCAGCACGTTGATATGCGCGAGGTTGACGCCCGGTCCTTCGAATCCTTCGCCGATAAAAAGCTGTTTGTCCGTCGATACGCTCATGGTCTTTCCGTCAAGTTGAGTGGATGACCGATTGTGGCGTTCGGCATCCGCGACCATGTATCGATGAGTTTTGATCCGGGGTATGAGGCGAACTCAACTCCGGGTTTGTCCGGACCGCATAGAGAGCGCGGCGTGTTCGCGCGAAGCGGAACGCACGCAAAGGTGAGGGTTTTCGGGACTGACGACGTCGCGCCGCGCACGACGGCGAAAGGTGAGCACGCGCGAAGAGGTTCTTGCACCAACGACGCGGCGTTGCTTGCGCGTCGGCATAGACGAAGCGAACGCAGAGCCGCGTTTTTATCTTTGCGAACGATTCTTCGTACAGCCTGGGAACGCCCGCCAGCAAAGGCTGGCGCGGGTTTCGGACATGTCGGTGAGGCGCGGTCCCTACTTCGCACTCACCTCGGATTGGGTGCGCCCGGTGAAGAAGCCAGGCTCACCGAAGTATGTGGACCGGAGGCGCCGGTCGAGTGTGCGGACTCCAGGTTTCGATCTAAAGGTGAGCGTTTTCGGGGCCTGGCAGCGGTGCAGAAAAAACCGGGCGCAGCATCACTTCAGCAATGCGGACGACACGAAGCCTGCTAACCGCACCCTACACTTCGATCAGAAAACGCTCGCGATTCTTGCCCGCGAGCCACGCAGGCGAGCGCCCGCGGCCGCTCCAGGTCTCGCCGGTTTTCGGGTTGCGATACTTGGCGACCGAAGCGGCTTTTCGCGCAACGGTGCATGTATTCGCGAAACCGAGCTCTTCGGCGGTCAGGTCGTACTCGGCGATCTTCTGTTTGATGTCGGCGATCGCTTGCGCGACTTCCTTGTCACGAGCCGCCGCAACTTCCTTGTGAAGCTTTTCGAGCTGAGCGGTCAACTGTTTGTATGAGGCCATCGCGAATGCTCCCGTTGATTGTGGCGAACCGAAGTGCGGACGCTATCAGACAAATAAAACGCCGGATAGAGAGCCCTTCATTGTCCGGCGCTAAAAGTGCGGCCGGTCATCGCCGAAGCATGCGCACTCAATCGTCAATTGCATCGTACACGCCGCGCTCGAAGTCGACTGCCATGGGAAACGGCTCGATCGAACGGCGCTGGATCAGCATGATGCCGATCATGTCCTCGACCGGATCGGCGAACCAGCTCGTGCCGAAAGCGCCCGGCCAACCGAAGGAGCCGGTTGAGCGATAGCCTTGCGGAAGTTGCTGCGCCGGATCGTCGACGATCGACAAACCGAGGCCGAAGCCCTGGCCCGCCCACATCACATGACCGAACGCCGGGAGGCGGCGTTGATCGCGAGTCAGAAAATTCGAGCGCATCAGATCGACCGAGCGATGCGACAGCAAGCGCACATCGTCGACACGTCCACGCCGCAAAAGCAACTGCGCGAACTGCAGATAGTCCTGAGCGGTGGAGACGAGCCCGCCGCCGCCGCTCTGAAAGCGCGCCGGATTGGCCCAGCGGCTCGCAGACGCATGATCCTCGACCACGCGCCGCCGCGTTTCCGGATCGACGCCATATGCGGTAGCCAGACGGGCGAGCTGCGGCTCGGGCACCCAGAACGCGGTGTCGCGCATGCCCAGCGGCTCAAAAATGCGCGTGCGGAAAAACTCCCCTAGCGGCATGCCGCTCACTCTCGCGATCAGCGCGCCGAGCACGTCGGTGGCGATGCCGTAATGCCAGCGCGAGCCCGGCTGAAACATCAGCGGCAATTGGGCGATGCGCTCGAGCCACGCGTTCACGTCGCCATGCCCATCGACGCCGTTGAACGCCGTCGCGTACGCCTGTGCCAGCGGGCCGGTCGCGGTGAAGTGGTATGCGAAGCCCGCGCGATGCGTCAACAGATCGAGCACGGTAAGCGGCGTGCGCACAGGATCGGTCGCATCGAGCGGGCCGCCGGGATCGCGCAACACGCGCGGCGACGACAGTTCGGGCAACCACTGCGCGATGGGCGAGTCGAGCGCCAGCCGATCCTCTTCGATCAGCATGAGAATGGCGGCGCTCGTCACCGGCTTGGTCATCGACGCGATGCGGAAGAGCGTGTCGCGCTCCATCGGCAACTGCGCGGCTTCGTCGCGCAGACCGAGCGCCTCGAAGTAGCCGGTTTCGCCGCGGCGCCAGACGAGCGCCACCGCGCCGGCCACATCGCGTCGGTCCACGTAACCCTGCAAGGTGCGCGTCAGGGCTGTCAGCCGAGCTGACGAAAATCCAGCTGCTTGCATGTCGATAGTGTGTCCTGGCTTAAGCGTCGTCTAAAGACGATAACGAAATGGCAGCGAGTTTGCAGCGCGCAGTGCTGGTCAGGCCTTCTGGCGCTCTTCCAACGCCGCGAGTGCGGCATTGAGACGTTTGATGCGACTGGCCTGTGTCGGCATGCGAACCGAGCCGGAAACCGAATCGATGCGGTTGCGCCAATACGACAGCGGTATGCGGTCTTCGGCGGAAATGTGCGAAATGACGTGTTCGAGATGTTGGATGTCTTTTTCGAGTTGGTGATGATTCATTCTTTTCCCCGGAATACTCGTTGACTTAATTCGAAACGCAATGAAAAAGCACAACTGTGCCGTTTCTAACGTCTACTTCCGTTAGTCGGCAACTTCTTCCTCGCTTTTGCCGCGTGGTCTATTTATTCGGCAAAAGCTGCTGGTCGCATGCGCTGGCGAACCTGTGAAAACAGAATACTGCCGCGGGATTTCGTGTTCCGTTACCTGCCGCACCGACTTCGCTTCAGTGCGAAAAAATACCGTGACTTTTTATGGATGTCGATCCATTAGGAATAAAAACCAACGTCGCTGATTAATATGCGAGCGGCATAGACACGGTTTTGTCTCCACGCATTAGACGCATATATTTATGACGTTCGTGCACTTTTGAAAGCGCGCCCTCGGCGCAATAGTTCGCCGCTGAAGGCCGTAAGCATTTTGAATAGCGAGTTATGCGGGGCCGGCGTACAAATTGGGCGGCACAGTCCCGGCAAGACTATTGGACCGAAGGCAGTCGAACCAATGCCTTCGGTCCGCACCCGCAATGGCGCAGCCGCAGCGCTATTACTTTGCGCGGCAGGCGTAGATCAGGCTGAGCGTGCCATTGTTCGTGGACTGGCGAACCGTGTCGAACGCGCCGCCGCAGCCTGCGGCCGCCTGCTGCGAGCAGGAGTCGGAGCCAGCTGGACATTCAACGAGTGTGGTGACACGGCCGTCGGGCAAAAACAGCGGCGCGCTGCTGCTGCAACCGCCCAGTACGGCGCTCGCTGCAACGACCGCGAACACAGAGACACGGCGCGCGAAGAAAGAGAAGCTGCGGTTCATGTGAAACCCCGATCACGTCTTGTTTTTGGATCACACGATTGTGCCACGCGCCAATTGCGCTGCGTGCCCCGGTGAAGGCCGGCTTTGTCAAATCTCGATGCCGTGCGCCGCAATCTTTTTGTAAAGCGTTGCCCGCCCCATGCCGATCTGCGCGGCGGTGTCGATCACGCGCCCGCCGTTGGCGCGCAATGCATCGCTGAGAAAGCGCTTCTCGAACGCCGCCATTGCGTCGTTCCACGACGGCGGCTCGATCTCCGGATTCCCCGCTTCGGCCACAGCCGGCGGCTGGGCGTGCGGCGCGCCTTGTACCGCGCTCGCGCTGAGTGCGCCGCCCTGCCCCGAACCGACGAACGGCGCAAGCGCACGCGCATCGATCCGCTCGCTGTCGGACAACATCACGGCCCGCTCAAGCGTATTGCGCAGTTCGCGCACATTGCCCGGCCATGCGTAGGCGCACAGCAAGCGCAATGCATCGTCCTGCAATTCGTAGTGACTGCCGCCGCGCGCCTGCGTCGACAGGTCTTCGAGCATTGCGTAGGCGAGCGCTTCAATGTCAGAAGCGCGCTCGCGCAAAGGCGGTGCGTGGATCGTCAATACGTTCAGCCGATAGAACAAGTCCGCGCGGAAACGTCCCGCCGCGACGAGCGCGGGCAGATCGGCAGAGGTCGCCGCGATGATCCGCACGTCGGCGCGCACGATCCGGTTCGAACCGAGCGGCTCGAACTCCTTGTCCTGCAAAACTCGCAGCAGCTTGCCCTGCAACGGCAGCGGCATATCGCCGATCTCGTCGAGGAAAAGCGTGCCGCCGTTCGCCAGTTCAAACTTGCCGACGCGGCCCTTGCGATCCGCGCCGGTGTACGCGCCGGGCGCCGCGCCGAAGAACTCGACTTCGAGCAACGTGTCCGGAATCGCCGCCACGTTCACCGTCACGAGCGGCTGGTTCGCCCGCGCCGAGCCGCCGTGGATTGCATGCGCGAGCAGTTCCTTGCCGGTGCCGGTCTCCCCCAGCAGAAGAACCGGCGATTCCAATTGCGCCGCACGGCGCGCCTGGCGCTTGACCTCCAGGCTGGCCGCGCTCGTGCCGACAAAGCTGCCGAAGGTGTACTTGGCACGGCGCGCCTGTGCAAGCGACTGGCGCGTCGCGATCAGTTCTTCCTGCACGCGCGAATAGTGCGAAAAGAGCGGTGTAAGCGCCTTCAGTTCGTCAAACAGCGCGAAACCGACGGCGCCCACGGTTTCGCCTGCGTCGTCTTTCAGCGGCAGACGCGTGACGACGAGCGGCTCGCGATCCGTTTCCAGAATGTCGAGCAGAATCGGCTTGCCCGTCTTCACGACTTCGCGCATCAGGCTGTTTGGAATGACCGCTTCGCAATCCCGGCCAATGGCCTGCTCGGGATCCGCAAAGCCGAACCGCGCCGCATAACGCTTGTTGATCCAGACTACGCGCGCCTCGGCGTCGACAATGAACGTGCCTTCGCTGAAATTCTCGAAAGTGCGGAATAGCGAATCCATCGCGCGGCGCAGGACGTCGCTATAGGTGGCAGGGAGGCCCGCCCAGTCGTTCATCATGTTGTCGCTGTCTCCGGCTATCGTTCTATTAGTCGCTTGTCTCCATTCGTGGACAAGCTTATCTCATCGAAGAGATCGCCGACAAGCCTGTGCAACAACGGGCCCGCCATGACGCGCGTGCGCACGGAGCAATTCACGTCCCCGTTTGGAGACATTTAGGTACAATCTGCGGCAACACGTCTCATGGTTTTGTCCGCTACGGCCCCGCGCATCGGCGCGCGAGCCGTTATCGGGCGTATGGCATGGAACCTGCATTCGCGGGCGCCGTGCCGTGTCTAGCTGAGACGGCGTACACGTAGAACAAACCAAGCTTCTGGAGACTCAATGTCCTTTGTCATCGTCCTTGCCGCGCTGGCGTTTCTGATGTTCGCCGCCTATCGCGGCTACAGCGTCATTCTCTTCGCACCGATCGCCGCTCTCGGCGCCGTCCTTCTGGTCGATCCGGCCGCCGTTGCACCGGTTTTCACCGGCATCTTCATGGAGAAGATGGTCGGCTTCGTCAAGCTCTACTTCCCCGTATTCCTGCTGGGCGCCGTGTTCGGCAAGGTCATCGAACTATCCGGTTTCTCGGAGTCGATCGTGGCCGCCGCGATTCGCTACATTGGCCGCTCGCGCGCGAACGCCGTGATCGTCGCTGTGTGCGCGCTGCTCACCTACGGCGGCGTATCGCTGTTCGTGGTGGTGTTCGCGGTCTATCCGTTCGCCGCTGAGTTGTATCGCCAGAGCAATATTCCAAAGCGCCTGATGCCTGGCGCCATTGCACTGGGCGCGTTCTCCTTCACGATGGACTCGCTGCCCGGCACGCCACAAATCCAGAACATCATTCCGACGACGTTCTTCAAGACGACCTCGTGGGCTGCGCCCGCGCTGGGCGTGATCGGCTCGCTGTTCATTATCGTGGTCGGCCTCAGCTATCTCGAGTGGCGCCGCCGCGCCGCGATGGCAACCGGCGAAGGCTATGGCACGGAACTCGTCAACGAACCGGAACGCGTCGAGTCGAAGCAGCTGCCGCATCCGTTGCTCGCGGTCGCGCCGCTGGTGCTGGTCGGCGTCGCGAACTTCGTGCTGACTCGCTGGATTCCCACGGCGTACGGCGTTTCGTACACCGTCGCGCCGGACATCCTGCCGGGCGTCCACGCGCCGCTTACCACGACGATCAAGACAGTCGTTGCGATCTGGGCTGTCGAAGGCGCGCTCTTGCTCGGTATCGTCATGGTCGTGCTGACAGCGTTCGGCCGGGTGCGCGAGCGCTTTGCAGTCGGCACCAAGGCGGCAGTGGCGGGCGCGCTGCTGGCGTCGCTGAATACCGCTTCCGAATATGGCTTCGGCGGTGTCATCGCCGCGTTGCCAGGTTTCCTCGTGGTGAGCGACGCGCTGAAAAGCATTCCGAACCCGCTCGTCAACGCAGCCGTGTCGGTCAGTTCGCTGGCGGGCATTACGGGTTCTGCGTCCGGCGGCATGAGCATCGCGCTCGCGGCCATGTCGGATGTGTTCATCAAGGGCGCAGAGGCCGCGCATATTCCGATGGAAGTGCTGCACCGCGTGGTCGCAATGGCCAGCGGCGGCATGGACACGCTGCCGCATAACGGCGCGGTCATCACGCTGCTGGCGGTGACCGGATTGACGCACCGTCAGTCCTATCGCGACATCTTCGCGGTGACGGTCATCAAGACGTTGGCTGTTTTCTTCGTGATCGCCGTTTATTACACGACCGGGCTCGTTTAAGCGCGGGCTTGGGGGGGACGATGCCGGCTACCTCGCCGGCATCGTGAGTTTTGATCGGTTATCTTGTCAGCCCGACATTCGAAGCCATGACCGGCATTCCCAATGAGCTCAACCCCCGCTTTCTGGATGATTCCCGGCGCTCCTACGCCGGTCGGCCCGTTTTCCCACGCCACTGAAGCCGACGGCTGGGTTTTCCTCACGGGCCAGATGCCGACCTCCCCCACCGACGACGCCGCACCGCTTCCAGAAGGCGTAGTCGCGCAGACCCGTCGCGTGATGGACAACCTCGTGCTGGTTCTCAAGGGTCTCGATCTCGGCCTGCAACACGTGGTCGCCGCACGCATTTTCCTCACGGAGTTCAAGCGCGATTACGCCGCGATGAACGAAATCTACCGCGTGTACTTTCCCGCCGACGCGCTGCCGGCGCGCACCTGCATCGGCGTGACCGCGCTGGCGCGCGACGCACTGGTGGAAATCGACTTCATCGCACGACGGCCGGGCTGATCGGCGACGGTGTAGGTGGCCATCAATGAGGTCAATGCGTCGACGGCTCGTCCATGCCGTAGTGATCGCACAGAGCCTCGTGCAACGACACGGCGCGCTCGTCCATTTCGGTCGTCCAGCTTTCGCTGTCGTTGCACAGCCGTTGTAACTGCCGGCACTCTTCAACGAACCTCGGCTCCTGCACGATCACGAACGCACCGCTCGCGCTATGCGCCCAGCCGGCCAACGCCTGCCGGTCTTCTTCATCGACAATGGCGAGTAGCCGCGGCAGATCGTTTTTCAAGTGCTCCTTGAGCATGGCGGTGTAACGCGCTTTCTCGTCTGCGGCGAGTGTGGCGCCCGTTGCGGCGACGGACGCAGGAGCGGCACCCGGTGCGACCTTTCCCGGCACGGCAGGCGCCACAGCGAGCAGTGCAGCCTGAAGTTCGCTCAACGAAGCAGGCTTCGAGACGTAACCGCTGAAACCACGCTCATGCCAGCTTTGCGCTTCCTGATTTTCGGCCACCGCGCTGAAGGCAAGCACCGGCACGTCGGCGTCCAGCTTGCGCAGTGCGGCGAGGAACTCGAAGCCGTCCATGACCGGCATGTGGATGTCGGTCAGTACGACGTCGAAGTGCGTCCGTTCGAAAAAGCCGAGCGCCATTCTGCCGTCACCGGCGATGGTCGGCGCGCAACCGAGCGTGGCAAGCTGTTCCGCGATCAAGGTTTGAATCAGCGGATTGTCTTCCGCAACGAGAATGGTGAGGCCTTGCAGCGCGGGATGCGTCGTTAGCATAGTCGCTGCCGCCGAATCTATTCGCGGTGCCGCCGGCACTTCGCCAGCCGCGACGACCGGCGTGCCCTCAACTGCCAGCTCGATCGCAGTCCGGACTGCCGTTCCGCTGAACTCCGTCACTTCGAGTACGCCTTCCGCGCGCATTTGCGGTCGTTGCGGACCGGCTCGCGTTACCCAGACAGCAGGCACCGGCTGCAACGCCCGCAGCGAGGCGATGACTTCGAGGTCGTATGCGCCCGAAACAATCAGCGCCGTCGGGCGGTTCACTTGCAACCACGCGCGCGCGGCCGCGAGTGCCGGTACCACGTGCGCGCTCCAGCCGAAGTGCTCGAGCCATCGGCGGAGCAGTTCGGCGACCTGGGAATCCTGACACAGCGCGAGCAGCATTCCGCGCTTCTCAGTGACGGGCGCCGGCCTCGCCGGCTTCTCATCCGGCGGGGCAGCGAGCGGAATCGACACGTTGAATACGCTGCCGACGCTCACCACGCTCTCGGCCGAAATCGTGCCGCCCATCAACTGGCAGAGGCGCGCACAGATCACGAGTCCGAGACCGGTACTTTCCGCGCCGCGCGACGCACCGGCCTCGCCTTGCACGAACGGCTTGAAAAGCCGCGTGACCAGTTCCTGGGTCATGCCCGGCCCGGAATCCGACACGCGGCAATTGAGGATCGGACGGCCTTGCGCATCGTCGATAAGGTCGGCTTGCAGCATGATCTTGCCGCTCGACGTGAACTTAAATGCGTTGCTCAACAGATTGTTGATGACCTGTGCGATCCGCATTCTGTCGCCGACAACCGTTCGGTCGAGCGCCGGCGAAAGCAGTGAAAAGAAACGGACAGGGCGATCGCCGGCCATCGCCGCATAGGAAAGCGCAATGCTCTCGAATGCCTCGAGTAGAGGAAACGGTTCGCGCACCAGAAGCATTTCGCCGGCATCGATCTTGGAGAAGTCGAGAATATCGTTGACGACGCGGCGCAGCGCATCACCCGCCACATTCAGGGCGGCGAGCCGCTGCGCGTGCGCTTCAAGCCCCGGCGTGCGCGCGAAGAGTTCGAGATTGCCGAGCAGCGCATTCAGAGGCGTGCGGATTTCGTGGCTCATCGCGGCAAAGAAGTTGGTGCGCGCGCGCATCATCGCGTCAGACGCCTGCTGCGCGTCACGCAACTGTTGTTCGAGCGCGTGCTGCGCGGTCACATCGAGAATCGCGCAGAACAACACGTGCTCGCCGGCATAGGGGGCGGGTGCGTAGGTGATTTGCAGGAATTGCGCGGGTGCGGCGCCGGCTTCCGGCGCCGCAGTTGCCTGGGCATTCGCGGGCACTAACGTCGCAGGCTGAGATGGCGGCTGCGCCGGCGCGACAAAAGCGGCGATCCGTGCAAACGCGGCGGCCGAAGTCTGCTCCGGTGCCTGAGCGAGAAAGCCGGCAGCGATATGCGGCGGCAGCCGGCTTGTGCCGGGCTCGATTTGCAGCAGTTCGGCGGCGAGCGCGTTTGCCGTCAATATCGAATAGTCGCTTCGCCGCACGATGCACAGTCCGATCGGCGTCGCGCTTACCAGAATGTGGTTGAGGGTGTCGCTTTCCAGCGCGCGCGAAGTCTCGGCAAACGCGCTGCGCAAAAGCCGCAGGCCGAACAAACGCGCGGTCAGCGCAATGGCCAGCATGACCAGAAACGCGAGGCTACCGATCACTGCCAGTTGCCAGCCCAGCGCCGCGGCCAACCCGCCCCAAGGCACATAGCCGACGAGCGAGCCGAAGCCCGGCATGAGCGGCTCATAGAAGATCGCGCCTTCGCGCTCATAGTGAAAAACGTGCGGCGGAGTCGCGGCCACTGCGCGTTGCAGCACCGCGCCGGTTTGCGCGTCGAGCGCAGCGGAAGACACCAGAATGCGGCGATCGGGCGCCATCAGCAATGTGGCGCCCGCGCTGCCCGGCGGCGCAATGCGCGTGGCGAGCACATTGAGCGGAATGCTCGCGCTGATGAGCGTGACAGGTTTGTCGCCCTCGTAATACGCGCTTACCGCCGAGATCACCGGCGTGTTTTGCAGAGGATCTCGATACGGTCCGACCCACAGGCGCTCACCCTTGCCAGGCACGCGCTTGCCGGTTTGCGACTTGAGTTCGCGCTCAATCGTCTCCCTCAGCACACCTGCGAGCGCCGCTTGCTGAGCAGACGTGGCGAAGCGCGCCGCCCCGCTGTTCGGCCCGGCGGCAGAGCCCGCCAGCGAAGGAAGAATCACGGCGTAGTCTTCATCGACGCCGATCAGCGTCGCCCGCTGTTCGAGTTCGAACGCCTGTTGCGTGACAAGCGTGGATTGCGCCGATTCGTAAAGCCGCCCCAGTTTGTCGCCGAGTCGGGCGCCCCAGGCGGCGCGAGTGGACTGCCCAATGACGACGTCGAACTCCGCGTCGACTCTGTCCACCGTGCCGCGCGCCGCGCCCGTCTGTGCGATGGATTGCTCGACCGCCTCGGGCGCGCGCCGCACGTCCGTTGCGCCGTAGTAGTAGTCGAGGGTAAATTCGGCGCGCCGCAGGAAGGACTCTTCTCGATGCAGCAGCAACGACAGGTCGGTTGCATTCTGCGACGTGAACGTGCGGCGATATTCCAGCTGCTTGAACGCAGCCACGACCGCGATAACCAGCGCAAAAACAGCCACCATCAGCATCAATGAGCCGATTGTCGCGAGATAGACCCGTTGCTGGCGCTTCGCAGTCTTCGCGAGCGACGCGAACGCGTATTCGAGTGACTCTTGACTTCGATCAAGGATTTTCTGCATCAGATCACGTGCGTGCGGTTCGCGCAGGCAGACCACTGCGGTCTTTAGCGGACTGCGTCTGCTGGCCTGTATCGGCGCAGTGTAGTCGCTTTGACGGTGTCGCGCGATGCATCCGGCACTTTTAACGCGGTCTGCCGCCAAGGCGTTGCCGAACCCTGCATTAACGGCGCCACGGACTTAAACCTGAGCGGATTAGTGGGAAACCCTCAAGGCACCCGCACTTCATGCCGTTATTCCTTGCAACACCGTAAGACCGCGCACTGTGCGAGGTGAGCATCAGCAAGGAAAGTCATGCGCAATAACCAGCCTGTCACCGGGCAAGAGTACGAATTCCCGTCGTCGCAAATGCTTGTTTCCGCGACCGACCTGACCGGCCGCATCGAATATTGCAATCCGGCTTTTATCGCCGTGTCCGGCTATACCCATGAAGAGCTCGTCGGCCAGCCGCACAATCTGATCCGCCATCCGGACATGCCGCGCGAAGCGTTCGCGGACATGTGGGCAACGATTCGCGATGGACGTCCATGGACTGCGCTCGTCAAGAACCGCCGCAAGAACGGCGATCACTATTGGGTTCATGCGAACGTCACGCCGGTGGTCAAGAAAGGTGCCGTGGTGGGCTATCTCAGCGTGCGCGTGAAGCCGGCGCGTGACGCTGTGCGCGCTGCCGAAGCGTTGTACTCCCGCATGCGGGCAGGCGAGGCGCGCGGGATAAAGCTGCGTCGCGGCATGATCGTGCGCACGGGTTTGCCTGGTCGGCTGCAAGCACTGACACGCCTGCCCGTGGCGACGCGCGCCGCTTTCGGTTATGCGCTCACGCCGCTCGCGCTCGCGGCGGCCGGCCTCGCGGCGTGGCAAGGCGCGCCGCCAACGCCGTTCTGGATCGCGTTCGGCGTGGCCAGTGCCGTCAGTCTGGTTTCATGGCGTCTGCTCGCGCGGCATGTGGCTGCGCCGGTGCGCGACATGAGCGGATTCGCGACCCGGCTCGCCGCAGGAGATCTGACTGTCGATCTGGAGATCGCGCGTCACGACGACCTGGGCGATGTGCTGCAAGCATTGAATCAGTTGAAGGCCAACCTGGCCGCGATCGTCTATGACGTGCGCGAGCAGATCAACGGCATGCTCGATAACGCGCGGGAGATTTCAAGCGGCAACGTGGACCTCGCTCGCCGTACGGAACTGCAGGCCGCCTCGCTGGAAGAAACCGCCGCCACGATGGAAGAGCTGACCACCACCGTGCAAGCGAACGCCGATGCCAGCGTGCGCGCGCTCGACCTCGCGAAAGACGCGCAGGCCGCGGCTGCCGAAGGCGGCAAGATCGCCGGCCAGGTCGAGCAGACCATGGCGGGCATTACGGCCGCATCTCGGCGCATTGCCGACATTACCGGTGTGATCGACGGCATCGCTTTCCAGACCAACATTCTGGCGCTGAACGCCGCCGTCGAAGCGGCGCGCGCGGGCGAAGCAGGCCGCTCGTTCGCCGTGGTCGCGGGCGAGGTGCGGATGCTTGCGCAACGTTGCGCGGCGTCGTCGAAGGAGATCAAATCCGTGGTCGAGGCAAGCGCGGCGGAAGTCGCGGCGGGCACCGACCTCGTAGCGCGCACCACCTCTCAAATGCGTGCAATCGACGAAGCGGTCGAGCGCGTGTCGTCGATCATCGTGGAAGTAGCGAACGCGAGCAGCGAACAGGCCGAGGGCATTCGCCAGGTGAACCAGGCTGTTTCGCATCTCGATGGCGCGACCCAGCAGAACGCCGCGCTCGTCGAACAGGCGGCGTCCACGGCGCAGCGTCTCGCCGCGCAGGCGGACGTGCTAAGCGAGGCCGTCCGTCTGTTCACGGTTGCGGACACGGCGCCTGCGTCGCGCGTTGTTGCTCGCACGCGTCAGCGCGCGCCAGCCAATGCTGCGCACGAGCTAGCATCAGCAGCCACGCTTGCGCATGGACAGCGCGATGCTCATCCCGCGGAGCATGACGAGGCGGTCCCGGTTGTTCATTAATGACGCATCGACGTTGCATTGAGGCCGCATTGATCCGATAGATCGGCATTACTCCTACCTCGACAGCGGGATATTGACGCCGTACCGTGCAAGCGTCGCTGCCCAATGGATGTATGGACAGACTGACCCGAGTAACAACGGCGTTGAGCGGCCCGTCCCAAACAGACGGGCCGTTTTTTTTCGCGCGATCTATGCTGTTGGAGCGCGCACGTCGATGCGCGCCTTTCTGCTCACAGATTCATGCCGCTTGCTACTGACGGAGACACAGATGATCGAGTCCAACTCGCGAGGCGCCGCTTCGCGCGATCCGTTGTCTTTGCATCTGACTGCCATGGCGCGCAACAACGCATGGTCGAACCTGCGCCTTTACCGCGCGTGCCTGAGCTTGACCGACGAAGCATTCGCCGCGCGCAGGGTGAGCTTCTTCCCATCGTTGCAACTCACGTTGAATCACATTTTGCTCGTAGACCGTTACTACTACTACGCGCTTGTGGGCGGCGGCCAGGGCCTCACGATTTTCGACGACGAACTGCCCTATCCACGCGCGACTCAGCTGTGGGACGCCCAGGCTCGAAGCGATAGCGACCTGCTGGCCTTTTGCAAGTCGCTGACGGGCAGCGACTTGAACCGTGAGGTGGAGATCGACCGCGGTCCGTCGGTCGGCGTTCAACGGGAGAGCATCGGCAAGGTGCTGCCTCATCTCTTCGTGCACCAGATCCATCATCGCGGGCAGGTTCATGCGATGTTGAGCGGCTCCGACGCGGCGCCGCCACAACTGGACGAGTTCTTTCTCGACGGCGATGCGCCGTTGCGCGCCTCTGAGATGCTGGAACTGGAACGCATGCGCGAATCTCATAACCGACCGTTGTAGTGGAGCGACGGCCGGACGTTGCCTATGTTGAGGGAGCGCGACCTACCGAGCATTGCTTCGGGCGTTTTTGCCGATCGCCTGTTCGCTGACCTCTCGCGATGCATAACCATACTGCGCGTCAGCAGCATGACATTGCAGGAGAAGAACTGCACCGCCACGGGGCACGAAAAATGCGCCCGTCGTCGCAACGAGTCGCGTTAAACTCATTGTCACAGGTGAACGCCACTGCACGCACCGGGCTCGCGGCCCGCGGGCTTAGGTGCACGGCGGCGTTCGGGCAAGCAGGCGCACGCAACGGTCAATCGCCAAAGCGTGAACATTGCGCGACAGACGGCGCGTCATGCTGCCCGTACAATGGTTCGATCAACAACGGATTAAGGACAACTTCGATGCGCACTACCGGGTCCTCCGGGTCAATGGCCCTGCTCACCGAATACGACGACGCAACCGGGCGCGAACTGCGTTCGCTGCGCCTCGAGTCGACAGAAGACGGCAAAGGCATTCTTCTGATCGAGGTCGATGAGCGCAAGCCCGGCATACATCGGGAAGTACGCTATGAAATCACGCCGGCCGAGCTGATCGCGGCAATCCGCGCGCACGGCGCCGAGTTGCCGGGCGAGCAGCACAATCATCGTCAATAACGTAATCGCGCGGCGCAGCGCATCAGCGTGATCGCCGCGTGCGCAGTAGAAAGCGCGGCACTGCAGGCGCCGCGCACCATTACCGGCATCTTCGCGCGCCACCTCTGTTCAGGCTGCGCGAGATTCAATCGTCTTTCATTTTGTTCGGCTCGCGCTGGTTGACATTCACAGCGCGTGCGGCGCGCGGACCGAAGGCGCGGCGGTAACGCTTCCAACCCCGAATAACCGGGGTTTTTCAAGGGCTTTGCACGCCTTGAAAATGGTCCATAATCGCTCCATTCTCCTTTGCTTCCCTACTGCGCACCGTGCCTGAAAAGGCCGCGGATGTAAGTCGATGCTACATGATCTCGTCGAGCAATACGGACCGGCGCTCATTTTTGCCAACGTGCTGGCGGCCTCTATCGGCCTGCCGGTACCGGCTATGCCGTCGCTCGTGTTGTTCGGCGCAATGGCCGCCATGCATCCCGGCTCCGTCGGCACGCAACTGCTGCCGGTACTCGTGCTGTCCATCTTCGCAACGCTGATCGGCGACAGCGCGTGGTATCTGGCCGGCCGTCTGTATGGCGGCAACACGCTGAAAACCATCTGCCGCCTTTCGCTGTCGCGTGACACGTGCGTGAAGAAAACCGAGCGGTTTTTCGGGCGCTGGGGCGTGCGCGTGCTGGCCGTCGCCAAGTTCGTGCCGGGCCTGTCGATCGTGTCTATTCCAATGGCGGGCGCAATGGGCACCCGTTACCGCACGTTCCTCACCTACGACAGCATCGGTGCCGCGTTATGGTCGGGCACCGGGCTTATCGTCGGCGCGTTGTTCGCGCATCAGATCGACATGGTGTTCGCCGCCGCCGGGCGCCTCGGCCGCACCGCGGGCGTCGTCGCTATTGCGCTGTTGCTGTTGTATGCGGCGTATCGCTGGATTCGGCGTCGTCAGTTGATCAACAAGCTGGCGTCGGCTCGCATTGAAGTCGACGAACTCGCCACGCTGGTCGAGGCGGGCAAGACGCCGGTGCTGTTCGACATCCGTTCGCACGAGAAGCGCAAGCTCGATCCGTTTGTAATTCCGGGCTCGCAATTCGCCGACGAGCGGCAGCTCGATCAGATCGTCGCCACGTATCCGCGCGACCAGAAGCTCGTGATTTATTGTTCGTGTCCCAATGAAATTTCGGCCGCATGGATGGCCAAGCAGTTGAACGAAGCAGGCTTCGACGACGTGCTGCCGTTGCGCGGCGGCATGGAAGCCTGGCGCGACTCCGGCAGGCCCGTCGAGGCCTTGCCCGGCATGCCGCCGCCCGAGGCCGCAGTCGAGCACATCGCGCCGAAAGCGGTTTGACGCCGCGGCGCTTCCGCTTGCGCGCTTTTGCGTGCGCGCCGTTGCGCCTTCGTTCAGTCAATCAATGAACACTGAAGGAGCGGTTCAATGCTTTCCGTTTCAGAACCCGAAACACAATCGGAAGCGGTAGTCGCCGACGCGCCGTTTTCGAATCTGTCCACGCGCATGCATCAGATGTTCCCCGCGCTCACCGAAGCGGAGATCGATCGCGTGCGCCGGTTCGGTGAACCGAGCCACTGGGAAGCCGGCGAACTGCTGTTCGAGACCGGCCACACCGGTCCAGGCATGTTCGTGCTGCTCGAAGGGCGCGTGAAGGTCTATCAACGCGACGGCATCGGCCGTGAAGTGGTGATCGGCGAACACGGGCCGGGGCATTTCCTCGCCGAGGTCGGCCAATTGTCGGGACGCCACGCGCTCGTCAACGGCATGGCGCTCAGCGCGGTGCGAGCGTTGCTCATTCCGCCGGAGAAGCTGCGCGCACTGCTCGTGGCCGAAGCCGAATTGGGCGAGCGCATCATGCGCGCGCTGATTCTGCGGCGCGTGTCGCTGATCGAAAAAGGCGCGGGCGGCCCGATCCTGATCGGCAGCAGCACCGACGCGCGCCTCGTGATGTTGCAAGGCTTTCTGTCGCGCAACGGTCATCCGCATTCCACGATCGACGAATGCGACGAGGACGCGTTGCGTCTCGTCGAGCAATTCGGCGCGCAGCAGGAAGACATGCCGCTCGTCATCTGTCCGGACGGCTCGGTGCTGCGTCATCCGAGCATGCCGGAACTGGCGACCTCGCTCGGCCTGCTGCCAGATCTGGACGCCTCGCTCGTCTATGACGTCGCAATCGTGGGCGCAGGACCGGCCGGACTCGCCACTGCCGTGTATGCGGCGTCCGAAGGACTCTCGGTCATCGTGCTCGATAGCCGCGCGCCGGGTGGCCAGGCCGGTGCAAGCTCGCGAATCGAAAACTACCTCGGCTTTCCGACCGGCATTTCGGGTCAAGCGTTGGCCGGACGCGCGTTCGTGCAGGCGCAGAAATTCGGCGCGCACGTGGCGATTCCCGTCCACGTAAAAGCGCTGCATTGCGGGGAGGCGCCGTACCGGCTCGAACTGAAGTGCGGCGGTCATATCAGCGCGCGCACGATCGTGATCGCAAGCGGTGCGGTGTACCGACGCCCCGCGCTCGAAGGGCTCGACCGTTTCGACGGACGCGGCGTCTACTACTGGGCGTCGCCTGTCGAGGCGAAGCTGTGCAAGCGCCAGGAAGTCGTGCTGGTGGGCGGCGGCAATTCGGCCGGCCAGGCGATCGTCTATCTGGCGACGCATGCAGCGAAGGTCCACGTGCTGATCCGGCGCAGCGGCTTCGAAGCCACCATGTCGCGCTATCTGATCGACCGCATCCGCTCGCTGCCGAACGTCGTCGTGCATCCAAATTCGGAGATCGGCCGCCTTGTCGCGGACGAAAGCGGGCTTGCGTCGGTCGCTCTGAAAAAGCCCTTGCCCGATGGCACCGACCACATCGACACGCGGCATCTGTTCCTGTTCACCGGGGCGGACCCGAACACCGACTGGCTGCGCACCTGCGGCGTCGAACTCGACGAAAAGGGCTTTGTGCTGACGGGCACCAGCGCGGACGGCGTGTCGGCATGCGATCTCGCAACGACCGTGAAGGGCGTGTACGCGATCGGCGACGCGCGCGCGGGCTCGACCAAGCGCGTGGCGGCGGCGGTCGGCGAAGGCGCGGCGGTGGTCGCGCAGATCCACCAGATACTGGCGGTTTCAGCGGACGAAGCGGTCGCATCCGTGGCTTGAGCTTGAGTTTGAGCTTGACCCTCTGCGAGGACCGCCGCACGTTCACGGGCGGTCCGTAGCAAAAGCTGCCGGCCAGGCTGCCGGGTAATGCTCTGTTACACACGCCTTCAACTCGTTGCACCTGCTTTTCTTTCTGTCTCGTAAGATCCATGTCAGCCATTCGACAGTGAATGGCCGATCGTTGGAAACAGCAATCGTCTTGCTGGGACACAGGAGAGAAGCATGAACAAACGCGCGATCTTCTTCGCCGCCTTCGGACTTGCCGCCGCCTGCGCATCGACTGCCGCTTCTGCTCGCGTCGACGTGGGCGTGTTCGTCAACACGCCGGGCCCAATCTACGCCGCGCCGCCAGTCATGTACGCCCCGCCGCCGGTCGTCTATGCGCCTCAGCCCGTCTACGGTTACGGCTATCGCGACGACTATTACCGGGGCCACCGCTGGCATCACGACCATGGCCGTCATCGCGGCTGGGACAAGCATCACGGGCGCGGCTGGTAGGCTTTGAGCGCGTGCCGCGGAGGCCTGGCTGCGCTGCGCTCCCTAGTTTGTGGTGCTGACGACGTGGCGCATCCGGGCGCGGCCGTTCATGCACCGGCATAGGCGGTTTCAGGTGGCCCATTTGACGTTTCTCCTGCGACTCGCTTGCCATCGCCAGCGTCCGCTTCGACCACCTGCCGCTTGGTTGGCGGCCACTTCGGGCTCGGTCTCGGCCAGTCCACGACTCATCTGCCGCTTCGTCGCTGCACCACCTTTGATGCGCAGCGCGCTGGCATCAACCTCCGCTTTGCATTCACGCTACAGTAGCGTCTGCTGATTCAGGTCAGGCTCGCGCCTTCTCATCGCAGTCACTCACTGAACAATCTCCGCGTGAAGACTCTTCCGCTTTCCGCCGCCCGCACGCTGCATCTGGCCGCACAAGGTCTGCTGACACCGCCGCGCCGCAAGGCCGTGAAAGCCGACGTGCTCGACGCGATCCGCCGCATGGCGCAATTGCAGATCGACACGATTCACGTTGTCGCGCGCAGCCCATATCTCGTGCTCTTCAGCCGGCTCGGCGCGTATGCGCAGCAATGGCTCGACGAACATCTCGCCGAAGGCAAGCTGTTCGAGTACTGGTCGCATGAAGCGTGCTTCGTGCCGATCGAAGACTACGGCCTGCTGCGTCATCGCATGCTGGACCCGAGCGGCATGGGCTGGAAGTACGCGGCCGACTGGCACAACAAGCATCGCGAAGACATTGAGAAACTACTGGCGCACATTCGCGCCACGGGACCGGTGCGCTCGGCGGATTTCGCTCGCGAGTCGGGCAAGGGCAACGGCTGGTGGGACTGGAAGCCGGAGAAGCGCCATCTGGAAGTGCTCTTCGCCATCGGTCAACTCATGGTGGCAGAGCGGCGCAATTTTCAGCGCGTCTACGACGTCACCGAACGCGTCTTGCCGGACTGGAACGACGCACGCGATCTGCCATCGTCGCATGTCGTCACGGATGAACTGCTGCGCCGCACTTGCCGGGCGCTCGGCGTCGCGCGGGCCGATTGGGTGGCGGATTATTACCGTCTGCCGCGCCGCCCGTATCGCGACGAGCTTCATGCGCTCGCGGAGCGCGGCGAATTGATTCCCGTGCAGGTGGTCGGCTGGAAGCAGGACACGTTCGTGCACCGCGACCTCGCGCCCATGCTCGACGACGCCGCGAGCGGCAAACTCGCCTCGACGGTGACGACCGTACTTTCGCCGTTCGATCCTGTGGTGTGGGACCGCAAACGCGCCGCCGCGCTGTTCGACTTCGACTATGCGATCGAGTGTTATACGCCGGCGGCGAAGCGCAAATACGGTTACTTCGTGCTGCCGCTACTGAGCCGCGGGCGGCTGGTAGGCCGCGTCGATGCAAAGGCGCACCGCGCGCAAGGCATTTTCGAACTGAAGTCCGTGCATATGGAAGCGGGCGTGCGTCCGAGCGCCCGGCTCGCTGGCGACCTGCGGCGCGCGTTGCAGCGGTGCGCGGATTGGCACGGCACGCCGCAATTGCAAATCACATGGGCGTCGCCGGAATGGGAGGACGCATTGAGCGTTGATGAGTGCGTCGAAGAGTAAGCGCGCCGCCGTCCTGCGCAGTCAATGCAGCGCCGACCATGCAAGCGACAGCGAAAAGACGCCGAGCAGGATCGACGCGCCTCGCTGGATTTTCGCCGGATCGAGCCAACGCAGCTTGCCGCTGCCCAGCGCCGCGCCGAACGCGATCCATGCGAGCGCAATCGGCACGAGCAGGCACACGAAGATCAGCATGGCCGAGAGATAAGCGGGCCAATGCGCGAAAGCAGCGGCCGGAAAAATAGTGCCCGCGAACAGCAAGGCTTTGGGATTGAGCAGCGTCGCAATGAACAGCGTGCGCATGCCGCTCGCGCGCGGCGTCGAGTCGGGTAGCGCGACGGCGGCGCGCCACATATCGATGGCCAGCCACGCGATGTACAAACCCGCCGCCACGCGCAGCAACGCGGGCAGCCATGGCAGCGCATGCGCGGCTTGCGTCAGGAACCGTCCCCAGACGGAAATAGAAACCAGGTAGCCGGCGAGTTCAGCGGCGATAAGCGGTAGCGACCGCTGCGGGCCTTGGCGCAAACCTGCCGACGCAAGCAATGTATTAGTCGGACCCGGCGTAATCAGCACGACGATAATGCCGACGGCCAACAACGCGGTAGCGGACGCAGAGAACATGGAAAAGGCGCAATGTTGAGAACAGTGCGCCTTTTTATCACAGACGGCGACTCGGCCAGCACTTGACTTGGCGACGAGGCGCGAGGAGGGATCGCTGTCGTTAAGGGTTAGCCGTTAAGGGTTAGCCGTAAAGTCAGGCGCAAAACGCTCAACGCCAATTGCTGATGGCAAGCGTCATGGCCCAACCAACGTTCAGTGTTCCAGCTTCGCGCGCAGTTCCCGCGCAGCTTCTAGCAGCCCTTCATATCCCGAACGCGCGTGTTCGGGCAAGTCAGGATCGCCGACAAACGTGCCGAGCGTTTCGATCAGGCTGTACAGAATCCCCTTTGCAGCGCCTGACGCAATGCTGCCGGACGATACCTGCTGATCCACGTGACTGAGCGCTGCGTCGAGGTTTTCCAGATTGGGCCGGTCGCCGGTGGGCGGCGTAGGCGTTACGTCTTGCGTCATGATGAAGCGTCTCCCCGTATGAAGCGGTAAACGAGCGATCCTTTCACGTTGTTATATACCGATCGCGGGTTGCCGTCTATTCGTGATCGGCGCGAACACGACCTGGACTAAGGTGTCCACCGATACATCAGAATTTTTGCGCGCGCGTCGTCTTCTACCAGTATCACGTACTCGCCGTTGTCACGTTTCGCCGCGCTGATGCCGAGATAGACGTCCACCCAACCGCTCGTGTTGCCCACGCTCGCGCCGGGCGTCATATAGCCGACCGGCTGACCTGTGCGCGCGTCGTACACATCGACCTTCGCCGTGTACAACTCGGCCACGAAGACATAGTCGCCGGCTACCGCGACGCCTACGGTGGTCGTCTGCGGATTGCTCTGCGTGTTCCACGGCAGCGCGACCGCGTACTGCTGCGTGGGCGCGCCCGAACTCCAGTTGTCATAACGCGCGAGCACGGGGCCGGCTTCTTTCCAATGGGTCGCGTCCCACGGAACGGCGCTTGTAAAACCGGACAGATACATGGTGTCGGATTCCGCGATGTAGATGAGCCGCGCCAGTCGCGTGAAAGGCTGCGGCATCGCAAACATTCTGGAACTGGCGTAGGTGTAGATCGGATTGCCCGCTTGGTCCAGCCCCTGCAAAGGCATTTCGCGGATGCCGCTCAGCGGTGTGGCAAGCCAGACGTTGCCCAGCGCGTCCACCCACCAGAAGCCGTTGCCCACGGTGCTGCCGGTCGACGGATTGCTGCTGATTTCGCTGGCATCCACAACGCCATTACCGTTGACATCGCGCCACAGCCATTCGCCATAGCCCGGCTGGCCCGAAGGCCACGTGCCCGGCAGCGGATTTTGCGCGAACAGCCCCGACGGAATCGCCGTCTCACCATGTGCGGCGTCGAAGCGGTAGACGTTCAGATAATGCGCGCCCGGATCGAGCGTATAGAGAAACGGCCGCCCGCCGATTCTTCGCACCATCGGCTCGCCGCGCACGCCGCGCGGCTGATGAAACGTGGGATCGTCGGGATAATCGAAGCGATTCAGCGTGAAGCCCGCATACGACCATTCGCGGCCCACAGGCTGGTTGTAGTCGAGCGTGAAGCGCTTCGAACCGGTGTACACCGAAGCCGGCGTGGCTGGATCGAATGCGGCGCTGTCCACGAACGTCAGCCCATACAGCCGCCAGTTCAACGCATGCGAGCTGAACACATAGCTTTCCAGCACCGCACCTTGACCGACCGATGCAGAGCCAACCGGCCGCGGCCCTTCACCGTTTTGCGCGACATACAGATTGCCCGCCGGGTCGAGCGCAATTCCCGTCATGCCGTTAAAGCGCCAGTTGCCCGGCACACCCTTGACCGCATGAAAAATACCGTTGCGCGTGCCGAGCGGTGAGGCCGCTCGCGGTTGACCGCTGGCGTCCTTGTTGAAGACGAGAATCTGTTGCGACGGCCCGTTGTCCGCGACGAGAATTTGTCCAGCCGGCGTAACGGCGATGTCGGTCGGAACTGCGCCGGCGGGCAACGGCAAGACGCCGGCGAGCGCGGTCCCATCTGTGCTGAAGTGCAAAATAGTTAGGTTTCCGGACGATACGCCGCTTATCACCCAGAGCGTCAAATCGGTGTCGATCGCGATACGTCCTGGTGAGCTGACGCTCCACGAGCGCAATGGCTGCATCGTATTGGCGTTCAGAACAACGATGCGGTTCGCGTAGGTGTCCGAGAGGTACAGTTCGCTGTCGGTGGCGGCAAGTCCGCGGATGGCCGCGTCGGTACCGGTCGTTACTGTATCGACGGGCAGGAAGCTGTTTTCCGTTGCGTTCGCGCTATTGCCCACGCCCGCACTAAACGGCACGCCGGCCGAGAGATTCGCCAACGTGCGGCGCGTGATGCCAAACCACGTCTGTCCGGCCGGCGGATAGTCTGCGCCGACCAGCTTGTTGTTCTCGTTACCGATCGACATTGCCGCGTACAGATACGTGTGGTTGACCGCGACGGCATCGCCGCCCGCAGCGCCCCAACCGTGCGTGAAACCGGCGACGGCGATCTTGTCGCCCCCGCGATACGCGGCAATTTCACTGCCGCTCTCGTCCCACGGCGCGTTCGTGAAGACGGTACCGTCGGCGCCCGCCGCGATTGCCTGGATATCCTGCTGCATCCACTTACCGTCGCCGAAACCGAAGCTATTGCCGATCCAAGAGGTGGTGTAGGTGAGCTGCGACTGCGCATAGCCAGTAAGCGGAAGAAGACAGTGGCAAAAAATGATTGCCGCGCCGAGGCGCGAAAAGAGTTTCACAACGATGTTCCCTTGCAAGTGACGCTTTCATCCTCGCATAGAAAACAGGTGAAATTAATTGATAAAAAAATTGATCGTAAATATTTGAGAAAACAAATATACCGCTTGCATAGGAGTGCGTGGCGTGCCGATTCTTCTGCGGTCTCGCGGAGTTATGTGACAGAAGCGGCCAATCTCGTCACGATGCGTCAATAGGCCGCCAATATCGTTTTCTTCAAATGCTATTTGTGAATCCATCCCAGCAAAGGCGCACTTTGTGCGCATAAACTCCGCGTTTATCAGGCGTGGCTGCGTCGCCCGAAAATGCGCCGGGTCATATCGAACGCAACCAGATTGCCGGCCACCACCAGCAGCAATCCAACCACTGCCAATGCCGACCACTGATAGCCCTCGAATACCGTCGACACAGCTAGCGCCACGATCGGAAACAGCACGGTCGAATAGGCGGCGCGCTCGGGCCCGATGCGCCCGACCAGCATCAGGTATGCGGTAAAGCCGATCACCGAGCCAAACACCGCGAGATACGCCAGTGCGCCGAGATAGCGTGTGGACGATTCGATAGCGAACGGGAAGCCGGCGAGCGCGCTTCCTACGGTCAACACGCTCGCGCCGATCAACATCGCCCAGCTATTGGTCGCGAACGGATGCAATCCCATCGACTGCATGCGGCTCGACAACAGATTGCCAGCCGAAAAGCACAATGTGCCGAGAAACGCGATGCCAAGCCCGAGCCATGCGGCGTGGTCGCCGAGATGTCCGCTCATCTGCTGAACGAAGAGACACACAATACCGACGAGACCGAGCATCGCGCCCGCAATCGCCGATGGCTGCAGCGGACGCCCCATGAAAAGCCGTCCGTTGATCGAATTAAGAAGCGGCGCCGTGGAGAACACCACTGCCACGAGGCCGCTCGGCACAACCTGTTCAGCGTAGTAGAAGCACAGGAAGTTGACGCAAAACAGCGCGAGCCCTTGCGCGAACAAAAATCTCCACGCGGCGCGCGGCGGCCACATCGGCCGACGCATGATGCGCAACAGCGCGAACAGCACCAATGCGGCGATCCAGAAACGCCAGGCGATGGAAACTGGCGGCGGCACTTCGCCCAACTGCCATTTGATCGCGATCCAGGTGGTGCCCCAGATCAGAACGGTAACAGCATAAAGCGACAGATTCATGGTCAAGCCTGCACAGCGGATACGGGAGTGCGACTATGCGGCAACGCAGGCGCCAGGACTTGTCCAGGATTGCGCATTTTCGGCGGCAAACCGCGAGCACATAGGTGCCGGGGCGCGGCCAGCCGTATACTTACGCTCATATCCCGCAAGAACGACACCAGTCCCGTGAAGCCGAGCCCGCCCGTCGCTGTGAATGACGCCACTGAAACGCCGTTTGGCATTCAGTCGGTGTGTCACACGCTCGGCAGCTCGAACGCGAATCTGGACCGGTTTGCGTGGCTCGGCGACGGTCTGGCGATTGCCGTTTGGACGCGCGACACAGAAGTCGCCGAGACCGTCTACGATCGGCCGGGCCACCACACCCTCTCGTGCTACCTGGATGGCGGTTATCGCACCGAGCGGCAGAAAATGCCGGGGCGTTACGGCGCACCGTCGCGCTTATGCGCATTACCCGGCGATCATGAGTCGCGCTGGTGGGTGCGCGGCCATATGCATTTCATGCACCTTTATTTCCTGCCTGAGCACTTCACGCAACGCGCTGTGCAGGAACTGGACCGCGAGCCGCGCGAGTTGACGCTCGCCGACCGCACATATTTCGAAGACGCGCGCATTGCCAGTCTGTGTCAGTCGCTCGCGAACGAACGTTGGGACGACCCGGACGGTTTGCTGCGCACGAACGAAACCGCGCATGAAGTGCTGAGCCTGCTGCTGCGCTCGCAAGGCGTGCGCCGCACCGGCCTGGCGCTGAAGGGCGGTTTGTCGGTCGCGACCAGACGGCGACTGCGCGATTACATCGAGAGCCATCTTGCAGAGCCGCTCACTATCGGTGAACTTGCAGGCGTGGCGGCGCTGTCGGAGTTTCACCTTGCGCGGATGTTCCGCACGTCGTTTGGATTGCCGCCCGCTGCGTGGATCGCGCAGCAGCGGCTCGAACGCGCGCGCATGCTGTTGCGCACCACGTCATTGCCGCTTCTGCGGATTGCCGAGCTATGCGGCTATGCAAACGCGAGTCACTTTAGCCACCGTTTCCGCGAAGGCGTGGGCGTGTCGCCTACCGCGTACCGGCAGGCTGTCCCGGCTTAAGCGCGTCATTGCAGCGCCATTGCGAGCACACGGGCCACATGAATGGCCTCCACGCCTGCGCCATCGTGAATCTGATGACGGCAACTCGTGCCGTCCGCGACCATGACGGTATTGCCGTCGATCTTGCGCACCGCCGGCAATAGCGACAACTCGGCCATGGCCTGCGACGTCGCATAGTGCTCCGCTTCGTAGCCGAAGCTGCCGGCCATTCCGCAGCACGACGATTCCACCGTCGATACCTTCAGCTCAGGAATCCATTTCAGAACGGTTTGCACGGGCGTAAAGGCGTCGAACGCCTTCTGATGACAATGGCCATGCACCAGCGCCTGCGGCGTATCCAACGGCTTCAACGCAAGCTTCAGGCGACCCGCTTTTTCCTCGCGCACCAGGAATTCTTCGAAGAGGAACGCCTGTTTGGCGAGCCGCTGTGCTTCGTCGCCGAAGCCGTAGTGCAAAAACTCGTCGCGCAGCGACAGCAGGCACGACGGCTCCAGACCCACAACGGGTACGCCGCGCTCCACGAAAGGCTTGAACAGATCGAGCATTCGCCTCGCTTCGTGCTTCGCTTCGTCAACCAGGCCCGCCGCGAGAAACGTGCGGCCGCAGCAAACCGGGCGCTCGCCTTCGCGCATGTTGAAGTGCACGGTGTAGCCCGCCGCCTCCAGTACCTTCTGCGCCGCCCTGGCGTTCTCGGGCTCGATGCTGTTATTGAAGGTGTCGACGAATAACAGCACTTCCTTCAGCGTCGCGCCATGCGCGTTCACCGTGGGCCTTGCGCTCGACAGAAACGACTTCCTGAAACGCGGCAAGCTCCGCTCGCTCGCGAAACCGACCGCGCGCTTGAACAAGGACGACACAAGCGGCACATTGTCGGCAACTGCGATCAAGCCCGGCATGCGGCTCGCGGCGGCAGCGTAGCGCGGCATGAAGGCGACGAGCTTGTCGCGCAGCGTCAGACCATGTCGCTTGACGCGCGCGGCGCGCGCTTCGATCTTGAACTTCGCCATATCGACGCCCGTCGGGCAGTCGCGCTTGCAGCCCTTGCATGACACGCAGAGATCGAGCGTGTCCTTTACTTCGTCGCTCGCAAGGCCGGCCTCGCCTAGCTGACCGGAGATTGCAAGACGCAAGGTGTTCGCGCGCCCGCGCGTGACATGCTGTTCGTCTTTCGTCACGCGGTAGCTCGGGCACATCGTGCCTGCATCGAATTTTCGGCAGTGACCGTTGTTATTGCACATCTCGACGGCCTTCGCGAGACCGCCTGCGAGGTCGTTGCCGCTGCCCGGCGCGGTCTCGCGGCCAGTCAGCGGATCGCGCTCGACGTTCCATGCGGACCAGTCGAGCGCCGGTTCAATGGGCCGTTCCTGATAGCCGGGCGCGAAACGGAAATAGCGCGCGTCGTCCATTTTCGGCGGACGCACCATCTTGTCGGGATTGAAGCGGTTGTCCGGATCGAACAGCGCCTTGATCTCACTGAACGCCTGATTGAGTTTGGGACCGTATTGCCACGCCACCCATTCGCCGCGGCACAAACCGTCGCCGTGCTCTCCGGAATAAGCGCCCTTGTATTCGCGCACTAATGCCGCGGCTTCCTCGGCAATCGCGCGCATTTTCACCGCGCCGTCGCGGCGCATGTCGAGAATCGGCCGCACGTGCAGCGTGCCGACGCTCGCATGGGCATACCAGGTGCCCTCGGTGCCGTGCCGATGAAACACCTCCGTCAACTGGCTCGTGTACTCGGCGAGATGTTCGAGCGGCACCGCGCAGTCTTCGATGAAAGACACCGGCTTGCCGTCGCCCTTCATGCTCATCATGATGTTGAGGCCGGCCTTGCGCACTTCCCACAACGCCTTTTGCGCGTTCGCGTCCGGCATTTCCACAACCGAGCCAGGCAAGCCGAGATCCGCCATCAATTCGGAGAGTTGCCTGAGCGACTCGAGTTGCGCGTCGCGCGACTCGCCCGCGAATTCCACGAGCAGCACAGCTTGCGGCTCGCCGACCAGCGCCTTTTCGACGACCGGGCGAAACGCAGGGTTGCTCATGGCCAGATCGATCATGGTGCGGTCAACCAGCTCCACCGCGACCGGCTTTAGCTTGACGATGTGCTGGGTCAGATCCATCGACTGCCAGAACGTCGGAAAGTTGACCACGCCCAGCGTTTTATGCGCGGGCAACGGCGCGAGCTTCAGCGTCAACTGACGGCTGAATGCGAGCGTGCCTTCCGAGCCGACCAGCAGATGCGCGAGGTTCGCCACGCCGTCGTCGGTATAAGCGCGCGGATTCTGACAGTCGAACAGGTCGATGTTGTAGCCGGCCACGCGGCGCAACACTTTCGGCACGCGCGCCACGATTTCGTCGCGCTCGCGTTGCGCGATCTGCCTGACGCCTTCGAATATCTGCTGCAAACGCGCGCCTTGCGGCGCATCGCGCAACGAAGCGAAACGCGCTTCGGTGCCGTCGGCGAGAATTGCGTCGATGGCTTCGACGTTGTGCACCATGTTGCCGTATTCAATCGAGCGCGAACCGCACGAATTGTTGCCCGCCATGCCGCCGATCGTGCATTGCGCCGCTGTCGACACATCCACCGGAAACCAGAGACCGTGCGGCTTGAGCCATGCATTCAGATGATCCAGCACGACGCCCGGCTCGACCGTCACCGTGCGCGCCTCCAGATCGAAATCGACGATATTGTTCAGCCATTTACTCGTGTCGATCACGAGCGCTTCACCGACCGTTTGTCCGCATTGACTCGTGCCCGCGCCGCGCGCGAGCAGCGGCACTTTCTCGCTGCGCGCAATGTCGAGTGCGATGCGCAGATCGTCCTGGTCGCGCGGCACGACGACGCCGACGGGCATGATCTGATAGATCGACGCATCGGTCGCATAACGTCCCCGGCTTGCTGCATCGAACAGCACGTCACCACGCAACGATTTACGCAGATGTTGCGCGAGCGGCGTCATCAGACGCGCCGTGGACGGCACGAGATGAATCGGCTTGACCAGCAAAGCGGAGGTGGGATTCGTCATAACGTCGGTGTTGTTGCAATACGCAGAAATCGCGGCGCAGCGCGGCAAACCGCGCGAGCGCCCGAACGTTCAATACAACGTGACGCTTACCGATGGCAGTCCTTCTATGCGTCCGTGTGCCGTGCCCGCGCTTCGCGGGAAGAACATGCCGGTGTACGAACCGGTTGTCACGACCATTTCCGGCGTCACGGTGACGCCACGCGACGTCGCGTGATTGACGAGCCACGTGAGCAGTCGGCGCGGATCGCCGGCGGGATTGGCGGGCGTCAATTCCACGACATCGCGTCCGTTGAAATCGAAACGCAGCGCGGGCGAGACAAACGGGAAGCTCTCGTCGTACGGCATGAATTCGCCGACGACGAGCGCGCCGTGGTTCTGCAAGTCCGCGAGTTGCGCGAGCTTGTCGACGTCCGGCCACGCGGCGAACCGGCTCGCGACGATTTCGATCGTCGCGCCGAATGAACCGATTGCGGCATGCACGTCGGCCTCACTATAAGGCGTTGTGGTGGGCTCGAAACTGCGACCGAAACGAAACGCGATCTCCAGTTCCAGGCCCAATGGCGCGAAGGCCCCGCGCGGCACAGTGGCGCCGTCGGGATACCGGTCGACGTCCGGCAACGGCGCGCCCTGGATCGGCCCGCTGTCCGACTTGGCGCCGATCTTCCAGCCGCCGATGCGCGCGCCGGCGATCGCCAGGATCTCATGCTGGACCGCATACGCCGCATTGGCGTCGGTCGGCGCGAGATTGGGCGGAAGGTTGTCGAGCGTCGCATGATCGCGGCGCGCATCGGCGAGCAAGCGGCTCAGAGGCAACGTGGTCAGCTTCATGGCGTCGGCGCGAGAGGACTTAAGCATCGCTTACACGCCCATGCGGGGCGAGACCTGCCCCTTGTCCGCGGGATCGTCTGCAAACTTGCTCTCCGGCTGCATGCGGAACGCGAGCACGACACCAATCGCCATCAACAGCATGCTGCCGACGAACGGCAACTCCCAGCTGCCGAAGTAGTCGATCAGGAAGCCGCCCATCACGGGCGAGATGATCGCCGCGAGCGCCGAGCCCGTGTTCATCATGCCGCTCGCCGTGCCCGAGGCTTCCGGCGCGATGTCCATGGGAATGGCCCACATCGGTCCAATCGTCATTTCGGCGAAGAAGAAGCCCGACGCGAGGCACGCCATCGACAGATACACGTTGTGCGTGAACATAATCGGAATCAGCGACAGCAGGCAGAACATCATGCACACCGACACCATCCAGCTGCGTGCGCGCTTCAGGCTCCCGGTTCGCGTATAGATAAAGTCGGTCACGACGCCGCCAAGCGTATCGCCCACTACGCCGGCGAGGAACACGACCGATGCGAAGATCGCCGACTTCTTCAGTTCCAGGTGATAGCTGTGCAGGAAGTATTGCGGAATCCAGCTCAGGAACAGCCACAGTGTCCAGCCATAGCAGAAGTACACGATCGTGACGGGCGCCATGCGGCGAAACAGCTTGCCCCAAGGCACGCCCGCCGACTTTGCTTTGGGCGCGGGCAATACTTCGAGCTCTTCAGTCGTGATACGCGGGTGGTCTTTCGGATGCTCGGTGAACGTCAATGCCCACACGACAACCCACAACAGGCTGAAGGCGCCGCAGATGTAGAACGACTCGCGCCAACCCCAATTCGCCATGACGAGCACGATGAGACCGGGCGCGACCGCATTACCGATGCGCGACGCGGCGTGCGTGATGCCCTGCGCAAAACCGCGTTTCTCTTTGGCGACCCAGCGCGCCATTGCGGATGTCGCGGCGGGAAACGTTGCGCCTTCACCGAAACCGAGCAGCACGCGCGCGGCCAGCAGTGAGATCAGCCCGCCGGCGAAACCGGTCAGCAACGTGGCGATGCCCCAGATCGCGCCGCACGCGAGCAGCGTACGTCTTGCGCCAAAACGATCGCTTACCCAGCCGCCGATAATCTGAAACAGCAGATACGGATACGCGAAAGCGGAGAACACCAAACCGACTTCCGTATGCGAAAGATGGAATTCCTTGCCGAACCCCGCGGCCGCTGTACTGACGTTGACGCGGTCCAGGTAGGTGATGAAGTACATGATGCAGAGCATCACTAGAACGATACTGGTCGCACTGGTCAAACGAAACCGCTTCATCGTCTCTCTCCATTTGCATGTGTCGACGGCGCGCCTCACATGACACGCCCGGTCGTCGCCCGGCGGTAGGCGCCGCCGGAACATCGCATTGTTCAGGGCCGCGTTCTGCGCGCGGCTTCGTGATGGAACTGACTTCGTTGATGCCTGCTTTCGTTGCGGTCTGCTTTTTTCGACGCGTTGCTGCGGCTTGTTGAGCGGGTCCGGTGTTGCGACGTGGCCAGCACAGCTTGTTCTGCCGCTTCGTTCAGGCTGCCGCCTTCAAACCGGACGCTTGCGTCGGCTCGCTCAACCACTCCATAGCGGCAGGCAAGCCGCTTCCCTTGAGCGGAACGCCCGCGAGCCGCAAGCCCATTTCGCAACCCGCGAGCGTCGCGAGCAGCATCAGGTCGTTGCAATCGCCCAGGTGACCGATGCGGAACATGCGCCCTTTCATCTTGCCGAGACCCGTGCCAAGCGACATGTCGAAGCGTTCGTAGATCAGCTTGCGAACCGCGTCGGCATCGACACCGTCGGGCATCATCACGCCCGTCAGCACGGGGCTATATACAGCCGGATCGGCGCACTGGATTTCCAGGCCCCAGGCGCGCACCGCGCGGCGAGTCGCCTCGGCAAGACGCTCGTGACGCGCGAAGACGTTGTCGAGCCCTTCGCCGAGAATCATTTCGAGCGCTTCATGAAGCCCGTACAGCAGGTTCGTGTTCGGCGTGTAGGGCCAGTAGCCCGTCTTGTTCATCTCGACGATTTCGCTCCAGTCCCAGAAGCTGCGGGGCAACTTTGCATGCTTGCTCGCGGCCACGGCTTTCGGCGAAATCGCGTTGAAGCTGATGCCCGGCGGCAGCATCAGGCCCTTCTGCGAGCCTGAAACGGTGACGTCGACGCCCCACTCGTCGTGGCGATAATCGGCGCAGGCAAGTCCCGAGATCGTGTCGACGAGCAACAGCGCGGGATGACCTGCGGCGTCGATTGCGCGCCGCACGGCGGCGATATCCGAAGTCACGCCCGTGGACGTTTCGTTGTGCACGACGCACACCGCCTTGATCGAGTGCTGCGTGTCTTCGCGCAGACGCGCTTCGATCATTTGCGGTTGAACGCCGCGGCGCCAACCCTCGATGCCGGGCAAGCCAAGAAACTCAGGCTTGAGCCCCAGGCTTTCGGCCATCTTTTTCCAGAGCGTTGCGAAGTGCCCGGTCTCGAACATCAGCACATGATCGCCGGGGCTCAACGTGTTCGAGAGCGCCGCTTCCCATGCGCCGGTGCCGGACGCCGGATAGATGACCACGGGATGCTGTGTCTTGAAGATCTTCTTAATCCCGTCGAGCACTTTCAGACCCAGTTCGCCGAACTCAGGGCCGCGGTGGTCGATGGTCGGGTAGCTCATCGCCCGGAGGATGCGATCGGGCACGGGGCTCGGCCCCGGAATCTGCAGAAAGTGACGGCCGGCGGGATGAAAATCTAACTTCAACATTGCGCTCCTCCGATTGAATTTTGCATGCAAAAAACTATATCAGACGAGTTCGGACAGGCGAAAGACCAAAATCGCCTTTGCGCACAGGTGTTTACCCGCGCTGTTTCGCAGTGCGCGGCGATCCGATAAAATCGAATCCAATGTGGATAAGGAAGTTTGTATGCAAAATTCGGAATTTGAGGCCAGCCTGCCCACGGCGGCCGTGTTGCCGAAAGTGGAGCGTCAGCGCTTGCATGACACGGTGGTGGAGCACATTCGCCGGTTCATCGTCGAGGGCGTACTTGAGCCGGGCAAGAAGCTGAACGAGCGAGAATTGTGCGAAACGCTCGGCATTTCGCGCACGCCTTTGCGTGAGGCGCTCAAGGTGTTAGCCGCTGAGGGGTTGATCGAGATTTCGCCGAACCGGGGCGCGTCGGTGTGGAAGATGTCGGAGGCGGAGTTGCGCGAGACGTTCGAGTTGATGAGCGGTCTCGAAGCTTTTTCGGGCGAACTGGCAGCCGAGCGGATGACGGCGGCGGAGCTTGCCGACATCAAGGCGTTGCATTACGCAATGCTCGCTTGCCGCGCGCAAAACGATCTGGCTGGGTACTACAGCCGGAATCAGGCGATCCACGACAAGATCAATGAGGCCGCGCGGAACTCAGCGCTTCGGCAGACTTATATCTCGGTGAATCGGCGTTTGCAGGCACTGCGTTTCCGGTCCAATTTTCAGATCCCGAAGTGGGACAGCGCCATTCATGACCACGACGAAATGTTGAAGGCACTCGAGGCGCGGGACGGCAAGAGGCTTAGTCAGATTCTTCGGCAACATCTGCTTGATAAGCGCGATGCGGTCTTGCAGGTGCAGTCGAGGGAAGAGGCGGCGGGGTCGGGGTTGAAGGCTTGAGGGGTGTGTCTTGCGTGCCGACGCGGGTTATGCGCCGGCGCGCAAGCGTGGAAATTTGTTCGATCGAAAGGTGCAATGACCTTCGGATAGTACCGTGTGATAGGCAGTCTGCGGGATAGGGTCATGGGGATCTCGTCCTGGACAAGCTAAGTGACTTGCCTGAAGTCTGAACAGGCGAGTTTTCCTCCGTTCTGCGACGTGGACACGCCGGCTACACGATGCTGGAAATCAGGCTGCATCCGCATGTGGCACGGTGGCCCTGTCGAGCAACCGGTACGCCGTGGTCAGTGATCTTTTCGTCGCCCTCGATGATGACATTGGGCTTTACGTCCGGATGCTGCGCACATGTCACATGGTCGCCCTTGCGGGCGACGCGCCTGCCGCCGTAATGCATGGTGTCGGAGGCGGTGATGACTTCGCCGCCGTGATCGGTGCTGTCGCCGAGTCGGATAAGGTCAATCATGATTGCTCTTCGGTTACTGGTTCATTGGCGAGTCGTCAGATTTGAATTCAATACTTTGCAAGACATTCAGGATCGAGCCTTTTTTCTCATTTCTGAGATTTGCGCCACCTCCAGACACTCCGATCAATATATTCTCCCCGTGAATGAAACAAAATCTCGAACCTTGATCTTTTGTCTTAGACCTGCTGTCTATCACGAATCCCCGAGTTTCGCTTAAATCTATATTTTTGAATATCACGCCATCTTTACTTGAAATTGGCACCCATTGTTTACCGTCGAAATTTGCGGGGCACTTCAACGAATTCGAGTCCATGATGTCCTGCAACTCAGGAGAAACTTCGGCCCGCGTCGAACTGGATGACCACTTGAAATTTGAAATTTTGTCGCACATCAAGCCCATCCATTGGGCCTTCATGGTTTTAGGCTCTTCAAACCACCAATCGTATCCCGACGTCATCTCAGCCTGCTTCAGATGCGGCAGATGGTGGTCTGTTAGCGTGCGATTTGCGCGATAAAGTACAAGATCTGGGTCGTTGTATTTCACATGATCTCGCTTTCCAATTGTCATCGAAAATCGACAATTGCCCATATCAACCAGTATCACTGCTGGACCGTCTGCACTAGCAGTCTGTCCAGCCGCATTACCCACCCTAACCCACTGGTCTTGTGCAAACGCCGGCTTAATAAAGGATGCGACTAAGAGAAACAAAACCACAGCTACGATAGGGCGGTAGTTCATGGCGCCTCTGAACGAGAGAAGTCAATAGGCAGGCAAGATGTTGAACTGTTTGGCTGCGGAAAATTCGTGACATCGAACAGGATCACTTGCGCATTAGCGAATGCCAAGAATCGAGACTGTATGTCCTTGCTGGTGCCGGGTGCCTGCCCTTGGAGTCGTTTTACTGCGGCCCTCGCAATGCGTTCCAGTGCTTTTATCGTCTGCACCGTCCACGCCGTTCCTGTGACGTGCACCCGCCAGCTGATTACACGATGCTTGAAATCAGGTTGCAACCGCATCTGGCGCGGTGCCGCTGCCGGGCAACCGGTACGCCGCGGTCGGCGATCTTTTCGTCGCCTTGGCTGATGACATTCTGCTGCACGTCGGGATGCTGCGAACACTCCACAAGATCGCCCCCGCGGGCGACATGGCGTCAGCGGTATCGCATCGTGTCGGACGCGGTGATTACTTTGCCGCGTGGTCGGTGGTGCCATTGACTTCGGTATGGTCGATCATCGGGACGTTCCATGCATTTCGTTAGCTGGCGGCGGTTCTCCTGACGGCCCCCAGATGCTGTGCCCGACATGCAACAGTTTCATGAGCATGCCGGATGCACAATCTGCCATGCACATAGCTCTGCCTTTACTTACTTTTCCGTCATGCGTGAGTGGAAAGTCAGAGTAGATCAATGGCTTTACAGGACTTGCCCCGTCTATCTCCACGTTCGTGGATGGCATGGGAACGTTTTGATCAACCGTGTTCGCATTGTTTACGTTAATCCATGGATAATTCCTCATCTCAATCGTACCCGGCAATTTATAAGCCTCACTACTTGAATGCACGCAATCGGTCACATACTTGAACATTCGCGGGCGCCCTTCAGTGGCGAGATAACATTTCCCCATAAAAGTATAGAACCGATAACCTGTACGCAGACCTGTATCGAGACTCACTTCAAAATTATCTCTATCAATAGTTACGTAATTTTTAACAAAATTATCTTTTAGATATGGAAGAAATGAATAATCAACCCCATCGTCTTCTGAAGATAATGCCTCCGATGCTATATCAAACCTTGCCCTGAGCGGGGGTGGACCTTTCCACAAGTGCATATCATCCAAGGAAATGAGATCACTTTTTTTAACCACGTCCCCGGTGTGCAGACCGCGATAAATCGTTTGCTGCGAAGCTGCATGACGAAATTTTCTGCACAGCGACGGGGGCGGGAATACATAACCGTGATCGCTGGTCCCCCGCTGTTCCTCGATGAGCCTATTTCCAATGGCGTAACCTGCAAACATTTGCCCGACCTGCTTTTTTAAAAACAAGTCACATCGCGGTTTGAGCAGCGCATCATACCGAACAGCAACGTCGTTTTTTACAGCGCGCTCTTTCGAGAACGAGTTTTCGATGATTGAAAGAAAAGCAATGGTGGCAAGCGTATAACTAATGAAACACAGTCTCGATTTTTGTTTTAGAAACACGTTTCACCTCGCAGCCGTAACATGCATGTGTGTATCATGTGGCTCTACCCAGTGGACCCAAGGAGTAAAAACCTGGGTAGCAGCAACTTGAGTATCGTGTGTCAATTCTTCATATAGCGCCCCGAGCTTCCGTCCTCCGACGGTACTTGGAAATGGCTGATTTCTATCTTGTGCCCCTTGGTTGCGGATCGCGACTTGAATGCTTTCGGCGTCGTCATCGAAGCGTGTCACATCGATCCCAATGCCCATTTTGTGAAGCGACGATCCAAGCATTGGCCGCCATGAACTAGATAAATCGAGAGTGTCGATATGCAGACGCCATGCCGCTCGCAGAACGGCAGCGAATGCTCTTGGTGAAGTCCGAGATAGCGCCTGTTGAATAGTGGTTCGCGCACTAGAATTTATAGCATTAGCAAACGCTCTCGCAGCGAAATGTACTGTAATTCCTAGCTGGGAAACTATTACACTGAACGCATTCATCGAACGAGAATCTTGACCAGCCGCATAAATAGGAGCCAGTGCGACAGACCAATCAACGTGCAATTGTTCATCAGGAGCACCAAGGCCACCAGGCGTGCCGCTAGCAACACCGGATTGCGACGCCGCAGCAGAGGTCAAGCAAGTCCGAGAAATTGTACCCGGAGGACATAACCGACGAATATCGGCCGTCGTGAACTCATGGCTTATGCGTAGCCAAAGATCCCCGTCAAGAAACCCGAAGTATTGGTTCTGAACGTTAGGTTTTTCGACAAGAGAGTTATCAGCTGGAACTTGTCCCAACGTATTTAATCGTGCAAATTCGCTTTTCACGTCTGCTCGCACTTCATAAATATGCACTTTGCTATGGGCGGCATCGGGAACCGACCAAGAAAACAATTTGAAATTTCTATGATCTGCGTATGCGTCGTTGGCGATGTGCAGCGCAATGCGCCTGGTTTCATCGGGGATGTGTATCGCTGGCAAACTGTGCTTCCAGCGCTTCCCGTCATGTAACGCATTATTTTCGAGAGCTACACGCGCAGGAAAGGATTGAGTTCCTCCGGTAGCGGCTTGAACCGGGAATAAAACCTTTTCAGTATCCGCATCAATCACAACATAAGGGAGCGTCGAAAGATATGACGCGGAGTCGGTTACTGCTCGATGTGCGACATCTGTATTGCCAAATACGTTTGCAAACGGGATGTTGTGCGCATCGTCCAACGGTGCACAATAAACAACGAAACTAACCACGCGATCGGTGATCGTCACATCATACGTCGGCGTATTCTGAGCCGTTACCATGTTTGGGGATGAGACCTGCTGGGCGGCTGTCATTTCTTAGTCGTGTATTGAAGGTTTAACGTCACAGCAGTTGTCCAACGCGTCCTCTTTTTGTGCCTCGTCTACTTCGTGACCGGGATACAAAGCGACGTCCTGGGAGCTTGCAGTCCAGACCCGCTTTGTGCGCCCGTGCTGGTCTGTGCGCCCGAACCAGGTCGGGCCGTTTTCCGTCTTGATCTGATAGGGGTAGTTAGGTAACGGGTTACCGCTACGGTCGCGGACAACAAATTGCGCACTGTGGATCTTGTCTCCAAGAAGATCAGGCACCCGCACGCGCTGTGTATCTGGTCCTGGCACGTCCCAGGCCGCGCCTCTCTCCAGAATCGCCCCCGGCGACCCGTTGATGATCCCGCTGCCGTTGATCTGGATGTACGACCCGCCTGCACCGAGCCA
>NZ_JAVDVL010000022.1:0-51820 GCF_031456815.1 Paraburkholderia strydomiana
AATCGCTCGCTCTTGCTACGCGATCCGGATGGGAATCTTGTCAACATATTTTCCCGCTCCAAGCGTTGAGGAAAATCGCGGTCACGGCTGCCGGCGGAGTCGTTGTTCGTTCGTTGTGAGCGGCCGCTTCGGGCAGATGCGGCCGTCTCCAGTGGGTCGAGAAGACTCGTTCGCCTCTCCCAGAAGCCGACGTTCGACTGCACTTCACTGCTAATGTCGGCAACGCGGCGCACTCCGGCCGCACGACGGCCCAACGGTGAGCATCGGCTTCGGCCGAGAAATGGTCCAATCCGTTCGATTGCTCCTGGTCCGTGCAGCCAGTTCGGTCGCTGAATCCGGATCTAAATCATGATGGCGTCGTCGCTACGGCGCGCGAAGAAGTACGCGGGCAGCGATGCGCGCACGCGTGAAGTCGAGTTGCAGCGTGACCAGCGGATACAGGACGCCCATATCGGTTGCGCGCTGGCAGCGGCGATGGCGCGTTGAGGCGAAGACATCAGCTCCCACGCTGCTGCGAACCTGTACACGATATTGCTGGAAAGCAAAGCACAAAAAAGCGTTTGTCATGGCGTTGCCTGGCAGCTTCTAATGATCAGCTTGTTCGCTACGGGTCGAAAGCGCCAGGCGCCAGTGCACGAGCGCGAATGCTCGTGCACTGGAACGAGTCGGCTCGACGCCCGCTAGAAAGCCGCACCGCGAGTCTCCTTCATCAAAGGCAAAGCAATGGCGCTGTGCGCAGTGAGGATCGGCTTCCGATTCGCACCGCAGCGCGCCGTCTCCACATCTGACATGGAAATGGCATGGCCGACCTGACTTCTACCCGCAGCCGCTATGTCGCTGCTCAACCAAGGCGCAGGGGCGTTCTCGGGACGACGCTGTACAGCTGGCTTTCGTGGATGATCCCGGCCGCCTGTGTGCTGCTTTGGGAAGCTGCGGCACGCCTCGGACTGATTGCACCGCAAGTGCTGCCCGCCCCGAGCAGCGTTCTTGAGACAGCGTTCAACCTGGTCCGTAACGGCGACCTCTTCGTTCATCTCGGCGTCTCATTGCTGCGCGCCGCGGGTGGATTCGTCATCGGCGGAACGCTAGGCCTCGCACTCGGCATCCTCGTCGGGTTTTCGCCGCTTGCCCAGGCGCTTCTCGATCGCTCGATCCAGATGGTGCGCGCGATTCCGTTCCTCGCGATGCTGCCGCTTGTGATCGTCTGGTTTGGAGTCGGCGAGATCGCGAAGATTTTCCTGGTCGCGCTGGCGGTGTTCTTCCCGATCTACATCAATACGATGCTCGGTATTCGCCAGCTCGATCCGAAGCTAATGGAGCTGGCACGCGTCGTCGGGCTCGACCGGACGGCAGTCGTGCGGCGAATCATTCTTCCGGGGGCCATGCCGTCGATTCTCACCGGCGTGCGCTATGCGCTCGCGCATGCATGGCTCGCCCTGGTCATCGCCGAAACGCTCGCGACGACGAAAGGTATCGGCTTTCTGGCGATGGATGCCCGTGAATTTCTCAACACAAACGTGATCGTCCTGACGATGATCGTCTACGCGATCATCGGCGTCGTGGCGGACGCGCTCGTGCGCCTGCTGGAAGCCCGCTTCCTCTCGTGGCACGCGAACTACGCGAAAGGAGCAAGCAAGTGAGCCAAATTATCGCCACCGTCCGCGATCATGTCGCCGCAGACCTGGTCAACGTCAGCGCCGGCGCGCACACGCTGGCCGTAGCGGTCCGTGGATTGCACCGGCGCTATGGAAGCCGTGTCGTAATCGATTCACTGGACCTCGACATTCACAAGGGTGAATTCGTCGCGCTGCTTGGCGAGAGCGGCTGCGGCAAAACGACGTTGCTGCGCGCGCTTGCGGGACTCGATCTGCCCGACGCCGGGACGATCCGCGCGCCCGAGCGCCTGTCGGTGGTGTTTCAGGAGCATCGTCTGTTGCCGTGGGCGACGCTGTGGGAAAACGTCGCGCTCGGACACGAAAAGACAATCGGGCGCCGCGGCGCCGCGCTTGCGCTTGCCGAGGTCGGCCTTGCCGGACGCGAAGACGACTGGCCGCGCAATCTCTCAGGCGGTCAGGCTCAGCGCGTGGCGCTCGCACGGGCGCTCGTTCCGGAGCCGGCGCTGCTTCTGCTCGATGAGCCGTTTGCCGCGCTCGACGCGCTGACTCGCATCAAGATGCACGGACTTGTCAAGGAGCTCGTCGCGCTGCACCAGCCCGGCGCGCTGATCGTCACGCACGACGTCGACGAAGCGCTGACCCTCGCCGACCGAATCCTCGTGATGCGCGCCGGCCGCATCGCGGCCTCCTCCCGGCCGAAGGAGCAGGGCGGCACGCTGCGGCGCATTCTGCTGGACGAACTGGGCGTTCCTTCTCACTAACAGATATCGCCATTAATCGAAGGATGCAGAAGCATGACTGATTCATTGTTGAGCCGCCGCCAGGTGTTGCGCGCGGCGGGCGGCCTGCTGGCAGGCGTCGCGGCCGGCGGACTCTTTCCTGCGCACGCAGCCGAGCCGCGCAAGCTGACGCGCAACACCGACACGGTACGCGTGGGCTGGGGATACGGCAGCCTGCCCGACATCGCGAAGCAACGCGGCGTGTTCGAAAAGACGCTCGCGGCCAAGGACATCAAGGTCGAATGGATCGGGCCGTTCCCGAACCATGCGCCGTCCATTCAGGCCGTCGTCGGCGGCAGCGCGGACTTCGGCTTCTGGGGCTCGACGACGCCGGCACTTGCGGCGATGCTGGCCGGCTCGCCGATCGTCTTCAACGCGTTCGACATCTATTCGCCGCGCTCCACTGCGATCATCGTGAAGAAGACCAGCGGCATCAACTCGATTGCGGATCTCGCGGGCCGCAAGGTCGCGGTGAACCGCTCGGGACTTGGTGAATTCCTGCTGATCGCAGCGCTGGAGAAACATCGCGTCGACCGCGACAAGGTGCAATTCGTTTATCTGAATCCGCCCGATGCCGCGCCGGCTTTTGCCCAGGGCAAGATCGACGCGTGGTCGATGTGGTCGCCGGGCGTGGACATCGCGCGCTTTGCGAATGACGCCAAGGACATTTTTTTCGAAGGCCGCGACCTGGACTTTCTGATTGACTACAGTTCGCTGGTCACGCGCCGCAAATTCACCGAAGAAAACTCCGAACTGATTCGCGCGGTAATCGACGCATATCACGTTGAAGGGGCGTGGCAATCGGCCCACTCGGCTGAAGCTGAGCAACTCGTGCAGCGCGAAGGCAAATATCCGGATCAGGTGCGCGACTACCTGGCGAGTCTCAAGCGCGTGAACCAGTTTCACGAGGCGGACGACGCCGCCTTTATCGCGCAGTTTCAGCGCGCCGCCGACTGGCTCGCGGATCGCAAGATCATCAACGCGCGCATCAAGGTCGCCGACTACAGCATCAGAGTTTGAACCCGGGCGCCCGCATGACTCCTACCAATAGCATCAGGGAAGCGAGCCGCGAGCAGGGCGTCTCGCCGTTGACCGTCAGACTCGGCTTCGCAAAGACTCTCGCCGATATTGCAGCGACAGCGGCCGCTCGCGAACGCGAGCATCGCTTACCGCACGATGAGATCGCGGAGTTGAAGGCGCTCGGCTTCGGCGCGCTGCGCCTGTCGCCGGAGCAGGGTGGCCACGGCGTGTCGCTCGATGATCTGTTCGTCGTCGCTCGCGACGTGGCGGCGGCTGATTCGAACATCGCGCATGCGTTCCGCAATCATCTGTGGCAGGTCGAGGCGGCACTGAGGAGGAAGGATCATCCATTTCACGCGCACGTGCTGAGATTCACCGCAGAGAGAAAGACCATTGGCCTGAGTTTCACCGAGAGCGATGTAAAGGCAGCCGGGGCGCGTCCGACGAAGGTTTTGACCCGGCTCGAATGGGACGCTTCTCGCGACGTTTACGTCGGTTCCGGACAAAAGGTGTACGCGACCGGCAATCTCTACAACGACGCCTTCATCGGCTCAGCTGTGGAGAGCCGCGCGGGGCGCACTGTGCAATACGTGCTGGAGCGGGGCGCGGGCGTAAGCAACGACGACGACTGGTATGGATTCGGGCAGCAGCTGACCGGGTCGGGCACGGCCCGCTTTCGAGACGTCACCGTACCCGCGGCGCACCTGTACCCGCTCGATCCTCCGCAAGCGGAGGAGGCCGCGCCGTGGGGTTTCACGTTCCATCAGGTTTATCTGACGAACTGCATTGCGGGCATCGTGCGGCGGGTCGCGCTCGATGCGGTCGATGTGTTGCGTTCGCGGAGCCGCAATTTCTACCACGGCGAAGCTGAGCATCCCGCGGACGAACCCGTGCTTCAGTCTCAACTTGGGCGCATCCGTGCCTATGCGGCAAGTGTGGAAGCTACCGCTGACCACGCAGTCGCTGCGCTTCAACGAGCGTGGGACGCTTACGGTACAAGCGGCGAATACGAAGCCACACTCGCCGCTACGCTTGTGGCGTCGGAAGCCAAAGTCGTCATCGACGACCTCGCTCCGCAAATAGCAAGCTGGCTGATCGATCTTGGATCCGGCTCGGTTGTCTCGCGTTTCGGCGCGCTCGACCGGCACTGGCGCAACATCAAGGTGATTGCTTCGCACAACCCGCGGCTATACAAGGAGCGTCTGCTCGGACAGCATCTGCTGACCGGGCAGTTGCCGCCGACCGGCGCGTTCTTTTAGGCGCCCGCCCGGTCTTCGCTTGCGACTCGCGTGCGAAAACCCGCGCATTCAGCCAAGCAGACGACGCACGCGCGGTATGACTTCCTCGGCGAAAACCGCCATGTCGGCCTCGAAGGGCTGGAACTGCAGCATGAACAGTTCGATGCCGGCACGGTTGAAGTCGACGACGCGTCGAGCGACCGTATCGTAGTCGCCGACGAGGCCCGCAGCCGTGCCGCCGTTCGAACCCACCCGAGGTGAGCGCGCGAACGTCTGGTGCATGACTGCATTCGGATCGATGTTAGCCTTTTGCCGCTCACGGAGCGGCTTGTCGAGATCTGCAAGGGCAAACAGGTGATCGAGGTGGGCTTCGGCGGCGGTCTGCGTCTCCCTTGCGATCACGAAGGCCGACAGGCCGAAGCGCAACGCATCGAGACCGGGAGGCCGCGCACGCGACGAGACATCCGCGATAAGACCCGCCACGTCGTCGTGCGGTTGCCCGTTGATGAACCACACGTCGCCATGGGCCGCGACGAGCGAGCGCGCCGGCTCGGACTCGCCGCCGACATAGATGCGCGGCCGCGTGCGGAACGGATCGGCTGGACGCAACTGATAGTCGTCGATGCGAAAGTTGTCTCCCCGATGGGTGACCGCTTCGCCGCGCAACAATGCGTCCACGACCGAGATCCATTCGCGGCCGTATGCATATCGCTCGTCGTGCTCTGCGAAGCCGATGCCGGCCCGTTCGAGCTCCGGACGATTCCACGCGTTGACGAGGTTGATCGCGAAACGTCCGCCGCTGATGTGTTCAATCTGCTGCGCCATCTTCGCGAGCACGACCGGATGGTACAGATACGGCTTGATCGCGGCGATGATCTCGATGCGCGAACTCAGCGCTGCCAGTGCGGCCGACGCAGTCCACGCCTCGAGTTGATCGAGCGAAGGGTCATGCGGGTTGACGGTGTGCTGCGCGACGAGCACAGAGTCGTACCCGAGCCGCTCAGCTTCGAGCACGAGGGCCTTGTTTCGCGCCCACGAGGCGTCGTAGGGTTCCGCGGGATCCTGTAGCGCGGCACGGCTTCCATGTACGAGCGCCCAAATGCCGAAGCGGGGAGGGTTAGACATCGCCTGTAACTCCAGAGGCAGAGTGAGAAGCTCTCCATGCTACCGCGCGCCCGCGTAGGGCTTTCGAAGTTATGGCGATATGCAATCGCGGCATCGGTATTTAGCGGACGAGACGCAGACGAATTCGAACGTTCGGCATGACGCATACCCGGGACGGTTTTAGTTGCTCTGCGGGCTCTCGAACTGCTCAAGACCGTCTGCCTACGCGAACCGGCTCCTGTATCGGCTCACCTGTTGCTGCGGACGCGGATCCGTCGGAAGCACATCATCCTCCTTCCTGGATTATTTGCGCTGGACGGTATCGTCAGGCAGTTCGAGGCAGTGACACAATTCCTGGCGCAAAGGGGACAGTTTTCGTTCGTGCTGACCCGTTGAACTCCCTGGATTGGGATTCCGGCGTTGGGGGAGTATGTCTTTATTGTCAGTCGCGCACGGTACCGCCTGAGCCCCTATGTTTGCTGCACCTCGAGAGCTGGTTCTTCGAGGGTCGATTGCGGGGCGGCGAGCAGACGTGTCGCGCCGAGTTGCAGCGCCGAGCAGAGCAGCAGATAAACAAACCCGACGAACAGAAAGATCTGCACGGGATACACCATCAGCCGGTTATTGACCTGGTTCGCGAGAAACGTGAACTCGGGCACGCCGACGATATAAGCGAGCGACGTGTCCTTGACGAGCGACACCCATTGGTTCACGAACGAAGGCGTCATGATCCGGATCGCCTGCGGCAACAGCACGAAACGCAGCGCCTGCCAGCGCGTCATGCCGAGCGACAGCGCCGCCTGTCCCTGTCCCGCGCCCACGGCGCTGATGCCTGCATGGACCGAATGCGACAGATACGCGCCGCCGATCAAAGCCAGCGCGCAGACGACTGCCGCGAGTCCGGGCACGTTGACGTGCAGCAGCATCGGCATCAGGAAGAACGTCCAGAAGATCAGCATCAGCACTGGGATTGCCCTGAAAAAGCCGACGATCCCGACAAGCAGCAGATGCGCCGCGCCGCGCGTCATCGACAACGCAATGCCGCAAGCCAGTCCCAGTAGCGCCGACAGCAAGGCGGAGATCACCGACATCGCGAGCGTCAGTGCAGCGCCGCCGAGCGGGCCATCGGGAAACGTGCCGAGCAGCAGATAGCGCAGCGTCTGCAACCAGTCGGTCAAGCTCATGCACGCCCTCGCTGCAAGATGTGCGACGCGCGATGTTTCCACAGCAGCAAGGCGACCTCGATTGCGGCGATCGTCGCGATGTAGAGCACCGTTGCCGCGCCGAAAGCCTGAAACGTCTTGAAGGTCTCGGTATCGACCTGTCGCGACGCGTACGACAGTTCCGCGAGACCGATTGCCATCGTCAGCGACGAATTCTTAACGATATTCATGTACTGGCCGGCAAGCGGCGGCGTCGCGATCCGCACGGCCTGCGGCCAAATCACATGGCGGAATGCTGCAAACGGCGTTAGTCCGAGCGCGGCGGCCGCCTGATATTGCGAGTGTTTTACACCACGCATGCCTGCGCGAAACTCTTCGCCTATGAAAGTCGTCGCATAGCACGTCAGGCCAATCCAGCCTGCGACGAATTCGAAAGGCGGCCAGGACAAGGCGATCGGACCGAGCACGACGACGTGCGGCGCGTTGAGCCATTCCATCACGCCTTGCGGCAGCAGCGTCGCCGCGCCGAAGTACCAGAACAGCAACTGCACGAGCAGCGGCGAATTACGGAACGCCAGCACGTACAGCGCGGCCGCTCGTGTAACGGCGCGATGCTGCGCGTTACGCGCGATCGCCAGCAGAAACCCCAACACGGTCGCCGCGACGATCACGCACACCGACAGGCATAAAGTCATCAAAAAGCCGTGCGCTATCCACGCGACGTACTTCGGTCCCAGCCAGTTACTCATCGGCAATCAGCTCTTTTGCGGATCGCCGATCCTGAACAGGCGCGGAAGGGGCGCGCGGCTCGACGGACCGAACCACTGATCGTAGATCTTTGCGGCCGTGCCGTTCGCTTCGAGCCCCTTGAGCGTGTCGTCGACGACATTTAACAGGCGCGTTTCACCCTTCGGCACGCCGACGCCTTCATAGTCGTTCGAGATCGTGAACGGCGGAATTTCGTAATTCGCCTTGTCGGGCACATTGGCCAGCAGCGCAACGAGTTTCGGTCCATCCTGCGTGATCGCCTGCACGTTGCCGGCGCGGAGCGCGGCGAACGCGAACGGCGTGTCGTCGTAGGCGACGATGGTCGCGCCCGGAAATTGAGCACGCACCTGCTGCTCGTTGGTGGTGCCTTTGTCCGCGCCGATACGCAGGCTGTTCAGCTGTTGTGGCGACTTGAGCACGCCTTTCTTTGCGATGAACTGCGTGCCCGAAGCAAAGTACGGCGTGCTGAAATCGACTTCTTTCTTGCGCTCGTCGGTGATCGTGAAATTCGCGAACACGAGATCGACCTTGCCGGATTTCAGGAACGCAATGCGGTTCGCCGGATTGGTCGGTTGAATCTCCAGTTTCACGCCAAGTTTGTTCGCGACCGCGCGCGCGTAGTCGACGTCGAGCCCGACGATCTGATTGCTCTTCGGATCGACGAAGCCGAACGGCGGATTGCTGTCGAAGGTCGCGACGCGCAGCACGCCCGCTTTTCTGATGTCATCGAGACGATCGGCGTGTGCCGCGCTGGACATGGCGAGCATCAACCCCATGACGACTGCGCCCGTAAACCGGATTTTCATTGTTGACCTTGTTTATCTGTATATGCGGCGCGTGCGCCGGTGAGCTGCGACTTTAGCAACGCGGCTTCTTGCGGCGAACCAATAAATCGTCAGGAGCAAAACGTGGCGCGTCATAAACAGTAGGCCCGATCAGGTGCCCGTTGATCCCGACGACGTATTGCCGATCTGGCAACTCGGCGACCGTCACGGTCTGTCGGGCCCGACCTCCTGACTGATACAGGCGGCGATCGATCAGGGTATCGCTGAAGCGGCCATCGCCGATGCCATCCAGTTCGTGCGCAAGCGTGCGACCATACGGCGCAACTACACCACAGTCGCGCTGACGCCTGGCATCGTGAAAGAGCAGCAGGACATCGTCGATACCTTCCACACGCTGGGACTGGTCAAGCAACGGGTCGACGTAGCGAACTTCGCGCATCCGAAAGTGCTCGTATAAAGCCCCGCTACGCGCTGAGCGCGGCGCGGCTCGCATTGCCGCGAATCAGGCTGTTCGGCGGCGCATGAATGCGGCTGCACAGCACGTTCCGGTGATGCCGCTCCAATACGGTCAGCGGCGTGCGCAACGTGGATCCGCTGTTGATCCGCTCGGCTCGCTCGAGGGGGGCGCCTATTCGATCCCCGTGCTGGTTGCAGCCGAAATGGCGGCTGCCCGGCTGTGCGTTTTCGTTCCGCGCTGGGCACACCCAGCACCCAGCGCATTGCCTCTCAGCCCATCAGAAGTCGAAGCCCGGACCGCCTGCGCCGGGACCGCCGGGCGCAGCGGCGGGCGCGGCGTCTTTGGGTGCTTCGTGCACGGTCGCGTCGGTCGTGAGCAGCAGGCTCGCGACGGATGCCGCGTTTTGCAGCGCGGTGCGCGTCACCTTGGTCGGATCGACCACGCCCGTCTCGACGAGATCGCCGTATTGCCCCGTCGCCGCGTTATAGCCGAAGTTGCCTGAGCCTTCCGCGACCTTCGCGACAATCACGCTGGCTTCCTCGCCCGCATTCGCAACGATCTGGCGCAGGGGCTCTTCGAGCGCGCGGCGCACGATGTTGATGCCCGCGTTCTGGTCCGCATTCGCGCCTTCCAGACCCTCAATCGCCTGCTTCACGCGGATCAGTGCAACGCCGCCGCCCGGCACGATGCCTTCTTCGACGGCTGCGCGCGTCGCATGCAGCGCATCGTCGACACGGTCCTTCTTCTCCTTCACTTCGATTTCCGTCGCACCGCCGACCTTGATGACGGCCACGCCGCCCGCCAGCTTCGCGACACGCTCCTGAAGCTTCTCGCGATCATAGTCGGAGCTTGCTTCCGCAATCTGGGCGCGAATCTGTTTGACGCGCGCTTCGATATTGGCCTTCTCGCCGGCGCCGTCGATAACCGTCGTGTTTTCCTTACCGACTTCGATGCGCTTGGCCTGACCCAGTTCGGCGAGCGTCGCCTTTTCGAGCGTCAGGCCGGTTTCTTCTGCGACCACCTGACCGCCCGTCAGGATCGCGATATCTTCGAGCAGCGCCTTGCGGCGGTCGCCGAAACCCGGCGCCTTGACGGCCACGGTCTTCAGGATGCCGCGAATGTTGTTGACGACGAGCGTAGCAAGCGCTTCGCCTTCGACGTCTTCGGCGATAATCAGCAGCGGCCGCCCCGACTTCGCGACCTGTTCGAGCACGGGAAGCAGATCGCGGATGTTCGAGACTTTCTTGTCATGCAGCAGCACGTACGGCTCTTCCAGCACGGCAAGTTGCCGGTCCTGGTTATTGATGAAGTAAGGCGACAGATACCCACGATCGAATTGCAAGCCTTCGACGACGTCGAGTTCGTCGGCGAGCGACTTGCCGTCTTCGACCGTGATCACGCCTTCCTTGCCGACGCGGTCGATCGCTTCGGCGATCCGTTGCCCGATCGATTCCTCGCCATTGGCCGAGATGGTCGCGACCTGCGCGATCTCCTTGCTGGTCGTCGTGGGCTTGCTGATCTTTTTCAGCTCCTCGACACCCACGCGCACGGCCTGGTCGATACCGCGTTTGAGGTCCAGCGGATTGAGGCCCGCCGCGACATATTTCTGCCCTTCGCGGACGATCGCCTGGGCGAGCACCGTAGCCGTCGTCGTACCGTCACCGGCGGCGTCGCTCGTTTTCGACGCGACTTCCTTGACGAGTTGCGCGCCGATGTTTTGCAGGCGGTCCGCGAGTTCGATTTCCTTCGCGACCGAGACGCCGTCCTTGGTGACGATCGGGCTGCCGAAACTGCGCTCGAGCACGACGTTGCGGCCTTTCGGACCGAGCGTGACTTTCACCGCATTGGCAAGCAGGTTGACACCTTCAACCAGTTTGGACCGCGCATTGTCGCTGAACGCGACTTCTTTGGCTGCCATGTTTATCTTCTCCTCAGGATTGAACGACCGCGACGATATCTTCTTCGCGCAGCACCAGCAGTTCGGTGCCTTCGACCTTGACCGCCTGACCCGCGTATTTGCCGAACAGTACGCGCTCGCCGACTTTCAGGTCCGGCTCGATGCGCTTGCCGTCGCCGCCGCGGCGGCCCGGACCGACAGCGAGGATTTCGCCCTGATCCGGCTTCTCGGCCGCGCTGTCGGGAATCACAATGCCCGACGCGGTGGTGGTTCCCTGATCGAGACGCTTCACGATCACGCGATCATGTAACGGACGTAGACTCATTGGTTATTTCCTTCTGCTCGATAACTGTTTGGTTTTGCAAGCGGGTTTCGCATTGGCACTCCAACATCGCGAGTGCTGATGGAAAGCCGAGTATAGAAACGGCGAACCCACGGCTCCAATAACCGATTGGCAGAACGTTCGGCAATGACGGGAGATTAGCAATGCACGCGCAGTCCTAAGCGTCTTGCTCGCGACGGAGAAGCGCCTCAGAACACGAACTGGCCTTCGGCGGCGAACGAGGATAACGGCTGACGCGGGCTCGGCGTCTCGCGCTTTTGCAACGCTTCGGGCAACGACGCCTTGTCGCCCGCACGGCCGATCGCGACGGCCGCTTCGATCGCATAGTCTTCGGGAATCGCAAGTTCAGCGCGGATGTGATCGCGCTCGATGCCCGCAAGGCCGTGCGCTTTCCATCCAGACAGGCTCGCCTGCAACGCCAGATAGCCCCATGCGGCGCCCGTATCGAACGAATGCGACGCAAGCGCGACTGCATCCGTCGCGCCGGGCGGCGCGAACGTGCGCTTCGACAGCACGATCAGAATGGCGGCTGCATGTTGCGCCCAGCCGCGGTTGAACTCGTTGAGAAAGCCGAGAAAGCGCGTCCAGTGTTCGGTACCGCGCCGCGCGTAGACAAAGCGCCACGGCTGCGAATTGTAGGAGGAGGGTGCCCAGCGCGCCGCCTCCAGAAAGGTCTGCAAGGCGGATTCAGGAATCGTGTCCTGTGTGAACGCACGCGGCGACCAGCGTTCGAGAAACTGGCGGTCGATCGGGTGTTCGGCGGTGCGCGTATTCGATGTCGTCATGATCGGTCGATAGAGTGAGGGCAGTGAAGGAATCGCTCGGACGGATCAGGTTTTCCAGCGCGCATCCCCGACGGTCAGCTTGCCGGGAATCAGCTTCAGCGCGCTGAACGTGTCGGCGATCTGCTGCTGATAAGCCAGCGTGGCGTCGGTGATGGGTTGCACGCCATAGCCGGCGCGCTTGAGCGCAACGTCGAGCGTGGCCGGGTCGAGGCCGACGAGGGGTGACAGAAGGCTTGCTACTTCGGGGACGTTGTTGCGAGCCCAGCCGTCGACGCTATTGATCTCGTCGAGCAGCGCATGCAGCGTTTGCGGCTGCGCAGACGCAAACTTGCGCGCGGCGACGTAATACTGCGTATTGCGCACGAGGCCGTCTCCGTTGACGAGCGTGCGCGCATTGGCCTGGCGTTCGATCGCCGCGAGATACGGGTCCCAGATCACCCACGCGTCGACGCTGCCCTGCACGAATGCGGCACGGCCATCGGCGGGTGTCAGATAGACAGGCTCAATGTCCGTATACGTGAGTCCAGCCTGCTGGAGCGCTTTCACGAGCAGGTAATGGACATTCGAGCCCTTGTTCAGCGCGACCTTCTTGCCGCGCAGCTGCGCGACCGAACGGATCGGCGAGGCCTTGGGGACCACGATGGCTTCGCCGTGCGGCGCGGGCGGTTCGTTGCCGATGTAAACGAAATCGACCCCGCCTGCCTGCGCGAAGATCGGCGGCGTCTCGCCGACCGTGCCGACGTCGACCGCGCCCGCGTTCAGGCCTTCGAGCAACTGCGGCCCCGCAGGGAATTCGAGCCATTGCACGGTCACGCCCTGGCTCGCCAGTTTTTTCTCCAGCGTGCCGCGCGCTTTCAGCACGACAAAATTGCCGTATTTCTGGAAACCGATGCGCAGCTTCTTTTCGGTGCCCTGCGCGTGTGCGATGGTACTGCCGAACGGTGCGAGCACGCCGCCCAGCGCCGCGCCTGCAATGCCCGCCGCTGCGCCTTGCAGCAGCCGGCGACGTGCCGCATCGGGCGGCGATACGAAGATCGAGTGTCTGTTCTTGCTCATCGGTATGGGAGGGTTACGTGATGTTGTCGTCCACGACGTTAAGTCGCCGCACTGGCAAAACCAACCATCGTTTGCGCATATCGTAAGCACGGCACGGACGAAAGCGCCGCCTCGCGCCTTGCCGCACGGACAACGTCCGATCCCGCGCTTTGCATATATTCAATCGTCGTTTGGAAGACGATGGAGGCGTCGCTAGCATGCAGGAACTTTTGACTCCTGTTCGACAGCCATCATGTCCACCGTCGCTATTCCATCGACTCCGCCAGACGCACCCGCGCAGCCTGAGCTTGCCCGTCCCGCCGTGATCCGCTCCGCGCAGGACGTCGCGCGCATCGTCAATGCGGGTGCGGCGAAGGGCAGCAACGCGCGCATCGTGATCGCGATCGCGCTCGGCGGCGTCTTTCTCGATGCCTATGATCTGACCTCGCTCGCGTATGGCATCAAGGACATTGCGAAGCAGTTCGCGCTGACACCCGTGCAGGTGGGGTTTGTCTCGTCCGCCATCACCTTCGGCGCGATTCTCGGCGCGCTGTTCGGCGGCTATCTGACGGACCGCATCGGGCGCTATCGCGTGTTCATGGCGGACATGCTGTTCTTCGTGGTCGCGGCGATCGCCGCCGGTCTCGCACCCAACGCGTGGGTGCTCGCTGGCGCGCGCTTTCTGATGGGCTTCGGCGTGGGGCTCGATCTGCCCGTCGCCATGGCGTTTCTGGCGGAGTTCTCGCGTGTCGCGGGCCGGGGCAACAAGGCGGCCAGCGTGGCCGCGTGGTGCCCCGCCTGGTATGCGGCGACCAGTACCTGCTACCTGCTGATACTGGCTCTCTACGCGATCCTGCCGCAGGAGCATCTCGGCTGGCTGTGGCGTCTGACGCTGGCATTCGGCGCCGTGCCCGCGATCGCGATCATTCTGGTGCGCAGCCGCTACATCAGCGAGTCGCCCGTATGGGCGGCGAATCAGGGCGACCTCGAAGGCGCGGCGCGCATCCTGAAGCGTTCCTATGGGGTCGATGCCGTCGTCGAGCAAGGCGCTGCGCTCGCCGGGCATCCGCGCCGCGCTTCGTGGCGCAATTACGGCGTGCTGTTCAACGCGACCTATCGCAGGCGCACGATACTTGCCGCCGTGATCGGCAGCGCGTCGTCGTTCGGCTATAACGCGATCATCTTCGGTCTGCCCGTCATCATCACGAGCTTCTTTGCGCAAGGCCCGCTTACGACGATCGTTGCGTCGCTCACGCTGAACCTGCTGTTCGCGTTCGTCGGCGGCCTGATCGGCGTGCGCACCGCCCCGACGGTCGGCGCGTGGAGGATGACCGTTCTCGGGCACTCACTGCAGTTCGTATCGCTGATTGGACTCGCGTTGATCGGACGGCCGAGCGGCGGCGCGCTGGTGGTCGTGGCGATCCTGCTGCTGGGCGGCTATCTGTTCGGGCAGGGCTTCGGACCGGGTTCGCATTCGATGACTTACGCGTCGCTCAGCTATCCGACGTCGCTGCGCGGGATTGGGGTCGGCTTCAATCAGACGTTGGTGCGCTCGGCGTCGACGATCTCGCTGTTCCTGTTTCCGGTGCTGGCAGGCGCACTCGGCACGAAGGTGTTCTGGGTGATTGCGATTGCGCCGCTGACGTCGCTGCTGGTGCTGCTGGCGATCCGCTGGGAGCCTTCGGGTTACGACATCGACGGTGAAGACTATCAGGGCTCGCAAGCCCCGGCTCGCTGAAACCCGCACGCGCCGCGCTGCAAAGCATTGCACAAATGCTTGTTTGTGGAGGCGCTTTCCGCTGTCTAGATTCAATGAATCTCACGAGCAGGAGGGCGCACCATGTCGATGAATCCCGCCACCTTTTACCGCTGGGCGGTGTTCCGGCCGTTCGCGGCGTTCAGGCAACGCGCGGAGGGCGGATGGGAGCGCGCGCCCGCGGCGGGCGCGGACTCGCACGCCGCGCCGTGCCGCGACCCGGAGCGACTCGAACGGATTGCGGTCTACGCGCGGGCGGGATATTTCAACATGGGATACACGCTCGACATGTTTCATGTGATCGGAGAAATCGCGCCCGAATAAGGCCCGTTTCGAATCTCTATCGTGGAGCACAGGCAATGAGCGATATCGTTATCGAACAGCCGGCCGTCGTCGAGGCCGAACTGGACTATCTGGTCGCCAACGGTGAAAAACCGGCGACCTATGCGTACGAGCCGCCCGAGGGCGTGCCGCTGCGCAGCGGCAACTATCAGACGCAGCGCGTGAAAATCAGTAATGCGCGCGTGTCGCCGCCGCCGGGCGGCTTGTCGCTCGATCGCAATGGCTTCGAGCTGCATCAGCATACAAGCGCGCTGACCGACTTTTCCGATCCGGCTGCGATCGAACGCATCTACTATCCCGAGTCCGAAGCGCTGCTCAGGCGGGTAACGGGCGCGAAACGGGCCGTGATCTTCGACCACACGCTGCGCGATGGCCGTGCCGTGCGCGCCGACCACGTGCGCGAGCCCGTCAAGTTCATTCACAACGATCAGACCTTCGTGTCGGGCCCGCGCCGCGTGCGCGATCATCTGCCGCCGCATGAAGCGGAGGAACTCCTGAAGGGCCGCGTCGCGATCGTCAATCTGTGGCGGCCCATCGGCTGGACCGTCGAATCCTCGTCGCTCGCCTTGTGCGACTCGCGCAGCATCGCGCTCAACGATGTCGTGCCGTCGGACCTCATCTATCGCGACAGGATCGGCGAGACCTACGCGTTCGTTTTCAATCGGCAGCATCGCTGGTACTACTTCCCGCTGATGTCGCCGGACGAGGTGCTGCTGCTGAAGATCTACGATTCGGCCGGCGACGGCGTCGCGCGGCTGACAGCGCATACCGCGTTCGACGATCCTTCTTCGCCGCCCGATGCGCGGCCGCGCCGCAGCATCGAGCTGCGCACGCTACTGTTCTTCTAAGCCTCTACGCGTGAGGGAAAGACGGGTTCGCCGAGCGTCAGCATCAGCCGGTTGGCCCACGCGAAAATCGCGATCGCGTGGCTGAGATCGAGTATCTCGGCGCGCGAGAGTCCGGCTTGCGTCAGTGCATCGATCGACGCCGCGCCGACCGCTTGCGGATTCAACGTCAGTTCGATCGCGTAAGCGGCGATCGCGCGCTCGCGCGGCGTCGTGCCTGCCGTGGCGGGATCGGCGAAAACCTGTTTGATCACGTCGTCGCGTTTCGTCAGTTGCTGGAAGCGCTGCGCGTGAACCGACGCGCAATACACGCAGCCATTCACCCGCGACACGACCGTGCTCGCGAGTTCGCGCTCCGCGCGCGACAGGCCGCCTGGTGCATACATGATGCTGTTGAACGCGCCCGAGCGCTGCCGCAGGATTTCCGGCTCGTGTACGAGCAGCAGATAGTAGTCGGAGGTCTTCGCTTGCGGGTGGCTCTCTTCGAGTACGGCTGTCTGTTCCGGCGACGCCGAGCGTAGCGGGACAGTATCGAGCCAGGCGGTCCAGCCGAGCTGTTGCGAGGTGAATCCGTGCGATGTGCTCATGCCGTTGCCTCCAGCGCGCGCAACGCGGCAACAACACGCACCTGATACGAAATGAACGCGACGAGCTGCGACAGCGCAACGATTTCCGCCGTCGATAACTTCGCGTCTTTCAGGCGCAGAAGCGCAGCCTGGTCAGGGTGTGGGTCGAGCAGGGCCAGTGCGCGAGTGTGGGCAAGAATGACGGCAAGCCTTCCACTATCGGCGGCCGTATCGATTTCGAACGCGTCGCTGGTTAGCAACTGGTCGAGCAGCGCGAGCGCCTCGGTATGGTGCGCAGAATGCTGCGCGGCAAGACGCTCGCGGTAAGCCTGCGCTGCCAGCGGCGCCGACGACAGATGCGCGGCGTAACTGGCCGCCGCGAGCCGTTCGTCGAGCGAAAGGCCGGTCGCGCGTGGATCGAACAGTGCGTCGTAACTGCCTTGCGTGAAACCCGTCGCGTCGGCGCGCGCTGCGCGCAGCGCCGAGACCGCACCGTGCGGCGCGAGTCCCGCGAGTTCATCGACGAAGTCCCGCACGGGCGGTGTGCTACCGGCTGCTGTGGACATGCCTGCTCCTCTGTGTCTGTGTGCGTTGCTCATGTTGCGTTGATGACGGGCTGTGTATCCGCATCGGTCCATTCATCACCGAAAAGTTCTGCCTTGTCGAAGGCTTGCAGCGCAGCGTAATGCTGCTCGCGGTCGGCATCGAAAAGCATCGACGCGATCGCGCGGGCAAGCCGCTGCGCGCCGTCGCTGATGGCAGGGATATCGCCTGCGACCTTGCCGTGCGTGAGGCTCGCCGCGTGGTTGAAGCAGTGAATGCGCGCAAGCGCCGGACACGCGCCCGGCACGCGCTCCTGAAACGCGAGCCGCGCATCGAGGTCCGGCGACGAGGCCAGTTCTTCGTTCGCGAGCATCGGTCCCGGCTCGAAGCGGTCGCGCCAGCGGCGCACATGCGGCGCAATCGCTGCGAATTCACTGCGTGTGTCGATCTCTGAATGGAAACCCGTCGCGAAGATCAGATAGTCGAGTTCGTAGCCGCCCTTGGGCGTATCGACCGAAAGCGTGTCGCCGTGCGCGGACGCACGAATCAACGGGCTGCCGAGATGCAGCCGCGCGTGCGCATGGCGCGTGACGCGCAGCAAGCTGTCGCGCGGCGGCGGGGTTTGCGACTGCGCAGAGTAGTGCAGAAAGCGCCATTTCCACTCATCGGGCAAATGCTGGAAACCATGTACGAGTCCCGGACTGCCGATGCCCGTGAGCTTGTTGATGCGCGGCATTTCCTCGCGCCGGATGAACATGTCGACGCGCGCCGCACCGGCTTCGAGCGCGCTCGCCGCATTGTCGAACGCAGACGCGCTGCCGCCGACCACGCCGACGCGGCGTCCGCGCAGCGCGTCGAAATCGATCGAATCAGAAGAGTGGGCGTACCGATGCGCGGGCAGCGTGCGCGCAATGGGCGGTACATAAGGGCCGCCGAGCCCTTCGCGGCCCGTCGCGAGAATGACATGCCGTGCGAGCGCGGCGCGCGGCCCGCCATGTTGCGCGTGCAGATCGAGCGCGATAAGTCCGTCATCGCGCGGCGCGAGATGCGCAAGCCGCGTGTCGTTGACGACGGGCAGCGACAGTACCTTGCGATACCAGCGCAAATAGTCCATCCATTGCGTGCGCGGAATCTTGTTCAGCGCGTCCCATTGCTCGCGGCCGAATTGCGCCTCATACCAGGCGCGGAACGTGAGCGCGGGAAAGCGCAACGCAGGCCCGGTCAACTGCTTGGGCGAGCGCAACGTGTTCATCCGCGCATAGGTGACCCACGGGCCTTCCTGCGCGGCGGCCGCCTGATCGAACAGTTGCAGATTGTCGATGCCGAGCATGCGCAGTTCGGCCGCGGCCGTGAGGCCCGCCATGCCCGCGCCGACGATCGCGACATCGAGCACGCGCGCGCCGTCGGCGAAGCGCGCGGGCACCCATGCGGGCGCGGGCAATTCGAGCCACGCAAGGTCCTCGCGCAGACGCGCTTCGAGCGCATCGAGTCCGGCAATCGCGGTGGAGAAGCTTACGTTGCTCATGCTGCCGCTCCGACGGGTTTGCTGGGCGCGCGGCTGCCGGATTTGCCGGAGAGCAGCGCATCGTGCTGCGCGGGCCGATGACGCGCGGCGCCCGGCAACAGCGCATGAGAGACACGATCGATTGCATCGATCAGCGCATCGACGGCAGGGCTCGGCGGCCTGCCCGATGCTGTCACGACGCCATAGAGAAACGGGATGTGCACATCGAGCGGCCGCACCGCCACGTCGGCAACAGGCGTGCCGAAGGCCGTCGCCGGATCGACGACGGCAACGGCAAGCCCTTCGTGTGCGGCCATCACCGCATTGAGCGATGCATTGCTCTCCAGCACGACGTTTGCTTCGACGCGGGCCGCGGTGAATGCCTGATCGATGCGCCTTCGCAAGCGGTGGCGATTCGCGACGGTCGCGAGGCGCCGCCCGGCAAGATCGCGCAGCCGCACGATGGGCGCGCCGGCAAGCGGATCAGCACGGCTAAGGACGGCGACGCACGGTGCTTCGATCACATAGTGCAGATGCAGCGCCGCATGATCGAGCGGCAGCGTCGCGATGCCGGCATCCGCGGCGCGCGACAGTACCGCCTGAACGACCTGTTCGGCGGATGCGCTGCGCACCTGCGCGTCTTGCCCGACGCCGTCGGCTTCGAGCGTTGCGAGCGCGCGCGCGACGAGCGCCGCCGCGAGCGCGGGCGTGGCCGCGATGCGCAGCGGCGGCGCTTCGTCGCGGCCTATCGCGAGCGCGCTTTCCCGGATGCGATCGAGGCCCAGCAGCATGCGTTCCACTTCTTCGTAGAGCAGAAATGCACGCTGCGTCGGCGTGACGCGCGGACCGTTCCGATTGAAAAGCGGATAGCCGATTTCGTGTTCGAGGTCCTGGATCATCCGCGAAACGCCGGGCTGCGAACGGCCGAGCAGACGCGCGGCGCCCGTGACGCTGCCCGCCGACATCACGGCCGCAAATGCTTCGAGTTGATGCAACTCCATGCGATGTTTCCTTCATGTGTTGCAGGCATTGTAGGGTTCGTTGCATGCGCCGTTCTTATAATAAATTCGGCAAACTAAAGATCGAATTGGCGCGGGAACGCGACCCGGGGCGAGCAGTTGAACGCGCCGCCAGAGGATCGGCTGTGCCGAAAACGCTTGTGGCGCCTGCCTCGACGGGAGTCGATCACCAACGCCCGGTTCATCGTGCACGGCATTACGCGATCAAAGATAAGCATTCCACTGAAAAACAAATAACGATTGGCGCTTATGTTGGTTGGTTCGTCTCCTGGCGACATGGTTACATCGCAACACCACATCTGATTGCATGGAAACCTTATGTCGCTGAAGTCGAATACGTTGCGCAAGCTGATCAGTGCCTGGACCATGGGCGCGGCGAGCGTGCTGCCATTGCTGTTGACGGGTGTTGCCCATGCGGCGAGTGACCCATATTGGGTCGGCGTGACGGGTCCCCTCAGCGGACAGGATGCGCAGTACGGCGAGCAATGGAAGCGCGGCTTCGACCTTGCGCTCGAACAGATCAATGCGAACGGCGGCATCAACGGTCATCCGCTTCAGTACGACTTCGAGGACAGCCGCAGCGATCCGCGCCAGGCGGTCGCGATCGCGCAGAAGTTCGTCGACGACAAGCGCATTCTGATCGAGCTCGGCGACCTGTCGAGCGGCGCATCGATGGCGGCGTCGCCGATCTATCAGCGTGCGGGCCTCGTGCAATTCGGCTTCACCAATTCACACCCCGACTTCACGAAGGGCGGCGATTATATGTGGAGCACGGCAATCAGCCAGGCGGAAGAACAGCCGCTGCTCGCGAACTACGTGACCAAAAGCCTCGGCTTCAAGAAGATCGGCGTGCTTTACCTCAATACCGACTGGGGCCGCACCAGTAAGGACATCTTCGTGAAGGCGGCGCAGGCGAACGGCGCGCAGGTTGTGGCGGCAGAAGGTTATCAGCCGAACGAGAAGGATTTCCGCGCCACGCTGACGCGCGTGAAGAGCGCGGCACCCGATTCGCTCGTGCTGATCTCGTATTACTCCGACGGCGCGCAGATCGTGCGTCAGGCGCGAGCTTCGGGCGTGCATGAACCCATCGCGGCGGTCGGCTCGGTGTATTCGCCGAAGTTTATCGATCTCGGCGGCGACGCGGTGAACGGCGTGTATACCGAATCGAATTTCTTTCCCGGCGATCCGCGCCCGGAAGTGCAGAGCTTCGTGCAGCGCTACAAGGCGAAGTACAACGCCGACCCGGACACGTTCGCTGCACGCGCCTATGACGCGATGATTCTCTCTGCCGAAGTGATCCGTCGGTATGGCCCGACGCGCGGCGGCGTGCACGACGGGCTGGCGAAAATCGACAACGTGCCGAGCGTGATATTCGGCAAGTTCCACTTCGACCCGCAGACGCGCCGCGTCGCGGGCGCGAAGAATCTCGATCTCGTCGTCAAGGACGGCAAGTTCGCGCTGTGGAACGGCGGCAGCGCGCAGCACGCGCAATAACGACTCGGGACTCAAACCATGGCAGTGTGGTTCGACTATACGATCAACGGGCTGATCGTCGGCAATATCTATGCGCTGCTCGCAGTGGGGCTGGCGCTGATTTTCGGCGTCTCGCATCTGATCAATTTCGCGCACGGCTCCGTGTACATGGTGGGCGGCTTTATCGGCTGGTTCTGCCTTGCGCGTCTCGGCCTGCCGCTGCCCGTCGCGTTGCTCGCTACGGTGGGCGGCTGCGCGCTGCTCGGCATCGCGATCGAGCGGATCGGCCTGCGTCCGCTGCAAGGCGCGGCGCGCATCGCGCCTTTGCTCGCGACAATCGGCATCAGCTTCGTACTCGACCAGCTCGCGCAGATCGTGTTTGGTCCCGATCCGCGTGCGGTGCCCGGTTCGTTGCCGCAGTGGACGATCGCCATCGGCGGTGCGTCGCTCAGTTCGCTCGATGTGCTGATTGCGGCAATCGGTATCGGCGTGGCGGCCGTGCTCTACGCGTTTTTGCGCTTTACGCGGCTGGGGTGGGCCGTGCGCGCCACCGCGCAGGACCGCGACGCCGCGCAACAGATGGGCGTCAACGTGCATGCCGTCAATCGCGCGGTGTTTGCAATTGCCTGCGGGCTCGGCGGTCTCAGCGGGCTGCTGGTCGGCATGTATTACAACAGCATCGATCCCGCGATGGGCTTCCAGGCGACGCTCAAGGGCGTCGTTGCGCTGCTGATCGGCGGCCTCGGCAACGTGCCGGGCGCGATTGCCGGGAGCCTGCTGCTGGGTCTGGTCGAAAGCTATGGCGTCGCGCTTTTCGGCACCAGCTGCCGCGACCTGTTCGCCTTCGTGCTACTTCTGCTGTTCCTGGTCTGGCGGCCCAACGGTCTGTTCAGTTCGAACCGGCGGCTGCCGCCCGAACCGCTGACGGGCACGTTCCTGTCGAACGTGAAAGCGGTGCGCCTGCCGCCGCGCGCGGTAGCCGCATTGGTGGTGCTCGCGTTCGCGTTGCCCGTCATCGCGCCGGCTCCGTATCTGCTGCAAACGCTGACCAACGGCTGGATCTTCAGCCTGCTTGCGCTGAGCCTGACGCTCGTGGCCGGGACGGTCGGCCAGATTTCACTCGGGCATGCGGCGCTGCTGCTGATCGGCGCGTACGCATCCGCGTTGATATCGGCGAATACGGGCTGGACGCCCGCGTTGACGATCCCGCTGGCGGGCGCCGTCACCGCCGCGATCGGCACGCTGGTGATCTATCCGTCGTTCCGCCTGCGCGGCCACTATGTATCGATTGCGACACTCGGCATCGGCGAGATCGTCGGTCTCGTGATCCTGAACTGGGACGGCCTGACGCGCGGGCCGATCGGCGTGACGGGCATCGCCCCGTTGTCGCTGTTCGGCTGGCAACTGACGGGCGCCCGCGAGACCTACTGGTTCACGCTGGCCGTGGTCGTCGTGCTCGCGTGGCTCCAACTGCGGCTGCTGCGCTCGCATCTGGGCCGCACGTGGCGCGCTATTCGCGAAGACGACGTCGCCGCACGCGCCTATGGTGTGCGGCCGAACCGCTACAAGGCGATCGCGTTCGCGTGCGGCGGCTTCGCGGCGGGGATCGGCGGCGGCATCGCCGCGCATCTGTACAGCTACATCAATTACCAGACCTTCGATTCGCAGGTCTCGATACTCGGACTGACGATGGTGATACTCGGCGGCCTCGGCAACGTGGCAGGCGCGATCGTCGGCGCGGTCGCGCTGGTCGGCTTGCCCGAGCTGTTCCGCTTTGCGGCCGATTACCGGATGCTCGTCTATGGCGCCGTACTGCTTCTGCTCGTGCGCTTCCGGCCGCAGGGCCTGTTCGGTGCGGTTTGAGGAGAGGGCGATGACGACATCATCCGACATCCTGTTCGACGTGCGCCGCGTGAGCCGGCATTTCGACGGGCTCAAGGCGGTCGATCAGGTCAGCCTGTCCGTCGCAATGGGCGAGTGCGTGAGCGTGATCGGCCCGAACGGCGCCGGCAAGTCGACGCTGTTTAACCTGCTTGCGGGCACCGACCGGCCGGACGACGGCCTCGTGCGCTTCGACGGCGAAGACGTCACGGGCTTTGCGCCGGAAGAACTCGCGCGGCGAGGCGTAGCGCGCACGTTTCAGCATGGACGCGTGTTCGGCAATCTCAGCGTGCTCGACAACATACTGATCGGCGCACACTCGCGGCTCGTCGCCGCACGCCGTGGGCTGCCTGTAGTCGGCGCACTCGTCGAGGTGCTGGGCGCGCTCATGCCGTCCGCAAGATCCCGGAGCGACGACTCGCAGCTGCGCGACGAAGCCAAAGCCATACTCGCCCGCTTCGGCACACGTCTATCACCGCGTATCGACGCGCCTGCGCACAGCTTGTCGTACGCAAACCGTCGGCGGGTGGAGATCGCCCGCGCGCTGATGCTGCGCCCGCGCATTCTGCTGCTCGACGAGCCGACCGCGGGCATGAACGAATCCGAAACCGCCGAAATGCTTGAACTCATCATGCAACTGAAACAGGAAGGGCTGACGATCCTGCTGATCGAGCACAAGCTCGATCTCGTGATGCGTCTATCCGATCGCGTAATCGTGCTCGACGACGGCAAGAAAATCGCATCGGGCCTGCCCGATGAAGTACGCAACGATCCGCGCGTGATCGAGGCGTATCTCGGTCATCGCTATGTCGGACAGCAGGCGGGTCAACCTGTACCCGCTGCCGCATGAGTGCCCTTGCAATGACGGATACCCTGCTGAAGATCGACAATATCGACACGTTTTACGGGCCGAGCCAGGTGCACTTCGGTGTCAGCGTGGCGGTGCCGCGCGGCGAAATCGTCTGCCTGCTGGGCGGCAATGCGAGCGGCAAATCGACAACGATGAAGGTGATTCTCGGACTGCACAAGCCGCGTTCCGGCGACGTGCTGTTCGAGGGTCAATCGTTGAAGGGCCTGACGACTGCGCAGATCATCCGGCGCGGCATCGCATCGGTGCCCGAAGCGCGCCGCCTGTTCGGCGATATGACCGTGCGCGAAAACCTGCTGATGGGCGCATTCTCGCGCAGCGACCGCGACGGCATCGCGTCCGACTACGAACGCATGCTCGAACTGTTCCCGCGTGTCAAGGAAAGGCTCGCGCAGCGCGCGGGCACGCTGTCGGGCGGCGAGCAGCAGATGGTGGCGATGGCGCGGGCGCTGATGAGCCGGCCCGCGCTGGTGTGCATGGACGAGCCGACGATGGGCCTGTCGCCGCTCTATGTCGACAAGGTGCTGGAGCTGATCCGCACGGTGAACCAGCAGGGCGTGACGTTTTTCATGGTCGAGCAGAACGCGAGCCTCGCGCTGCAGATCGCGCACCGCGGCTACGTGCTGCAAACGGGACGCGTCGTGTTGTCGGGTGACGCGCAAGCCTTGCTGGGCGACCAGCGCATCCGCGATGCGTATCTCGGCGGCGCACTGGCCGCCGAAACGGCTTCTTAAGCGGCTTCCCGAGTGTTATTTGCGCGCTCACGCGGCGGCTGACGGCACGAGTTCCAGACGAGCGCGGTGCGTCAGTTGAAGCGGCAATCGGCGGGCTTGCGCGGCGTCGTCGACAGATAGCGCAGCGCCAAATACGCCCTCGCCGTGAATGTCGAGCTGGGCGCGAAGCGCACTGGCCAGCGTCGATGCGCTCGCGGTCTCCGCGCCGGTGCGACTGACGGGCGACAGCAGCGTGACGGTCGTCGCGCCGATGGTGAAGGTCGCGAGATGCACGCCCTGGTCCGCCAGCACGCTGCGATGAACGGGCACATCGCCGAGCAGAAGACGGTAACGCCCGATGCTTTCGCCCAGATCCGACACGGCGACGTTCACGGCCGCGAGACCCGTTGCGGCGTTGCGATGCTGACGCACGTCGCCTTCCGCGACGCGCAGGAAGCGCGGCGTGAGATCGCCGCACAGAAACGGCAGATCGCGCGTCGCGGGCCGGCCGATCTGCCATTCGAGACGCGTGCCGTCGGGCCGGATGCGTCCGCCCGGAATGGGGCCGTCGTAGCGCAGGCCGCGCGCGTACGCGGCTTCGACCGTCCGCGAGACGGAATCGGGCAGCAGCGCGAAATCGACGAAGCCTTCGCCGGCGCGGTGTTGTTCGTCCCACCAGCGGTGCTCGCGCGCGTCCTTCAGAAAAGCGATCAGTTCGATATAACTGCCGTCGGCGAAACCGACCAGCGCGTTATGCGTCGATCCGTCCGCATGCGTGCCACCGCGTTGGACCGTAAAGCCGGTTTCCGTGAAGTCGGCAATCGTCTGCTCCAGGTCATGCACACGGATCACGAGGTGGTCGGGCAACAGGGGCATTCGTCGTTTCCTTTCAAGATTGGAGGACAGCATCCACGGCGCAGGCTAGGCGTGAACAAGCCGCCTTTCGAGCCAGCGCGTGAGCAGCGAGATCGGATAGCAATACGCGAAGAAGATCACCAGCGTGGCCAGATAAGAGAGCACAGTGAAGCTTGAGCGCGCCACGGTGCTGCTCGCGATCTGCGCCGTATCGATCAGGTCATGAACGCCGACCAGCGACGACAGCGCCGTGCCCATCGTGATGATCGCGTAGACGTTCATCCACGGCGGCAGCATGCGGCGCACGCATTGCGGCAGCACGATATGCAGCAGAATCTGCGCGCGCGAGAACGCCAGCGAACTGGCCGCCTCCCATTGCGTGGTCGGAATCGACGCGACCGCGCCGCGAAACACCTCGGCGATATTCGCGCTGGCGGGCAGGGCGAGCGCAAGCGTGACCTTGAGCCAGTCGGGAAACGGCAGCGTCGTGCCGAATACGGTGAACTCGAACGGGAAGACGTAAGTGGTGAAGTAGACGAGCACCAGCCACGGCGCGTTGCGAAACGCCTGAACCCAGAGCTTCGCGAGACGTCCGGGCAGCGACGGCGCGAGCGCGAGAGCGCCGATCAACAGGCCGAGCACCGAGCCGATCGCGATCGCGCCGATACTGACCACGACATTCAGCGCGAATCCGTGTGCGAGCGCGGGCGCCCATTCGACGAAGCGTGCAAGGGTCTCGCCGCGCGCGCCGGAGTCGGGCGCGAAAACCCACAGCAATGCGCCTGCGACGAGCACGCCGAGCGCGGCGGCAACGCCGGGCGTCAGTCCTTTTCCTTTCGGGCGAGCCGTTGCATCGCGAATGTCGATGCCGCGCGCGGCGGCCGGGTCGAATGAATCAAAGGCCATAACCGGGAATCCATAAACGCCGTTCGAGCCACCGCCCCGCGATGCTGACGAGCCACGTCAGCAAGCCGAAGAACAGCAGGATCAGCACCATCAGCGCGAGGACGTTGTCGCGTTGAGTCCAGATCATGATCGACTGGTAGGTGATGTCGCCGACGGCAATCGCCGAGGCGAGCGCCGTCGCCTTGACCAGTTCGACGAAATTGTTCACGAGGGCGGGCAGTGCGGTGCGCAATGCGAGCGGCAGCTCGATGCGCCAGAAGCGCGTCGAGCGGTCGAAGCCGAGCGACGCCGCGCCTTCGAGCGTTTGCGCGGGCAGCGCGTCGAAACCGGCGCGCAACGCTTCCGCGTGGAACGCGCCCTTGTGCAGCGACAGCACCAGCACGACCCAGAAAAACGGCTTGAACGGGTTGTCGACGTGGCTTTCACGCAGCCATTGCGTGATCAGCATGTTCAGCACGAGAAACGCGCAATAGAGCTGCACCAGCGTCGGCGTGTTGCGGGTCAGTTCGACGAACGCGCGCGCCGCACCTGCTATCCACTGATTGTGGTAACGCAGCGCGAGCAGCAGCACCAGACCGGCCAGCGTGCTGCCCAGCATTGTCGCGATCACCAGTTCGAGGCTCACCGCGATACCTTGCAGAAAAGGCACGCGTTCATACGCGTCGAGCAGAAAGCGATAGTCGAGGCCGGCGTGCGCGGTCGCGTCGATCAGTGCGTGAAGCGAAGCCGCCATGTTCATTGTTCGGCCGGCAATTTCTGGTGCCATTCGGCGAGCGCGGCCGAAGCCGGCGTGAGGCCGTTCTTCGCCTCGTCGTCGATCAGCCAGCCGGTGCGATGCCAGTCACGCACGATCGCGTCGAGCCTGGCAGCCGTGTCCTTTTCGCCTTGGCGCACCCAGATCACGGACGGCGCCGGCTCGAGTTCCGGCTGGATCGTCCGGTAGTCGCGCCACTCGGGGTCGCGCTGCTGCAACGGATAAAGCAGCGGTGCAGCGTCGTGTACGGCGGCGACGCAACTGCCGCCGCGCAGCGCGAGCAGCGATTGCGATGCGCCAGGGAAGGCGCGTGGAACCGCGCCGTATTTCTCGACGACGGGCCGGATATAGCTGCTGCCTTGCGAGATGCAAACAGGCTTGCCGCGCAGGTCTTCCCACTTCGTGATGCCGCTCGACTTCGGCGTAATGGCCGTGCCGCCGACACGGTAGTAAGGCGTCGGCACGTGATCGAGAATCTCGCCGCGCTGCGCGTTGTACTCCATGTTCGCGATCAGGATATCGACCTTGCCCTGTTGCAGGAACTGCACGCGCGTCGACGGCTGCACTGAGACGAGCTGCACTTTCACGCCAAGGCGCTTGCCGATGTCGTTCGCGAGATCGACGTTCATGCCGCGCGGCTGCTGCGTCTGTGGATCGAGCGAGCCGAACGGACTGCCCGCGATCAGCACGCCGACCGCGATTTCGTGCCGGGAGTTGATCTTGTCGAGGGTCTGGTCGGCGTGTGCCGGCCGCGTAGCGGACATGGCCGCGAGTGCTGCGAACAGTGTGAGGCAGGCCAGTTTGTTATATGCCGCTTTGGTCGATGTCATGAGCGATCGGATAGGTGAGGAACGGCATACCCTATGCCAAACGCGATGCGCGGCAAACGAAATGAATCTGCTAAGCAAAGCACACGGACGTTAATGCATGCGCGCTCATGCCGTGACGGGATTTTTGCTGGCATAGCAGATCGCCGCATATGGTTTCGCGCATTCGTTGGTTCGCGTTCGTTGCGGCGCTTCCTAGAATGACTGGCTGCCGCGTATCGGACACAGGACAACGGATGACAGAACTGATTCTCTCGGACCGCGCAGCCCGCATCGGTCTCGCCCCGAACGCGGCGGCCAAAGCGCGCGCACAGGCACTCGCGGCGAGTGGACGAACGGTGATCGAGCTGACTTCGGGCGAGCCCGACTTCGACACGCCGGACTGGATCAAGCAGGCCGCGATTGCGGCGCTGGCAGCGGGCGAAACGAAATACACGGCACAAGCCGGCACGCTCGAGCTGCGCACCGCGATCAGCGAAAAGCTCGCGAGAGAAAACGGTCTGGCTTACCCCGCTGCGCAGATCATTGCGTGCGGCGGCGGCAAGCATGTGATCTATAACGCGTTCGCGGCGACGCTGCGCAGCGGCGACGAAGTGATCGTTCCCGCGCCGTACTGGCAGTCGTTCCCCGCGATGGTGTCGATCAACGATGGCACGCCCGTCACGCTGCCCACCTTGCGCGAGGCGGGCTACAAGATCACGCCGGCCCAGCTCGACGCGGCGATCACTGCACGCACGCGCTGGCTCATTCTGAACACGCCTTCGAATCCCTCTGGCGCGGTCTATACGACGGATGAACTGACGGCGCTGGCCGACGTGCTGCGCCGGTATCCGCATGTATGGGTGCTACTGGACGAAATCTATGAACACATCCGTTTCGACGATGAATCGCGCACGCACCTGCTGACGCTCGCACCCGATCTCGCCGACCGGACGCTAATCGTCAACGGCGCATCGAAGCCATTCGCGATGACGGGCTGGCGCATCGGCTACGGCGCGGGACCGGCAGCCCTGATCCGCGCGATGACGATTGTCCAGTCGCAATCGACGTCCGCGCCTTCGTCGGTTTCGCAGGCCGCGCTCGCGGCAGCGTTGCGCGGCGATCAGTCGTTCGTGCGGCGTTCGGTGGCCGCCTATCGCGAACGGCGCGACCTGCTGCTCGACGGATTGCGCGGTATCGACGGTTTGCAGTGCGCCGCGCCGCAGGGGGCGTTCTTCGCATTCGTCGATTGCAGCGCGTTGATCGGTGCAACCACACCCGACGGCAAGCTGCTGCTCGGCGACACCGATTTTGTCGATTACCTGCTATTCGGGCACGGACTCGCGGTCGTGGACGGTACGTCGTTCGGCTTGCCGGGCCACTTTCGCCTGTCGTTCGTCGCGGACCGCGACGCCATTATCGAAGGCGTGCGGCGTCTGGCGGCAGCCGTTGCGGCGTTGTCGCGCGATACCGCAAACACGCGAGCGCCGCGCGCGGAGACCACGGAGGCCGCATCATGAATCGCATCGCATTGGAAGAACACGCCGCGCTCGCCGACGTATCGGCTCGCAAGGAAGCCGACATGGATGCAGCAACGCGCGCGCGCAGCGACGGCGCATTGCTGTCGCTGCGGGACGTGCGGCTGTCGTACGGCAGCACTGCCGTGCTGAACGGCATCGACCTGTCGGTCAGGCGCGGTCAGGCCGTGTCGATCATCGGGCCGTCGGGTTCCGGCAAGTCGACCATCCTGCGCTGCATCAATGGCTTGCTCACTCCGCAAAGCGGCGAGATCACCGTCGACGGCATCGACGTGCGCGCGCAGAAGACCGACGCGCAGCGTATCGCGCTGCGCAAGCGGATCGGTTTCGTGTTCCAGCAATACAACCTGTTTCCGCATCTGAGCGTACTCGACAACCTGACGATTGCGCCGATGCGCGTGCTCGGCCGCAGCCGCGCCGAAGCCGAGAGCGATGCGCACGCGCTGCTCGCGAAGGTGCGTCTCGCGGACAAGGCGAAGGCGTACCCCGGCGCGCTATCCGGCGGGCAGCAGCAACGCGTCGCAATTGCGCGCACGCTGGCGATGCGTCCCGGCCTGATCCTGTTCGATGAAGTCACGTCGGCGCTCGACCCCGAAACGGTCGGCGAAGTGCTGAACGTGATCGGCGAACTGGCCGACGAAGGGCAGACCTGCGTGCTCGTCACGCACGAAATGCGCTTCGCCGAAGACATCAGCGACGAAGTGTTCTTCACCGAAGGCGGCGTGATCGTCGAGCATGGCAGCGCACGACAGCTGTTCGGCGATCCCGTTCACGAAAGAACCCGGCTCTTCCTGCAACGCGCGCGGGGCGAAGATCGCGCCGGCCGGGCCGCGCGGCGTGCTTCCTCCACGACAGACTAATCCATCATCATGACGACGACCACGAACGAAGCCAGCAGCACAATCGCTGCGCAACGCCGCGAAGCGGTGCAGGACCTGCTCGCCGACGCGCGCCAAATCATCGGCGAAAAAGGCGTGACGCGCGACGCGCTCGACGCGATCAGCGGCTTGCTGCTCGAACTCGCCACGCAGCACGCGCTGTTCGATACCACCGACTTTCCGCCGCCGCAGCGCGACAGCGGCGATACATCGACGCGCTATCGGCTCAATCCCGGCGAGGACGGATTCGCGCTTTATCTGAACTCGCTGCTGCCGGGCAAAACGACGATTCCGCACAACCACGACACGTGGGCCGTGATCGCCGCCATCGAAGGCGCTGAACTGAACCGCATCTATAAGCGCACCGACGACGGCAGCGACCCGGACCGCGCGACGCTCGAACTGTCGCGCGAAGTGGTGGTGCGCCCCGGTGTGCCGATCGCGTTTCTTCCCGACGATATCCATAGCATTCATGTCGGCGGAGCGGAACCGACGCTGCACTTCCATCTCTATGGCCGTCCGCTCGAAACGCTGACGGGCCGCCTCGGCTTCGAAACCGATACGGGCGTGGTGGTCCGCTACAACGCGAAGCACATGCAGCAGGCCACGCAGGCGGTCGGCTGATGGCGGCGCATGACGATGCATTGCAGACGCGCATTCTGCACGCCGGTTCGCCGCGTTTCGAGGACGGCGTCGCGCCCGTGAACGTGCCCGTCGTGCGGACCAGCACCGTGCGCTTCGAGGGCGACGCGATCCGCGCGAGCCTGCATCACCGGCGCGAAGCGGGCGAACCCGTCAGCCTGTACGGCCGTCACGGCATGGCGACGCATCGCGCGCTCGAAGCCGCGATCGGCGAACTCGAAGGGGCGAGCGATGTGCTGCTCGCGCCTTCGGGACTGTCGGCAATTTCGCTGGTGTTCATCGCGTTGTTGTCGCCCGGCGATCACGTGCTCGTGCAGGACAGCGTCTATGGTCCGATTCGCGAGCGGGTCGAACCGCTGCTCACGCGTCTCGGCGTGTCGTTCAGCTATTTCAGCGCGGGCGAAGGCGTACCCGGAACACTCGTGCGTCCCGAGACGCGGCTCGTCTATGCGGAGTCGCCGTCGTCGTTCCTGTACGAGGTGATCGATCTGCCTGCGCTGTCGGCGTTCGCGCGCAAACACGAGCTGCTGCTCGCGGCCGACAACACATGGGGCGCGGGACTGCTTTATCAGCCGCTCGCGCTCGGCGCCGATATCGCGATTCAGGCCACGACGAAGTACCTCGGCGGGCATTCCGATCTGATGCAAGGCGCAGTGTCGACGTCGGATGCGGCGCTCGCGCGCAAGCTGCGCGACACGCACGACGCGCTCGGACTGAGCGTGAGCGCCGACGATGCGTATCTCGCGCTGCGCGGCATTCGTACACTCGCGGTGCGCCTCTCGCAACACGGCCGTCATGCGCTCGATGTTGCGCGGTATCTGCAAAGCGAGCGCAACGCGGTTGCGCGCGTGTTTCATCCGGCGCTGCCCGACGATCCCGGCCATACGTTGTTCAAGCGCGACTTCAGGGGCGCGAATGGACTCGTGTCTTTCGCGTTCCGGCAAGCAAGCCGCGCGCAAGCCAGCGCGTTCGTCGATGCGTTGCGGCTGTTCGGCATCGGCGCGTCGTGGGGCGGCTATGAGAGCCTCGCGCTCGTCGCGCCGCAGTCGCGGCTCGGTGAACACACTTACTGGCGCGGCAGCGAGCCCGTCGTGCGGCTGCATGTCGGGCTCGAAGATCCGAACGACCTGATCGCCGATCTGAAACAGGCGTTTCGCCTCGTACTCGAATAACTGCAGTTCCTTCACACTCAATCCCCCAATCAGATGGCAGACATTTATTCGCTGATTTCCGCGACCCGCTTGCGCGAATGGCTGAACGACAACGACGAAATCGCGCTCTTCGATGTGCGAGAGGCCGGCGAGTTCGGCGAGGGACATCCTTTTTTCGCCATTCCGCTGCCTTATAGCAGGCTCGAACTCGATATCGGCCGTCTTGCGCCACGTCGCAGCGTGCGTATCGTGCTGCTCGATGCAGGCACGGACGACGAAGCGATTGCGCGCCGCGCGGCGGGCCGTCTTCATGCGTTGGGCTATACGCGGCTGCATGTCGTGGAGGGCGGCGTGCGAGGCTGGGACGCCGCTGGCTACACGCTGTTCAAGGGCGTGAACGTGCCGTCGAAGACGTTTGGCGAACTCGTCGAACACGCATACGGTACGCCACATATTTCGGCCGCCGATCTCGCCAGCCGGCAGGCCGAAGGCGCGCCGCTGATCCTGCTCGATGGTCGCACGGTCGAGGAGCACCGGAAGATGACGATTCCCGGCGCGGTGAGCTGCCCGAACGGCGAACTGCCGTTCCGTTTCGGCGAACTGGTCGGAGATCCGCATACGCCTGTCGTGATTCATTGCGCGGGACGCACGCGAAGCATCATCGGCGCGCAGTTGTTGCGCAGTTTTGGCGTGCCGAATCCTGTGATCGCGCTCGAAAACGGCACGCAAGGCTGGGCGCTCGCCGGACTGGAACTGGAGCATGGCAGCACGCGACGCTATCCGGATAGCGTCGACGAACGCGCCGCGAGCGAAGCGCGCGATCGCGCGGCGGTACTGACCGCGCGCTTCGCGCTGGCTACGCTGGACCGGCATGCAGCGCAGGCGTGGCTCGACGCGGACGACCGTACGACTTACCTGCTCGACGTGCGCAGCGCCGCCGAATTCGCACAGGACGGCGTGCCGGCTGCCGTGCACGCGCCAGGTGGCCAGTTGCTTCAGGCAACGGACCAGACCATCGGCGTGCGCCGCGCGCGCGTGCTGCTGGTGGATCACGACGGCGTGCGTGCGCCAGTGATCGCGACGTGGCTCGTGCAGCTCGGCATCGAGACCGCGATGGTTGCGGCGCAGGATGCGCGCGCGTTACAGGTTCGTGCCGCGCCGCCTGAAGGACCGCAAGCCGCGGCCGATGATCTGTTGATCGATGCGGACGGATTGCGCAAGCTGCGCGGTGAAACGAACGTGTACCCGGTCGATCTGCGAGCTAGCGTCGAGTATAGAAAAGGCCATCCTGCGGGCGCGCGCTGGTCGATCCGCCCCACGCTGGTCGCGGCGCTGTCGGACGCCGGTCGATCCGGTCGCGTCGTGCTGCTTGCAGAGTCCGCGGGCGTCGCCGCGCTGGCTGCGCTCGATCTGCGCGATGCCGGGTTCAACGACGTGTCAATCGCAAGGGACGGTCTCGGAACATTCCGCAAAGCGGGCTATGCGATCGAATCGACGCCTGCGATACCCGCCGATCACGAGCGCATCGACTACCTGTTCTTCGTGCATGACCGCCACGAAGGCAATCTCGACGCCGCGCGCGCCTATCTCGCGTGGGAGACGGGCCTGATCGCGCAGTGCGCCCCTGACGAGCTGCAACACTTCCGCATCGATGCGCAACCGTCCCGCGCGGACACCCTGGCCGAGTTGATCCGTTCATGAATTCCCGTATTTCGAAGCTGGCATCGCTGTCGGCGGCGCTTTGGGTGGCGGCCACGCTGAGCGGCTCCGCGTACGCCGATGCAACACTGGACCACATCAAGGCACGCGGCACACTCGTCGTCGGCGTCGTGCTGGACGGCACCTACGGCACGCTCGACCCCGTGACGCGCAAACCCGTCGGCTACAACGTCGAACTGGCCGAAAGCCTCGCGAGTCATCTGGGCGTGAAGTTCGAAGCCGTCGAAGTCACGCCGCCGAACCGTGTGCAGTTTCTTCAGCAGGGCAAGGTCGATGCGCTGATCGCCAGCATGCAGTACACGAAAGAGCGCGACGAAATCCTGAGCTACGTGCCGACGCCGTTCGAAGAGATCGGTGGCAGCGCGATGGTGCATAAGGGCGGGGGCATTCACGACTGGAAGGACCTGCGCGACAAGCCAGTGTGCGTGTCGCAAGGCAGCAACTACACGAAGCCGCTGATCGAGCAATACGGCGCGCAGGTCAAGGCGTTCAAGGGCATGCCCGAGGCGCTGCTCGCGCTGCGCGGCGGCACCTGTATCGCGTCCGTGCACGTGACGCCGGGTATCCGGGCGAGACTCGCCAGCGCATCGGGCGAATGGAATGACTATGAATCGCCGATGCCGTCGCAACTGATTCCGTCGCCCTCGGTGATCTGGGTTCGCAAAGGGCAGATCGATACCGTCGCCGCCTTCGACAGGATTGTGAAGGACTGGCACCGCACGGGCTTTCTGATCGACGAAGGCAACAAGTGGCACATGCCGCCTTCCAAACAGTTGCTCGACTGGCATCAGCAATACGCCGCCAACAAGGAAAACTGACGATGACACATCGCGCCGATCCCGATTACGATGCGCGCCGGACCCTGGAACTGCTTGGTCCCGCGCCTGAGAACTGGGTGCCGGACCGGCCAGGCATCGACCACAATGTGTTGATCGTCGGCGGCGGACAGACGGGCTGCGCGTTTGCGTTTGCTTTGCGGCGCGCGGGCATTGGCCGCGTCAGCGTGATTGACACCGCCAGCGACGCAGCGAAGGCGGGCGTGTGGCTCAATCGCGCACGGATGAACAAGCTGCGCACGCCGAAGACGCTGGTCGGACCGGAAGGCGGGCTGCCGGGACTGGGCTTTCGTGCCTGGTATGAAGCACGCTTCGGTGAAGCGTCGTATCAGGACATCGACCGCATTCCGCGCGAGCGATGGGCCGAATATCTCGCGTGGTATCGGGCGTTTTTGCAGATTCCGGTGCGTTACGGCACGCGGCTCGTGCGGATCGAAGCGCAAGGCTCGCATTTCCGGCTGCATCTGGACGTGAACGGTGTGGCGCAGATCGAGACCGCGCGCAAGGTGCTGTTGTGTAACGGCGTCGCGGGCAATGGCGGCGCTTTCGTGCCGCCCGTGCTCGCACAACTGCCGAAGTCACTTGTCGCGCACACGTCCGAGGCGATCGATTTCGCGGCGCTGCGCGGCCAATCCGTTGCGGTACTGGGCGGTGCGGCGTCGGCGTTCGATGCCGCAGCGACCGCGCTCGAAGCGGGCGCGAGCGAGGTTCATCTGTTCGTGCGGCGCAAGACGCTGGCTGCCACGCCCGTTTCTCGCGCGCGGGCGTATCCGGGCGCATACGACAACTACTTCGATCTGCCCGACGCCTTGCGCTGGGCACAGGCGTTGCGCTTCAAGCGCTCGGGTTCGACGGCGCCGCCCGATTCGGTCGAGCGCGTCACGCGCTTCGAAAACTTCTATCTGCATCCCGGCTCGCAATGGGAATCTGCGCGTGAAGCGGCGGGGCGCATCCACGCCGTCGTGTCGGGCGAATCGTTCAGCTTCGACTTTGCGATCGCGGGCACGGGCTATTTCATCGATCCGGCGGCGCGCCCCGAACTGGCTGACTTCGCTTCGCACGTGCTGCTGTGGCGCGACCGGTTCACGCCAGCCGAAGACGATCGCGACGATGAACTCGGTGCGCATCCGTATCTCGGCGCGGCGCTCGAATACAAGGAAAAGGTCGCTGGAAGCGCGCCCTATCTGAAGGACATTCACGTCTACAATCCGGCCGGCTTCGTCAACGCGGGCGTGCCGGTTGGCGACGTGCCGAGCATGAAACGCGATATTCCATCGGTAGTGCGACGCATCAGCCGCGATCTGTTTCTCGCCGATCTCGAATCGCATGCGAACCGGCTCGCGTCCGATGTGCCCGCCGAGTTCGACGAGTCTGCATACGCAGCGAATGTGTGGCGACGGGAAACGTCGAGCGCGTGAAGTAGAGAAGGGTGAAAGCACAAAGGGGCGTCAGATTCGGACGCCCCTTTTTTGTATCGCGTCGGCCGGAAATCAGCGCGACGTATAACCATATACGGATTAATTGGTGGTGAACGGGCAGCACGCGCAACGACAATCGGCGGCGCGGCCGCCGCGTGGGCGCGCACGCCAACCTTCGACCCGTCCATTCAGAATCCCGATGACATCTTCAGCAACAACATCGCGAACCGTTATCGCGCGTGCGCTTGCACGACTCTCTTTTTCACTGGGTGTCGCGATTGCGAGCCTGGGCGTCGCGCACGGCGCGCCTTCGGGCACGCTCGTGTTCTGCTCGGAAGGCAGCCCCGCGGGCTTCGATCCCGGCCAGCACACGACCAGCACCGACTTCGATGCGAGCACCAACACCATCTACAACGAACTCGTGCAGTTCAAACGCGGCACGCTCGATCTCGAACCGGCGCTCGCGACGAGCTGGGACGTGTCCGCCGATCAGCGCACGGTTACGTTCCATCTGCGCCGCGGCGTGAAGTTTCAGACGACGGCGTATTTCAAGCCGACGCGTGATTTCAACGCCGACGACGTGCTGTTCACGTTCAACCGGATGCTGCATACGGACGATCCGTTCCGTAAGGCGTATCCCGTCAGCTTTCCGTATTTCAGCGATCTCGGTTTCGACAAGAACATCGACAGTATCGACAAGACCGACGACTACACCGTGCGCTTTCATCTGAAAGAGCCGGACGTGATTTTCGTGCGCAATATCGCAATGAATTTCGCGTCGATCCTCTCGGCCGAGTACGCGGCGAAACTCACCGGTACGCATCGCGAAGCCGATATCAACCAGTACCCGGTCGGCACCGGGCCGTTCACGTTCCGCTCGTATCAGAAGGACGCGCTGATCCGCTACGACGCGAATCCCGACTACTGGCGTCCCGAGGATGTCGGGCTCGCGCATCTGGTGTTCGCGATCACGCCGGACCCCGCGGCGCGCATCCAGAAGCTCGCGAGCGGCGAATGCCAGGTGTCGGTGTTTCCGCGCCCGGCCGATCTCGACGTCGTGAAGCGCAATCCGTCGTTGACGCTCGTTTCGGGCGTCGGGTTCAACGTCGGCTTTGTCGCGTACAACACCCAACACAAGCCGCTCGATCAGGTCGCGGTGCGGCGCGCGCTGGACATGGCCATCGACAAGCCGACGATCATTCAGGCGGTGTTTTCCGGCAATGCAACCGTCGCGACGAATCCGATGCCACCCGCGCAGTGGTCGTACGACAAGGCGCTGAAGGACGCGCCGTTCGATCCGGCGAAGGCAAAAGCACTGCTTTCGCAGGCGGGCTTTCCGGATGGCTTCGATCTCACGCTATGGGCGATGCCGGTGCAGCGCCCGTACAACCCGAACGCGCAGCTGATGGCGCAACTGATCCAGCAGGACTGGGCCAAGATCGGCGTGCGCGCGAAGATCGTCAGTTACGAGTGGGGTGAGTACAACCGGCGCGCGAAGCAGGGCGGCGAGCACGACGCCATTCTGTATGGCTGGTCGGGCGATAACGGTGATCCAGACAACTGGCTCGGCACGTTGCTCGGATGCGATGCCGTGCACGGCAGCAACGTAGCGAAGTGGTGCGATCAGGGCTTCAATGCGCTGATCGAAAAGGCGCGGGCGACCTCGGATATGCAGGAGCGCACGCGTCTTTACGAGCAGGCACAGGTGATCTTCAAGCAACAGGTGCCGTATACGCCCATCGCGCATTCGATCGTGTCGCTGCCTGAATCGAAGCGGGTGAAGGGTCTGGTGTTTTCACCGCTCGGCAGTCATCGCTTCGACGGCGTGACGTTGAAGTAGACGCCGCCCGCTTGACGCGTCGTCGAGCGGCGGCGCGTCCCGGCGTCAGGCCTGCGCGATGCCTTCCAGCAGCGCATCGCGCAGTGCATCGAGCGACGGGTCGCGCAGATTCCGCGGCCGGGGCGAAGCGACGGCGATCTCGCGCACGATACGGCTCGGGCGGTCTTCCCCCGCCGGCGATAGCAGCAGGATGCGGTCGGAGAGATAAAGCGCCTCGTCCAGATCGTGCGTGACGAGCAGCGTTGCAGTGTGATGCGCGCACGTCAGCGAGAGCAGCAACTGTTGCAGGCGAGAGCGCGTGATCGCATCGACCGCGCTGAACGGTTCGTCGAGCAGGATCAGATCGGGGCCGGCGAACAGACCGCGCGCAAGCGCCACGCGTTGTGCCATTCCACCCGACAGCTGTTTCGGCAGCGCATGCCGAATGCCCGGCAGCCCGACTTCGGCGAGCAGCGTATCGACGCGCGGATCGTGACCCTGCTTCGGCCCAGCGGCGAATGCAATGTTGTCGGCCACGGTGAGCCACGGCAGCAGCCGCGGTTCCTGAAAGATCACGCCGACTCTCGCGGACGGCCCGCGCTGAATCTGCTCGTCGATCAGCACGGTTCCGTCCGCGAGCGGATCGAGTCCCGCAATCGCGCGCAGCAGCGTGCTTTTTCCACAACCGCTTGGACCGACGAGACTCACGATTTCGCCGCGCGCCAGTTCGAACGATACCTGTTCGAACACGGCGCGCTGCCCGAAGCGCCGGCTCAGTCCGCTGACTTGCAGCAAAGGGGGCGCGGCCTGGCTCATTGTTCGCTCCGCGCTGCAGTTGCATCGGCTGCGTCGCGCCACAAGAGCGCATGCGCTTCGATGGCCTTGAATGCGCCGTCGCTGAGCTTGCCGAGCAGGGCCAGCAAGAGGATTGCGCCAAACACGAGGTCGGGCCGTCCCGTCTCGCGGCCGTCGCTCAGCAGATAGCCAAGCCCGCGCGTCGCGGCGATCAGTTCTGCCGCGACCATGAACATCCACGCGAGGCTCAGGCCGGTTCGCAAGCCCGTGAAAATCTGCGGCATCGAGGCGGGCAGCAGGATGCGTGTGAACAGCGCGCGGCGCGTCAGGCGGTTGACTTCGCCGAATTCGATCAGCTTGCGGTCGACGCCGCGTATGCCAGCCACCACGCTCAGTTGCACCGGGAAAAAAGCGCCGATCGCGATCAGCGTGATCTTGGGCGCTTCGTCGATGCCCATCCAGAGCAGCAGGATGGGCACCCACGCGAGCGATGGAATGGCGCGCAGCGCCTGACATGCGGGATCGAGCAGCGCATCGATGCGCCGGCTCAAGCCCATCGCCGCGCCGATCAGCAATGCGAGCACGGCACCGAGCGCGAAGCCCGCATAGACGCGCGCAACACTCGCTCCGATGTGGCGCGCAAGCCGGACGCCGCCCAGCTCCCATAGCGTTTGCACGATCGAACTCGGCGCCGGCACGAGATGCGACGGCAGGATCGACGCGCGTACCAGCACTTCGATGACGGCGAGGAAGACGAACGGCAGCGCGAGCCCGGCGTAGCGCCATTTCCGTAACGGATCGCGTGGCCGCGCAGCGGGGGCGGCGGGCACTGCGTGCGTCGCGGTACTCCGTCTCGGATCACGCGCTTTGAGCGCCAGCGTGTCGTCAGTCGCAGCCATGTCAGCCGTGCTTACTTTGCGCCGTTATTCGCGGACGCGATGACGGGTTGCGCGACGCTCGAATCGATCAGCGCATCGATCACCTGATTCAGGTTCGTGCCGCTTTTCACGAGTTGCTCGTCGACCAGAATTGGCGCGGCTGCCTTGAGCGCGGCAAGCTGTTGCGCGCCAGGCTGCGGATGACTGAAGTCGTTACGGCTCAACTGGAGCTTCGCGACCGCAGGCGAAACCTTCGATTCCTCCGCGACGATCTTCGCGGTGTCGTCGGGATGCGCGGCAATCCAGACGCGCGCTTTCTCATAGACCTTCAGCACGCGGGCGAGCGAGTCTGCATGATCGCGGATGAAATCCTCGCGCGCGTTCAGGAAGCCCCACGTATTGAAATCGACGTTGCGATACAGCAGGCGCGCGCCGTCGTCGATCTGCGCGGCGGCCATATGCGGGTCGAGACCGGCCCACGCATCGACCTGACCATTCGCGAGCGCAACCCGTCCGTCCGGGTGCTGGAGATTCACGATCTCGACGTCGTCGCGCGACAGGCCCACGGTATGCAGCGCGCGCAGCGTGAAAAGAAACGGATCCGTGCCCTTGGTGGCTGCGATCTTCTTGCCTTTCAGGTCTGCGAGACTCTTGATGGGCGAATCCTTGCGCACGACCAGTGCGGTCCATTCGGGACGCGAAAAAATATAAACCGCGCGGATCGGATTGCCGTTGGCCTTGCCGAGTACGGCGGCGAGGCCGGCCGTCGAGCCGATGTCGATTGCGCCGCTGTTCAGGTACTCGAGTGCGCGATTGCTGCCGAGACTCAGCACCCACTTGACCTGGGTATGGTCGGCGGCGAACTCCTGCTCGAGCCAGCCATTTCGCTTGATGATCAGACTTTCCGGCGAATAGTACGCGTAGTCGGGCTTGAGCTCGGAGAGCGGTGCGGCCTGCGTCGTGCCGAACAGGCACAGCGCCAGCGCGGCGGCGCCCGCCTTCAGCAGGTTGCGCAATCCGCGCGCGCTCGTCAGACGCGCGAAGCCCCGAACCGTTGTCATGGCAAATCCTTTATGTGTCAGTGCGTGTGTGGGTACGCATCCCAGCGTTCAATGTATCGAAGCCGCCGCCGGACGCGAACCAATTAGAGTTCAGAATCAAAGCTGTTTTGACGCTATTGCAGAGAATGCTTCGCGCGCCTCAACTAATCATTTGGCGGCGAGAGCGGGCTTGCTCTGTAGCAGCGCCCACTGACCGTTGACCACCACCAGATTGACGCTCTTCACGCCAATCACGCGGCGCGTCTCGGGGTTGAAGGTGGCCTTGCCGAATATCACGCTCGGGACGTCGTGCAGTTTGACCAATGCGTCGCGCACCGCGCGCCTGTCGGTTCCACCCGAGCGCAGCGCGTAGGCGGCGATGATCACGGCGTCGTACGCGAATGCGTTGAAGGCGTCGGGTTGCTGGTGATACTTCGCCTCGAAGCCATGCACGAAATGCTGGACTTCGGGCGCCGGGTCGCCGGGGAAGAAGCTGGTGTTGGTCGTCACGCCGTTGACGGCGTCGCCGCCGAGTTCCATGAATTTCGGCGAGTACACGGAGCTGGCGGCGACGATCGGCAGCGTAATGCCGCTTGCGCGCGCCTGACGCGCGATCTGCGCGCCGTCGGAATAGTAGGCGATCAGCACCAGTGCGTCGGGCTTCGCATCGCGCACACGCAGCAGCGTCGCGCGGAAATCCTTGTCGGTCGGCTGATAGCCCTCGGCGGCCACGACCTGCGCGCCGCGCGTTCCCGCGGATTTCACGAAGACGTCCTTGCTTGCGCGTCCCCAGTCGGTGTTCTGAAATAACACGGCGATCCGCCTGAAGCCTTGCTTCACCGCGAGATCGGCGAGCAGCGGTTGGGCATCGGCCTGGCTGACGGACGGACTCCAGATGAAGTCGCCGCCTTTCGTGAAGTCAGGATGCGAGTTCGTGAAACCAAGCTGCACGAGACCGGCACGCTGATAGATCGGCGACGCCGCCATCGATGCCGGACTCGAAAAATCGCCGAGCTCGATCAGGATGCGCTTGTCGTCGACGAATTTCTGCGCAATGGTCACCGCCTGGCGCGGATCGCTCTGACTGTCCTCGAATACATATTGCAGAGGGTGGCCGTTGATGCCGCCCTGGCTATTGATCTCGTCGAGCGCGAGATCGAAGCCGGCTTTCCACTGCGCGCCATATTGCGCGTTCGGACCGGTCAGCGGCCCGCTCACGCCGAAGAAAACCGGCTCGCCGCTGGCGGGCGCCGCGCCCGCTTCAGACTGGAAAGACAGCGCAAGTACGGCGCCCGCGAGTGCAATGAGATGCCGCGCGAACGCGGAAAGACGCGAGGCAGACATGATCATTCCCTGAATCAATGAGAATGCGAGTCTCCAACGCGCCTCGTCAAACGACAACGAAGCGTTTTGCATAACCATATTCACGCTTCGCAAGGCGACGCATGCGCTCGCTCGGCGCGTCGGCGTTGCAAAGCTAATGACATTTGCTTTCTTTCGATTGCTTTCGGCACTCAGTAGTATCGCCCTTTAATTACCGGGACCGGTTCAGCCATGGATGCGTCAGGAAGGCAGCGCAAGCACATCATCGGGATCGCGTTCATCATGGCTCTCGCCATCGTGTCGATTCGCGGCACGGCGGCGGCAACGCCGGCGCACGGCGGAACGCTGACCTGGATCGTCACGCCCGAGCCGGCTTCAATCGTGCCGTTGACGACGACGGCGGGCGGCAACGCTGAACTCGGTCCCAAGGTCGTGGAAGGATTGCTGACCTACGACAAGGATCTCAATCCGAAACCGCTGCTTGCCACTGCATGGAGCGTCAGCAAGGATGGCTTGCAGTATCGCTTCACGTTGCGTCATGGCGTCAGATGGCATGACGGCCAAGCGTTCACGTCGGCGGATGTCGCGTTCTCGATCCTGACGCTGAAGGAAGTCCATCCGCGCGGGCGCAGCACGGGCCGGACGGCAAGCGGTTCAGGTTGAGGCTGCTCTACAACCCCTTTCAGGACCCGCGCGCCGCGGACTTCATCCGCCAGTCTCTCGCGCGCATCGGCATCGATGCCGAAATCCAGACCTATGACTTTGCGACCTATGTGACGAAGGCCTATACGGATCGCGCGTTCGACATCACGCTGGAAGCGTTGTCGAACACGTTCGATCCGACCGTCGGCGTGCAGCGCGTGTTCTGGTCGAAGAACTTCAGGATCGGCCTCCCGTTCTCAAATGCCGCGCATTATTCGAACCCCGAAGTCGACCGTCTGCTGGAAGCGGCATCCGTCGAGACGGACCCAACAAAGCGCCGTCAACTTTTCTTCGAATATGGGCTGCTGTCGTGTCGCGAATGGACGGGCGTGCGTCTGTCGACGCTTCTCGAAGCGGTGGGATTGAGAGCTTTGGTGGGTTTAGGCTCACGATGGCGTGGCCGCGAGCGGACTGGGCGCTTCCTGCCGGGCAACTGCCGCATGGCGATTGACGGGGCGCGGCAGACCCAGATGATCGCGCAGCGTGTCGCCCGTGTATTCGGTGCGAAAGAGCCCGCGCCGCTGCAATTCCGGCACGACATGTTCCGTGAAATCGACCAGTCCACCCGGCAGCCACGGCGACATGATGTTGAAGCCGTCCGCGCCTTCCTCTTCGAACCACTGCTGCAACTGATCCGCGATGCTCTGCGGCGTGCCGATCACCTGTTGCTGGCCGCGCGCGCCGGCGATGCGCAGATAGAGGTCGCGTATCGTCAGATTGTTGCGGCGCGCGAGATCGAGTAGCAGCCGTTGCCGGCTCTTGCCGCCATTCGTTTCGGGCAGGTCGGGAACGGGGCCGTCGACGGGATAGTTCGAGAGATCGACGCCGCCCGTCATTTTCGACAGCAGCGACACGCCGACCGTGGGATCGATCAGTTCCTGCAGCGCGTCGAACTTGTCCTGTGCTTCCTGCTGAGTCTTGCCGACGATCGGGAAGATGCCGGGCATGATCTTCAGATGCTCCGGCTGACGGCCGTAGCGCGAAAGTCTGCCCTTCACGTCACGATAGAAGGCTTTCGCTTCGTCGAGCGTCTGGTGCGCGACGAAAATCACCTCAGCCGTTTGCGCGGCCAGTTCCCGGCCGGCTTCCGATGCACCCGCCTGCACGACCACCGGCCAGCCTTGCGGCGAGCGCGCGACGTTCAGCGGGCCGCGCACCTTGAAGTGCTTGCCCTTGTAGTTGAGCACGTGCAGCTTGTCGGCGTCGAAGTAGACGCCGCTCGCCTTGTCGCGAACGAAAGCGTCGTCCTCCCAGCTGTCCCACAGGCCCGCCACCACGTCGTAGAACTCTTTCGCGCGCTCGTAGCGCACGGCATGATCGAGATGCTGGTCGAAGCTGAAGTTGTGCGCTTCCGTCTCCGTGCTGGACGTCACCAGGTTCCAGCCCGAGCGTCCGCCGCTCAGGTGGTCTAGCGACGCGAACTTGCGCGCGACGTTATACGGCTCGTTGAAGGTCGTGGAGACGGTCGCGACAGGCCGATGTGACGCGTCACGACGGAAAGCGCCGAGAGCAGCGTCAACAGCTCGAAGTGATCGGCGCGTGCCGTTCTCGATAGCGAGGGCAGGTGCGTGTCTCGCACGCTGACGCTGTCCGCAAAGAAGATCGCGTCGAACTTCGCGCGCTCGGCGATCTGCGCGAGTTCCGCATAGTGCTCGAAATCGAGGCCGCCCGCCGCGTGTGCATCGGGATGCCGCCATGCGGCGATGTGATGCCCCGTTTCCATCAGGAACGCGCCGAGACTGATCTGCCGTCTGTTCTGCCGTGCTTCGCTCACTGCCGACTCCTTCGATGAGGGTGGAAGATTGGCCTGCGTCACCACGCGAGCCGCCATTCGGTGACGCGTGTGTCGCGCGTGCCGCGACGCCGGCCGCCTTCGATGTTGTCGTCGCCGCCGGTCTCGGGCCGTCCCGTGAAGTCGGCGAGAATCTGCTCGCGCAGCCGCACGAATCGCGGATCGCCGTGCTCGCGCGGCCTCGGTAGATCGACGCGCGCGATGCGCTTCACGCGGCCCGGTCGTGGCGCCATCGTGACGACGCGGTCGCCGAGCCAGATCGCTTCATCGACGTCGTGCGTGACGAGAATCATCGTGATCTTTTCATGCTGCCAGATGCGCTGGAGTTCGTTCTGCAGGCGGCTGCGCGTGAGCGCGTCGAGTGCGCCGAACGGTTCGTCGAGCAACAGCACGCGCGGCCGGTTCACGAGGCCGCGCGCAATCGCGACGCGCTGCGCCATGCCGCCGGACAGTTGATGCGGATACGAATGCTCGAAACCTTCGAGGCCCACCAGCGCGACATGTTCGGCAACGGCATCGCGCTTCTGCTGCTGCGACAGCGGTGCGTTCCGCAAAGCGGCCAGGATGTTCTGCGACGCGGTAAGCCACGGAAACAACCGGTGATCCTGAAACACGATGCCGCGCTCGAGCGACGTATCGCGCACGCGTCGCCCATCCACGCTGATTTCGCCGCGATAGTCGCTGTCGAGCCCTGCGATCAGGCGCAACAACGTCGACTTGCCGCATCCGCTCGCGCCGAGCACGCTGACGAATTCGCCGGCGGCGATATCGAGCGAAATCTCATCGAGCACGAGCAGCGCGCCGTCTTGCGCGCCGCGCGTGTCGTTCTGCTGCGCATAGCGTTTGCTGACGCCGCGAATGCGGATGCCTTCGGAAACCGTGGTCGACATGACAATGATCCGTTCGATGAAGCCGCGCGGCAGCGCCGCGCGCGTTAATGAAGAGCATCCGGGCGTCGCGCGAAGACGCGGTGCTCGATGCCTCGCGCAAGCGAATTGAGCGCCCAGCCCGTCAGGCCGACGACGATGATCCCGAACAGCACGAGGTCCATCCTGAACTGTTCGCTGCCGTCGATCAGCGTATTGCCAATGCCGCTGCCCGCCACCAGCAGATACTCGGCCCCGAGGGTCGCGAGCCACGAATAGATCAGCGCGAGGTAGATGCCTGTAAATATCGATGGCAACGCGGCGGGCAGAATGACGAAGCGGACAAGCTGGAGCCGCGAGTAACGGAAAGCGCGCGCGACTTCGACATAGCTGCGCGGCACGGCGTGAATGCCATCGCAGGTGTGCGCGGCAACGGGCAGCAGCGCGGCCAGGGACAGAAACACGACTTTGGCCATGTCGCCGAGCCCGAACCAGACAGAGATCAGCGGTATCCACGCGAACAGGGAGATCTGCTTGAAGGTGTCGAACGTCGGCCCGATGATGCGTGTCGCGATGCGTGACAGGCCGAGCGCCGTGCCGAGCAGCAGTCCGCCTGCAGTGCCGATCACGAAGCCGCTCGCTTCGCGTGCCAGCGAGGCCGACAGCGCGCGCAGCAGGGCGCCGCTTTCGACCTGCTGCCATGCGACGCGGGCGACATCGACGGGACTGACCAGCGGGCCGCTCTTGACAAGATGCAGCGCCGATGCGACCCACCATATCGCGAAGGCGGCAAGCGGCAAAACCAGTCCGCGCCAGTTGAAACGCGCCAGCCGCTTTTTTAGCGCCGAAGGCCGTGCCGGTTTCACCGGCGCGTCACAGCTGCACGGCGGCGGTTCGCCGCGCTTCGGCTCGAACAGAGACTGGAGGGCGTTGGCAATGAAGTTCTGCGGCATGGGCGTTCCTTGCACAGTGGGTTCATTCGCGGAAAGCGGACGGCTGGCCGCGCCGCAAGCGCGCTTCGAGCGCATCGAGCAGCCGGTTGATCGCAAAGCCGACTGCGCCGACGATCACGACGGAGGCCATCACCAGATCGAGCTGAAACAGTTGCCGGCCATAGACGATCAGATAGCCGAGGCCCTCGGATGAGGCCACGAGTTCGACGACGACGAGCGCAAGCCACGCCTTCGTGAACGCGAGCCGGACGCCGGTAGCGAGCGTGGGCACGGCGGCTGGCAGAACGACGTAACGCACGCGTTGCCAGCGGCTGTAGCCGAACACGCGCGCGACTTCATCCAGTGAGGCTGGCGCCTGCCGGAAACCTTGCATCGTGCTCAGCGTGACAGGCACGAGCGCGGCGTGCGCGATCAGAATGTATTTGAGCGGCTCGCCGACGCCGACCAGCAGCAATAGAAACGGCAGCCAGCCGAGCACGGGAATCTGCACGATGGCATTGAAGCCGGGCAACATGTATGCCTCGACCGTGCGCGACAGGCCGAGCGCCGCACCGATCACGAAGCCGGCCAGCGTGCCCGCCGCGAAGCCGCACAGCACCCGTTGCAGACTGATCAGCGTGTTGTGAGCCAGATCGCCGCTGACGGCGAGATCGCGCAGCGTGTCGAACACGAGTTGCGGAGGCGGCAGAATCTGCTGCGCGATCCAGCCCCGCTCGCAGCCGATCGTCCATAGCGCGAAGAGGGCTGCCGGTAACAGCCACGGCGCGAGTTGCCACCCGGCCGCCCTGACGCGCCGCCATGCGTTGTTCGGCGCGCCGGCATCCCCTTTGAAGTGCCGCGCTGCCGATGGCCATTCGCCTATCACCTTGTTCATCGTCGCGCTCCTCAGCCAAGCGGCTTGCCTTGCGCGTCGTAACGCGTCCAGTAGTGATCCAGCGTTTGCGCATGCAGCGCGTTATCGAGGTAATGCGGTTCGAACCAGCCGTCGACTTCGACGGGCTGGCGAATCAGTTTCAGCTTGAGCGCGGAGTCGGCAACGGCCTTGTAGCGCGCGACGATGAACGGATCGATCAGCGGCGAATTGCGCGACTTCAGCGGCTGGTTCGCGAACTCGGCCTGCCACGATGCATAGCTCACGCCGCTTTTGGCCCACTGTTTGAAGAGCGCATCGCGATTCGCTTCGTCCGACGACCATTGCGCGCCCTTGACGAATACATTCACTACGCGCTGCACGATGTCGGGGTGCGCGCGGTCGAAATCGTCGAGCACGAGCAGATGCGATTGCCGCGTGAATTGCGGGCCATCTGTCTGCGATTCGTAGATGATTTTCGCAAGTCCCTGATCGCGCAGCTTGTACAGGTGGTAATCGTTGACGGACGCGTCGATGCCCTTCGACGACAGCGCGGCGAGCGAGCTCGCGGAATCCAGGTTGATCACACGCAAATCGCGCTCGCTCAGCTGGTTCGCGGCGAGGACGTTGTCCGCGACGAGCTGGAGATTGGTGCCGCGAAAGATCGAGACGCGCTGACCTTTGAGATCCTTCACGCTTTTGATCTGCGAGTCGGGCGGCACGGCGATTTTTACGCCGACGCGTACGCCCGATTCGAGCAGGATCCGCGTCTTCAGTCCGTTGGCGCGTCCAAGCACGGCGGGCAGATCGCCCTGAAAGGCGAAGTCCAGTGATTTGTCGGCAATCGCCTCGTTGACGGCGGGGCCGGCGCCTTTGAAGAACAGCCACTCGACCTTGATGCCGTCGGCGGCGAATTCCTTTTCCAGCAATTGCTGCTGCTGGACGGTGGCAGCAGGCGAGCCGCCGAAAGTTGGCGGATCGCCTGCGCCTTGTTGCGCGACGCCGATACGGATGACGGCGGGTTTATCGGCATGCGCCTGAGTGGCCGTCAACGCAATTGCGGCTGTAAGCAAGACGGACTTCAGAAGAGCGAAAGTTCGTGAGGTTCGTGGAGTCATCGTCTGAGTTGAGTGCGTACGCCAGTCATGATCGGGAGTGAATCATTCTTGACGACGTCACTCATCAGGACAAGAAAGCATTCGAGCTATGGATATGTGCGCCGATGCTTTTGCAGAACGCCAGACGGTCTCTGACGAATTGCCACTTGCTACCGGATATCGACGATTGCCTCACGCACATCGACCTTGCGCGGAATGACGTGCTCGCGGTAAGCCAGATCGGCGGAGTCCTGCTGGGCATCAATGACTTCGTCCGTGAGCGGATAGTGCACGCCCCATTCCAGCCGTGGCAGCGCACGCGACCAGATGTCCAGCCGCACGCCCGTGTTTTGCGACAGGAACTGCGCCGTCTGCGCGGGATGCGCGAGTTCGAGTGCCGTCTGCCGGTCGAGCACATCGAACAGCAGCCGCAACGCCGCGGGGTAACGCTGCGCAAACTCACGCGTGCCGATGTAGAAACCGTATTGCGGCACCGACAGCTGACCGATAGAGAGAATCGTGCGCGCGCCCGTCGTCAGTTCGGTATCGGCGTAGCGCGGATCGGGCACGGCCCACGCGTCGATGAAGCCGCGTTCGAACGCGGCGCGCGCGTCGCTGTAGTTCAGATAGACGAATTGGACCGCTGACGCTGGTATTGCTGCATCGGCGAGCGCTTTCAGCACGAACAGATGGCCTTGCGAGCCTTTCGCGAAAGCGATCTTCCTGCCCTTCAGATCTGCGATGCGCTGGATCGGTGAACCGAGGGGCACGATCAGGCCATAGCTCTTTTGCAACCGCGGCGCAAACGCCACGTACACAACGCCGGGCGCAGCGCCGGCCTGCGCGAGAATCGGCGGCGTCGATCCCACTGCGCCAACATCGACATCGCCCGTGTTGATGGCTTCCACAAGCGGCGCGCCGTACACGAACTCTTTCCACTTGACAGTGACGCCGTGCGGCGCAAAGGCTTTTTCCAGTTCGCCAGATGCACGCAGCGCGACGAGTGGATCACCCTTCTGGATGCCGATGTTGATCGTTGCGGGCCACGTGCCGTCGGCATGAGCCCATGTCTGAAAACCAAAGCAGAGGACGAGCGCGACGAGCGCTCGCCCCAGGCGGCAGAGTGATTGCATGATGGCGGAATCAGGTTGGGAAGTACGGATTGGGGGGACGGGCCAGTCCGTAGTGGCCGCGCAGCGTGTCGGCTTCGTATTCACGCCGGAACAGTCCGCGCCTTTGCAGGATTGGCACGACGTGGTCGACGAACACATCGAGTTGTGCCGGCAGGATAGGCGGCATCACGTTGAAGCCGTCCGCCGCTCGGCTTTCAATCCAGTCTTCGATCACATCGGCGACCCGCTCGGGCGAGCCGGCCAGCGTGAAATGACCGCGCGCGCCAGCAAGCTGTCGCAGCAGTCCACGCAGCGTCGGCCGTTCGCGCGCGACGAGATCGGTAATCACCACGGCGCGGCTTTGCGCGGCCTGCACCGTCGACGGGTCGGGAAAGTCGTCTCGGGAGTCTGATGACCGTCGAACACGTCGACCCGAAATCCAATGCGCTGGCGGCGCCAACTCAAACTCAAAATATTTTTCTATGTCGTCGCAAGTCAGCTTCGCGAGCGATGTTTGCCGAACGAGGATGAGCCAGTTATAGAAGCGTTCCGCCTCTTTCGCATATGCACGCAGCGTCGGAGCAGAATCAACGTATCGATTTAACCAGTCTCGAATCGCGTGAAAATCATCCGTCACGTCGCTGGGACTACGAGTGCGTTCCCCGGCATGTGGACTTCCCCGGCAACTCTTGAATTTCACCGTCTCCTAGTAACCGCACGTATACAAAATCTTGTGCGCCACTACCGACAGAAGGAGGCATGCCTGGAGATCGTCGTGACTGCATAGTCGAACCCACCCTAGGATTAGTTCACGATCGCCTACCGAACTTTTCACACACCGTGTGCGCCGACCGTAGCGACCACAGTCATGATTTATAGGCGATCCAGCGTGAGTACGTCCATTCTTTACTTCGCCTCGATTCGGGGGAGTTGCTTGCCGATACGTCTATAAATTAGTTCGTGAGCGCGGCGATTCTTTTGAGTGCCGCTTAACTAACCGCGCTCCTACGTTGGACAGTAATTTATGGACGAACATGCAGATTACGTTTTCCCATTGTTTAGTTCCCGAAACGTCCATAAGTTAGTGGTCAGACTAGAACACGACATTTCTTATATGGTCGCCTCCCATTTGCAAGGCAATTGTTCGTGGCGAGGAGGGTGGTTGCGGACTTATATCCGGACTCGATCGCGGGTATGCCCGCCGGCCCCGATGGATTTCGCCGCAAAGGTCCTAATCTAAATGGCGGACTCGAGGTCCGAGAAATGTCTCAGGCTTGCCTTTGCGCGGTCCAACCTGTCTTGCCATCGTTCAATACACCTGTGCAACCGTGAATGGGGTTACTGGCTTTGAAGCGTGGTCACTGCGAGGGGGCTGCCTCATACGTTCGGCCATACGCCAGCAGCGCCCATATTGTTCGCGCCATCTTGTTGGCGAGTGCAACCGCAACGACGTTTGTTGGGCGCCGGGTCAGCATCTGGCGTAAACGCTCCGGCAAATGCCTTGCGCTTGAGATGACCGATCGGGCGCCGTGGATCAGTAGCGTTCGCAAATACACGTCACCACGTTTGCTGATGCCCCCGAGTTTCACCTTTCCGCCGGAACTGTTCTGCCGTGGCACGAGACCGCAGATAGGCGGCAAACTCCCGTCCGGAGCCAAACGTCCTTGCCTGGCCAATAACCGATACCGCAGCGGTCGCCGTGAGCACGCCCACGCCGGGAATCTCGGAGATGCGTCTGCACGCGTCATCGTTGCGGCGCCAGTCGAGAATGCGTCGTTCGATCCGTGCGACCTGCTCGTCGAGCCCGCGAAGTCGCGAGATCTGGTCCTGCAGGCTGTCTGCCAGCATGGCGGGCAACTGGTCGACCAGTGAAGCCAGCGCGCCTTTGGCGGCTTCTATCGATGCCCGGCGGCCCTGCGGCAGTACGACGCCGAATTCGTAGAGCAATCCACGAAGCTGGTTGACCTGCATGACGCGAATCCGGACCAGTTGCTGACGCATGCGGTGCATGGCAAGCATGGCCTGCTGGTCTTCGGTCTTGACGGCCACAAACCGCATGCCGGGACGCTGGGCAGCTTCCCAGATCGCCGCGGCGTCGGCCGCGTCATTCTTGTTCGACTTCACGAACGGCCGCACGAACTGGGCTGCGATGAGCCGCACGTCGTGGCCGAGCCGCGCCAGGCCCCGGGCGCAGTGATGGGCGCTGCCGCAGGCCTCCATGACGACACGGCTCGCAGGCCGGTTGGCGAAGAACGGCACGAGCTGGGCGCGTCTGAGAACCTTGCTGTGGATTGCGCCGGTCTCAGGATCGACATAATGAATCTGGAAAACGCGCTTGGCTAGGTCGATGGCAATGGTCGTGGGTTCCATCTGGTTCTCCTTGACGGCAGGACTGCCGAACCAGCAATGTGACACGCTTGGGCTGCAAGACTGCGACGTCGAGCGGACCGTTAAGGCGGGAGGCGACCATTCCATCTATAAAGCTACTACATCCATTGTCTCCGCTAAGTTCAAATGTCGCACCTCCGGCTAAATCGAAATGTCGGGTTTCAGAGCGATTTTAGCCTTGTTTCTTTTTATGGTTTTGGGG
>NZ_JAVDVL010000023.1:0-43733 GCF_031456815.1 Paraburkholderia strydomiana
TCGCTGGTGTCGCTGGTGTCGCTGGTGTCGCTGGTGTCGCTGGTGTCGCTGGTGTCGCTGGTGTCGCTGGTGTCGCTGGTGTCGCTGGTGTCGCTCTTGCTAGCCGTGTCCAAGCGCGCGACGAATCCACGACTCGAGTTCGCTCGCGTCGATGGGCTTCTCGATCACACACAACGCGGAGCTGGCCCCTACCCGCGCGCGCGTGCGCGCGGAGGCCAGGGCCGTGATGAATAAGGTGGGAACGCGCATGCCGTCGGCTTCGAGCTTGTCGAGGAGTTCTATCCCGCCCATGCCGGTCATCTGGATATCGCAGATCAGGCAATCGGTTCGCGAGAGTACATCCGACGCCAGAAACGCTGCCGCGCTCGCGAACTCGCGCGCCTCCCAGCCGAACGAACGCACGAGGCTGCTGGCGGCGGCGAGCACGAAGGGGTCGTCGTCGACAATGACGACGAGTTCGGTGGATGAAAGCGACAAAGCGATACCTGCCTGAGGCCAGGCAAACGGATGGGCCCATCCCACCGCTCACCGGTAGCCCAGCATAACGCCACGCATGGGTACCGCCATCATATGTAGGTATGGGTACACCCGCGCCGCCTGCCGGAACACGATGGGTACAGCTTCGCGCGCGCGTACGGTACGGTACGGTACGGTACGGTATAAAGCGTACGCTTACTGCTCCGCGGCGCCTATTCCGCCAAGTTTGGCGATACCGAGCGCTTGCATCTTGCGCACCAGTTCCGCCACCGAGCGCGTGTTCATCTTGCGCATCGCCTGCCCGCGATGAATTTTGGCCGTGATCTCCGCGATTCCCATGTTGGCCGCGATCTGCTTGTTCATCAGCCCCGCCGCCACGTGTTCGAGCACCTCGCGTTCGCGCGGCGTCAGCGATTCCCAGCAGGCGCGCACCTCGTGCAGCGAGCGGTCGGCCTCCAGCCGCTTCGCGTCGCTGTCGAGCGCGGCGACTACCGCATCGATCATGTCCTGGTCGCGAAACGGCTTGGAGAGGAAATCCATCGCACCGGCCTTCATCGCCTTCACGGTCATCGCTATGTCGCCGTGGCCCGTCATGAAGACGATGGGCATGTGCGGCTGGCCGGTCTCCGACAGCGATTTCTGGAACGCAATGCCGCTCTGCCCGCGCAGCCGCACGTCGAGCACGAGGCACGACGGATTCGCGCTTTTGGGTGCGGCGAGGAATTCCTCGGTCGAGGCGAACGCGTGCACTTCGAGGTCGATCGAGCGCAACAGGCCGACCAGCGCGCCACGCACGAGGTCGTCGTCATCGACGATGTAGACGACGCGGGACTCGCGGCCCGTGGATGAAGCGGCTGTACGGAAGGTTCGGGAATCGGACATTGCGGCGTTCGCAGAGCTCTCGTTAAAGGCCGCGAGGCGGCCCGGTGGTTAGACGAATTCGAAGCGCCGGCGCCGGCTCACACATGCTTCGTGCGAACCGCACGGCGGCGCGCTGCTTATGGTCCTTCCGCGTCGAGCCGCGGCAACACGAACCGGGCGCGCGTGCCGGTCACTTCGCGCGGCGCGAGAGTCAGCGTGCCGCCATGGGCGTCGACGATCGAATGCGAAATGGCGAGGCCCATGCCCATGCCGTTGTCTTTCGTGGTGAAGAGCGGTTCGAGCAGCCGGTCCGCGACTTCGGGCGCGATGCCGCTGCCGAGATCGTCCACCGTCACCTGCACCGTGCCGTCCGCGCCCATCGTGCACGCGAGCACGAGCAGCCGCCCGGTGTCGAGCGCAGCCATCGACTCGGCGCCGTTCGTCAGCAGATTGATCGCCACCTGCTGCAACTGAACGCGGTCGCCATGCACGTAGACGGGTTCGTTCAGGCCGCGCAATTCCAGCGTGACGTTCAGCGTGTCCAGGTGCGCGGCCACGAGAGCCGCGGCCTCGCGCAGCGCTTCGGACAGGTCGATCCTCGTGAACTGCGGCTCGGCCTTGCGGGCCTTTGCGCGGAGCGCCTCGATGATGCTTTTCGCGCGCGTCGCGCTGCGGCTGATGTGCGTGAGCATCTGCTGCGCTTCGCCGATCTCCGGAGGACTGCGGCTCAACCAGCGCAACGCGGCGCTCGCGGAGGTATCCACGGCGGCGAGCGGCTGCCCGACTTCGTGCACGATCGAAGCGACCAGCTCGCCCATCGCCTTCAGACGCGTTGCGCGCGCGAGGTCGGTGAGCGCGGCGCGCAGCTGTTCCTCAGCCCGCGCGCGCTGCTCGTTCTGCTCGACGAGATCGTCGTAGAGCCGCGCGTTTTCCAGCGCGAAGGCCGCCTGCGACGCGATCACTTCGAGCACCGCCGCCTTGGCCGCCGTGAACACCTTCGCGGCCAGATCGTTCTCGAGATACAGCACGCCTACCAGCGTCGAATAACGCATCAACGGCACGCATAACACCGAACGCGGACGCTTGCGGCGGATGTAGACGTCCTGCGCATAGACCGGCGAGTCGTGCGGGTCGTCGGCTACCACGCCTTCCTGAGTACGCGCGACGGCCTGCACGAGCGAGACCGGCAGCACGTCGGACGTGAACGGCACCGCCTCCTGCGTGACGGCGATCCCGCCGTTGACCACCTGCGCGCGTGCCGGCACCTGCCATACGCCGCGGCGCAGCAAAACGAGTGCGCCCTGCCCGGCGCCGGCGCTTTCGAGCGCCGTGCGCAACAGCGTTTCGACGAGCCGCGCCGGGACGATGTCGCTTGCGAGCGCATTCGAAATGCGCAGCACCGCTTGCACGTCGAGTTCCTGAAGACGGCTTGCGGCGGGTGCATCCATGTCGGCGTCGAACAGTTCAGGATGGCCGGTCTGCAACTGCCGCGCCTTCGCCATCGCGCCCCAGCGCTGCCACGCCCCGCGCGCGTGACGCAGGTACGCCTGCGCGCTCACCTCTTCGCCGCGCGCAGCGTGGAACGACGCCGCAAGCTCGGCCGCAAGCGCTTCGACCTGCGTGAAGCCGTGACGACGCGCGTGCGCGACGGCCCTCGCATACGCTTCCAGCGCGTCGAGCGCGCGGCCTTCGACACGCGCCATCTCAGCATGCACCAGCTCGCATCGTCCGACGAAATTCTCCGGGCAGGCTCGCGCCCAGATCGCGAGTTGTCCGGCATGGCGCTGCAACGCAGCCTCTTGCGCCGGATCGCGCTGCGGCAATGCGAGCAGCGCGAGCGCCCCGTAGAAGGGCAACTCGCCGCTCTCGGCGAAGGAACGCGATGCGTTCGCGCAGGCTTCGGCACGTTGACGCGATTCCAACGCATCCGCGAGGTCGCCGAACAGCAGCGCGCGCTGCAAACGGTACACCCAGTAAGAGAAGTCCACGAGCGTGGTCGGCCTGCCGTCCACGGGCACCGGCGGCATCTCGACGCGGCCGTCGGGCTCGCCTTCCTGCAAGTGCGTGAGGAGCGCCCATTGCGACAGCAGCGCATCGATCACCAGCTGGAAGTTGGCGTCGCGTGCGCTTGCCAGTGCGCGCGCCACCGTCTCGCGCACGTCGGCCAGCAACTCGCCTGCGAACAGCATGCCGGTGGCTTCGTTGCGGCCGCAATACAGCGCGAAGGTGTGATCGCTGCTTTCTATGGCGACGTTGTAGGCGCGGCGCACATAATCGCGCGCGCTTCGTGCCGGCAAGGTCCAGGGCACGACGAAGGTGCCGAACACCATGTAGACGCGCGCCCGATACCGTACGAGCCCGCGTTCGTCGACCAGGTGCAGCGCGAGCTGGCCGAACGGAAGCGAAAAGCTGTAGTCGCCGTAACGCACGCCGAAGATCTGGTTCATGCACGTGTACACGTTCGCGGCCGCGTCCGAATGGCCGTGCTCGATCGCGAGGTTGACCGAGCGCAACAGCATGAAGTCGACCAGATTCTGGTCGGTGTAGAGCGCGGGCGGGATGAGGTCCGAGATGATGTCGGTGATGGCACGGCGCAGCGGGTCCGCGATGATCGGCAACTCGCGCAGCCCGGCAATGCCGTGCTTGTCCAGCCAACTGCGCAGACGCGCGTATTCGCGGTCCACGTCGGCATCGACGGGATGCATGGGCACCTCGATACCCGCGCGATGCAAAAACGCGAGACCCACGCCGAGCGCGAGATCATAGCGGCCGAGCGTCGTGTAGAGCGCGGCGCGCAGCCGCGCAAGATCGGCGCCGAAGATGCCGTCGCCCGCCTCGGCTTCCAGCGCCGACAGGCGCGCCTCGGCAACCTCGAGCGCGCCGGTCATGAACTCGGCCTCGCCGCACAGCTTGCGGGCGAGCAGGCCGTCTTCGCTCGCCGCCTGGTCGCCCAGCAAGTCGAGCGCCGCGCGGAAGAAGCCGAGTGACGAATCGTGCGCCGTTGCGGCTTTCGCCTCGCGCCCGGCGTCCAGATTGAGGCGCGCGAAGACGCGCCGTTCGTCGGAATCGTCGAGCGCCGGGCGCGCGAGGTTGGCTTGCGCCGCGAGCGCGAACACATCCGTCTCGCCGCCCCGGTTCGCCAACTGGCGACGGGCAATCTGCAAATGAAGCTCGGCGCGCTCGGCTGCCGGCATCGACGCGTAAGTCGCCTCGCGAATCCGGTCGTGCCAGAACACCCAGTCGCCGTTCTCGCGATACACCGTGCCGGCTTCGAGCGCGGGTTGCAGATGCCGGGTCGCATCGAGTTCGGACAACCCGGCCGCCACCGCGAGCGTTGAAGTGGACGCGCGCTGCCCGAGGCAGGCCAGCACCCGCAGCATCAATTGCGCGGCGGCGGGCAATTGTCCGAGCTTTCGCGCGAGCAGTTCGACGACGTTTTCGACGCCGCGCTGTGCCGTCATCTGTTCGAGACTCCAGCGCCACGCGGACGACTCCACGTCATATTCGAGGAGGCCGTCGTCCGCGAGCAGGCGCAGCAGATGGTGCGCGAAAAACGGATTGCGCCCGGTCTTGCGGCCGATCATCTCCACGAGCGGTCCGAGCGAATCCGCGTCCTGATGTAGCGCACGCGCAATCAATTCACGCAGCGCGCCTTCGTTCAGCGGCCCGAGTTGCACATGCCGCGCGGCGGCCACATCGGCCAGTTTGCCCGCGCGCAGCGGGTGATCCGCGGGCACTTCATTGTCGCGGAACGCGCCGATCAGCAGCAGCGCCGCATCGCTATGCTGATGCAGCAGCCGCTCCAGCACCTGCAAGGTGCCGGTGTCCGCCCACTGGAGGTCATCGAGCACGAGCACGAGCGGACGCGCGCCGTTCGCAAAGCACGCGATCAACCGCGCGATCCCCTGAAGCACGCGCTCGCGTTCGAGCGCCGGCGCGGCGTCCGGCGGGTCGAGCGCTTCGGGCTGCGGGCCGAGTACGGCGCCGAGCGCGGGCAGAAATGTGCTCAGCGTGCGGCCGACGGGCGCCGTGGCCGTGGCGATCCGCTCACGCCAGATCGCAAACTCGCCGTCGGGGCAGCCGAGCACGAAGCGCAGCAACTGCTCGAGCGCCTGACCGAGAATCGCGTACGGCTTGCCGCGATGACCTTCCTCGCTCTTGCTGACGGCGAGAAGCGGCGGGCTCAGACGCTGCATCCGCGCAACGGCTTCTTGCAGCAGCGTCGACTTGCCGATCCCGGAACTGCCCGACACCCACGCGACGCGCGCTTGCCGGCCATCTACGACCGCACGGAACTGCGCGAGCAGCGCCTCGATTTCGTCGTCGCGGCCGAGCACCCGGTCGGCCTGCTGCAGGCGTTGCAGCGCCGCATGGGTGTCGAGCGTAAAAGGCGCGATCTCGCCGTGACGCCGTTGCAGGTCCTCACATCGATGCAGGTCCGCCAGCAGCCCCGCGGCGTCGGCGTAACGTTGCTCGGGCGCTTTCTCGAGCAGCTTCATCACGATCCGCGAGATTTGCGGCTGCACGTCGGCGGCGAGCTCGTATGGCGGACGCGGCCGGTGGGTCGCGTGCGCATGCACACGCGCGGCGGTGTCGGCGGCCTCGAAGGGCGGCATGCCTGTCAGCAACTGATAGAAGATGCAGCCAAGCGAATAGAGATCGGCGCGTTCGTCAACCGGCACGTTCATACGCGCGCCGAGCTCGGGCGCCATGTAGATAAAGCTGCCGTCGTTCCATTCGAGGTCGGCGTCGGGCGAAGCAGTGGTGTCGCCGGGACGGGTGGCGGAGCCAAAGCCGGTGAGAAACGCCTGGCCTTCGTCGTTCACGAGAAAGCGGGTTGGCGACAGCGCACGATGCACGATGCCCGCCGCGTGCATGGCGCCGACGGCCCTCGCAAGACCGATGGCGATCTTCAGGAAGGCTGCGGTGCCGGCCTGGCGTGAGCCGCTGCAGCAGCGCAACGGCTCGCCGCCCGGATCGGCGAGCAGGAGAAGCGCGCCTTCGCCGTGCGGCACGAGCGCCTGCGGAACCGCCGACCACGTTTCATGCAGCGCGGCGCGCAACGCGTATTCGCGCTGCAGCGCCGCCAGCACGGCCGGCGCACCGCTCCCGCGGCCGGCGACGAGCACCGACGACGCGCCGTCGGCAACCGCTCGTTGCAGACGCGGTGAACCATTGCCCAGTTCGATAAAGCTTCGGTTCGACAGTTCGATCATGCGAAGACGGTATGGACGCAGCGACGCGCGCGAGCAGTTCAGGGAAGGTGCTCACAGCACCCATGCAGACGATTGCACACTCCTTCATCCCCAGTTCTGCGGGCAGCCCGTTGGCCTCTACGTAAGGTGTGCGCCGAAAATAATACCCACTCCCAGTTCATTTCGGGTCAGGCAGTGAAAACAAAATAGACATTGCAGAATCTGTACGATCGTACGTATCAAAGCACGACAACTGTACCCTCTCAATGATTAGAACTGTCCTGATTCTGAAGCAGTACTGTTCACGTTATAACGGCCTGAAACAGGCCGTTGCTTGCCTTCGGAAAAAGCACGCCCTATTATGGACCAAATGATCCATAATTAACAATCGTCCGCTGCCGCCGATCAGTCGCAGCCAACTTCGGGGAAAACAATGACCATCGATTTTTCGAAAGTGAATGGCGTCGCCGGTACATCCGCGACTTCGGGCTCGACGTCGGTTGGCGCGAGTAGCAGCAATAAGCCGTCGTTCCAGTCGCTATTGGCTGAACTCACCGATTATGTGAAAGGCACGCCGGGCGAGCGCATGGAAAAGATGATTCTCGCGAAGCTGGGAGTCACAGAAGAAGAACTGAAGAAGATGTCGCCGGAAGAGCGCGAGAAGATTTTGGCGAAAGTCCGGGAAATGCTGAAGAAAGAGATGGAGGCACAGCGAGAGATGCAACAACAGAAAGCTTCCGGACAACAGATTAACGTGTCGGTTTGAACAACGGGTTATTCGCCCGCTCACGTGCGTGTGCGGGCGAATAATCAATGAAGCTCGCAGCGAGGCTGCTGCTGTTTTGCCGCTTATTACCGCCTATTGCAGCTTATTGCGCAGCCTTCGCCGCGGCGATGATCGTGTCGGCAACGAGCTTCGGCTGGCTGACCATCGCGACGTGGCTTGCATTCGCCAACGTCACGTGCGCGCCGATGTTCTTCGCCATTGTCTGTTGCAGACCAGGATCGATCATGCGGTCCCGTTCGGTCACCACGAAGTACGACGGCTTGTCATGCCACGCTGCTTTCGTGACCTTCTCGCCGATACATGCCGAAGCCCACGGACCTTGCGTTGCAGCGATCACACGGCGCTGCGGCAAAGGCACGTCTTGCGCGAAATCTTCGAGCACCGCTTTGGTCGACAGCGTCAGATTGCCGGCCGAGTCTTTCTGCAATTCACTCGCCCACACGGGCGCCGGCTTGCCCTTCGTGATGTCTTCGATTGATTGACCGCTATCCGGCGCGAATGCCGCCACGTAGACCAGGTTTTTCACCTTGTCTTCGTTGCCCGCCTCGCTGATCACCACGCCCGCCCACGAATGGCCGACCAGAACCACAGGTCCGTTTTGCTGCTCGATCACGCGTTTCGTCGCGGCAACGTCGTCGGCCAGCGAGCTCAATGGATTTTGCACTGCGACCACGTGTGCCCCGCGCGCTTCGAGCAGCGGGATCACTTTCTCCCAACTTGAACCGTCGGCAAATGCGCCGTGCACCAGCACGATGTTCTTGCCCTTCAGGTCCTGCGGCGGCGCCGCGTGCGATGCTTGCAGCGCGAACAGTCCGCCGAGCAGCAACGCGGAACCGACGAATTTCTTGAGAAGCCTGGTCATTGATTTTCTTCCGGCAGAATGGAGTTGACGTTGACTGAACTATTGCGCGGACGACGCGCGGCGAACGCGCGCCGCCGCGTGAATCACGAGTGCGCGTAGATCGGGCCGAGACCGACCACGCCCTGCTGCGGCGCCGATGCGCCGGTCGTCTGTGCACGCGAGCCTGCTGCTGAACGGCTTTGCACGACGCCGCCATATGCCGCGGCGGCCGAGGCGTTCTGCGCGGCAACGCGCGCTTCAGCGGCTTCGATGTTCTTCGGATATTGGGTGCTGTCGCTGGCGGGGTTGTAGCCGGCCTTCTGCAACTGAACGAGTTCCGCGCGCACCTCGGCACGCGTCACCGCGTGACTCGACTGGGCGAACGAAACAGCGGGGACGGCAACGAGTGCGGCAACGAGAAGGGATTGAACGAGTTTCATGAGCATTCTCCAGAAAACGACGGCATTCAAAGGTCAGAAGTTCGGTTGAAACACTCTGCAGCCCATATCTACGAGCTAGCGTGTCACCCGAATCGGGCGCAGTGTTGCGAATCAACCTTGCGTGACGACATTTGAACCCGCCGACGTATCTGGAATGTTTTCGCGAACCCGTTTAATGCAAGCGTGTTTATCGGGGCACGGCCTGGATACACTGCGATACAAAAACGCAGTGAAGCGAATCAGCCCGCTACCGTATTGAAATCACTGAATGACGGACCGAGTGGCCGCACTCGCATTTCCGGATCGAGATGCGTCCACGGCAGATCAGCAGGATCGGCGGCCATGGGGCCCGGCGCTTTGGCGACGAGAATCGCCTCTGCGATCGCTTCGAAATCTGCGCGAAAATGGACGGAACTCTTGTTGACCAGAATCTTCATTCGCTCGGGTTCAATGCCCGCCACGCGGAACAGATTGCGGTCGAAGACCTGCATTTTCACGGAGCTCACCGCGATCCGCACGCCTTCGATTCGCAGGCATGCGACCGGACCTAGCTCGCCTTCCATGCCGTTTAGCATCGGCCCGTCGAAACGGAAGCGTCCGTCCGACAGGTGCTCGACCTCGAACTCAGCTTCGAGCGGCGCATCGCCCTCCACGCCCGCACCGCCGCCGAGCCGCAACGCAATGCGCGCCCCGACGCCCGCGCGATGTGCCGCAGCCGCCGCCTGCGCGTCCCAGATCACGCCGACTGCCGCATCTTTCGCGCCGTTGCGCAACAGCGCGCGCACCATGCCCATGGTGTTCGAGTCGCCGCCCACGCCCGGGTTGTCCTGCGTGTCCGCGATGATGACCGGGCGCGATGCGGATGCGCTCACGCGGATCGCTTCGAGCGCGGCTTCGTCGGGCGAGAGAAACGGCACGTCCCAGCGCGCTTCCTCGCCGACGATCCTGGCAAACAACGCGTCGGCGGCCTGCGTCGCCGCGTCTTCGTCGAACGAATAGGCCCAGATAGTCGGACCGCATTCAGGAAAGTCTGCCGCCGGGAAGCCGGGCGCGAACGATACCGATACGACCGGGCGCTTCTCGAGATCGGCGAGCATGCGGTACATGTCGTTCGCCGGCTCGACCAACGTGCACATGCCGTTTACCGGAATCAGGAAAGGAACCCGGCGTACCGCGCGATGCAACGGGCGTTTCTCCCACATCAGATCTTCGAGAATACGCGCGGCGCGCTCGCCGGTTTCCGCCATGTCGACGTGCGGATACGTGCGGTACGCAACGAGCGCACTCGCATGAGCGAACATGCGGGCCGTGACGTTCGCATGCAGATCGAGCGATACGACCACGGGCATGCGATCGCCGACGATCCGCCGCACGCGTTCGAGCAACTCGCCCTCGCCGTCGTCGTGCTGCTCGGTCACCATTGCGCCGTGCAAATCCAGATAGATCGCGTCGAAGCCGCCTTGCTCGACGGCGGCGATGATCTCGCCGCCGATCCGCTCGAACGCATCCGTGGTGACATGTGCCGACGCGCTCGCGCCAGCCCAGATCACCGGCTTCAGTTCGCGGCCGTTCGCTTCCATGACCTTGATGAAGCCGCCGATCGGCACGTTGACGTCGCGCAGGCTGAACACGTCTGCGCCGCGAACCATCGGCGGGAAGCCTTCGCCCTGGACGAAGCTCTCATAAGACGCCTTGGTCGGCGCGAACGTATTGGTTTCATGCTGGAAACCGGCGATCAGGATTTTCATGTGGTTCACCTTGATGTGTTTCACCGCTGCGCGAGAGCACGACGCAGCAGTGACAAATTACTTCGGATACCTATCTGTCAAGTCGCGAGACAGATCTGCGGAGCCGCTTTGAAGCGGCTATTGCTGCTTCATCGTCAACTTGCCCTTCAGGATCAGAATGGCGGCCAGCGCGGCGGCGCACGCCATGACGAGAAGCCCCGCATGCATGGTGCCGGTCCCCGCCTTGGTCCAGCCGACCACCGCCGGCCCCCAGAATCCGCCAGACAGACCAACGGTATTGATGAGCGCGATGCCGCCCGCCGCCGCCGTCCCTTCAACGAGTTGCGACGGGATCGCCCAGAACACCGTGTAGGCCATCCACAAGCACGCCGTGCCCAGTGTCAGCGCGAGAAGCGTGAGCGGGAGATTGCCGTCGGCAAAGACCGTGGCGACCAAACAGACCGCGGCGCCCAGCGCGGGAATCGCGCAGTGATAGCGGCGCTCGCCGAAACGGTCGGAACTGCGGCCCGCGAGATACATGCAGACGGCAGCCGCCACGTACGGAATCGCCGTGTACCAGCCAAGGCGCACCGTATCGGTCACGCCTTGCTCCTTGAGCAACGTGGGCAGCCAGAAACTGATCGCGTAGATCGGAAAGATGACGCTGAAGTAAGCGAGCGCGAGCACATACACTCGCGGGCTTTTCAGCACCGCCTTGAACGAATCCGCGCGATGCTGGGTCGGCGCGGTTTCCCCTTCGAGCAGTGCTTTTTCGCCGTCATCGAGCCAGCGCGCGTCGGCGGGTCGATCGGATATCACGCGCAGCGTCAGCAAGCCCAGCACGATGCACGGCAGACCCTCGACGAGGAACATCCATTGCCAGCCGGCGAGGCCGCCGACGCCGGCGAGGCTCGTCATCAGCCACGCCGACACCGGTCCGCCGACAATGCCGCCCAGCGGTCCCGCAACGAAAACCAGCGCAATGGCGCGCGCGATGCGCGCCGGGCCGTACCAGCACGACAGGTAATAGATCATGCCCGGCGCAAAGCCCGCTTCGAAGACGCCCAGCAAAAAGCGCATCGCGTAAAACGCCGGCACGCTTCGCACGAACAGCATGCACGCCGACGTGATACCCCATAGCACCAGAATGCGGCTGAACGTCTTGCGAGCGCCGACTTTCGGCAGCATCAGATTGCTCGGCAATTCGAACAACACATAGCCGATGAAGAAAATGCCCGCGCCCACGCCGTATGCGGCGTCGGAGAAACCGAGGTCGGACTGCATCTGCAATTTCGCGAAACCGACGTTGACGCGGTCGAGATAGGCGAACATGTAGCAGGCCACAAGGAACGGCAGCAGCCGCCAGTTAAGCTTGCTGTAGAGCGCGGCGGCGGGATCGCCGGCGGCCGAGGGATGGATTGCTGACATGGTTGTCTCCGTATGCCTTGCTGGCCCGTTGCAGGGGTTGAGTCGATGGTGGCAGCGCAAAAACGGACTAGCAAGAGCAACTAAGTTCACATATCGTTGTCTTATGGGCAACAGACACCAATCCTGCGGTGAGCGGGGGACCGGCGGTCGGAGCGATCAAATGCGAGAAATCAACCAGCAGCGGCTACGCTATTTCCACGAGGTGCTCAGTCACGGCACGATTCGCGGCGCGGCCGAACACATCAACACGTCGCCGTCGGTCATCACGCGGCAGATCAAACTGCTCGAAGACGAGCTGGGTGCCGTACTGTTCGAGCGCCAGGCGCGCGGCGTCAAACCGACCGAAGCCGCCATGCATCTGCTCGAGTTCTGGCGCGGCTACCGCTCGCAACAGGAGAAGCTCGAAGACCAGCTGCACGCGCTGAGGGGTCTGCGCACCGGGCAAATTCAACTGGCTGTCAGCGAAGGTTTCGTCGATACCTTCGTCGACGACGTGCTGGCGCCGTTCTGCACGTGCTATCCCGGTCTGGAAGTCAGCATGACGATGCTGGCGGTAGACGCGATCCTCGACGAGGTCGCGGAGAATCGCGCCCACATCGGTCTCGCCTATAATCCACCGCCGCACGCGCGCATCGCGTATCGGGCGAGTTCCGCGCAGCCGGTTGTGCTGCTGCTGAGAAAGGACCATCCTCTGGTCAAACGTGGCGGCCCGGCGCGTCTCGAGGATTTGCAGGCCTATCCGCTCGCGCTCATGCCGTCTACGTTCGGCATCGGTCATGTCGTGTCGATGGCACAGGTGGCCGCGAACGTGTCGATCCGTGCAACATTGACCACCAACTCGTTGAGCGCCCTTAAGCGCTTCGTCACGGCGGAGAACTTCATGACGCTGATTGGAGAATTCGCCGCATACCGCGAACTCGCCAGCGACGAGTTCACCACCGTTCCGGTCGCCCATCCGCTCTTTGAAAGCGCACAGGCGAGAGTGCTGGTCAAAGCCGACCGGCCGCTCGCCGCCGGGCCGCTCGAACTGTTGAAATGGATCGAGGAACGCATGCCGATGTTCGCGCGCGGAAACGCACAGAGACACAAACCGGAAAAGCGGGCATCCAGCCGCGCAAGCGGCGGCTAGCCGCGGCATATACGGCGAAACTTTTTTATTGATTATTCAGTCCACAACTATCAGGCTGAAGATATGGTGAGACCACGTGAATTCGATCGGGACGAAGCGCTGGATCGCGCCATGCGCGTGTTCTGGTCCAAGGGTTACTCGGCGACGTCCACGGACGACCTGCTCGCGGCCATGGAAATTGGCCGGCAGAGTCTGTACAACGCATTCGGCGACAAGCGCAAGCTCTACCTGGAAGCGCTCGACCGTTATCAGCAGCACAGCATCGCGGCGCACGTCGAGCGGCTCACACGCGGCGCGTCGGCGCTAGCCGGCATCAAGGCGATGTTGCTGGGCGCGATTGCGTCGGACGCCGCCGAGCGTGCAAACGGTTGCATGGGTGTGAACAGTGCCGCCGAGTTCGGCGCGAGCGATGCCGATATCGTCGCGATCCGTGCAGCAGGCGCAAAGCGCCTGAAGCAGCACTTGCTGGCTCGCATCGAACAGGCGCAGCGCGACGGCGAGATCGATCCGCAAATGAACGCGGAAGAAGTGGCGCTGTTCATCGGCAGCACCATGCAAAGCATTCAGTTGAATGCACGCGCAGGCATGACGCCGGCTGCGCTGCGACGCCTTGCGAAATTCGCCGTCGAGCGGCTGGTCGTGCGTTCATAGCGGAGCGAAGAACGCCGTAACGTTCGAACGGGCTGCAGCGATATTCACATCGCTGCAGCCCGCCCTTCTGAAACACTCACACGTACCCGGTGCGCGCGCCGCCTCGGCTACGGCGCAAATCGCGTGAACACATAATCGCGATCCTTCACCTTCGCCGCGTGACACGCGAAGCACGTCTCGTGCTGCGCGGCGTCAACGGGCTGCCCGTTGATGAAACGCCCGAAACCCCAGCCTCCCGTCGACGCATAACGGCGCGAGTCCTTGACCATCACCTGAACGGTAGTGGGCTCTCCGGGGATGGTCGCCGTCGCGAACTCGGGCGACTGCTTGCGCTTGTACGCAAGCTTGACCAGGATGGTGCCGTCGGGATACGGCAACGTCGACTTCTCGATTGCCTTGATCGCGGCGGGATTGCCCAGCACCACGCGCAGTTCGTCGAGCGGCGCGGCCTCCTCCGCAGGCGCGATCATCTGCCACTTGCGGTAGCCATCCGGAATCGTCACCCCGTAGATTGGCGAGGGCGCCGACTTCGCGGGTGCCGCCAGCGCATGATTTCCCACCATGCCAAGCAGGAGCGCCGCATTCAGCGCAACCTGTGCAAGCCGGATCTTTCGCATTGCGTGTCTCCCGTTCGTCCGCTCAGAAACGGGCGACGTCGATGACGGCGTCGGCGAAAGCTTTCGGTGCTTCTTGCGGCAGGTTATGCCCCACGCCGCCGCCGATGTTGCGATGCGCGTACTTGCCTGTGAACTTCTTCGCATAGGCTGACGGCTCCGGATGCGGTGCGCCGTTGGCGTCGCCTTCCATCGTGATGGTCGGCACGGAGATGGTCGGGCCCATTGCCAGGCGCTTCTCCAGGTCGTCGTATTTCGGCTCGCCGGACGCGAGGCCGAGACGCCAACGGTAGTTGTGAATCACGATCGCGACGTGATCGGGATTGACGAACGATGCCGCCGTGCGTTCGTACGTCGCGTCGTCGAAATTCCATTTCGGCGAGGCCGTATGCCAGATCAGCTTGTTGAACTCGTGACGGTTCGCGTCGTAGCCGGCTACGCCGCGCTCGGTCGCGAAGTAGAACTGATACCACCAGGCAAGTTCCGCTTTCGGCGGCAACGGCGCTTTGTTGGCTTCCTGGCTGCCAATCAGATAACCGCTGACCGACACCATCGCCTTGCAGCGCTCCGGCCACAGTGCCGCGATGATGTTCACGGTGCGCGCGCCCCAGTCGAAGCCGCCGAAAATGGCCTTGTCGATCTTCAGCGCGTCCATCAGGTTGATGATGTCGACCGCGATAACCGCCTGCTGGCCGTTGCGCGGCGTATCCGCCGAAAGAATGCGCGTCGAGCCGTAGCCGCGCAGGTACGGCACGATCACGCGGTAGCCGGCGGCGGCCAGCAGCGGCGCGACTTCCACGTAGCTATAGATGTCGTATGGCCAACCGTGCACCAGAATGACGACGGGGCCATTTTGCGGACCTGTTTCCGCGTAACCGATGTTCAGCGTGCCGGCGTTGATCTGCCGTAAGTTCTCGAACGACGTGGCGCCGGATCCGGATTTCGTGCCGCTCGACTGCGCGTGCGCGAGTCCGCTCAAACCGAGTTCCATCAGGCTGATGCCTGCGACCGTCGTGCCCAGCAGACGGCGCCGCCGCGTATTGACCTGTTCAGACATGGCTATTTCCTCTTCTTGTACGAAAACCTGGTAGGACCTGCATGCACTCGCGGAAAAAAACTTTTAACGAGTCCGCACGCGATCAACGGCGCACGAACAGGTCGATCGTCGAAATGAATACAGGCAGTGGGATAAATGAACGGTGTGTTTCGTTAAGGCTTGGCGTAGATCGGGCCGAGGCCGATGACATCCGACTCGGACGAATGCGGCGAACCGGAAGCCGAGCTGCCGTAAGTAGACGATCCATACGATGACGCGAGCACATTCTTCTGTGCGTCGATACGTGCCTCTGCGGCCTGGATGTTCTTCGGGTACTGCGTTTGATCGCTTGCGGGGTTATAGCCGGCGTTCTGCAATTCGACCAGTTGCGCGCGGACTTCCGCGCGGGTCAGCGGCTGGTTCGACTGCGCGAACGATACAGACGGCAGTGCAACGGCAGCGGCGACGGAAGCGACTGCAATCAGCGATTGAATGACTTTCATGATATCCACCTCAAGAGAATGTCTTTCGACGCAAACGCCCGTTTGCGTTTTCGGGTTCTGCAAGCGCCAGTGCGGCTGGCATGGAATCATTAGACGCTCTCCAGGTATCTGGCGTATGTCGGCGATCCGCGCCGGTGCAACGTTATGTAACGCCCCGGCACGCAGACACATTGGGATACAAAACGAAGACGGCTCGCATTGACCTTCCTCCGCATGGACGGAATTCGCTGTGGCGGATGGAATAGGACAAGCCTGCCGGGTGTTATCGGTTGCAACCGGCGTAGCCGTCCGTCCATCGACTTACTGGAACACCCTGCACGATGAATTTCGCGACCTTCTCGTCTCCCGCCTTCTTTACCGATCCCTATCCGATGTACGAAAAGCTGCGGGAGGCAGGTCCGCTGCTGCCTGTCGGGCCCAACGCGCTCGTCACGGGCCGCTTCGAGATCATCGACGCGCTGTTGCGCGACCGGCGCATGGGCAAGACTTATCTGCAAAGTGTACGCGCACGTTACGGCGACGCGGCCACCGAACAACCGGTATTTCAGGCACTCAGCCGCACCTTTCTGATGATGAACCCGCCGGCGCACACCAAGCTCCGGACGCTGCTGATGAAAGCGTTCAACGCGCGACAAGTCGAAAAACAGAAAGAGATAGTCGAAGCGACCAGTCGCGAACTTCTGGATCGCATCGGCTCCGCGGCCCAATTCGACCTGGTCAGCGAGTACGCGTTGCCATTGCCGGTCGAGATCATCTGCCGGCTGCTCGATATCCCCTCTTCTGATGGCACTGAACTCGGTGTGGCCGCGAGCCGCCTCGTCGCCGCATTCGATCTCGCGCCGCTCGATGACGCCGCGCTGGCCGATGCGAATGAAGCCGCGCTCACGCTAGAACGCTATTTCCGCACGGTCATCGAGCAGCGCCGTGCACGGCCCGGCGACGACATCGTTTCGTCGCTGGTTCATGTCGAGGACGAGGGCACGACCTTAAGCGACGATGAAATTGTCTCGAACGTCATACTGTTATTCATTGCAGGCCATGAAACCACGTCGAACATGATTGGCAATGCAATGGTCGCGCTGTTTCGTCATCCAGCGCGGCTCGAAGCGCTCAGGCGCGAGCCGGCAATAATTGCAAAGGCGGTTGCCGAGTGCATGCGCTTCGACAGTTCTGTGCAAATGGTGGTACGCACCGCGTTGGAGGAAGTGGTGATTCAAGGCGTGACGCTCAAGCCCGGCACGATCGTCTTCATGCTGACCGGCGCAGCGAACCGGGATCCCGCGGTGTTCTCGCATCCCGACCAGCTCGACTTCGACCGTGGTCCAAATGTCCCTTCCCTCGCATTCGGCGGCGGCATTCACTATTGCCTTGGCGCAAGGCTCGCATTGCTCGAAATGGAAGTGGCGCTGCGAGATCTTCTCGCGCGCTTTCCGCAGATGCAGCCCGAAGATCTCGACCAGCTGACCTGGCACCGCCGTAATAATCTGCGCGGCGTGCAATCGTTGCGGATACATATCTGAGCGATTGCATACGACGCGCCGCGTCGGCTTCTTCTAATTGCGTTTGTCGCGCTATTTATTCGCGATTCAATCAAAGCGCTATTGCAAATGAATAGACAGTTTTGTTTCTCAATGTGTATGAGATTCGCACTGATACACGGCATTGCAATAGCCAGCTTTCGTGACACACACCAGATACCTCGTGTGGCTTTAATGCATTCCAACGACGGAATCTGAACAACGCGACGCGGCGGACCTCACTGTTCCCGGCCGACTTTCAGATGCCCGTACGGATGCTTTCCACCCGATCTGTTTCAGGAGCACGACATGAAAGTCTCGATCATAGGTTTCGCCTTTGCTGCTTTGGCCGCTTCCGCAATGAGCGCTTCCGCTTTTGCGGCGAGTTCCGCCGGCGCCAACACCAACAGCAGCGCCAACGCCAGCACCACCATCACCACCTTTGACGCTCAGCAAGCGGCTAGCTGGGCACCGGCCCAGACCGCATTGAAATCGAAGACTCGTGCCGAAGTTCGCCAGGAACTGGTGCGCGCCGAGAAAGACGGTCAGCTTGCAGCACTCAGCAAGCTCTATCAAGGCAGCTAGGTTAGCCGCCCCATTTCAGCCACACAGAACATTTGCTGCCAATTCATTCATTGGAGGTTCCATCATGATCAAGCGCCTTGTTATAGCCGCGGTTCTCTGCGCAAGTGCCGCAGTTGCCGCGCCGGTTTTCGCCAGCAGCGGTTACGGTCCGGCGCCTCACTACAACCCGCTCGTCGGCGCGCCGTCCTCGCAACGCGGCCAGAGCGAGCAGACCGTGCGCGCTGAACAGGCCGAGTCGATGGCCAGCGCGGACGACGCCGCGCAGTCTTACGGCGGCATGCCCGACACGACTTCGCAAGCAGGCTCGCGCGCAATGTCCGGCGTTTCCATCGCGCCGTATACACATCACTGATTACCCATCACTGATGTCTGCATCGTTCACACATACGACGTGTCGCTATTCGCCCCGATGCCCGGCAACGTCGTTATCACTGTGATCTGAGTCCGCTGCTGTCTGACTCGCGCTCCATACCGCTTGCTCATCGACAGATCCGGCGGTGGAGCGCTCTCTTCGTGAACTTTCCGGTTCGCCGCGAACGGCTCACCGGCTTCTTATAGCGTCAGGAAATCAAACATGTCTTCAACACCGTTTTCTCCCGCTCGACGTCACGTTCTTGCCGCCTCTGTCGCAGTCGGCGCCATGGGGCTGATCCCCGGCTCCGTGTTCGCCGCGACAGGCGATAGCAAGGTTCGTCCGTTCAAGGTCAACGTACCCGAAGCCGATATCGCCGATATGCGCCGACGCATCGCTGCCACGCGCTGGCCAGGCAAGGAAACCGTCGCCGATGAATCGCAAGGCGTGCGGCTCGTCAGAATGCAGGCGCTAGCGCAGTATTGGGGCACTGATTACGACTGGCGTAAAGGCGAAGCGAAACTGAACGCGCTGCCCATGTTCATGACCGAAATAGACGGGCTCGACATCCAGTTCATTCATGTACGTTCCCGCCACAAGAATGCTTTGCCGCTCATCATGACGCACGGCTGGCCGGGCTCGATTTTCGAACTCATCAAGGTCATCGGGCCGCTTACCGACCCCACCGCTTACGGCGGAAGTGCCGACGACGCGTTTCACATCGTCGTGCCGTCACTGCCGGGTTTCGGTTTCTCCGGACAACCGAAGACAACCGGCTGGGGCTCAGACCATATCGCTCGCGCGTGGGGCGAGTTGATGGCGCGTCTCGGCTATACGCGTTTCGTTTCGCAAGGCGGCGATTGCGGATCGGTCATCTCGCACCGCATGGCGATGCAAAAAGTAAAAGGCTTGATCGGCATTCACGTCAACATGCCCGCAACCGTACCGCCGGATCTCGCTACCTTGCTCCTGCTTGGAGAACCGGCGCCGGCCGATCTGTCGCCGAAAGAGAAAGCCGCCTATAACTCGCTGAATGTTTTCTATCGCGACAATTGCGGCTATGCATCGATGATGGTGACCCGCCCGCAAACCGTCGGTTATGCACTTGCGGATTCGCCTGTGGGCCAGGCCGCCTGGATGTACGACAAGATTTCGCAATGGACGTATAGCGGCGGCGTGCCGGAACGCGCGCTCACCCGCGACGAAATTCTCGACGACATCTCGCTCTATTGGCTGACGGACAGCGCAACTTCTGCCGCGCAGATATATTGGGAAGATCATTCCAACAACTTCAATGCCGTCGATATCTCGTTGCCCGCCGCGGTGACGGTCTTTCCCGGTGAGATCTATCAGGCGCCGCGTAGCTGGACCGAGCGCGCCTATCACAACCTCATCTATTTCAACGAAGTCGACAAAGGCGGTCACTTCGCCGCGTGGGAACAGCCGCAACTGTTCGCAACCGAAGTTCGCGCCGCGTTCCGCACGCTGCGTTAAGAAGAGCGGTAAGTCACGGCGAGCGCCTCGCGCTGTCGCCGTGACGTTTCGCATGCCAACGTCGGCAGCGAGTGCCAGAACGCCAGGAATTCCATGCCTGAATCCACGAATACAAAGAAAGCGGCCGCGGCCATTGCCCTTCTGATACTTTCGGTCGCGCTGCGTCCGCCAATCGTTTCGATCGGCCCGGTACTCGATTCGATACAGAGGAGTTTCAGCCTGAGCTACACGCAGGCTTCATTGCTCACTGCGATTCCCGACATCTGCATGGGTGTGTTCGCGCTGGTCGCGCCGGGCGTCGCGCGCCGGTTCGGCACGGACAACGCGGTGGTCGCCGCGCTCGCTCTGCTTTGCATTGCGATGATTGCCCGCGCACTGGCAGGCTCGGCGGCCGTGCTGCTCGTTTGCACCGTGTTCGCGGGAATCGGCATCGCAATCTCCGGCTCCCTGATTGGGGGGTGGGTCAAAAAGCACTTTGCGCGCGACGCGTCGTACTTCATGGGCATCTACAGCGCGGGACTCAGCGTGGGCGCAACTGTTGCCGCAAGCTCGTCGGGTTATATCGCGCATAGCCTCGGCGGCTGGCGCGTGGCCGTGGCGTTATGGAGTGCGCTTTGCATCACAGCCATTGTGAGCTGGCGCAGACTCGCTCACCGCTTCCAGCAACCGGAGACCGGTGAACGTGAACAACGCCAGCCCGCGAAATCTGCGGCGGCGGCCGGACTTCCGTGGACGAGAATCGACGCGTGGCGCGTTGCCATCTACTTCGGCGCGAGTCAGTTCATTGTCTATGCCTGCTTCGCGTGGCTTGCTTCGTCGAGTGCGGAGATGAATATCGCTGTGCTTTCACCCGGCCTCGTTCTCGGCCTCTTCACTTGCGTGTTCGCGTTGAGCAGCTTTGGTATGGGCATGAAAGCGGGCCATTCGAGCGACCGGCGCGGCTGGCTGGGACTCGCGTCGGCTATCACGGCGCTTGGACTCGGCGGCCTTGCTTTCGCCCCTACGGCTTTTCCCGTGCCGTGCATCGTATTGATCGCCATCGGCCAAGGCATGTGTTTTACGCTTGCGATGACCTTGCCGCTCGACAACACCCATACGCCGGCCGAGACCAATGCATGGAGCGTATTCATGCTGTTCGTCGGCTATCTGGTGGCGGCGCTCGGGCCGTTGAGCTTCGGCTTTCTGCGAGATCGCACGGACGGCTATTTCGCCTCGTATCTGATGCTCTTCCTGGTAGCTGTCGCGATTACGTCGATGGTGCCGCTATTAAGACCCTTGTCGCAATCGGGAAGCAAAGCGATGCCCGCGATGTCCGAGCCGCGTTGATCGACACCTGCCGGCGCGCTTTCAACGACGCATCTGGCGATAACAACCCGTTTTGCCAAAAACACCGTGCCATTGGAATAAAGCCGGAGGCTCAGGTGTTCTTGACTGATACAACGCTCGAATACGCGTCAGCAGGCATCTTGGCGCCATTGCTTTGCCGCGCATCGCGTCTTCATCCAACAGCCCCATAGTCATGAAAAGATCAGAAATTCTCGAATCCAACGACCAGTACGTGTCAATGTGGAAAGTACTGGCCGGCGACCGCAAGGGCGCCGATCTGCGCGATAAAGCGGGGCTCTCGGTGTGCTGGGCGGACAGCCCGTTTCCGTTCTGGAACGCGCTATTCATCAACGAGAACATTTCGGATCGCGATCTGCTGCGCGTTCGCCTGAGAATGTCGCGTACTTATATGCTGGCAAAACAGCACAGCGGCCTCGTGTACGTCTGCGAAGATCTGCTGAGCGGTGCGGCGCGTGAAGAACTCGACGCAATCGCCGCGAGCGAGAATCTGACCTTCGCGCTCGATATCACCGGTATGGCTGGCGATATCCTGCCGGTCGAAGCGGGCTTGCCGCATCCGGTGCTGGACTTTGCGCGCGTCGACAGCGAAACGGCATTGCAGGCCTATGCCGACATCAATAGCGAAGGATACGGTTTTCCGCTCGAAGCAGGACGCGCGGGCCTTGCGGGCTCGACGTTCTGGAAGAAAACTGCTTTTGCTTACATCGGCTATCTGAACGGTCAGCCGGTCTCGACAGCAGCAGCGATCGTCAACGACGGCGCCATCTATCTCGCGCTCGTAGCGACGCGGCCAGACGCACAACGCAACGGATTCGGCGAGGCCACCGTCCGTTATGCGCTTAATGCGGCCTACCATGCAACGGCGATCAGGCGGACCATCCTGCACGCTACCGACGCGGGCCTGCCCGTTTACATGAGAGTCGGCTACCATCGCACGACGGTATTCAAGACTTATCGGCCGGCCTGAAGCGTGAGCTGACGCGCATATCCGCGTTGCTAGCTGTGCTGCTAAGCCGCGGTGTAAAGCCGCGGCGCAGAGCAAACAATAGCCTTTACATATTTCCGGAAGTTCTAATGGCCGCATTGCCATGGATTGCCATTTTTATCGCCGCTTCCACGGCAATTTTTCGAGCGCCCCGCCGACTGACATTAGTCCTTCTCGCTATCGGTTACGGGCTCGCGTTTGCACTTGGACAATTGCATGTACTCGCAATACTTCCGATTGCCTTACTGCTGTGCACCGGCATTCTGTTGCAGTGGAACCCTTCGCCGCTCGGCAAACTGCTCTGCAATGTCGTTTTCGTAATCGTGGCGCTCGGCCTCTTTCAGCACTGGTTACCGGGCTTTCAGAACCTGAAGGTGATCGATGCCACGCGTTTCACGCCCGACGCCGCGCCTTATACGATGTACCTGAACTTCGATAAGCCGTTAATCGGCTTCTGGCTGGTACTCACCTATCCGTGGGTTCAGCTGAAGAAATCATTCCCGGTGGTGGCCGTTTCTGCGCTCGGCGCTTGTGCGCTCACGTCGGCGGTCTGCCTTTTTATTGCGTTTGAAGCCGGCTCGATTGCATGGGCGCCGAAGTGGCCGCATCTCGCATGGCTCTGGATGCTCAACAATTTCCTGTTCGTTGCGTTCGCTGAAGAAGCATTCTTCCGCGGCTATATTCAGGCAGGAATAACGCGCTTGATGAAAGCGCGGCCGCAAGCCTGGTGGTTCGGACTGATCGTCGCGGCCGTTCTCTTCGGTCTCGCGCACTATCAGGGTGGCACGGCTCTGGTTGTGCTGGCGGGACTATCGGGGCTCGGCTACGGCCTGGCGTATCGTGCCGGCGGACTGCAGGCCGCGATGCTTACGCACTTCGGACTCAATCTGGTGCAATTCGGCTTGTTTACCTATCCATTCATCGCCCGGTCATAAAAAGCCCAAATGCGCCGGGTAAGTGCGATACGGCAATTTGCGTTATGTTTCAGCCCTGATGGAATAATAATTCGATCGGGTTGTTTACGTGTTGATGGATTGCCTGCCCAATTTCGCCTGAACCCATGGATACTCGTCAGATACCGCAACCGGTCCTCAAGCGTCGACGTTCGAGTCAGACGCGGACCCTGCCGCACGAATCAACCCGACAGCGGTGCTCCTGTCATATCGGAGAGCACTTATTCGCCGAGCCGGTGCACGCCGGCAGTGCCGTATCGGACGAGGACTCGTGCCAATGACCGCCGCCGACCTGTCCGCCATGCTTCCGCCGCTGCTGCCGCGTCTGTGGGCATTCGCGCTGCGTATTTCGGGAGATCAGCACGATGCCGAAGATCTCGTGCAGCGTGCCTGCGTGCGCGCACTAGAACGCGCGCATCAGTTGCAACCGGGCACCGCGCCGCTCAGCTGGATGTTTTCGATCGTGCAATCCACGTGGATCAACGAACTGCGCGCGCGCAGCGTGCGCGGGCGCTCGGGCATGGATTGGGACGACGACTTCCTGGAAACCGTCGCCGACCCGGCCGCCCGCACCCCGGAACAGAACGTCATGGATGGCCAGATCGTCAAGGCGGTGCAGCGGTTGCCCGAAGCACAGCGCGTCGTTATGCTGCTGGTAGGCGTGGAGGGCCTTTCCTACAAGGAAGCGGCCGAGGCGCTGGGCGTGCCGATCGGCACGATAATGAGCCGGCTTTCGCGGGCTCGCCAGGCCATCGGCGCCCTCTTTAGTGACCTAAAAGAAGAACGCGTAAACAGCGCGGCGATTAGTAAGGACCAAGGGGCATGAAAATGGACGACATCCTGCTCATGGCATATGTGGATGGCGAACTAACGCCACACGAGCGCGAGGAAGTCGAGAAGGCAATTCGCACCTCGGCCGATGTCGCCGAACGCGTTGCGTTACTCGAAGCGTCGGTGCTGCCGTATCGGCGCGCGTTCCAGCAACAGGCATTGCCGCCGGTTCCGGAAAGCCTCACTCGTAAGATCGCCGAGCTTGCGCAAGCGTACGCGACACCCGCGGCCGCGTCGCAGGTGGGCGGCAACCATGGCGCGCCTGCCCCCGACTCGCAGCCCGATCCTCTCGCAGGCCCTTCCCTGCCGGTACGCTCGCGCTTACGCACCGCGGCACCATGGCTCGCGGTCGCGTTCGTCGCCGGCGCTTTCTGCTGCGGCGTGGTGCTGCGCTTCGCGCCTGGCGCTGCGCAAGGCGGCTTCGCGCAATCGACCGCTCAGGTGGCCGGGCAGAACGGCATGCACGACGGCGCACAAGGCGGCGCGTCGCCGTGGGTCATGGCGGCAGTCAGTTATCAGCGCCTTTACACGCGTGATACCGTCGCATTGGATTCGTCCAATATGGCCGCGGCCGCGCACGTTGTCGATAACATCCGTCACGACGACGGACTGCCTATTCGCGTGCCCGACCTGCGTTCGGCCGGACTGACATTCAAACGCATACAGCGGCTGCGTTATAACAACAAGCCGCTGGTGCAGATCGTTTATTTACCCGAAAAAGGCTTGCCTGTTGCACTGTGCGTGATGAAGGACGAAAAAGCCGACTCGGCGCTCGCGCAACAACAGGTGGACAGCATGGACGTCGTCACGTGGCGGCGCGACAAACTGAGCTATGCGCTGATCGCCACGCCCGGCGATACCGATCTCGGTGCGCTCGGAAAGCGGATTTCCGAAAGCGATGTCGAGGAACTCATCGGCCAGTTGTCCAAAGCCGAACGCCCATTCGCGAGTTGAGTAACAGTATTTCAACAACTGCCCACGTGTCGCACCTCGGGCAGCTTTGAGTACTTGCGTCAGCACTGTCTGCACGAACATCGGCGATCCGAAGGCGACTCGCTGCAGCGCCGCGTGAAGATTGCGTCTTAGCTATCACGCCGGCACACGCGCGGCATCCGCCCTTCCTTCTCGCGATCCTCAGGCGAGCGGCACTGGGATGATTGCCGCTGTCACGCGTCGCCTGGCAAGTCAGCACCACTCCACCTGAACGCGTTTAACCAGTGCGCCCCGATAACACGCGCCTGTATGCGCGGAAACACCGACTTGGCATCCTGCAGCAACGCTTCCTGGTTGCAGCGCCATTCATTCTTCTCGGCATGTCGTGTGTAACGGGCAGCACTCCCAACACATACTTCCCAATTACGCCCTCGATTCTTTTTGCAATGTATCCATCTGAGCGGCAGCTACACAACATTGCAGAACTCCACTTCGCCGACATACGCCAGATACCTTGAGGCGTTCCAATCGTTGTACGGCTTCGTTATTCGAGTCGTTAATGCGCGTCGCAGAGAAGGGATAGTCGTCGCCTGGACAACATGTCCGATGCATTGCCAGAGGTGTAAGGACTTCTTCAGCAGGATTCTCTGTAACGCGTGGTCCGCCTGCGTCAGTTGATGAATGCGTTCGGCCGGTTTAGAGCACTCCGCCCGGCCACGCGACATACACGGCATATCAGGCAGAGGGGTGGCATTTCTTATCAGCGTTACATGGGCAATGAAGCAAACCGATCTCTCACTTCTGCTCCCCGACATGCTCCCGCGGCTCTGGTCGTTCGCATTCCGTCTTTCACGGAATCGCTACGACGCGGAAGAGCTGGTGCAAAGAGCATGCATACGGGGTTTGGAGCGAGCGCATCAATTGCGCGCCGGTACCTCGGCATTGAACTGGATGTTCTCGATTGTCCATTCAACATGGCTCAACGATCTGAAGCAGCGGGATCAGCGCAGCCAGTTGCAGGCCGAATGGAGCGACACGCTGTCGGAGACAGTCGCCGATCCGGGCTCCGCGTCGGAAGCGGGTGCGCTGGCTCAGCAGATCATCGCGGCAGTCGAGCGGCTGCCCGAAGCGCAGCGTGTCGTTCTGTTGCTGGTGAGCGTGGAAGGCTTCGGCTATCAGGAGGCGGCCGACGCGTTGCAGATACCTGTGGGCACCGTGATGAGCCGACTGTCGCGCGCGCGGCGGACCATCGGCGCGCTATTCGATGACGACTGCAAAACGCCGAGATAGCGCCGGCTCCGCCAAGCGGAATAAACGTGCACGGTGGCGTGTTGTTGTGTCAGCACCGCCCCTCATGCCCTACTTGCGATAGACACACATGTCATCTCTTTTCAGAATGCTGCTCGTGTACGACGGCACAGCCGAGTCCCAAGCCGCGTTGTCGCGTTGTTCGCAACTCTCGCTGGCGTTGTCGGCCGCAGTCGATGTGGTGTCGGTCGTCGACCCGGCAGGCGCAAATGCGCACTCTGCGGGCATGCTGAGCGACCTCGCCTACAGCCGCCTCGAAGAATTCGCGCGCCATACGTTGCAAACCGCCATTGGCAAACTCGCGGACAGCGGCGTCACCGCGCACGGCTACCTTACTTTCGGACGCACGGCGGACGCCGTCTCGCGACACGCGGCCAACTTCAATTCGGATATCGTGGTGGTCGGCCACCGAACGCAGAAGGGGTTCTTGCGCTGGCTGGGCGAGCGGCCGGTTCATCTGGATCTGGCCGAACGCCTGCGCGGATCGACTATCGTCACCGTCACGCTGCCGTCGGCATAGCGTCGGATAGTCCGCACCGTGAAGTTGCGTTACGCGCACGACAGGTGGTTCGCGACCCCAAGTGCTTCACAGCGCGGACCTTCACATACTTAGCAATCCGGATCGACAGGCGACGCGGGTGCACCACGCGCTTCGATCGCTTCGCCGGCGAGCAGGCACAGGTCTTCACGAAAGTGCGCCGCGACGATCTGAACGCCGACCGGCACGCCGTCGACGAGTTGCGTCGTTACCGCCAGACCCGGCAAACCCATCGCAGGCAAAGCGCGCATCGTCAGTTGTGCTTCCCACACGCGGTCGAAACCTGCTGCGCCCTGCATGTCGAGGTCGTCGGGGAACGGGAGCTCCGACGAAACCGGCATCAGCACGACCGCGTACTGGTCGAGAAACAGCCGCCATTGACGCAGCAACGTCGTGCGCCTGACGAGCGAACGGCTGATCACATCGGCAGGCAGGTCTTTCACTTTGAGACGCGCGGCCGCGACCACCGCGTGCGCGCCAGGATCGCCGTCGCTCGCCACCATGTCGGCGAGCGCCCCGAAGCCGTCGCCGAGCCACAGCCGCTCCTGCAATTGCGCGGCTTCGCGAATCGCCGGCACGTCGTCGATTTCCTCGACGGTCCAACCGGCATCGACCAAACGGCGCGCGGCGTCGAGCAAGGCGTCCTCTACTTCCTTCGCGATCTGCAAGCCGCCCGGCCGCAGACAGATGGCCGCGTGCAACGGCACCGCGCGTCCTTCGAGCGGCATCGGCATATACCAGGGATCGCGCAGATCAGCCGCGGCGAGCGCGGCGAGACCGAGGCGCAGGTCCTGCACAGTCCGCGCGATGGGCCCGGTTGCGGACATGAGTTGCGCACCGATTGCGCGTTCAGGCGACGAAGCGTTGAAGGCCGGCACGCGACCGAAGGTCGGCCGCAGCCCGTGTACGCCGCACGCGTAGGCGGGATAGCGCAACGAGCCGCCGATGTCGGTGCCGAGCGCAAGCTGGCCAATGCCCGCCGTGACCGCTGCCGCGCCACCGCCAGTCGAGCCGCCCGGCGTCAGTTTCGCGTTGCGCGGATTCAGCGTGCGGCCGTGTACCTGATTCGAGGTGAACCAGCGCAGCGCGAAGGTCGGCGAATTGCTCCGGCCAAGCAGCACCGCACCGGCTTTCGTCAGATTGTCGACGGCGGGACTATTGGTTTGCGCCACGAGGTTTTCCTGCAACCGCGTACCGTTGGTGGTTGCGAAACCGGCGTGGTCAGTATTGATCTTCGTCGTGACCGGCACGCCGGCGAGCGGCCCCGGATCTTCGCCGCGCGCTATTGCGCGGTCCACGTTATCCGCTTGCTCGAGTACCAGTTCGGGCCGATGCGCAACCACCGCGTTGACTTTCGGATTCACCGCATCGAGCCGCTCCAGCGCGGAGAGCGCCGCTTCGCGCGCAGACACGTTGCGGGTCTTGACGAGTCCGGCAAGCTCGGCCGCGGACAAACGCCATAGTTCACTCATGTTGCCTCCAATAAGAATTCTTATTTGAACGGCTCAACGTATCCGCCGTATTTCCAACTGATGCCGCTTTGCAAGCCACTTTTTCCAGAAGCGCCGCGGATACATTGCGCTACGAAAGCAGCACGCTTCGTGCACGTGAACGGCGATGCAGCAACGGCAAGAAGGAGGCGCGCGACGTCGCGTCGTTCACGTGACGATTAACGGCAACGTGAGCCGCGCTTCGAGGCCTCCCGTCAGGCGGTTTTCCAGACAAAGCTCGCCGTGCATCGCATGGGTGAGTCGCCGTGCGATCGCGAGACCGAGGCCCGAACCTGGCGCGCGCGCGGCAGTGCGCGGCGCGCGATACCACGGCGCGAATACTGCTTCCATCTGCGACGGTTCAATGCCTGGTCCGTTATCCAGCACGGCAAACACCACGGCCTGCGCTTCGACTCGCAAACGCAAACGCACGTCGCTGCCGTAACGCAATGCGTTGTCGATCAGATTGACGAGCACGCGACGAAGCGCATGCGGGCATGTCTCGATCGGATAACCGACCTCGCCTTTCAGTTCGATGCAATGCCCCGCATCGCGATAGTCGTCGATCAGGCCGTTTAGCAGCGCGTCGACAGACACATGAGTCCGCGGCTCTTCCACGTTGCACTGCATTCTCGCGCAAGCCATGCTCGCCTCGACTAGCTGCTTCATCTCGGCGAGGTCGCGCGTCAGCGAACGCCGCAACGCGAGATCGTCGAGCGTCTCGCAGCGAACACCCATGCGTTTAAGCGGTACCTGCAGGTCGTGTGCGTAAGCGGCCTGACTATCGAGCAGTTCCGCCAGGCGGGCCGCATGACGGCCGCGTGTGAAACCGATTGCGCGAGTCAACCGCAACACCGCAGATGGACCGCGCTCGGGGAGCGGCGCATGATCGTCGCTTGCACTGTGCAATTCGATCGCCTTTGTCACATGCTCGATGCTCACACGCAGATATCGCACATACATCCACAATGCGGCGGCGAGCAGCGACAACGAGACGGCCACGCCCGCGGCGATCGCCACTGAACCAGTTCCGGCGAAACAGCGAGTCACGAACAGCGTGATCGCCCGGCCACCCAGGTCGAAGAGCGGCACGAACAATGCGCACGCAGCGATTGCCACTGTGTTGCGGATCCGGCGAGTCACAAGCAGGCGACGAAATCCAACGGCCGGCTGCAACGCCGAGTCTTCGGCATCTGCTCGAACTGGTGCAGGCGATCGGCGAGTGGGATCGGATGGCATCAACGCAATCATCGTCATGGTGATTCTCCTATCGCCGCCGCGATGCGCGCACATCGATACTCGCGTTCAAATCGCACGAGCGTTTCGACGGTCTTCGCAGCAGGCATCTGGTCGCCGTGTGAAGGCGGCTTGTTCATTCGAGCATGTCGGATGAAAGGAAGTCGCTCGCCGTCATCGCCCGTGATAGAAGCATATCGTTCGAGGCGCGGAGTGCCATCATATGTAGGTATGAGCGAAGGCCGTCGAATATGGTCAGTCGAGCTTAGGAACCGGGCCCGAAGACCTTCTGCCGGTGGACGGTCCATGTGTGTGCGGGCATACCTTCGTTTGTCTTGACCGTCGCTGTGGCCGGCGGCATGATTGCCTGGCCGCCGATCCGCGCTGCGCGCCCGGCGACGCGCGGCCGGCGCGCAAGGAAAGGTATCCGATGAACCACGATCGAAGCAGCAAACACGCATCAGCGCCGCGCCTTCCCGCATCGCTCGGTGCGCCGCGCGATCACCTCTATCCGCGTTTCAGCGAAACCGACATCGGCAAAATGCTGCGCTTCGGCACGCTCGAACATTGGAACGCGGGCGATGTGATTTTTCGCACGGGACAGCCGGGCCTCGGCATGCGCGTGCTGCTTAGCGGAGAAGCCCGGCTCACGCGGCGCGACGGCCTCGGCCGTTCGCAGGTCATCGCCGAATTGAGCGCCGGCCAGTTCCTCGGCGAAGTCGCGCAGTTGAGTGGGAAGCCCGCGCTCGCGGACGGGCTCGCGCTCACCGACGTCGAAGCGTTGATGATTCCGCCCGAACAGATTCGCGCGATGCTGGTCGCCGACGCGCACATCGGCGAGACGATCATGCGCTCGGTGATTCTGCGCCGCTTCGGTCTCGTGCATGAAGGTTGCGGGCCGGTGCTTATCGGCCCCGCGGGCAACATGAATCTGGTCGCGCTCGAAGGCTTGCTGCATCGGCTGGATCATCCGTATTCGGTCGCCGATCCCGACATCGATCCCGCCGTGCGCGAACTGTTCGCAAGTCTGGGCGGCGGTGAAAACGATTATCCCGTGGTGATGCTCGCGGACGGCACGTTATTGCGCAACCCCGACGCGCGCGAGTTGTCCGCGAAGCTCGGCCTTCTGCTCGACGTCGACGCGGCCCGCACCTATGACGTCGCCGTGGTCGGTGCAGGGCCCGCAGGTCTCGCTGCGGCGGTATATGCCGCGTCGGAGGGTCTGTCGGTGATCGTGTTTGACGGCCATGGTCCGGGCGGCCAGGCCGGCGCGAGCGCACGCATCGAAAACTATCTCGGCTTCCCCACCGGCGTGTCGGGCCACGAACTGGCCGCGAACGCGTTCGTCCAGGCCGTTAAGTTCGGCGCGGAAATCGTAATGCCCGCGAGAGTGGAGACGCTCGATTGCGCACAAACGCCGCTGCAGCTCACGCTCGAAGACGGACAGCGGATCGCATCGCGCACGGTCGTCATCGCAACAGGAGCGGCATACCGGCAGCCCGTGATTGCCGGACTCGACGCGGTGAACGGACGCGGCGTCTACTACTGGGCGTCGTCCGTCGAAGGGCGTTTGTGCCGGGGCGCCGAGGTCGTGCTGATTGGCGGCGGCAATTCGGCGGGTCAGGCGGCGGTATTCCTCGCTTCGCATGCGAGCCGCGTCCATATGTTGATTCGCGGCGACGATCTTGCGAAAAGCATGTCGCGTTACCTGATCGATCGCATCGCGTCGCTTGGCAATATCGTGCTGCATACGAACACGGTCGTATCGGCGGTCACGAGCGATCAGTGGGGACTCGAATCGGTCGTCTGCGATACGCCTGACGGGCCGCATTGTGTCGCCACGCGCCACCTGTTCCTGTTCACCGGCGCCGATCCAAACACACGCTGGCTGCGCGATTGCAGCGTCGAGATCGACGAACGCGGCTTCGTCAAAACGGGCTATACCGCCGGAGTGCGGCCGGAGACGGCCTGTTTCGCTTTGCAGACGAACGTGCCGGGCGTGTTCGCGATCGGCGATGCGCGGGCGGCTTCGGCCAAACGCGTCGCCGCCGCAGTGGGCGACGGCGCGGCGGTTGTCTCCGAAATTCACCAGTTCCTGAGCTCTGTTTCGCCTACGGCTTGATGCGCGCCCGGCGCGGCTGACCTGCTGGCGATTCGAAGTCATCGCAGCAGGCGCGCAGCGGGTGTTCTGTTAGAAGAGTTTGATGATAGCGGGCACGCTCAGCACGGCGGCGTAATAGCCCATGAACTGGACGCCCGCATTGAACGCAAACAGACGCGACAGCAATCCGCCAAACAGCCCGACCGTGAGGATCACGGCAAGCCCCAGCAACTGCCCTTCCCAAAGACCGATCACCACGATCAGCCCGGAGAACGTCGCGATAATCGCCTCGTGACTCAGCTTGCGCGCGACGAAAGAAGCGGCGCGGTGTGCATAGTTCATCGCGAGCGGATAAGCGATCAACGCGGCCAGCACGATGGACAACAGACCGAAGACGAGAAACTGCCAGGTCGTCATCAGCGTGTGAAGGTTGTCGATGTGGCCGGTCGCCGTGTTCACGGTGAAACGCGGCGGCGCATTGAAAAGCGGCGCGGCAGGACCCGCGGCCACCGGACTGAGCGGCAGTCCGAACGCGATCAACGGGATCAGCGCTTCCGCAATGTAAGTGGCTTCGGTCACGCCGTTACGCACGGCAATGACCGTCGTCAAACGATGGTACGCATGACGGATTCGCGCGCCGACTATCTCGCCCATCAGTACCGTCATCGCGACCGGACTGAACACGAAGGTCGCGCTCGATACCGCCGCCGTCGCGACCGTGTATGCCGTCTGTTGCCGGTCGAGTACTTTCAGCGGATTCGGAAAGTAACCGCTCCAGCCTTTGAGGTCCGGCGCAAGCGCAAAGTTCGACACGTGGTCGCGACGCATGCGTCGGCGTTCGACCGGTGAGAGTATCGAGAACAGGTCGGCAATCAGCGGGCCAATTGCAATGCCGAGAAAATAGCTGACGCTAAGATTGACGCCGTGACTGCGCGTGAGCGTTTGCAATCCGACTATCAGCAACACGAAAGGAATCAGTAGAAGCACCGAAGCCCACCGTCCCGCCGAAAAGTACGCGATGCAAACCGCCGCGAACAGAAACACCCACGGCGCGGCGCGCGTGATCAGACTGCCGAAAGGCGCGAGCATGACGGCGAACAGCACGGCGAAAGGCAATGCAACGAATGCCGCCACGATCGCGCCGGAGATCATCTTGCGCAACGCGATATGAGGCACACCAAGCGAGCGCAGCATCGCGGCTTGCTGGAGAAGCGGCGCGGCCATCGTGTCGCCGGGAATGCCCAGCAATGCGGTGGGAATGGCGTGGGTCATGTGCTTGGCAACCGCGCCCGCCATGAAGAATGTGAATACGCCGGCCGGCGGCACGCTGAGCAATGCGACCAGCAAGGTCAACGGTGCGATCGTGGTCGTTTCGTCGGTGCCGGAAACAAGGCCGATCGCCGCGAAGACGACAGCGCCGAGCAGTCCCATTGCCAAGGCCATCGGAAACTGTTGGATCAGCGAGTCCATCAGCGTTCTCCCTTTGCTTGCTCGGATAACTCGTATGCGGCGAACAGGTCGTAGAGTCCCAACTCTTTTAATTCGGCCGCAGCGTTTGGCGGAAGATCGGCGATCGATCCGATGCCGCCTCCTTCTTCAGCGAGTTGCTTCAACACATGCTGGCGGTCCGATTCGCCAACCGTGTGGTCGGTCACCACGCGCTTGGGTTTGAAGAAGAACGCACTGAGCGCGCCCGCCGCGAGGCATCCGCCCAGGCCAATCAGCATTGCGTAGGCACGCACGATGGCCGCGTCGCTAACAGCGGACGACAGCACCGCCTTGCCGGCCTCGAACGCGGCGACGCTAATTGCCACGCCTAAGGCCACCGACCACGCCAGATGGCGGAGATCGACGGTATCGCCCCATACTTCGGCAAGCTTGAAGGTGGACGCGTCGACGTGCGCGTGAATACCCGACCCGTCGCCGGCGGCCGTCGCTGCACTGGCACTGGATGATTTCAATGTCTGTCTCCTGACCAAGATGTTTTATTCTGGGAGTGCGCCTCGCGACGCCTCATGCACGGCGAGAACATCGCCGTGGGCCTTCGAGTTGCGGTTAGGTTCCGTCTAATTTAATCAGCGAAGATGTCACGCACGATGTGCGCTGCTCAAGCAAGCGCAGCTCACACGTGATAGCGAAAGCTCAGTCATATAGCGGGAAAGTACTCCGCCTGGTTGCGAATCGGCGCGCGTTTGCGCGTTCACTATTGGCGCGATGTTCGCGGCGCGCCGGTACAACGGAATAGCCGGTGCCGGCAGAGCGCCGTCTCGCTTTGCGAGGACCGTCGATTGCGGCCCCGGCAAAATCGTATCCGCGCAGATGTCATGCATCTCGCGGACGCTGTAGAACTTCTATTGCGAAGTCAGTGCGGAAGTCCGCCGAACTTATCATTTGCTTGACTACCCAGTCAACATCGTCACCCGTTGCGCCCGCACCTAAAGCGATATTGCGTGCATGCAAGGTCATATGGCCGCGTTGAATGCCCTCCGTTGCGAGCGCGCGCAAAGCACCCATGTTCTGCGCAAGGCCAACGGCGACTGCAATCTCGCCGAGTTCCTGTGCCGACTTCACGTCCATGATCTTGAGTGCGAGACGCGCGAGCGGATGCGTCTTCGTAGCGCCGCCGACGAGTCCGACCGGCATCGGCATCTCGATCGTGCCGACGAGGTCGCCGTTCTGCGCCTTTTCCCACGTTGTGAGCGACGTATAACGGCCGCCGCGCGACGCATACGCATGAGCGCCCGCTTCCACTGCGCGCCAGTCATTGCCGGTCGCGACGATCACCGGATCGATGCCGTTCATGATGCCCTTGTTATGCGTCGCCGCGCGATAAGGGTCAATCGCGGCGAACAGATACGCGTCGATCACACCGTCGATCACCTCCTCACCGGAATAGTCTTTGGTAGCGAGCGTGTCCGCCGAATAGCGTACGGAAGCACGCGCGAGCCGCAAGTCGGCGAGATTGGACAGAATGCGCAGACGCACCTTGCCGCCGGCTATCTGCTCCACGCGTTCCGCGATGGACTCGGCCATCGTATTGACGGTGTTCGCGCCCATCGCATCGCGCACGTCGACGATCAGATGCGCGACTATCATCGGACCGCGCGGCGTGTCCGGAAACACGTGCACTTCGATGTCGCGACAACCGCCACCCAAGCCGATCAGTACTTTGTCGCGGCTATTCGCAAGGCCGATCAATTCGTCCTTGTGTTTCAAGATCGCCAGTCTCGCGCCATAGGGATCGCTCACGCCGACCACCTGAACCTGTGCGCGCATCAGCGGTCCGGTGCTCGACGTCTGAAAACCGCCGCTTACTCGCGCAAGTTTCGCCATGAACGAAGCCGCCGCGACGATGGACGGCTCTTCCACTGCCATGGGCACGATGACGTCTTTGCCGTTGATCTGGAAGTAGCCGGCCACCGCCATCGGCAATTCGAAAGTACCGATCACGTTCTCGATCATTCCATTCGCCGTTTCGAGCGGCAACGCGCCGGGCTTTGCCAATTGCGAATATTGCGCATCATCCAGACCGACCGCTTTGCAGATATGAGCGAGACGCTCCTGCGGGTTGAGTGAACGGAAATTCGGCAGCGTCGAATCAATAGCCATTACTGTCCTCGGGGTTACGGTCGCCGCGTTCATTCGTGCTTGCGACTATGAATTAAAGGATCAATAATAGGCGGACCGTACCCCTTTAAAAGGTACAGTTGGTGCTTACAGTTGAATCACTGTACCAGTGACACTTTTATATCCTGCCGGAGTCGCGTTAATGAGCTTGCGTAGAAGTGCGAGTCTGTCGAGTTCCATGGCAGACAATCTCGCCAAACAGATTGAAGAAGGCGTGATTCCGGCGGGCGCCAAACTTCCTTCGATCAGGGAATATGCTGATGCGTCCGGTTGTTCGAAGAACACGGTGATCAGCGCATTCGAAATGCTTACCGCGAGCGGACTGATCGAGCCTCGGCGGGGCTCCGGTTTTTATGTCGCGCAAAGAGCAAGAGCCGCGACTGAAACAGAAGAAAGCGGCGTGCTCGATCGCGCGATGGATACCGTCTGGTTAATGCGTGAGCAATTACAGGTCAAGCCCGACGTTCTCAATCTGGGCGAAGGCTTTCCGCCTATCGAATGGCTCGAAGCGACTCGACTCGATCAGTACCATCAGCGGGTTGTGCGCACCGGCGTCGCGTCGCTATTTCGCTATGGCAGCCGCTACGGTTATCTGCCGCTGCGCCAGTCGCTGCAACAGAAGCTCTCCGGCTATGAGATCGAGGCCGCGCCTTCACAGATCGTTCTCACGCATGGCGCCAATCAGGCCATGGATCTCGTATTGCGTTATTTCGTGCGGCCGGGCGACACCGTACTCGTGGACGATCCGGGCTACTACCCGCTGTTCGGCAAACTCAAATTGAGCGGCGCGAATATCATCGGCGTGCCGCGCGAAGTAGACGGACCGAATCTCGCCGAACTCGAGCGCTGCATGATCGAGCACCGGCCGAAGCTGTTCTTCACGCAATCGGTCGGACACAATCCAACGGCCACGGACACGAGCGCCGCGAAGGCGTATCGCATTCTGCAACTTGCCGAAACACACGACACGGTCATCGTTGAAGACGACGCTTTCGCCGACCTGCGGCCGCGATCATTGACACGTATCGCTACACTCGATCAACTGCGCCGCACCATTTATGTGGGCAGCTTTTCGAAGTCCGTGTCGGCGGCATTGCGCGTCGGCTTTCTCGCGTGCAATGCGGCGCTCGCGAGCGATCTCGCCGACGTAAAAATGCTCATTCACGTAAGCAGTTCGGAATACAGCGAGCGGACGCTCGCGGCCATTGTCAGCGACGGCCATTTCCTTCGGCATACGAACCAACTTCAGGAAAAATTGAAGCGCGCAACGGCGACGGCAAAAACCGCGCTCAAAAAGTTGGGCGCGGAGATCTTCAAGGAAAGCGAGCAAAGCATGTACTTGTGGGCGTCATTGCCCGAATGGACCGACTCGATGAAACTCGCGAAGGCAATGCTGGAGCGCGGCGTGATTCTCGCGCCCGGCGCCGTTTTCTCGCCTGCTTCGGAACGCGTCTCGGCATACTCGCGGTTCAACGTCGCTTATCTCAGCGACGAACGATTCGTCAATGCGTTGCGCGCGCTTGCGCCTTAACGCGGCGCACTCGCAACCCGTGGCTATTCAAGCCCCAGCAAATGGCCCAATGCTGTGCCTGTCATGCTTGTCACGCATGATCGCGAGCATGAGCGCCGCGAGGCCGCATGTCGCGATCAGCGCAATCAAAGCAATCTTGCCCAGATGAACGAGCACCCAGCCGCCGATCGCCGGAAAGCCAAACGTGCCGACAAAGTACGCGACGACGAACCAGGTCAATGCGGCCGGCCGGTGCATCGCGGCGGAGTCGTTGACCGCCTGCGCCTGAATGGTCGGATAGACGAGACCGTAACCGGTCCCGAGCAACACGGCGCTCGCGGCATGGAACCCGGTGTAGTACGGCACCGCGGACATCGCTGCGATGCCGAGCACCATGATGCCGAGCAGCAGCTTCGTCGCGACTGCGCGATGTAGCCGGATCACGACGCGCGTCAGCAGCCAGCGGGCGGCCACGACGGTCACTGCATACAGGCTGAAAAAGGTACCCGCCTGCGCATGCGTGCCTTGCACGAAAGACATCTGGAACGTCATCAAGCCTGAGAAAACGCAGGCGCAAAGCGAGATCATCACAATCGGATAAGCCGCACGCGTTCGGCTGATAGCGCCTATCTGACGCAGCCAGCGCTCCTGCACCGGCGACGCGGACGAATGCGGCGAGATCCGGCCGAAAACTTCGAGCATCAGCGCGGCAAGCGCGCACAGACCACCGACGAGATAGAGCACGCTGGTAAGCGGCCAATGCCATGAACGAATGGCGAACGCGGCCGCGGCAGGACATCCGCCGATGCCGGCCATCTGGATCGTGCCGAAACGCATGAACCAGAAGCCGCGGTCCGTATCGCTCGTGCGTTCCGCGAGCGCCATCGGCGCAGCAAGACAGAACGCGCCCCAGCCGAATCCCACGAGAAAGCCTGGAAATACGCTCAAACCGCTCATGCGGTCGATCAACGCAAACCCCGCCACGCCCAAACCGATGCACAACGCCGCAAGAGCGGTCGTGCGAGCGGCGCCGATGCGCTGAGCGAACCAGCCCACCAGCGGGACTCCGACGAGCGTGCCAACTGTCGCTTCCGCAAGCGCCAGTCCGGTGTCGAGGTCGTTCCCTCCCATCGAGCGGAAATGCATCGAGAGGAAAAACGTTGCTCCGTACCCGCCCGCTGCGAGCAAGGTGCCGATGAGCACGAAAAAGGCGCTGAATGGGCGCATTGGGAGAATCCGCATGACTGGTCGAACGAAGCTCGTTCTGCTGCGCTCACGAAGACGCGAGCCGCGAGCGTCGAGCTTCAAAAACCAGTAGTGTCACGTTCCCGCGATTGCCAGGTCGGCGCGATGACCGATAGTCGCGGCAAGAATCATCTGATGGCGATTCGGCGGCACACGCACTTCACGTGTGCGTGGACGAAACACCTGATCGCCGCGATGGATCGCGCGGCCCGTCAGCGCACAGACGGCGGCGACGTGAGCGAGACCGCTGCACCAGATCTGTTCGGTGTAGCGGCCGGAACACGCGTCGCTCCACGAGACGCTGATCGTGCACGCCGACAGGCGCTCGACCACCACGATGTTGGCTGGCCGTCCCACCACGCGGCGATTGTCGTCGGCGGTGGGCGCACATGCGTTGACGCCGCGCTTCTTGAGCTTCACGAAAGGTTTTTTCGCGCACGCGTCGAGTTGCTCGGCGGACGGATCGAGCACGTTCAGCAGCGCGCGAACCACGATATGGTCTTTGGAAGGTACGGTCATCGATCCATCTCCATTAGCGTGCGTGGACATAGTGCGAAACGGCCCGAGGCTTGCCGGTGACGACACGTGCGGCGCAGTTATCCGTTCAGACGCTGCGCCATGTGTCGCCCTGGTGTATCAGCCTCCGCCTTGCTCGCGCAGCGTCAGCTTGCTGCTGACCGAGGTCACGCCCGGCACCTTCTTTGCAGCGTTGACCGCGATACCTTCCTGGTCCTCGCTTTCGATCTGACCGGACAGCGTTACGTGCCCCGTCTTTGCATCGCCGAAAACGGCGATCGTCGACTGTTCGAGACCCTTGGTCTTGAAGATCGCCTTATGGACCGTCTTGGAGAAGGCACGATTAGCTGCCCGAACCGACTTCTTGGTCGGCGCCGGTTTGCTGGTCGCTGCGGTGCTGTCCGACGCGGCAGCCGCCGCGTCCGCCGCGAAGGCCGGCGTGTATGCGAATGCGGCGACGGCAATCGCGAGGCCGCTGCTCACGACGAGATGTCGAAGTTTCATGATTTGATCCTTTGAAGTATGAGAGAGAATCGTTTGAGTTATCGAACTGTCACTGCAAGAACCATCACTGCAACTACGATGTGCCTGGGCACGTATTGCGTCGAGTGCTTTCTCGACCTTGCTAACCTCGCGCCATGTGTCCATTAGAAGCGCGAAATGTATCCCGGATGTGTCGGCCCGGTATCGGCAAGTATCCGGTGACGCACCGTTGGAACGTGTCTCCGAAGAACGTGAGAGGTGCGTGTGCGAACCGGGGTTCGCGGTGTACCTGTTCCGGGTGTCGATTGAGTATGCAAGCCCTGCCTGCAGAAACGAAGGGGCGATTTTTATGCCAGGTTATTCAGGCGGTCGCGAGTGGCAAGGTGAGCCGCGCTTCGAGGCCGCCTGCGCAGCGGTTTTCCAGTTGCAGTTCGCCGCGCATTGCGAGCGTCAGACGCCGTGCGATCGCGAGCCCCAGTCCTGAACCCGGCGCACGCGCGGATGTCTCCGGAGACCTGTACCAAGGCGCAAACACTGCGTCCATTTGCGCAGGCAGAATGCCGGGCCCGGAGTCCACTACGGCCAGCACAAGCTGGCGAGCTTCGACGCGGACACACAGGCGCGCGTCGCCACCGTAGCGGAGCGCGTTGTCGATGAGGTTCATCAGCACACGGCGCAGCGCATGCGGACAGGTGACGAGCGGACGCCCCACGCTCCCCTCCAATGCCACGGTGCGCCCGGCGTCGCGGTAATCGCCGACCAGTGTGCCTAGCAGATTGTCCGCATCGACCCGCTGTGTCCGCTCGCCGGCGCTGCATTGCATCTTCGCGCAAGACACGCTGGCTTCGACCAGTTGGGCCATCTCCGCGAGATCGCGCTGCAATGCGTCGCGTACCGCTGAGTCTTCGAGCAGTTCGCAGCGCATGCCCATGCGTGTCAGCGGCGTGCGCTGATCGTGCGCATAGGCGGCGAGCACCTGCAGCAGCTCGGCCTGACGACCGGCGCGATAGCGGGTGGCCGCGTTGATCGCGCGAGCCAGTCTGGCGATTGCCGGCGGTCCGTCCTCGGACAACATGGCCTCTGTACCTTCCGCGGTGTCTGTTTCTATCGCGGCAGAGAGCTGCCGCAGTGTGCTCAACAGTTCGGCCGCCTTAAGAGTCGCCGCGACGGCAAGGCTTATTCCGACGACGGCCGCTGCGAAGAGCGGCAAGCTGGCGCCTTTCAGCGAGGACCATGCAACCGCTTCCCCCAGGTGCGCACAATAGACAGTGAGGCCCGCCAACAGAAGCACTGCGCCCACGCGACCTGCCCGGCCTGCCCGCCCTCTCAACCGCCGGGGATGTCGAACCGAATGCGTACGATCCCGCGTCGGCCGTTCGAGCAGCGCGTTACCTGACTGAGTCGGATACGCAATCATCTTCGTTCTCCAGTTGCTCTCATTCTGTTTGGAAGCGGATGCGCGAATGATAGGTGTTTTGTACCCTTTTAAAAGGTACAGATGTCGACTACAGACAGCCAACTGTACCTGCTACAGTTTGAAGGTTTGCGATGCAGCAGAGATGAACCTGGTTGCTGGGAAATGCCTGTCCGCAAAGCTCGGGCTGTGCTTGCGGACAGGCGTGAGGTAGATATGCAGCGCTGAACGCAGCGCTTTTGCGCGATGTTTTTTGCACTGCGTTCCAGAAAGGTTGCGCGACGGCGCGCAACTGTTCGAAAAGCGGCGATTCCCAAACACGGTAATTGCGGAGGCGCCGCGAGGACATGCGGTGTGACCTGTTCCGCCTTACTGCGCCGAGACGATGGACTTCGGCTCCAGAAATGCCTCCAGACCAAAGACGCCAAACTCCCGCCCCAATCCGGACTGCTTCAGCCCGCCGAACGGCGCGAGAAGTTCGGGCTTGATGCGGTTTATCAACACCGTGCCTGCTTCCAGTTGCGATGCGACGCGCTCCGCGCTCCCGGTCTGCGACGAGAACACGTACGCCTGAAGACCGTAGACCGAGTCGTTCGCGATCCGGATGGCGTCGTTCTCGTTTTCGTACTCCAGAATCGACAACACTGGACCGAAGATTTCTTCACGCGCGATGTCCATGTCGTTGCGTACGCCCGCGAACACCGTCGGGTTCACGAAATAGCCCTTGTCGAGTCCTGCCGGCCGGCCCTCGCCCCCGGCCACCAGCAGAGCGCCTTGCTCGATCCCTCGGCGGATGAAACGCTGCACGCGATCGTACTGAGCCCGGTTGACGAGCGGCCCCACGACCGTGGATGGGTCGCGCGGATAGCCCACGCGCATGGTTGCGACCGCTGCCTTCACCTGTTCGATCACCTCGTCGAGGCGGGATCGCGGTACCAGAAGCCGCGTACCGGCCACGCACGCCTGGCCGTTGTTCATAAAGGCGGCGTTCAACGCGAGCGGAATTGCACTGTCGAGGTCTGCATCGTCCAATATGACGGAGGCAGATTTGCCGGTTAGCGACAGACTGACTCGCTTCATCGTTTCGAGCCCGGCACGGGAGATGAGCTTGCCGGTCGGCGTCGAGCCGGTGAACGAAATCTTCGCTACGCCAGGATTGGTGCTGATTTCGTCGCCGACGTCCGCGCCCCGCCCCAGCAGAATATTGAAGACGCCCGGCGGCAAGCCGGCGTCGTGCAGTGCTTCGGCAACCACCATAGTCTGGATGGGACTCAACTCGCTAGGCTTGATGACCGAGGCGCAGCCGGCCGCAATCGCCGACGCCAGCTTGCTGCAAATCGTGCCGGCCGTGCTGTTCCAGGGCGCGATAAGGCCCGCCACGCCGACCGGCGCCATGAACACGGTGGCGTCTCCTACACGGCGTGTCAGCGGGTAATCGTCGAGCGCTCTCGCTGTATTGGCGAAGCACTGCGACGCATATTCACTGACCCATTGAGCGCGCGCGACAGGACCGCCGTATTCGTCGATGGTGGCGTCACGAATGCGCTCGGTACTTGCAAGAACGGTCGTCTGCAGTCTCATCAGCATATCGATGCGCTCGGCTTTGCTGGTGCGCGCGAGCGTCTGCTGAGCGCGTTGGGCGGCCGCGATTGCGCGCCTGGCGTCGTCACGGTTAGCCAGCGTTGCTGTGCCGATGACCTGCTCCGTCGATGGGTTGGTCGTCTCAATCACTTCGTCGCCGTGCACGGGGGCGAACTTTCCGTCGATGTATGCCTTGTCGATGTTCCACATATTGATTCCCCAAAAGCGCCGGCGGTCGCCGGGATACAGATAGTCTGGGGGCGGCGCATTGATTTGATAATATGGGCAGTCAGAGATGACTTATCGCGGAAACCAGAACAATGAACAGAAGCGGTTTGACCGAACTCGAGGTTGTGCTGGCGGTGGCGAGACGGCGAGGCTTCCGATCGGCTGCAGTTGATCTGGACATGTCGACATCGGCCGTGAGTAACGCGGTGGCGGGCCTGGAGGCAAGACTGGGCGTGCGCCTGTTTCACCGTACGACGCGCAGCGTCTCCCTGACAGAGGCCGGTCAGCGATTCGTGGATCAGATCCGACCTGCGGTAGCGCACATCCAGGACGCCATGGCAGCGGTGAGCGAGCGCGAGGACAAGCTGACGGGAACCATTCGGATCAACAGTTCTCTTGGCGCGGCGCTCATGACGTTCCAGCCCGTGATGATCGAATTTCTGCACCGCTACCCCGGCATCACCATCGATCTCGTTACCGAAGGACGGATGGTGGACATCATCGCGGAAGGCTTCGACGCCGGGCTGCGCTCGAGTTCGCGCGTTCCAGGCGACATGATCCGCGTGCCAATAACGGCCGATACACCTGTGGCCATAGTGGGATCGGCTGACTATTTCGTCAGGCATCCTAAACCTGTGACGCCGGCTGATCTACTGCAGCATTCGTGCATTCGCGCCCGGCTGCCAAGCGGGGTGCCGTCGCCTTGGGAATTCGACCGGGGAACCGAGAGGTTCAACATGGACGTGCCGGGTACATTGGTACTCGATGCGCCTATTTTGATGCGCGAGGCCGTACGACAAGGCGTGGGGCTAGCGCAACTTGCCGAGTGGTATGTGGCGGATGACCTGGCCGAGGGCCGTCTTGAGCGGGTGCTGGATGACTGGGTGAGACCCGTGCCGGGCTTATGCCTTTACTATTCCGGTCACCGGCATTTGCCGCCGGCGCTGCGTGCGCTTATTGACTTCATTCATGAGGTAGGCGATTTCAGATAGGTTGCGAACGACCTGGTTTTGCGGGGATGGGTGGGGCTTTTTGGGCCTTGGTGGAGTGTGATTGCTTCTCTCTGGTCGCTGAGCGAGGCATTGCCTTGTCGGATCAGCCAAGAGCAGCAATGTGCTGTAGTGGAGGCGCCGCGATACAACCATTGGAGGAACGATCGTTCCGAGGTCTGCGTTCGCTGAAGGACTGTTGAGCCGGAGTTGCTCTGAGGGTGATCCCGTTTTTGTGGGCCGATCGCGGTTTCCAAGTCTTCTCGCGAGCGTTTCGCCACGACGGGCGGCAATGATCGTTTAATCGGTTAGGTTGCCCGCCAAGCGGTCTTTTTGGCGGCCGCTGCGAATCGCTTCATATGCAGCGTCTCTTCTCGCGAGAATTCGCAGCGTGCCGCAGAGAAACCACATGTCGCTCGCTGCGTACGAACACGTCGTAGCCGGTGTCGATGTCGGTCCGAACCGGTGCGCTGACATGGCAACTGGATCCGCTGATGGACGACCAGGAACTGGACTCGCGACAGTCTACTGGCGCGGTGTACTGGGAAGGCGCGGTGCGCGTGAGCCGCGATGGCGCCGATCTCGGGCGGGCTTATCTGGAACTGACGGGTTACGCGGATGCGCTGCGGATCGGCAGGCAGTGAGGCTGTGAGGTGGTCTCGCTGTTTTATCGCCGCGTTTTACCACCGCGTAAACGCAGAAACCCCACCTTTTGTGGGGTGGGGTTTCTGATGCTGCTGGGGAGCCTGACGATTACCTACTTTCACACGGGCAATCCGCA
>NZ_JAVDVL010000024.1:0-31482 GCF_031456815.1 Paraburkholderia strydomiana
AATCAGTTCGCCATCCTGTTCGGCGAGCGGTTCACCTCCGCCATCAGCTGAGGTTTTTTAACCGACCTCGACACACAAGATTTCGGATACCTCCTCCTCGTTGCGAGCAGCCGGCCGAATGTCAAGTTTCCCGGATCTTGGATAAACGCTCGATGTCGATCCCGAGACGCTACTCGGACACACGCCGCTCCATGTCGTGGCGCTGCGGCGAACTGAGATCATGCGTGGTAACTTAAGGCTAATCACCATGTTGAGGCGCGGCGCCTCGCAGGCTTAGTCCTCTCCGTCTCTTCCCTTCGCCTCCCCGCGAAAACGCACGCAGATTTTTCAGCGTTTGCATCGTTCTGCCGGACTCAGACGAAACGGCCCGCAGACGTCCGCCATGGATCTTTCTCGGGCTCGGATCGGCGTTCCGGGGCATCGCGCTGAGGCGGTCCCGCATTTAATGCGGGGCAGGCGAAGTCCACGCGCTGAACTACGCGGCGCGCCGCTCCGCCTCGCCCTCAAACATCCGCCCAATCCCCGCACGGTCTACTTTCCCCTGCTCGGTCAGCGGCACGCGTTGCGTCGCGACGATGCGCACCGCATTCGCCACCTTCGCGCCGTACGCCGCTTCCAGCACACGCATGCAATCGCCGATATCGATAGGCATGCTCGCCCACGGCACTACGATCACGTTCCACTTGTAACGGCTCGCGGCATCGCCCGTCGACACGGCGCGCGCATATCGAACGTAAGGCAATGCGCACAGCGGCGATTCGATCTGCGCCGGACCGAAAGCCTTGCCGTCGAATTCGGCGACATCGGCGGCGCGTCCGAGTACATGCAGATTGATCTTCTCGTCGATGAAACCGATATCGCCCGTCAGGCACCAGCCGCCGCGAAACTTCTGCGTCGATTCGATCGGCTGGCGATAGTAGCCCTGCGCCATCGCGGCCGATCTCACTTCGATCAGACCATGCTCGCCGGTGCGCGCGAACGTACCATCGGGACGGCGAAAGCGCACGTCGACACCGGGCCGCACGCGTCCCGCGCTATCCAGCAGGCTCGCATCGGCGGCATAATCCGATGGCGACAGCACGCTCACGAGCCCTGCCTCGCTCGCGCCATACATGTGCGTAAGCACCGGGCCGAGCCGCGCGATCGCGCGCCGCCGCAGAATCGCGGGCGCCGATCCGCCGATATGCGCGATCGAGCGCAGCGACGACAGATCGCGATGCTGCACATCCGCGTGATCCATCGTCTCGAAGAGTTGCGGCTCGACGAGCAGCACATCTGTGATGCGTTCGGCTTCGATGGTCGCGAGCGTGTCGGCGGCGTCGTAAGAAGGCTTGAGCACCACCGTGCCGCCGCCCATCAATGTATTGTCGACGAGCACTTGCGACAGATAAGCGAGCGCGCCGTTGACGAGCTGACGACGGTCCGCGCGGCTCGGCACGGACACCATCGCTGTATGCACGGCGAAGCTGCGGCGGCTCGCTTTCGGCACGCCGGTCGAGCCGCCCGACGGCACGATCACCGCAAGATCGTCGGGCAGCGCTCGGCTTTCCATCGGCACATCACTTTGCACACGCGCGCGGATGTCCAGACGCAGTCGCGCCGCGCCGAAGCCGACATGCGCCACGCGCGATGCGCGGCGTGCCGGCACAAGACTCACGGTTTGAGGGAAATCGACAAGCAGCGTCGGCCGCATGCGATTGACGAACGCCTCGCGATGCTCCGCCGATATGATCGCGGGCAGGAACATCGTCGCCGCGCCGAGCAGATTCGTCGCGTAGCGAATGGCGAGCGCATCGGGGCAATTGGGTGCGAACATCGCGACAAAATCGCCGCGCACAATGCCGAGCGATTGCAGCGCGCGCGCATAGCGATAGACCGACGCGCGAAACGCCCCGGCCGTCACGTCTTCGTTGAGATAGCGCAGCGCCGTGCGATCGGCGTTCGCGCCAAGCGTATCGAGCAGGACTTCGACGTAGGTTTTCATGACCGGATCCCTCCTTCGTGGGCGACGGATGCAGTCTGCCCGCGCAGAATGAGTTGCGAATGAGCGGCGACGCGAGCGCCTGCGAGTAGCGCGACTCGCGTCGCCACTTTTCGTCGAAAGTCACTTCATGTATCCGCTCAGTATGGGCGGCCATGGCCCGAATTTAGCGATCCTATCTCTGAGTCGATCGAGTCTGCACGAGACGACCAGCGCGAAATGCAAAATTCAAGGCGCAGATAGTTGTGGCTGGGTATCCCTTCATTTCTGAACAAACGGGCTACGCGACGAAAGAGACGGGAGCTAGTGGCTTCTCGCTCCTTCATTTGCAGGAAATGACGGCCCGCGGACGGGTGTTTCGCCCAGACACGGCAAACTGGTTTGCTACCCATCCAGTTCAATTCGGGGCCGAGAGCCCGCACCGTTGCATCAGGGCCATTACGCGGAGTTCCGGCATGCGACCTTGCGGTGACGATAGGTGAGCGTCTTCGAGAGGTCGCTTTTTGAACCGGACCCAGGTAGCGAAAGGGCAGGGCGCAATATACGAAGGGTGCGAACGGGCTCATCACCATTGCACGGCGCGACAGGGTGGGGGCGCCACCGCTTGCAGGGGCGGGGCAACGGAAAGCAACGTTCGGACTGTCCCGGCTACTCGGCTGGACCTTGGAAAAGCGGGATGGATATGATGTTGGCCCGGGTGAGCGAGGGGAGGTTGGCAGCGATTCGGACGTCAGCCGAATGGATGGCCGACCAGCGTTACCTTATTCATTGTTTCAGATGTCTCGCGCTCAAGGATGCCGATATGTCGGCCCACGGTGGAAGAGAGAATGGTTCAATTCCGAAGCTGAATACTGCACAACGCATCACAGCCTGCTGGAAGCGGTCCCTGCATCGATGTTAGCAAGCCGCCAACTTCGGTGGGGCGCTCCGGGCGATATCACACTATCGACTTCTCGATTTCCCGGAAACGGACGGCTACGCTAGCGGCGTTGCTGAACTTGCTAGCGCTTCTGGGAACACTGCTAGCGTCAATTGTGGGCGCCCACAGCAGACTAATGAACAGCACTAGCGCTCCGGTGCTCACCGTTAGCAAAATTAACGATCTTCAACATCACCCTCAACGGCGACAGCGAGAGCGAAGGCCATTCGATGCACGTGCGAGCCGGCGACAGATCGAGCCACAGCGACGCGCGCTGGCGGTGACGGTTCTTCACTGCTGCGCATGCTTCGCTGCGTCTTCGATCACCGCGGCGACTTCCTTGGGACGCGATTCATACACGGAGTGGCTTGCACCCGCCAGTACCGTAGTGTGGCTATGCGCGCGCTGGTAGTAAAAGCGCTCGAGGTCCGGATTGATGATCTTGTCGTCGGCTGCCACGATGCCCCAACTCGGCTTCATGGTCCAGGCGGCAACCTTTATCGGCTCGGAGAAGACCTTGGCTGCCGTGAGGATTTGCGCGCGTGACTCGAACTGCGCTTCCTTGAGCGGCAGATCGGCTGCGAAATCTTTCGCGAAATCGGCGGGATTCAGATGGGTGTAACCGTCGTCCGTCTTCTTGATGGCGCCTGCCTGCTGCGACGTGTAGCTGCGCATCTTCTTGCCCAGATCGCTTTCGTCTTCGCCCACTGCCGGCGCATGAGCCGCGACGTACACCAGCCCCGCCACTTTCGGATCGACGCCGGCCTCGGTGATCACCGAGCCGCCATAACTGTGCGCGACCAGAATGGTGGGACCGTCCTGCATGTCGATCACCCGCTTCGCTGCGGCCACGTCGTCGTCGAGCGAGGTCAGCGGCTCCTGCACCATTGTGACGTGGTAGCCGTCTTTGGTCAGGATGTCATAGACCGGTCTCCACCCCGAGCCGTCGACCCACGCGCCATGAACGAGAACGATATTGCGGATCGGCGCTTTGGCGGGTTGCGTGTCCTGCGCCATGGCGCTGGCGGATGCGAACAGGGATGCAGACAAGGAAAGAACCGTTGCGGCTAAGGGCAAGATTTTCACGGCGACACTCCATTGATAACAATCAGATAACCAGGTGGGATCCTGTGCATGACTGCATGGATCCACAGGATCCGACTCGCGGCACTTAACTGCCGGCGTAGAGGTTGCAGAAGCTGACTGGGCCGACGCACGCAGATTGCATTGCGGTATGCGACGCAGCACCCGAGGCCGATCTGCCGCTTTGCGCGACACCGCCGACGGCTTGCATCGTCAGTTGCTGATCGCCTTGTGCTGCGACTTTTGCTTCTGCTGCCTGGACATCTGCCGGGTAGTTAACATCGTCACCGCTGGTAGGCCGATATCCAGCATGCTCGACGCGGACGAGATCCGCACGAACTTCCGCACGTGTGAGCGGAGCGCTGCTTTGAGCGAAGCTGAGTACCGGAGCGCCGAGAGCGGAAACGGCGAGAGCGAGGCTTACGAACAACTTGGACATGATCAATACTCCTTAATTAAGTGAATGGTTCGCGGCGGCAAGCCGCGGATAAAATCGCTTTGCACAGACCGGCAGGATCATTTCCGCCTAACAACAATTACTATCGGATTCCTAACTATCTGACTTTCCGGTCTCACGGATCGGCATTCGTTCCTTCGAACTTCCTTCTCGTCGGGTTCCGGATTAATGCGTTTGCATCTGGCTACATAGGGGCAAACACAGGGCCCCGACGTTTATTCCAAACTTTTTTGAAATTGATGGATCGCGGCGTTCACCTCCAGCGCTTTAATGATCATTGACATCCGTGAGACTGGCGGCCACATTAACGATGAGTCGCGGCGCGGTTCCCCTCCGTTGCGATTCGTGAAGGGTTGAACGGATTGTCGGCAATGAGCACCAACCCGATGCTGACCGGCGCATTACAAGCTTGTCATCTTCGAGCGTGCTCAGCGCCATTGCTCACTCTGGTGGATTTCCACCGTTGCACCCCGTCGGTTGCAAGGGAATGACGGATAGGCACACTGCGGCATCGTCAGGGGCCGCACTGCACCGTTTGGACGTACCGTCGCACAGGCCCATCCGTCAAGCCATCGTCCAGGAAACCTCGTGGAGACAGCCCGACTGGCCGTGCGGCCTGATACCTTTATCGTGCTGTTCAGATAGTCGGGGCGCTCGCGTTGTCGCGTGCGATCGCAAGCGGGCCGCGTTCGCACCGCTTCAGCGACGAGGTCATGGTCGATGGCGCGCAACAGTACATAAAGGAAAATGAAAGGACGGCTTGCGCCCGCACGCTCAGTGCGCTCCGGGCACATCAACCGTCAGAATCAACCGAAGACCGTTCACGGCACGAGCTACGACGTGCCCGAGCAATAGCAGCGCGTATCGCGTCATGCTGCTTTCCTCAGCCGGGCCCCATTTACAACAACTGGGGGAGGGCAAACAGCAATGTTCGCCCATTCGTACGCTGGATCCAGTGCGCGCTCGCTTTCGAAAAAGTGGCCAGGCGGCGCGTGCAAAAATGCTTCGGATAACGCGCGCGGCTGGAGGGCACCATCGTTCGAGTCCGGTTGACGCCGATCTTCGGTCGACATTCAACGTCCTTTCAAAGGTCGTGCAGGTGACCATCTGATCAGATTCGCCTGGGAACGCTTGGTCGCCCATGAGTGCTCCTGGTCCAAGGCATTTCGACCAAGCATAGTCGCCGTCTGGGGCTGCCGACATAACTTAGTTCGTGAATTCTGCCGCACCCCGTTTCGTGACTGTGGGCGGCACACTTCAAGCCGGTCGCCAGTCTCAATTAGGACGAGTCGACACTGGCGCAAGGCCAGCGCTCCTCCTCACACCGACCCGCCGAGCGGCCCCGCACTTCGACGTCGACCTCTTCCCAATCTGACACTTCCGCCCGGCCGTAACTTCTAACTAACTCTCGGGTGACACACTGGCTTGCCAGCGCATCATCGCGGTCTTGCGGCCCATCTGCGATCGCGATGCCGAACCTTAATCGCTCTTACGTCGTGGGAAACCAATGTCTGATCTACTCACTTCTGGCGAAGCCGCCACGACTGGTGACCAACCGGAATGGATTTGCGCGACGCGTGATCGCAGATCGCACGATGAAGGCTGGGCGCCTGAGGAGACGTTGAACGATACGGCCATGCCGTTCGCTGAGCATCGATGCATGCACCGGTTGTTCGAGGAGCAGGCCGTTCGCAATCCTGATGCGCTGGCCGCCGTGTGGGAAAACACGTCGCTGACTTATGGGACGCTCAATGCACGCGCCAATCAGCTTGCGCACCGAATGATCGGCCTAGGCGTGACGCCGGATGCACCGGTCGTGCTATGCGTCGACCGCGGCCTCGATATGTTGATCAGCGTTCTCGCGATCCTCAAAGCAGGCGGCGCCTACGTACCGCTCGATCCGGCTTATCCTCGTGAGCGGCTCGCACATGTCTTGAAGGACGTCGCCCCTTTGCTGATCGTCGCCGACGACGCGGGACGCGCCGCGCTGGGCGACACCGGCACACTGGCGGTGATCGATCCGTGCGCGCCGCTCGCGGCTCTCACACATAATCCGTCGGTCTGCGGCCTCCACTCGCGTCATCTCGCCTACATCATCTATACGTCGGGTTCCACCGGTACGCCCAAGGGGGTCATGATAGAGCATCGTGGCGCGGTCAGCCTGGCAAAAGCGCAGATCGGCCTGTTCGTAACGTCTGCGAGCAGCCGGATCGCGCAGTTCGCATCAGTCGGTTTCGATGCCAGCGTCTGGGAAATGTTAATGGCGTTCGGTGCGGGCGCCGCGCTCATTCTCGTGCCGGACTCGGTGCGCCGTTCAGGCGAAGCATTGGCCGAGTACTTTTCCCGCCATGACGTGACGCACGCGACCCTTCCGCCGGCTCTCATCGGAACGCTTCCGCCCGATGCGTTGAGCGGACTGCGCACGCTTGTTCTCGCGGGCGAAACCCCGAGCCCCTCGCTGATGTCGGTTGCCGGGCCGCAAACGGCCGTGTTCAACGCGTACGGACCGACCGAAGGCACGGTCTGCGCAACGACATGGCGATGGCCGACAAATTTCGACGATGCGATCGTTCCCATTGGCCGGCCGATCGACAACACGCGCATCTATCTGCTGGATGCCGCGGGCCGGCCGGTGCCGATGGGCGCGATCGGTGAGATCTACATCGGTGGCGCGGGCGTTGCGCGCGGCTATCTGAATCGGCCTGAACTCACCGCCGAGCGTTTTCTCGCCGATCCCTTCAGCAATGAACCCGACGCACGCATGTATCGCACCGGCGATCTCGCGCGTTATCTTCCCGATGGCGATCTGGTGTTTCTCGGACGCAACGATCATCAGGTCAAGATTCGCGGCTTTCGCATCGAGTGCGGCGAGATCGAAGCGGCGCTGGCATCGCATGAGGCGGTTCGCGAGGCTGTCGTCATCGCCCGAGAAGAGCGTCTGGTGGCTTACGTGAGCATGCTCGATGAACGTAAGGCTGACACAGCAGACCTGCGCGCCTATCTCGTCGCGCGTCTGCCGGACTACATGGTGCCCGCTGCGTTCGTCGTGATCGATACGCTGCCGCTCACGCCCAACGGCAAGCTCGATCGTCACGCGCTGCCCGCACCGGGCGACGACGCCTTCGTTCAGCGCGACTACGCAGCGCCACAAGGCGACACGGAAACCACGCTCGCCGCGCTGTGGAGCGAATTGCTCGGCATTGATCGCATCGGTCGTCACGATCACTTCTTCGAACTCGGCGGCCACTCGCTGATGGCCGTCGCGCTCATCGCGCGCCTTAAACAAGCGGGCCTTCCTACGGATGTTCGCACGTTGTTCGATACGCCCGTACTGAGCGATCTTGCCGCAAGGCTCGATAGAAAGGAGCAGACAAACGAAGTCGTCGTACCTGAGAATCTCATCACGGCACAAACAAGAACCTTGACGCCGCAGATGCTCCCGCTCATCGATCTGAACGAGGACGACATCGCGCGAATCATCGAGCGCGTGCCCGGCGGCCTGGCGAACATTCAGGACGTTTATGCGCTCTCGCCGCTGCAGGAAGGCATGCTGTTCCACTATCTGCTGGACACGCAAGGCAATCCGTACTTCATGATCGCACGACTGGCGTTCGACGACCGCGGTGTGCTCGATGCGTATCTGGACGCCGTGGGGCAGGCGATCCAGCGACACGACATCCTCCGTACCGCGTTCATCTGGGAAGGACTCTCGACGCCCGCACAAGTCGTGTGGCGCGACGCGCCGCTCTCCGTGACGGAGGTCGAACTCGCGGTCACCGACGAACCCGCCATCGAGCAACTTGCCCGTCATTTCGATGCGCGCACCGAGCGTCTCGATCTTACGCAAGCGCCCCTGCTGCGCTTCATCGTCGCCCGCGAACCCGCCACCGGACGATGGCTCGCATTGCAACTGCTTCATCATCTGATCGACGACGCCACTTCGCTGCGACTGCTGTTCGCGGAGATTCACGCATTGATGGCTGATCGTGGACGCACGCTGCCAGCGCCGATGCCCTTTCGCAATCTGGTGGCACAAGCGCGCCTCGGCGTGAGCCAGGAAGAGCACGAACGCTTTTTCCGCGACATGCTCGCTGGCGTCACCGAGCCGACGCTGCCGTTCGGCCTGACCGAAGTGCGTCACGACGGCAGGCTCACCGCCGAAGCCGATTGGCGCCTGCCCGATGCGCTCCAGACACGTCTGCGGACGCAAGCCCGCAGACGCGGAGTGAGTCTCGCCAGCTTGTGCCACCTCGCGTGGGCCCGCGTGCTGGCGGCCGCTAGCGGCCAGCAGCAGGTCGTGTTCGGCACGGTGCTGTTCGGCCGCATGCACGCTGGCGCGGGCGCGGATAATGCGCTCGGACTGTTCATCAATTCCTTGCCCGTCTGTCTGCATGTCGATGCAACCAGCGTAGGCGACAGCGTGCGCGAAACGCACGCGCGCCTCAGCGCGCTGCTCGCTCACGAGCACGCGCCGCTTACGCTCGCTCAACGCGCAAGCGCGCTTCCCCCCGCCACACCGCTCTTCAGCGCGCTGCTGAACTGCCGCAACAACGCCGCGCTGGCCACCGATCCTCTGCAACGGCCCGAAAGCTGGCAAGGCGTGCAGATTCTCGAATTCGAGGAACGCACGAACTATCCGCTCACGCTGTCGATCGACGACGATGGCAAGTCGTTGGCATTGAACGCGCAGGTCGTCGCACCGATCGCGCCAGAACGCGTCTGTGGTTACATGCAGCAAGCGCTCGAAAGTCTCGTGCAGGCGTTGGAAGGCGCGCCCGACACGCCCGTCAGCAAGCTCGACATCCTGCCGCGCGACGAACGCATCTTGTTGCTGGAACGCTTCAACGACACGCCTGCATCGATCGCGGACCATCGGTGCATCCACCAGTTCTTCGAAGCGCAGGCCGCGAGCAATCCGGGTGCGATTGCCGTCGTGCTCGACGACGCGTCGCTGACCTACGCGGCACTCAACAAGCGCGCGAATCGACTCGCCCATCGACTGATTCGCCTGGGCGTGACGCCCGACACGCGGGTCGCCCTATGCATGGACCGCAGCATCGAACTGATGATCAGCCTGCTGGCGATTCTTAAGGCCGGCGGCGCCTATGTGCCGCTCGATCCGGCGTATCCCGGCGACCGGCTCGCCTTCATCCTGAACGACGCCGCGCCGGCTTTGCTCATCGCCGATGCAGTCGGCCGCGCCGCGCTCGGCGATACCGGTACGCTCGCCGTGATCGATGCACACGCATCGTCCGACGAGCCCGCGCACGATCCGCTCATAGACGGACTCACATCGCAACATCTCGCCTACATCATCTACACCTCGGGTTCCACCGGCACGCCCAAAGGCGTCATGGTCGAACATCGGCAAGTGGTGCGACTGCTCGACTCGACGCGCAATACGTTCGGCTTCGACGATCGAGATGTCTGGTGCCTGTTCCACTCGTTTGCGTTCGACTTTTCCGTCTGGGAAATCTGGGGCGCGTTGCGCTTCGGCGGCAAGCTGGTGATCGTGCCGCGTGACATCGCACGCTCGGCGCCGGACTTCATGCGCCTCGTCGGACGACACGGCATTACCGTGCTGAACCAGACGCCGAGCGCCTTCAAGGCTTTGATCAATGCGGACGTCCATAGTGAGCGCGATGACCTCGCCTCGCTTCGCTACGTGATCTTCGGCGGCGAAGCGCTGGAGCCGTCAATGCTGCGCGCATGGTACGACCGGCATGCCGAGCGCGCGCCGCAACTCGTCAATATGTACGGGATCACGGAGACCACCGTGCACGTGACGTGGCGCATGCTCGGCCTCGCCGACTGCGATCGGTCCGGCAGTCCGATCGGCAAGCGGATCACCGATCTGAAGCTCTATCTACTCGACGCCGAAGGACAACCCGTGCCGCTCGGCGCGTCCGGCGAACTCTACGTAGGCGGCGCGGGCGTGGCGCGCGGTTATCTGAACCGGCCGGAACTGACCGCCGCACGCTTTCTCGACGACCGCTTCTGCAACGAGCCCGGCGCGCGCATGTATCGGACCGGCGACCTCGCGCGCTATACGCCCGATGGCGAACTCGAGTTCCTGGGCCGCAACGATCATCAAGTGAAGATTCGCGGCTTTCGCATCGAATGCGGTGAGATCGAGGCGGCGCTCCAGTCCTTGCCGCAGGTCGCGCAAGCCGCTGTGATCGCGCGTGAGGACACGCCCGGCAACCGGAAACTCGTCGCGTATGTCGTGCCGAGCGAAGGCCAGCCGTTGCGGGACGCGTCGAAAGAGTCGACCTGCCTGGACGAGTGGCAGCACATCTACGATGCACTTTACCGCGATGACGACGCCACTGCGTTCGGCGACGACTTCCGCGGCTGGGCCAGCAGCTATACGCAGGAGCCGATCGCGCTCGACGACATGCGGAGCTGGCGCAAGGCGACGGTGGACCGCATCCGCGCGCTCGCGCCGCGCCGCGTGCTGGAAATCGGCGTGGGTAGCGGGCTGATCCTGTCGCAACTGGCGCCCCTTTGCGAGACTTACCACGCGACGGACCTATCCGCGGAAACCGTTCGCAAGCTGCGTCGTCAGTTGCGAACACAGCCGGAATGGGCCGCACGCGTTCAGCTGAGCGCGCAGCCTGCGCACGATTTCAGCGGGCTTCGCGCCGGATGCTTCGATACGGTGATCCTGAATTCGGTGATCCAGTATTTCCCGACCACGGCATATCTGCTCGATGTCGTCGAACAGGCGCTGACGCTGCTCGTCCCGGGCGGAGCGCTTTTTATCGGTGATATCCGCAATCTCGACTTGTTGCGCTGTTTTATCGGCGTGACAGAGCTGTGCAAATCGCCTCGACTCGGCAGCGATGAACTGCGCCGGCGCATCGAATCGAGCATCGCCGCCGACAAGGAACTGCTGCTCGCGCCGGAGTTTTTCGCGCGCTTGCCGCAGCATCTTCCGGACATCGGCGCGGTCGATATTCAGGTCAAGCGCGGCGACTACTCGAATGAACTGAGCCGGTATCGCTACGACGTGGTTCTGCACAAATCGCCTGTTTGCGACGTGCGCGATCTGCGGGAAGTGCGGGCAGTCGAATGGCGCGACATCGGAAACGTGCAACGCCTTCGCAACGCATTGCGTGAAACAAAAGCCGACGCGCTGCGCGTTACGTGCGTGCCGGATGCGCGGCTGTTGCCCGATCTGCTCGCGTGGCAGGCGCTGCAAAGTGGCGACGAACCGGCATTGGTGCATGACGCGCACGCGAACTGGCAATGGCCCGGCGACGTTCCGCGCATCGGTCAGCTCGAATCGCTGGCGGCCAATGCCCGCTGCGATCTCGGCATCACCTGGGGTGCCCTGCAAGGCACGCTCGACATCGTTTTCTGGAACGCGTCCTCCCATGCGAATCACTAATCTATTCGTCCCCACAGGCACGCCGCGCGCGCTGAAGGCCTGCGCACGAGACTCGCTGCACGTCTCTCCCGCGATGTTGCGTCAGACGCTCGTCGGCTCGCTGCCCGACTACATGGTGCCGTCGGCGATCATGGTGCTCGATGCGCTGCCGCTCACGGCCAACGGCAAGCTCGACCGAAGCGCGCTGCCCGCGCCGATCTCCGCATCGATCGCCGGACGTTCGCCAACGACCGCGACCCAGCACGCGCTCGCGACGCTCTATTGCGAGTTGCTCGGGCACGCCTCGGTGTCCATCGACGACGATTTCTTCGCGCTCGGCGGACATTCACTGCTCGCCGTGCGCCTCATACATCGGATTCGCGACGCGTTCAACATCGATCTGCCGATGAGCGCCCTCTTCGAGACGGCCGATATCGCGCGGCTGAGCGTTGTCATCGATACGCATTGCTCGCAACCAGCCGCCGCGCTTCCCGACATCGCACCGTTGGCGCCCGACGCTAGCCTGCCGCTCTCGTTCGCCCAGCAGCGCCTGTGGTTTCTCGAACAACTCGACGACATCGGCGCGGCTTATAACATGCCTGTTGCGCTGCGGCTACGCGGTTCGCTCGATAAAAGCGCGCTGCAGCATGCCCTGAACACGCTATTCGCCCGGCACGACGCGTTACGCTCGACCTTCGTCGCCATCGACGGCGAGCCGCGCGTCCGCTTGCTGCCGCCAGAGACCGCGTTGCCGCTTACCGAACACGACTTGCGCGGTGTCGCCGATCAGCCGACCGTGCTCGCGCAGTTGTGCCACGTCCACGCTCACGCGCCCTTCGATCTCGAGCGCGGGCCGCTGCTGCGCGCCGCACTGATCCGCCTCGCCGGCGACGAACATGTGTTCCTGCTTACGCAGCATCACATCGTTTCCGATGGCTGGTCGTGCGGCGTGCTCGCCCGTGAACTGAGCGCGTTGTACCGTGCTTATACGGGTCATCGGCCCGATCCGCTGCAGCCGCTGGCCATCCAGTACCCCGACTACGCGGCGTGGCAACGCGCATGGCTCGACGGCGAACGTCTCGCCACACAAGAGACCTTCTGGCGCGACACGCTCGTGGGCGCACCCGCTCTGCTTGCGCTCCCGACCGACCGTTCGCGCCCCGCGCTGCAGTCGTTCGACGGCGCGAGCGTGCCGATACGGCTCGACCCCGGACTCACGCAGTCACTGAAACGCCTGGGTCATCGTCACGGCTGCACTCTTTTCATGACGTTGATCGCCGCGTGGTCGATCGTGCTTGCGCGCTTGTCCGGCCAGCAGGATCTGGTTGTCGGCACCCCCGTCGCGAACCGTCGTCATCCGCAGACGGAAGAGCTGATCGGCTTTTTCGCCAACACGCTCGCACTGCGCATCGATCTGATGCGTAACCCCAGCGTGGCGACGTTGCTCGAACGCGTCCGTGCCACCGCGCTAGCCGCGCAGGATCATCAGGATTTGCCATTCGAGCGGGTTGTCGAGCTCGTGCAGCCGCCGCGCCAGCTTGATCACACGCCGCTGTTCCAGGTCATCTTCGCGTGGCAAACCGATGACGTGAGCCAGTTCGCATTCCCTGGCCTCGACGTCGCGCTCGAACCGGGCGCATGGGAACGCGTCAAGTTCGATCTGGAGCTGTCGCTCGGCGAAACCGATGGTGTGATCGCCGGCAAGCTGACCTACGGGACGGCGCTCTTCGACCGCGACAGCGCGACGCGTCATCGCGATTATCTGCTGGCCGTCCTGCGTGCGATGGCCGCCAATGCAGGCCAGCCGGTCGAAACAATCGACATGCTGAGCGCCACCGAACGCATGCGGCTGATCGACACGTGGAACGACACAGCGGCGCCGCTCGAGACGGAACACTGCATTCACGAACTGTTCGAGCAGCAGGTTCGCCGCACGCCCAACGCTGTCGCACTCGTGTTTGAAGACCAGTCGCTGACTTACGATGAACTGAACGCGCGGGCGAACCGGCTCGCTCCTCGGCTGATCGCGTCCGGCGTGCGACCCGATGCGCATGTTGCGCTCTGCATGGCGCGCTCGCCCGGGATGGTCATCGCGCAGCTTGCCATTCTCAAGGCGGGGGGCGCGTACGCACCGCTCGATCCGGCCGCTCCGGCCGCGCGGCTCGCATACATCCTGCGCGACGCCGATCCCGTCCTGCTCCTCGCCGATGAAACTGGACGCCACGCGCTCGGCGACGCGGCGCCGGCGGACCTGCCGACGCTCGATCCCGAAGCGATCATCGACGCCGAGCCTTGCCGCGGCGATCCGCGCGTGCCCGGGCTCACTTCCGCGCATCTCGCCTACGTGATCCACACGTCCGGCTCAACGGGCCAGCCGAAGGGCGTGATGGTCGAGCACAGGCAGTTGTGCAATCTGATCGCGTGGCATCAACACACCTTCGACGTGCGCGCCGGTACCCGCAGCGCCGCGACGGCCGGGATCGCATTCGATGCGTCCGTGTGGGAAACCTGGGCGCCGCTTTGCGTGGGCGGCACGTTGCTCCTGCCTCCCGCGCGTTGCCGGGATCCGGCCACGCTGCTCGCGTGGTGGCGGCAACAAGCGCTCGACGTCACCTTTCTCGTCACGCCGCTTGCCGAGCTCGCGATGTCTGACGGCGCGCCCCATCGGACGCTGCGCCGACTGCTCATCGGCGGCGATCATCTGCGGCAATGGCCCGATGCCGTGCGCAACGATCTTGCGCTCGTCAACAACTACGGTCCGACGGAGACGACGGTGGTAGCGGCCTCGGGCATGCTTCGGAAAGACCGGCTGGCATGCATCGGCAAGCCGATCGCGAACGCGCGCATCTATCTACTCGATCCGCACGGTCAACCCGTGCCGCAGGGAGCGACGGGCGAAATCTACATCGGCGGCGCGGGCGTCGCGCGAGGCTATCTGAACCGGCCCGATCTGACTGCAGCGCGTTTTCTGGACGATCCGTTCAGCGCCGTGCCCGGCGCACGCATGTATCGCACCGGCGATCTCGCGCGCCATCTTCCGGACGGCGACATCGAGTTTCGCGGGCGCAACGATCAGCAAGTCAAGATTCGCGGCTTTCGCGTCGAGTGCGGCGAGATCGAGGCGTGTCTCGCCGCGCATCCGCTGGTGCGCGAGGCAGTCGTCATCGCCCGCGACGATGGCTGTGGCGCTCAACGCCTGATTGCCTATGTCACGGCATCTGGCGCGAAGGGCGCATGCGCGGGCGACCTGCGTGCGCATCTGACGGCGCGCCTGCCGGACTACATGGTGCCGGCCGCCTTCATGCAGATCGAAACGTTGCCGCTCACACCTAACGGCAAGGTCGACCTGCAAGCGCTGCCGTCGCCAGGCCTCGACGCCTATGCGTGCGAGAACTACGAGGCTCCGCGCAACGCGACAGAAGCCGCGCTCGCCGAAGTGTGGGCGATGCTGCTCCGCGTCGATCGAGTTGGTCGGAACGACCATTTCTTCGAACTCGGCGGCCACTCGTTGCTCGCCGTTCAGGTCGTCCATCTGGCGCGGGAACGCGGGCTCGCGCTGGCCGTGCAGGACGTTTTCGCTCACCCGGTGCTGGACGCGCTGGCCCGGAGGGCCGAAACGAATGCCGGCGAAACGGAGTGCAACGGGCCGATTCCGGTTCGTCGCGCGGGCGGCGAAGCGCCGATCTTTTTCGTGCCTTCGGGGCTCGGCGACTATTCGTATGTCTTCGAACTGGCCCGCGACATTGAGATCGATGCGCCGATCTACGCGCTCCCTTGGGAAGCCATCGACGCGTCGTCACACCCGTCCATCGAGGACATGGCTGCGCGGATGGTCTCGATGATCCGCTCGATCCAGACCGACGGCGCTTATCGGATAGCGGGCTATTCGTCGGGCGGGATTCTGGCGTACGAAATCGCTCGGCGCTTGCTCGACATGGGGCAAGGTGTTTCGTTTGTCGGGTTGATCGATGCCGTCGCGCCTTTTGCATTGCCGGACAAGTATCGCGATCCTCGGCGCTTGCTGTCGAGCATGATCGCGAGCCATCATACCGGCGTGCGGCTTGACATCGGCTTGCAAACGCGCAGCGAAGAACGTTCGCTGGAAGACGTCGTCATGCAATGCCGTTCTGCGGGCCTGTTGTCGTCGCACGAGAATGACGATGAGCTGATCGACAGGCTGGAGCGCGCGCGTCATTACGCTGAAGCAGCGTGCGCTTATCATCCCCGGGAGCTTCCGGTCAGAATCTCCCAATTCCATGCATCCGAAGCACCAAGCACGCGCGATCTCGAAGATGCGGACATCGGCCATTTTCCGCCTGATCGGGGATGGAAAAGCTTGACGTCCGATATTGGCCTCGTTGCCATACCCGGCGATCACGACACGATGATGAGTCGGCCCGAATACCGCGTTGTCCTTGCCGCGCAATTGTCGCGGGCCATCGCGGGTGAGCGGACCGTGCATGACTGATTTGGAGCCGGAGCAGACCAACGCGGGGCGAGCGCAGGGCGAACGACCGCTTTCGGGGGCGGATTGAACCGGTCGATGCAACACAACGAACATCGCATGAGCGGCTGGCATGTCGCAAATGAAGGAGGCACCGGATCTATTACAGCGAAACCGCTGATGTCGGAGCGCTGGCGCAAAGGCAAGTCGTTGCAGCACATCGCCCAACTATTTAACTGCAATCATTCGTCGGTACAGGGAATTTTGGCAAGAAAAGGGTGAATCCAACCTGCCGCCCGGGCATGCTGCCGCTAATGGATTGCAGTAGTTCGAACTGCCGGTGGCGACCCTTGCTTTAACGCGTCGGCGATCTGGCACCCGCGCCTTGATCACGACCCGGCGCATCGTTGAGCGTTGCCGAATGATGGCACCACGATGAATACCCGCCATCGCACGCTGCGCTCTGCCAGCGCGACGCCCACACAGCGTGGGATTCGTCGCGACGCCGTGCAGTCAGTACGTGGGCAAATTCGAGCCAGTTCTCGACTGACACACCGGCGTTACCTAGAAGCGGGTGGTCCCCGCGGCACGCTTTCGCCCGGCGAATCGTTCAAACCACATAGTCTGCCTCTGCTTGCGGCGAGGCGCGCGACAGGAGGTCGCGCAGATACGCAGTGACTTCACGATCGATAAGCTGGACGACCGGTAGAAGACCGCGAGCTGCATGTGTTGCCGCGTATTGCTGAACGTCGCGCCATGTTTCGCACAGCGCGAGTGAAGCAGGGCTGTCCGCAGGGCAAATGCCGATGATCCGCCTTTTTGAAAGCGTGGGGCATCAGGTTCACGCAATGGGCGTAGCAGAAGACGCTCGCTGGGCTGTAACGTCTGCTTTATTGAACTACATCCTCGTCGCGGGAGGCCAGAACGCGGCCAATGCACAACTCGTCGGGGCGCAAGGGATGAGCAGAACTCGCTTTCCCGGCGCGCTTTCGACAACCTGGACGGGCCTCGATCCGGCTGATTTTCCCTTTGTGTGTAGCGTCGCCGGACAACTGCGCGATCATGACGACAGGCAGGATTTCCTCACCGTCATCGACCTCATCCTCGAAGGCGTGAAAGCATATTGAATTGCCTTGGCGACGGAGCTGCCGGGGACGGTCCCATTCCGCCTCACCGATTTCGCGCATGTTAAGCGGCAGTGTGCAAGGCAGAGGTGTCGTCCGTCCGTTCGGATAGTCGGTGGATGCCCGGCGCAAAGTTCAGCACCACAGACTATGCCGACAAGCTGGCTAGTCGCTTGCGAATCCGTCGCGGCCAGATTGGAAGGGCCGCGATTTGTGATGGCCCCGCATGTATCAAAGTGAGTGGTCGGGTTCTCGGGCGCTTCGCTGTAAGAGCTATGAGGCCCCTTCGAGAAGGACAAATGTTTGTTGCCGTCGCTGCCCTGGCGCGGAGCGTCTTGGCCGCCTGGTACTCGGGACTCTCGTAAAACACTTGGCCTCTGCGAAAGAATCGAACTCAACGACCACATGCCGCTCGTCGCCTTCGAGGTTTGCACACTGGCGCGGCGACGCGATGACCTTCGGGCTGAACTTTCTCATGGCGTCGCGTGCGGGCAGTGCATACGCGGCATAGCAGTCGGATTCGTAACGCTGACGTGCGCGATCCGATAACCTTCTGGCATGTGCATTTCTCCTTGCAGCGGGCGTATTCAGTTCGCCGTGGTCAGATGGCTATGACCGCGCGAATCAAAGGCTTCCGCCGCGGTAGCCGGTTCTACTGCGACCCGACGGGCCTGAAAGGCGAGGGACGCCTGTTCGCATCCTGACGATCGATCATCCAGCCGGGATAGTAGGAGGGCAGGGCACCCACGGCGTCAAGGCACGCGAGCTCTTCAGCGCTAAGCGCGACATTGACCGCGCCAAGATTATCTTCGAGTTGTTCGACGCGTTCGGCGCCGATGATCACGCTCGTGACATACGGCTTGCTGAGCAACCAGGCAAGCGCGATTCGCGCGACAGAGATTCCGCGAGCGTCGGCGATGGCGCGCATCTCGGCAACGATTGGCCATGCCCGGCCAAGATCGACCGGCGGGAAATCAAACTCGCTGCGCCGGGATCCCTCTTCGGTCGGTGCACCAGGGCCAAACTTGCCGGATAGCAATCCGCCTGCAAGGGGTGATGAGACAAGCAGTCCCATCCGCTCCTCGGTAACGAGCGGCACCAGTTCGCGCTCCACGTCGCGCCCGGCGATCGAATAGTAGGCCTGCAGCGTCTCGAAACGCGTGGCGTGAAGCGCCGCACTTAGCCCGAGCGCCTTACCGATCTTGCCTGCGCGCCAGTTTGAGACGCCGACATAACGGACCAGGCCCTGCCGCGTGAGATCGTCGAGGGCACGCAGCGTCTCTTCGATGGGGGTGACAGGGTCGCTGGCATGAATCTGGTAGAGGTCAATATGGTCGACCTGGAGCCGTTCCAGGCTTCTTTGCACGGAATCCATGATGTGACCGCGCGACGCACCCTGGTCGTTCGGCTTCTGCCCCATCACGCCGGCTGTCTTTGTAGCCAGAACTATTTCGCTGCGCGGCACGCCAAGGTCTCTCAGCGCCTGTCCGACCACCCGTTCGGAGTGGCCGAAGGAATAGATGTCCGCTGTATCGATGAAGTTGATGCCCCCGGCAAGAGCGCGGGCGATCAGTTTATTGGCCTCGCTCTGACCGACTGCGCCGATCGTCGCCCACATGCCCGCGTCAGCGTTGCCGCGAAGAGTCATCGTGGCGAGACACAATTCGGAGACGTACAGACCCGTGCTGCCCAGTTGCTTATATTTCATGGTCACTCCCTCCAAGACTGACTGGATACAGTGCGTCGACGCGCGCTCCGGCCGCGTCTCGTACGCCGGAAGTCAATTGCTCTAGACCGAAGCCGACCCGCGATCATTGTGACGAGCCAACCATCGTAGAGATCGATAATTAGAAATAAATGAGCGCCCGTTTCCAGTGCCGGCCTTAACGCTTGTTAACCGGACACGTAGTGGTGATGCGGCCAGGCGGCGGTGCGCATACACAGGCGGTGCGTGGACGGGCACGGGCGGAACATCAACCACAGGCGTGATGGGCGCGACGGGCAAGCCGACACCCGCGCCGACGAACACATGGGCCTGCGCGGCGCCCACCATGGCGAAACCCAGAAGCGCAGCGATTACAACCTGGCAAACCCCTTCCATGTTGCTCTCGTTGTCCGATGCTTCATCCGATGCCGTGTCGTGATCTGGATCGCTTAATTCGCATTCTGGGCAGAGAGTCAGAGCGAAGAAAGCGGAATTTGCAATCAGCTGCACACGTTCATATCGTAGCGTTGTGCTTACTAATTTATCGCTAATTCAGCGCCTCTACTGTTCAATCCATCGAACGCCACATTCATCATCACCCGACCCGACATCTTTAAGGAGGACATCATGTTCACCAAATTTGCTCATCGTTTTGGCGCGTTGTTCGCGCCTTTGCACAATCCCGATCACGATCACGTCCGCGATGCGTTTCTCGCCTCGTCGACCGACCTCGCCGATCTCGAACGCCGCATGAAGCTTTACGACGACGACCACGAGTATCCGTTCCACGTGCACTCGAACGTCACGCCGCGCGACTGGACGGCGTGAAGCGCCCGCGCAGGCGAACACATCAAAGGAAAAAGGACAGTCACCATGCGTCACTATCGACCCGACAGCCCCGAAGCCGCCGCGCGCATTGTCGCGGCCTGTCTCTTGTCCGACGGTCATGTCGGCATCGACGAACTCGATGCGCTTGACCGCATGGGCATGGAACAGCGTCTGACGATGAATCGCGAGCAATTGCTCGCCGTTATGCAGCAGATGTGCGAAGATCTCACCATGTCGGCATATCTGAATTGGAGCGACGCGTGCCGCTTCGATCCCGCCGTGATCTATCACCTCGCGCAGGACGTGAGGGACTGGCGGCTGCGTCGTGAGATTCTCGCGCTGTGCGAAGAAGGCGCCCATGCCAATGGACATCTGTCCGAAGGGGAAGCGGGGTTTATCCGCGTGCTGCGCAATATGTGGCGCTCGCCGCACGAACATGGCCTGGGAGCCTCCTGTGCAAAAAGCCAGTCGGAACGCTTTTATGGTTGTAGATAGGATATCTTGTTGAATGCAGTGGACGGCTTTCCACACAGCGGGGCAGCCCTATCGTTGAGTCGCAGCAGGCGGACCGTTTGCGACGGATGATATGCGCGCGCGTCCAGTTCTGTCGCCGGGAGCGCCTGTGTGAGAGGCGGCGCTAGCGCTCGCGGGCATGCTCGCTGGTAGGATGGCGAATGAAGGCGACATGCAGGCCGACTGCTCGAGTAGTATCTGGGTCGCGCTCAGGCGCGTCGACCCAGAGGCGAAACCTCCCACGCGCGGCCTGACCTTGAGGTGGGCCAAAGAATCGAGTCTGCTGGCTATTAGCTGATTGTCAGAGTGGTCGTCACTGGAGGATCTTCCGGATAATGCAACGGATGGCCAAGCAGACAACCCTTGGCCAGCGCGTAGCGCTCGCATCTCGTACGACACAGGAGTCATGCGCGGACAACGCGGTTGCCCTGACCACAGACGCGTGGCGGGTGGGTATGCCTTGGGACGGGCAGAATGAAGTAGCATGGCCAACGAACGGTCTCTTCTCACACCCGTTAATGATCGGTTCGCTCTCCTGCAAAAGGAGTGCTTATGTTGACGTTTTATTTCTTTTACGGCGCCCGGCGCGCCGTTGTACGCTCCGGCTATTGCCTTGACCGTTGAGACTTCGATGCCATTTGTTCGACTCCGTTCGCTCTCGATGGCGCTCCCCTGCGATTGTTCGCACTTGGCCTCTGTGCCTGCGCTTACGCCGATTCAGTGCAGACAATCCCCGTCGCCACGCCCACAGCAAGCGTGCGCGATCTCGCGCTGCCGGACGGCGCGTCGCAGCGCGTGCCGCTCCTCGGCCCGGCAATTGCCATGCGTGGCCTGATCGTGATGTTTCCAGACGGCGCCGATGAGGCGGGCATCGGGCAGGACGGCCAGATTCGCAACGACCTGAATTTCGTCGTGCGTGCACGCGAAGCACGCCGCAGTACGCGGACGTCGTTCGCGAGGTGGTTGCCTACGCACACACGCTGACCGACGTCCCGTGTGGGTCATCAGAACGAGCCAAGGCGCGATTTCAGCGATGCTGGCCGCGTCACTGGCGCAGTCCGCGAACTGGCCGGCGCGGTGCTGTCCGAGCCGATGTAGGTTCTCGGCCGCTCGCACGAAACGGTGTTCGACGCGCATCCGGAAGCCGTGCGCATACCGGTCCTCGTGGTCGCAAATCGCGAAGCACAATCCCTGAACTATCGGCTGGCGAAATGCCGTAAGTCTTAATTTTTTCCGAGGCTAGCTACTGCCTTGCCCGAGCATTTTCGTTGCGGCCCCACCCATTCTGCCCTCGCTCGTTCTTAGAAGGTCGCCGCTTCTGAGGGGAGAAAGACCGACATACTCACTGGGGAGTAGCGCAAACCCATCCAGAACAGTTACGCGGCTAACGTCGCCACACCTCGATGTCTAAGGGAACGCTAGGACTCCTCGGGGAGAACGGCCGGCGATCGGCATTTCGCCGGTCGACTAGCTTCGATGCACGGCCCTTATGTCTTCCAAAACGAGATCGACATTCCATTCTCCCCAACTCGGACAGACCGTGGCCGTGCGAATCCGCAGTGATGACATGCCTCCGCTGACGTAGACTTGCGCATCGACTTCCGTTCTCCGCGACTGCCATCCAGGACCTAAACCATTGCGGAGGTGGACCTTGCTCCGAAAACGAGTTGTTCAGACCTTCGCTTGTCGTTATTCTGCTATTTGTGCGGAAGAAAACTGGGGCTCGCCTGGACATTGCCCCATTCACTTGACATGTCACGAGGTAGTTTTTGCCTCGCCATGTTGGGAAGTGTCATGACTCCGCCGCTTAAGACCCGCACGGCTGCAATCAGTGACTCGCAGTCGACAACTCAGGAGTGCGTCATTGTCTGGAGAAACGATGAATACCAGTGCACAAAAGCCGGTCCCCTCCACCTGTCAGGTTGTGCATACAGGCCGGGAGTTCGATGGCAAACAAGGGCTGACCTATGCCGTCGGTATCTCAGCGGAAACGGTGGGATCAAAGTATGTACATCTTCAGCTCGCAACAATTCCGCCCGGTGGCCGCGGGAAAGCGCATCTCCACGCAGAGCATGAAACAGCTATATACCAGCTGAGCGGTGTGTCGGGATGCTGGTACGGCGAACGACTGGAACAACATGCGGTGGTTCAGGCCGGAGACTTTTTTTATATTCCCGCCGGCGTACCGCATGTTCCGTACAACGTGGGCTTGGATGAGCCTTGTGTTGCGGTCATCGCCCGAACGGATCCTAACGAACAGGAAAGCGTTACGATGCGACCGGACCTTGACTCCTTAGTTTCCTGGGCTAGCGTTACGGCCTGAACGCTCCGGGCGGCGGACTCTTTGGCGCAGCCTGGCAACCGAAGTTCGGCGGCGAAAGCAGTGTCGTAAAGGTCACTTAAGATCTCGCGTCGCTTGGGCGCGTAGCCGCGCGCATGGGGCAGGCGGGATCCGAGCGCCACCGCGAAAAGATACGACCGCGTGCGACCGTGGGCGATTCATCGCGCCATGTCGACCGACGGATTCTCGTCGTCTGCTTCCAAAGACTGCCCCGACGGTATGCTAGCTGGGCATTGCAATCGGCGCCTTTTGATACTACCGAGTAGGACGCGAAGGCAGGTCGCCGGGGTGCTGATCGTGGCGCGGCTGCGGGTGACTATGCGGCGACTGGCGAGACCGAGTAACGCGCTCGTCTGCTCTTGGTCCAGCCCGGCAGCCGCTGGCGACGCGCGAAGGTACTGCGCAACACACGCGGGCTCATGCCTGGCGCAGCGAACCCGATTGCCTCCAGTGCTTCACGTACGATCGCACCGAAGCACGACATCGTTAATGGGCGTGTCGTCGGTCCGTGGCGCCGGGAAAAGGAGTGCCGAATCTGACGCAGGATGCGCCTGCTGCTACGCCGTTAACGGTGCGTTCCGAACGGGGGCAAGGCAACTGTACGTTCAAGGCGTGCGCCCGTTTGGGAGCCCGTTCCTGGGGTCCCATCCTCTCGATAACAACATTGTGCCATCGGGCGACGCGGATTCCGGCCGCGGTGGGCCCAGCGCGTAGTAGCAGCGCAACCACCGCCCGGTTGCGGCACAGGCGAGTGTCGTCGTTGTCGTGGGGCTTATCCTCTGGCCAGGCGGCCGAGAGCGCGAAGGGTACCGCCGGGTTGCTGTCACGCAGACCCACGTCGACGAGATGGCGAGAGAGCCGGTCAACCAGCCGGACGTAGCGCGGGCGCGTGGTCGCTTCCGGCGCGCAGTGGCAGCCACGCGTAGCGGGCCAGAAATACTGATACATAAAATCCCACCCACTCACGCCTACTATGGCGCAGGTTGGAGTCGTTGAAGTACTCCGTTGCTTTCTTGAAGACGTCGCACAACTCGGCCGATAGAAAGAACAGCATTGCTTCCATCAAAGGAGCAGCGTTCCCGAGGCGAAGACCGAAAGCTATGACGACTTTTTGTGCCGGCATTCGGTGATGATGTTTTTCACGGAGATGCGAAGTAGACCCGCGGGGTCCGGCCCATCGTGGGGTCCATAGCCCTGTTTCATGCCTGCACTACTCTCAGTCATGCTGCCAGAGAAGCGCGAGCCGCGTTGTTACCTCATCGAGAAGCTCGTGCCTTTTGTGACCTCGCGAAGACGTTCTCGCCATTTTGTTCTTTCGTAAGGTTTTCGGTGTGCGCGCGGCGAACAACAATCCTGACCGTAACCAGTGCGGTCATGCACGCGGCGGACAGCCCGGTTGCAACACTTCTAGTAGGAACAAATCAATGATTACTCGAGTTAGTTGGTCACCGACCGAAACGCAGAGGGAGTGGCTACCCACCGCTGACTCGTCGAACAGTGGTCGTAGTCGCGCAGTGATATCGTCAGGAATCCTGCGAGAATTGACATAAAAGAAATGACCAGTTTTTCGCATGTTAGTCCAAAGTTCAGATGTCGTGTTTCCGCTAAATTGAAATGTCGTGTTTTGCGGGTTCAGGCTGGTGGCCAGCATGCCTTGAGGGAGCGCTGGCCATGAACGCATCCGGGACGATCACCATGTCGATGACCGAGCTGGACCGGTTGAAGGTGGTACAGGCCGTTTGCGAGCGGCGTCTGAAGCTAGGTCAGGCAGCGGACCGCCTTGCGTTGAGCGTGCGGCAGGTCGAGCGCCTGGTGCAGCGCTATCAGGCCGCGGGCGTTGCCGGACTCGTGTCGGGCAAACGCGGGCGGCCGGGCAACCACCAGTTGTCTGAGGGCGTGGCGCGACGCGCGCTGGCAATCATTCGCGAGCGCTACACGGATTTCGGGCCGACACTGGCGTGCGAGAAGCTTCGGGAATGTCACGGCATCGGTCTGTCGGTCGAGACGGTGCGTGTGCTGATGATGGCCGCTGGTCTGTGGATTCCTCGCAGGGATCGTCCAGCCAAGGTTTACCAGCCCCGAAACCGTCGTGCGTGTCTGGGTGAACTGATCCAGATTGACGGCAGTGATCACCGCTGGTTCGAGGAACGTGCGCCGGCCTGCACGCTGCTGGTGTTTATTGATGATGCGACTGGCCGGCTGATGACGCTGCATTTCACGGCGACGGAGTCGACATTCAGCTATTTCGACGCGCTGGGCAAGCATCTGGCAGCACACGGCAAACCGGTCGCGTTCTATAGCGACAAGTTCAGCGTGTTCTACGTCAAGGACCGTGCAAGCACGGCCGGCAAAGGCGTCACGCAGTTCGGGCGCGCCCTGTACCAGCTCAATATCGAGGCGTTCTGTGCGAACTCGAGCCAGGCCAAGGGTCGTGTCGAGCGGGCCAACCTGACGTTGCAGGACCGGCTCGTCAAGGAACTGAGGTTGCGTAACATCAGTACGCGCGAAGCGGCCAATGCGTATGCGCCCTCCTTTATCGCTGACTTCAACCGGCGATTCGGCAAGCCACCGAAGAGCGACCATAACGCGCATCGGCCGCTGCGTGACGACGAGGACCTGAGGCAGATCCTGGCCTATCGCGTGGCGCGCAAGGTCTCCAATGCGCTGACGGTGCAGTATGACCGGGTGATGTACCTGCTGCAGGACACCGAGGTCAACCGGCGTCTCATCCACGAGTACATTGAAGTGGTCGAATACCCGGATGGTGCGATCGAGATTCAGGCCACAGGCCGCGTCTTGCCGTATCGCGAATATGACCGGATCACCCAGATTGATCAGGCGCAGAGGTGGAGAACAAACGGCTGTCCGCGGCGCTGGAAGTCGCGCGGCTGGTGCAGGCGCAGCGCGATGACCGGCGCGTTTCGGGCTCGCCTTCTCGCACCCATATTGGCGAGGACGTCCGGGCGAAGAAAGCGCTGGTGGGCCTGAAGAAACAGCGGGCGATCACGCTAGCGGATGTCACTCAGGCCGTGCATGAGGTGAGCATCAAAAAACATGAAGAACGGGGGGTGGGCGGCTGCGCCGCCCACCCTAAACACATAAGAAAAAGCGCCGCAAAACCCGACATTTCAATTTAGCGCAGACCCGACATTTGAACTTGGCGGAGACATCGCAACATGCTTAGTTCAGGAAAAGATTGCATGTCCGCAGCGCCGACCTTGAGGCCCCCGCCGGCGACTCGACCCCAGCGTCGAGCCCCGTCTCCGTTGAAAAGCCGCTTCAGCGTCGCCGGTTGTTGAACGCTGACCGCGTTTTGCAGTGCTTGCGCGGCAGCGCGGGACGTCCACACGGCCCGTTGGCTAACGATAACTCGCCGATGGCCAGTCTCGCCTGCGACTTGAGCTGCACGGAGCCCGCCTCAACGCGCGCGTGCGGGACCCGTAGCGGTGGACGGGGCGGTGGAGGCTAGTGGTATGGACTACGTGGGAACGCGCCATCTCGTCTTCTCCGAAGTGCAATCTAGGTCACGCTGGAACGACGGGCTGCGCAATGGTTCCATCCTCTGCTGCGACGGCGAATCGGACACTTGGTTGTGCCGCTGCCCCCGCGTCGGAAACATCTTGCACCTGACACGATGGGGAGGTATTTGAGCGTCTTTTGAAGGAAATACGTAATAAATCTGCACTGGCCATTTGTCTTTGGCGGGCGATAGCGCCGGTATCACCACTTGTGGGGATGTTTAGGAAAAAAAACTCCCCCACAATCGCGGTTGGCAGCTTTATGAGCGCACGCCGGACTACGAAAACTAAACGATGTGGATCCGTTCCACTCACGGATGCCGCACTTCAACGCCGAAGCGTGGTGCTGCGACGCAAACAAATTGCTATCAGCCGACGGAGTAGCGCCGAAGGGTTGCGTCGGATTGAAACGCTGTCAGGCACCGAAAAACGAACGGGGAGGGTAAATAGACCGGAGGGGCTCCGCGACCGACACGAGGAGCGTCGTCGGCACTTAACGAGGGAATGATGCGAATTTCAATGGTTGAAAATGATTTGGATCTTGGACAAGACCTGTTCAGCATTTTGAAAGCTGCCGACTACGAGGTCGATTGGATTCACGACGGCTACGACGGCACGAACGCCTTTGACAGGAAGTGCTACGACGTCGCGCTGATCAGTTTGGGACTTCCGGATGCCTGTGGAATTGACATGCTGAGGACTGCGCGGGCTGCGGGTAACGCAATTCCAGTGTTATTGCTCTCCGCTGATAGCGATCCCGCAACCCGCGCACACGGTCTCGATACTGGTGCTGACGATTTCCTCCTGAAGCCGTTCCACCCGCATGAACTTCTAGCGCGCATTCGCGCTGTGCTGCGACGTACGGCGGGGTACGCGACATCGCGCATTGGCGACAAAGCGATCAGTCTCGATCTCGATAAACGCACTTTTATATTCAACGGCGCGGAGTCGCCGCTATCGGCACGCGAGTTCGCGCTGATGCACGCATTTCTCGAACGACGCGGGATGGTGTTATCGCGTAGCCAGCTTGAGGAGCGGCTCTACGGTTGGGCAAAAGACGTGGGCAGTAACGCTGTCGACGTACTCATCCATGGGATGCGCAAGAAGTACGGTCAATCGTTGATCAGCAATGTCCGCGGTATGGGCTGGACTGTAATGCCGACCGACTCTCTTGGCGGGGCGTTGCACGGCTCGACCACAACAAGCAAAAAGCGTCAGTCCGCTCATTGAAACCGCGCGAGCGGGCAGCGGATATGGATCATACCTGGTATCGGCTCACCCTCGCGCTGCCTGCTTTTCTAGTTCTATCTCCGTGAGTTGGCCCAGCGAAATCAATGCGATTGATTGGCGTCGAGTTTCTGACGGAACCGGATTTTAGCTTGCGGTGCGGAGAGCGGGGGAGGACTTGCATGACGGATCTCGCGTGAATAGATTTGCGTTCGCCCGAAGCGGGCGCGCTTTTTTCGTCTTTCAAAACCTTTCAGTCCGGATCATCGGATCGCCAAAAAGCAGACCGAGCTAGACTCTTAAAATTCGAAAGGCTTGCGAAGAAGCGGATTTTCCGCCGCCGCTCTATGAGCCGAGAATTGGATGCGTATTACACTCGTCAAACCGAAACGTGACCCTGCTCTATGTTTCCCGTCTTGAAATTTGCTCGGCTTGCAAAACATCCCGACCATCGCCCGGCTGATGCCCATTGCATCTCCCCAGTCGACGATGTACAGAAACCGCGTCCCAGGGAGGAGATTGGTTCTGTATTCGCAAGTCGCGCGCAGTTGCTGGTCGAGGCATTAGATCAGCAGGCAGTTGCGATGCGGTTCGTATCAATCGGTGTTGCCGATCTCTCGCTTACCGAAGCACTACCAGCTGCAGGCATCATCGCTCCCACCGAAGCAACGATCCGTTCGAAATCGCGTAGATTCAGCGCGTCCATCTTTCGGAGGACAGCCTTGATTTGCGTTCGGATAGTGTCGAGAGACACACCGCGGGAACACGCGACATCGTTGGCAGATCTACCGCCAATCAATGCCATCGCCACATCGGCTTCTGCCTCCGACAGATCAAATAGGCTTCTGAACACTTGCCCATGAGCGGTCGAATGTATCGACACAATTTCACGTGCTAACACTAGCGCAACGGCTGGAGCCAACTGCGATCGCGGGTCCGTTGCCGTAGTGTCAACAACGCAGGCAGGAGCGGGAGAAACTACGACAGCGAGCCCCGTCGCCGACGATGCTGTTACCGGCGAACGGGCTCGCATCACGCCTCCGGACCGGCCTGACGCCGCGTCCCGCACAAGCCCTGCCAGAGTCTCATTGTCGCCACGGTGCGCGGCTCTCAAAAACAAAGAATTGCCGAAGGTTTGCCCGCACTTCACGAGACGGAGTCCGCAAGAGGCGGAAGTGGTCTGATTTAGCGCTGCGGTGTTGGCAAACAGGATTCTCATATCGGAAGCGACCATCATCGCGTATCCGGGGAGCGCCTCCAATGCCGCCCGGCCGTAGTCGGGTTGGGCAGCAAGGGCCGACATTCGCCGACGCAACTGGAGTCCCCGTTCCAGATGTGGACGAAGACGTGTAATCAACGCCAGTTCCTCTTCATTGAAGGGGCCAGATCCGCTACCGCGGCTCATGCCGAAGCCAATTGCGTCACAGTCGGTCAGTCTTGCGTAGCATACGTGCTGGAGGCCATATTGGCGCATGCACTCCTCGTAGTACGCGCTTTTGATAAGTTTCTGGCTGGAAATAATCTGGTCACCGCTTAACACGAGCGGATAGAGCGCGTGCGTTGAGGCTGCCGCGGACCCCCAATTATGGAACGGATTGACCTTGAGCCCGTGCGAGAAATACTGGTGCTTTGCTTGGATTTCGTCGAAAGGCATGAGCAGGTTCGACTTGGTTTCGCTGTCCAACCCTGGCGCCCACATCGCGACCGTAATCGCGCCGGTGAGGCGTCGAATCCCCAACCCGACATCGAGCCAGCTTCTCTGGCCTGCAGCTGCTTCGTAAATCTCTCCGATGAGCTCATCTGCACTGTATTTGGGCATTCAGCTACCTCGCACGGATCCATGCCAGACATCATCGTGAGGCATGCCTGCATAACATCGAAGGCAAACTGTAAATACGGAACGAGACGTCATGCTAAGGATAGGACAATAATTCTGGTATCACCAGTTGCGGGAATGTCTGCTCAAATCGAAGCGGCAAGGCCGCCATGAGTGCAGAAACTTCCGGCTTGGACGGGGCACTTAGACTCGCTGTGTGTGATTCGGTGTCCGACCATTCCTGGGATCCTGATCACGACACATCTCATATTGTCATGCGCATTCGAAGAGCGGGGCGCAGCAGGAAGGCGTCGCCAACCTGCTGTCGTTCTCGGCGACGTCGAAAAAACCCGGCGCCGAGAGAAAGCTGGGCATTACGCGACAATCGCGTGTTCACCGAAAGGACAACGCTCGAGGCATTTCGTGACGAATGATGCGAGTACTATTGGTCGAGAGCGATTGCCGTGACGGAAAACGCTGCTTCCGCGTCGAACACATTACATAGTGGATAGGGCGCGCGATGAATGCTCGCGAGCCGACCGATGGCTCGATGCCTGCTTCGGCAAGCGGCTCGCTTAGCGAATGCTGGCGCAGTGGGGTCCTGTGTCCGGATGGTGCGATGAGGTTCCGTCGCCGCTGTGCTACGCCCGCAAAGCTTGTTCAAGTGATCGTGGACGAAGTCCGTGTCACCGAGGTGCTTCTCAGCCGACGATATGGGAACCGAACCATCCATCGCGAAAGCGATGAACCGCCAAGCCTGCGATTTCGGAACGTAACTGAAATCCGAAAGGCAGTACCGGTTCGGCCGTGCCACCGTGAAATGGCGATCGAACCGATCAAGCAGGCGCGCCCGGTCTGGACGCAAAAAACCACGCAGCTGGTAATGACGACAGGGAAGCCGCGGTCATCGAAAAGCGATTTTCCTTTTACCATCACTTAGTTTTTACCGCCGCCCATTAACCTGACAGTCCCGGTGCGCCGCTATGTCGGGTGTAGAGCGGTATGCATGACACGCGTTGTTCATCCTGCTGGCCATGCACTGAGCATCCGCTGAGTGCCGAGTCTCTGTTGATGTCCATGTAGAACTGACCCCCTTAGGGCCGTAAGTGGGGATGCGGACAAAATCCCGGACTACTTTGGAGGTAGTCCATGTATTCATACGAGGACCGCGTTCGGGCGGTCGAGCTGTACCTGAAGCTCGGAAAGCGCGTCAAGGCGACAATCCGCCAATTGGGTTACCCGACGAAGAATTCTCTGAAGGCGTGGTGTGCGGAATTCGAGAGCAGTGGCGATCTGCAGAAAGATTATGTTCGAGTAAAGCCGAAGTACTCAGAGGAACAGAAGAACCTGGCACTCGAGCATTACCTCAATCACGGGCGGTGCTTTAGCTTCACCCTCCGGGCATTAGGCTACTACCCCTGTCGCCAGATACTGACGGCATGGGTTCGCGAGCGCTATCCGGAAACCAGGGCATACGTGGTTGGCAAACGAGGGCGACCGGCCGCCTCATTAGCCTCAAGGCAGACGGCGGTATACGAACTGTGCACACGGCAAGGAAGTGCGCAGGCGTTGGCGCGAAAGCTGGACGTCGACAGGGTGACGCTGTACAACTGGAAGAACCAGTTACTCGGCCGGGAGGCCCCTGCATCCATGAAACGCGACAAGCGAACGCCTGCGGAGACGGATCGGGACGAACTGGAGCGACAGGTCGAAGGGCTCCGGCGCGATATTCGCAATCTGCAGCTTGAACACGACCTGTTGAAGAAGGCGAATGAACTCATAAAAAAGACCTGGGCGCCGACCTGCCACTCCTGAGCAACCGGGAGAAGACGACCCTGGTTGACGGCCTGAGAGAAGAATACGGTTTGGCGGAGCTGCTTGCGCGGTGAGCCTGTCAGATATTTCGTGTGAAGAGGTCATGAGACGATAACGGAAATAACGTCCAATGACCGACACAAACGTGACCAGGAAGAGCAAGAACCCGAAGGCGCCGAAGCTGTTCCCCGATGAACTGATCGATCAACTGCTGGCGCAGGTGCAGAACAAGGATGCCGAGTCGATCCTCGGCGAATCGGGCCTGGCCGGGCAACTGAAGAAGCAACTGGCCGAGCGCATGCTGGCAGCGGAGCTCACGCACCACCTGCAAACGGAAGC
>NZ_JAVDVL010000025.1:0-29724 GCF_031456815.1 Paraburkholderia strydomiana
GCGTTGAAATATCGCTCGCCAAGAGCGTTCCGTCGCGCAATGGATTCAGCAACCTTAGTGTGACGCTGTGTCCGGGATTACAGGGTCAACTCCAGCGTATTTGGTTTCACTTCCAAAATCCCAGCGCTCTAAGTTGGCCGGATTGAGTGGGGTGGCGGACGGATGCGGTGCGGGCGAAACAGAGTATGAGGTCGTGACTACTCCACCAGGCGGAAAAATCAGGCTCATAAGTGATATGGATGCGATGGTTTGCGAAGCCAGAAAGATTGATCCGTGGGATTACAGTCGATGTCAAGGTTGGACTGCGATATTGTCCAAGACAATGGGCCTTGTTGGAACTTACCGTTATGTTGTTACTTGGGCGAACGGTCAAAGTGCTCGCGACAGATTCACCGTTGAGCAGCAGCGGGACCGAAAGCTTTGCATACCGTCGTCGTGCGGCTAGTTCAACGCGCATGAGCTCTTCCTGAAAAACTCCTGGGGAGGCCACGAATGCCATCTCGTCCGCGTACCGGGTTGGACGATTTCTTTGGCGTCCTGCGGGACGTCCACAAGATCGCGTTGGTGGCCGCTGGCGGGCTCATCCTGTTGCCGCTACTCGCCGGACTGGGCGGCTACGTACCACCGTGGCCGGCCGGCATAGTCGGGATTACATCCTTAGTTGAGATTGTTGTCCTTATCACAGTCTTCCAATTTATGGCGCGAGCGTCGCGAGCGAAAGCCTCTTGGGTCATTCTCGGCGCAGCCATCCTCGTGCTCACCCTAAGCGCCATCTACCTTCTTACGAGCGCTATATTTGTCTACGCAATACCGAACAATACAACCCGAGTTGTACTTGGGTGTGGGCTTTCTGAGAAGACAAGACTAATACTCCTCGCCAGCTACGGTCGTCTACCGACTGACGTTTGCCCCGGCGATTTTGCATTAATGCTCGCCTCGGCGCAGTATGAAACAGACATCGTTTGGTCCAAGCTATCCGTTAGCCTCATTAAAGGCGCGCTGGCATTATCGTGGCTCGGTGCCTTCGGGGCGTTAGCAGCGCTTTTCGGAGTTTTTGTCTCATTTCAACGCCGTCAGCGGCCTTTGCCAGCGACGCGTAGAACGTAACCACTTAGTGAGGGCGCTCCGGGGCATGTTTCGGCAGAATCGGCACGTCGTAGCTGCAGGACGGCATGGAGTTTTCGAACGTCGCATTTTGTGGCGGAAGCGGACGATTCTGTCCGTTCTCTGAGTGGCCGAAATTGGCCGGTTGTGTGAGCTCGCCAGCGGCCGCTTATGGGAGCCCCAGTTCGCGAAACCGCGATTCGACTGGCTGGCCGCTTTGAAGAGGGTCGTTTGACCGTAGTGGGTCGTACTGGGCCTTTCGAGCCGCTCCACACCGGCCATTCAAAGTCGCGAGCCCCAGCAGATGTTGGCGAAAACACGACTGGCGTGATAGCTCTTCTTATCGCAACAGCGGCGTTTTCAGCCCGAACCGGCTTCAGGCGATTTGCGCCGTCGCTTCGCTGACCTCTCCGCCGCTACGAGCGATTACTTCCTGCCAGATCCATAGCATGGCGCGCAACCTGGTATTCGCGACGCGAATTGACGCTTTTCTTACGATTCAACGGGATATAAAAGTGTCAACCTGCGCGCGCGATGCCGCGTCAGTGCCAGACCGGGGCGTTGACGTTTTTATTACGGTCTACGGCATCGCCACCAGAAATTAGCAACGCCGCCATAAGGGGAGTTCAAGGGCCCGGCGCAAGTAGCCGCATCAGATCGTCGCGCAGGTCAGATATGTCCAGCAGGTGTTGAGCGCGCGTAATGGCGACATACAGCAGCCGTAGCTCGTCTTCGTCTACCGCCAGTCGGCCGTCGACATACTTGAACAGAAAATCGTTGACCACCTTGACGCGTTTCCACTCAAGCCCCTTTGCTCTATGCACCGTCGAGATTACGTAATCACTGTTCGACTCTGACGCCACCCGCTGCGATAGCGCGCGCAGGTAGTCCGTACCGAGCTCGTCGACGATACGCACAATAGGCAAGAGGTCGGCTCCGACTGCACTTCTCGCAAAAGACTGCACGTCCTTCCACGTCTCGAAGAGTGAGAACGCCGCTGGTTTATAGGCGCGGCGACCGGCGAGCAATGCATCCGCGCCGTCGGCGTAAGCGACGATCTCACCCGGACTCATACGGATAGATGGCTTGTGCCCCGATTCGACGCCGGCGGCCAGATGCCAGATGGCGGACACATTCTTGCGGCAGAGAATCGCATCGACCGGAGGAGACAGCGAAGGATCATCGACGCCTATGGAGCCGATCGCGTCCTGCCCGCGAACCGGAACACTCTCTCCGAGCAAGGCGAGCAGCCGACTGGCCAGTCTGGCGATAGCAGGACCAAAGCGGAACGACTCGGTCAACGCATACTCAGGTGCGCTGATCTGGGCCATCGCGTTTACTGCTCCACGCCATTCGTAGATCTGCTGATACGGATCGCCGACGAAAATTGTCTGGGCGTGTGTCTGTTGGTTGAGGAGCCACAACATCACGCCGTCGCTGTCCTGCGCCTCATCAAACAGGATGAAGTCTGAATCTATGCGCGGACTGCGCTGTGCCCACACTTTCAGGTAGACGTCCGGAATAATGGCGCTGCGACCTCTCACGTGCCGGCTCTCATCCCATAGCCGGGCAACGTATGGGTGCAGGGCGCTTCGCAGCCAGTCGGCGGCTCGCAGATCAATTTTCTCGTCGACGGGAACGTGAACGGGGGCGGGCACTGCATCGGCCGAGCGACAAAAGCGCCCCAAGCCGTCCACAACCATGCGGCCGAGTTCGAACAGCGTGAGCTCAACCGGCTTCCCCGTGGCAAGAGGCACCTCTAGCGGGGCAAGTCCGAATCGCGCAGCGAGTTCGTGCGGCGGCTCTGCCGGGTAGCCTACCCTTGCCGCCAGATCGGGCGAAACGGATCTGTAAGCAAGAGAGTGGATCGTCCCAGACGAAACGTTCGCGGGGAAACTGCGGCGTGCCTGTTCGGCAATCTCACGATTGAAGGCTAGATACATGCCGCGCCGTTGGGAAAGACGGTCCGCAACGAGGCGAAGAGTTGCCGTCTTGCCGGCGCCAGCATAGGCCTTTATCTTCAGCTTGCCGCCCGACGGAACGGCGTCAATGATCCTCTGCTGCTCTGACGTCGGGCTTAGAAAGCGAGCCATTTGAATTTAGCGCTCCGTCGCACTGGCTCCAGGAAGCCCTGTTCGTGGTTTCGGGGGCTGCGGATTTGTTTCGTTGGACTGGCAGAAGCAGTGGCCAGCATTATCGCTCGCTGTCGCGCGAAGCCTTGGTCAGTCGGCATCCGGCAGCATCCCCCGAATCCCAAGGGCTCGCACACCCGGTGCGGTCCTGGCGGCTCGTTGGGGCGTAGCCTTCGCCGACCTCGCGATACCGACGACCCGGACGTCAAAGCCAATCTCACCAGCTGCGCGCACGGCGGCGTCGAGCGTCTTGAACTTGCGCACCTTGTGAACATCAAGCTCACGCGCGGTGCGCAGTTGCACATAGGTCTGTCGACCGTGACGACCAACCACAACCAGCGTCAGCACCCACAGATCATCGCCCGTGTTCGTCGCAAAAAAGTCATCGACAATTCCGGCACGAAAGAAAGACTTGGCTTGAGCCGGCGTCCAGGTCTCGAATTCCTGCTCAAACAGTTCGCCAGATGTCGTCATCCACTTGTTCTCCGTCGTCGCCCCAAGTGTACCAGGACGTTTCCAGAAAATGTCATGACGGAAACCGAAACGGCTACCACGCACAGTAACGGCTTTCGCACGCGAAACGCATGGATCGCTGAAAGCACAACGCTAAAGAAGTTTCGCATTTTGCCGACAACCGGAAAGTGCGATGGGTTCGCACACCGTGGCAGGTACCGGCATTGAGAAGCGTCAGGGTAACGTGACATGAATCGAGCAGGGATGATAGGGCGGGGCGTTGCCCCAACGCGGGTGATCGGCGATAAGATCCGGCACCGACGCGAAGCGTTGGGTTTGACCCGCAAGGCGGTCGCCGAGGCGAGCGGCATCCACTTTTCGTCGATCACCCGCTGGGAAGTCAGAGGCGTGCCCAACACCTTTGGCCCGCATGACGCACGGCAGCTTGGGACAGTGCTTGGCGTCTCAGCGGACTGGATACTGGATGCACAAACGCCGAACAATGTGGCGACGGAGGAGATCGACTCGGACGGTACGCTTCGGTCGGATCTTCTGGCGGCCGGCAAGCGCGCGCGTATGCGCCGGGAGCAGTTAGGTATTGCGCGACATCGCCTTGCCCTGCGGCTGCAGGTTCGTGATGGAGCTTTGCGGCAATGGGAAAACGCGGGGATTCCGCATTCTTTGAGCGCTGAACAGGCCGAAGCATGGGAGAAAGCCCTGGCGGTCGAATCGGGCTGGCTTCTGGGCAAGACGGCGGCTCCGGCGACGCCTGCGGAGTCCGCCGCGGCCGGACAAGCACAGCCAACCCGCACAGCCGCCGAGATTATCATCGCCGTTGGGCGCGTACTGGCGGCAGGAAGTACCTCAAGGACGGTAGAGCGCAACGCGGAGCTTTTCGCCATGCGCTACGGCATCAACGCGCAGGGCCGGACTCTTGCGTCGGTCGCCACTCAGCATGGCATCACCGAGAGCCGCGCATGCCAGATCCTCAAGCTGATGCGGACAAGAGCCCCTGCTTTGCCGCGCGAATTTCTGGCCGTTTTCCAATTGATTGACGCAACGGCGAAGCAACACTTGCCGTGCACACCGGCGCGCCTCGAAGCAGTCCTGCGCCCGCTTCTGGGCGAGGGCCCCAGCATTGAGGACGCCTGGCGCTTCGCGCGAGACCTTCTCGCTACGCACCTTCTCTCGCTCGAAGCATATCTGTTCAATCCGCCTGCCCGTTGGGGCGCCGCGGATGAGCGCGTCAAGGCGGTACACGAGATGGCGCTGGCGATGATCAGTGCCGTTGGTGCGGCTCACGTGGGCGTGCTGATGGGCTATGCCATTGAACTTGGCTGGGAGCTTGATGCCGTCAGATCGATTCGCGAGGTCGTGCAGACCGTTCACGGCTTCGAATGGCTCGATCGACCGGCAAGGGCGGGGCAGGAGTGGTTCTGGTACGGTGAGTCAGCGCGACAAAACCCGATCATCCTGGCGCTTCGGCGAGTCTTCTCAATTACCGACTCGGTTATTTCGCCCGACATCGCGCTAGGGGCAGTGGAGCGCCTGAGGGAGCTACGACTCAGCCGCGAAGAACGTTGCTCCACTCAATATCCGGTTCCACCCGCCTTTGTCACGATGGCTGTCCTGTCCCGCCTCAAGTTCATCGCGGGTGCGCATGGGCGCTATCGGCCGGCAATTCGCCTCGATCCTGAGCGGGAGCTTACCGAGCAGGAGCACCGGCTATTGATGGTGTTCCGGCGGCACGGTCCGATCGTGACGTGGAACGTGCTCGCATCGGAGCTGGTGCATACGGGCCAGATGAGTGATTTGACACTCCGGGCGCTCGTCTCGCGCTCGCCGATCCTCTGCACCCAGTCGCCGGGGTCCTGGATGTTGCGGGGCGCACGGGTGACGAGTGCAGAACAGCTTGAAGAGGTATTAACTGATCGGCAGAAACGGGCCTAATCTGCGCTACCTAAGGTCGGTGAGCGTTTCGCGTGCTGATCCGATCCCACAGCAACGCGTCCCCATCAATGCTCCACCTGCCAGCGCAGCACCGGATGCGTGGCGCCAGCCGGCATCGCCCACGCGCCGTCGCTGCCGAAGTTCCAGCCCACGAAGCTCCTGGGGTCACTCATCTGCGCAGTGGTGAGTCCGTTCAAAGCGGGCAGATTGCCGCCGCTTTCCGCCTGTCCTGTCGTTTCCTTATTCCAGTAGACGTCGCTGCCGAGCACTGTGCAACGCACACAGATTCCGCCTTCATTCAATGGATTAAATGCCAGAACTCTCCCCGCTGCGAATGACTGCGAGATTGTGCCCACGTTGTGGTCGGCGAGACCTGCCGCTGAGCTACGCGACGCGATCGCCTGGACCATGCCAGTCGCGTACGACTGCGTGATGGTTCCGTAATTGTCGGAGACGAGTCCACCACCGCCGCTGTCTGGATAGACCGTGGCACTGCTGCCCGAACGTGCGATTGTTCCAAAGTTACTGCCCACAAGACCGCCTACCGACGCCGACGTGTCGTTGCTACGTGGACCGATGACGCCGGAGGAGAAGGCGTTGACGACCGTGCCGTGATTGGTCATGGCCAGAATGCCTTCAGATTGACCTGACGGCACCTGATTCCCGGCCGACGCGTCGAGCAGATTGACGTCCCGCACTACCGCGTTTGCGGCAATATCACTGATGAATGAGATGTCAGGATTGAGATGCGACACGCTATGCCACATGCCGTCGAACTGACCGGTGAACGAGGTTTTGCTCGCGAAGCCGAGCGTCTTGAACGCGTAACCCGTCGCGTCGATGTCCTGGCCGAGCGCGTAGGTGCCGCTCATATCGCTCTCGCGCGATGCACGGCGCGATCCGGCTGTTGATCGTAATCTGCACGAGGGACGCGACGTCGAAACGGCATATGACGAGCTCCTGCGTGAATTGCATCGGGCGCCAGCGCTCCCCAAACCACCTATCGGAGCGAATCCCTATGCCCTCTCTCCCTCCGGAGCGGAGATCCACGTCGCATCCGCACCCGCGGTGCCCGTCGGAACGGAAAGGACAACCGAGGACCGCGCCCTCACCGAGGTGTTTGACCGTGCGTCGAAAATCATTCTTGCCGACGATCGGCTGCAATGGCGCCAAGCTGTAGCAGCCGCGCGAAAGAATACTGTTACGCGGCTGCAGGAATGGCGCGCGAACAATTCCGGCGTGCCGCCTAACGGCCTGAAGCTCCTGGCCGACGAAACGATGGAGGGCGTCGGCTGCTTCTCTGATGTGTTCGCTCTGATGCTCGCAGCAGTCGGCTCCGGCGAGGAAGCGTTTGCTAATCAAAGTGGCCTGCTAGAGGAGATACTGCAACCGCAAGGCTGGGATCGGGGCGGCTATGTAATTCGCACCGATCTGCCTCGCGCAGCGTCCTTTGTATATCAGGCACTGCACGGCGCGATGGCACTACACGTCAGCAGGATAAAGATAGCGGTCGAATTGGTTCGCAAGGAGCATCGGCTTCCCAACGCAAACACCCATGCTCCGCTATGGAAGCAACATGACGTTATGGGCTGGCCTGAGAGCCTCGGCCGCAACACTGTACAAGCGTGGGCGGTGCTAGTCGACATAGTCAAATATATGCCGTGGATTGGCGACGTTTTCGGTAGCGCAGAAGACTGGAAAACGGCGGTTGCAGCCTACTACATTGTGCTTAATGTCAACGAATTCGCCGATCTGATGGCGCGCCATCCGTCGGCATTGGCCGGTGACCCAAACCAAGTTTCGCTCGATATACCGCTTGCGTTCGCTACCCTACCCGATCACATTACCCGTCGGGCGATCAATCTCGTGACAGAAGACAAGCTGGCATTTGAGTGGATTATCACCTCTCAGGGCGCCACGATGGCAGATGCACGCAAGCATTGGCCTGCGTGGGTCAGTATCTGCAACGCATGGCTGTCACAGGTATATAGGTTCTCTTTCGGAGGGAGTCCGCATGCGCGGATAATCTAATGCAACAGGCGCAATGGCTCGGCCCGCTACTTGAGCCGCACCCGGGGGCGAAATACAAGGAATGCCGGTATCCGCCTTGGCCGTCGCCGCGGCGGACCATCCATACCTCGAACCATTCGAACGTCCCATCTACTCAAATAGCGGTCGCGAACCCTCGCTCGAACGTCGTTCGAAATGCGTTGAACAAGGCCTCAATCGCTCCAGTCCCTTCCCCTTCGAGCTGTAGCATACGGTGTCCCCCTCCCAGCATCTGGTTAAGCAACAGCGGATAGGCTTCCCCTGGTGCCAACGCCTCCATAATTAGCGGCCGGATTGCTGGTGAGACGAGAGCCGCCATGTCCCGTGCGAGAAGTGCGGCTCCAGCGACATCCGGATCGAATCCGTGGGCTTCGAGAAGATCCAGTGCGTCGCCGTCGTAGAGGCGATCGTAGTTACCAGCGTCTGCATATCTCGACATCAGGAACCGCAGATCTGTCGCGTCCCTCACATGCGCGGTGTGCCTGTCTCGCCACGCGAGGATCTTGAGCATCGCGAGAGCCGGAAGGGGCGCAACGAGGACAACGACGTCCTCTGCCAGCTCAACCTCGATGGCCGCTTCCAGCGCTTCGCCAAAACCTGCGACGTTCATCCGGAATGCGCCACCTGGCCATTCGATCTCGCGGCCGCCCTCACGCTCGAGTCCCCCAAAGGGAACGATATCAAGCCACATCCTCTCGCCTGAGTCGGGCGCGGTGTAGTAGAGCCGCTGAGCTTCTCCACTGGGCTCGAACCTTCCCGTCCCTATGAGCGCGTCGCGCAGTTCCCTGTCGCCTTGCCAGCTTTCAATGCACACACCAATGTCGACGTCGGCGGTCGCCCGCGACTGCTCGATGCCAAAACGGTGTGTGGTGAGGATATCGCGGGCCGTCGCCCCGCCCACAAACCATGCTGCGCGGACTTGATTCGCCGCGATCAAGACGTCACGCAGGACGGCTATGGACATCTCGGGGAAGGGATGGGCCTCGTGCAGCTTAATTGCCATGTTGGATGTACCGGTCACGAATCAGCTGCGCGGTTTCGAGGTTGCGCGAGTCACCGCTCGCGACGAGATCGGCGTACACGAGCACGGGATAGACGACGTTGTCGACCAACCCCGGGGTTCGGTTCAACTCGAAGGGCGCCTTGAGAAATTCAACGTTTCCCGTAGGGTCCGGCCGCAGCCGACCGCGGCTGATCAGCTGGGTAGGGATACCGTTGGTGCAGTAAACCGTCACGACCGCCGGCTTCAGATAATTCGTCATGAGCGCAGCGGCCGACTCACCACCCAACATCCACTCGCCGTTCGGCGCCAGCATGTCGGTCCACCAGTTCGGCTCCGTCGCGCGGTATCGTCCGAGCTTCAGTGATTCCCTTAGGAGCGAGGGATACAGGGTGACCCACTCATCGAGCAACCGGTCGAACTGGGTGAAAGCCAGTCCGTCCCTGCGCTCGGTCAGGTCCTTACGCTGCAGTAGCGTTTGCACGGTGGTGTGTGCGGTGCCGGTGCTCACACCGGCGAACATTGCGATCGTGCGTCTGCTTTCGTGGAGTAGCGCTGGCCTAACGAGCAGCGCGAGGATGACCTGAAGCGATCGCTTCGACCAGAGGCTGGGCCGACGGAGCTCTTTGACGCGCGGACGACCGGAAATCAGGACTAGAGTGTTACCGTCTTTCACGAACGCGTTGCCAGCCTCGTCGATCGCGTTCACGCCGAGGCTGCGGCAGGCCTCGACAAGGGCAGGTGAAAGATACGATGTCACGAGAAGGACATGCCGGGCGTCGTGCAGGCCGCTGGTGGCAGTTAGAGCGGAGAGCCGCTCCTGGCGGTCGATTGAGGGTACTACGACGGCCAGGCGGCGCAGCGGTGGGTCCAGGTGGAACTCGACTGCGCTGTCGTAGCCGGTACCAGGCGGCGTTGGCATGACCGACGTCGCAACGCCCGCGCTGACGCTGAATGCCTGCGTCGCGGACGCGACGAGGGGATCGGGGGCGACAACTGATGCGTGCATCTGCGACTCCGTTCAATTTTTTCTAGTGTACACGATGCGTGAACGGTAGTAAATATTGAACGGCACCAGCATGGGGTCCGCATCGGCTGCCGGTTCACGGCACCTGAACGCGACGTAAAAATAAATGCGTGAGTGTCAGCCCCGTGACTCCCTCCACTGCATCCTTGAATGCGAATGCGCCTTCCTCCGCGCAATACCCGTCGGGCGCCTGCGGGCCACGACGGCGCAGTTAGAAGCCCGACCCGGTGTAGCTGTAGCCAGAAGGTGGTATCAACAGCGTGCCCGGAAGATTCACTTGTGAAACGCCAGGCGAAATGTCGAGGTGGTTATAAGCGATGATGTCCCGGTAGTTGAAGCCATGCTCGACAGCAATCGAAAACACCGTGTCGCCCGGCCTGACGTGGTATGTCGATGGCAATTTGGCTTTGGCCTTGTCCACGATGGGTCCGGTCCCGCCGAGCTTCGCAGCGATAGCGTACTGCTGGTCGGCCAGATCGGACTGGCCTTGCCTAGAAAGCAGTTCCCCGTAATAGAAGTGACCTTTTGCATCGTTAGGTGCGACAGATAATCCAGTCTCAAAGAGGATTTTGGAGTTGTCGAGATCTCCTCTTTGCATGGCGTCGAATGCTTGGCGGAATAGTTCGTTAGAGTCCCTGATCATTTCCGCTGGCGGCGTACTAACTCCTGCTCTGGCACTGGGCACGGAATGCGTCGCTTGTGCAGAACACGTTAGGCAGAACCCGAGAAGCAATCCGAGCCCCATCGTAAGTCGAGTTGTGGTGCTGCAGATGGACTGTCGCAAGCGGCACCTCATTTTGCTGCGCTCTCGATGACGCTTGCATCGAACCGTGGCGAAGTTCCATCCTTGAACGCTGCACATGGCCCGACCATTTTCCATTTCCCACTATCGTGCCCGCCGACCTCAGATCCGGTAGGTTCGCACCGATAAAAGCGAGTGCCGTAGCACACATGGGCACCTAGGGCGTAGCTGTTTGTCCCCCCGCCGTCTCGCCTGAGGAAGGCTTTGGTAAAAAAATGGCAGCTTTCGCCTTCGTGATTCGCCGCAGGATCTGCCGGAGTGAATTTCGGCTCGTCCCAAGGGTTTGCCTCGGCTGCTGTCAGATTGTCTCCTTTCGACGAACTTCCGGGCGTCGTAACTGGACGAGCCTTCACCTCCGGTTTCAGGTCATTGCAAGCCTCTAATGCGGAGACGCTCTTGCGCGTCAGTTCGAGCGTCTCGTTACATGCATTGCTGTTTAAAAAATCACTGCAAGGACGTGCCTCCGTCTGTGCTAGCGCCCCGCGCATGGCAGTGAGCGCCGCGGCCACGTTTCCGTGAGCCGCAATGAATGCCTTGATATTCATCGAGCTGCCGGACGGAAGCGCAACAACGTCGACGCACGCGCCTCCTCCGGCGACCGTGCTCGACAAGACACTTAGCGAAAGCGCAAGCGCACCGCCCCGCGATAATCCGGGGAGGGCGATTGGCCATCGAGCCTGCATCCAGTCCATCGAAGCACCATCCATCGCGTCACATCGCAGCTGGCTATCAGCAAATCGCAGGCTCATGACAACCCGACATCGAATCCGCGGGACCCCACGGACACGGAGGAAGCGGCTGCATAACCAAATCGGTGCACGTCCCGCTGACGCGATTTCCGATACCGAAGCCAATGGCAATAGCGCAAAGACGCTTTTTTCACCGCAAACTCCCGGCGCACCGCCTATAAGAACTTGTTGACCGTCTTAGCGTAGGCCGTTCATTTTGCCGATGCAAGCCGATCGCAGGAAATGGCCGTGATAGGCGGTAACCCGCTCGGCTTTGTCAATTACTGCCTAAGCCATAGAACGCATTCGCGATCCAGCGACGCTCGCGCAACTGAACTTGTTACCACTGTTGCCCGTTGAAAATTTCCCGGAAAGCCTATCGCCCAATGGCGAGAGGCCTCGACACAAGTGGACTAGTACCATCGACCATGACCCCGCCTTGAACTTGCTACCGGCGATGGCTACGACCGCTTGTGTGAACAGCTTCAGGTCACGGCATATCATCGCGAAGCGACGGCACACGTTGCGAATGCCTTCGCCATTGCTCCGCCTGGACTCGGCAATCGTCTTGAAGTCCGGCGCAAGCCGGCCGGTCAACCACATCAATTCAACATTGCGCTGCCACTCCCGCTCCAGGCGTCGGCTAGACTGCACGCGATTGAGATAGCCGTAGATATAGATCTTTAGCAGTACAAACGGTTCTTCCAAATTTCTCTTAGATAATCCTAAGTAGCTAGCGACTACATTAGTAGAGTCCAAAAACAAGATTTAGGTTGGTTTTCTTAAAAGGACAACTGTATGTGCATTCAGCCAGGACTCACGAAATTTATTCGCACAACGAAACGTCGTACGAAGGGGCCGGGAAAAGCAGCCCGCGACGGGATTGGTACATGTGACAATGGTTCTTCGGCCAGGCACCAAGCCTCGTTTCGTCGTAGCAGGCGGCGCACGCGACCATGATGGATTGAGCGTCGAACATCTTGCCCATTACGCCGCCCGTCGAGTTTGTCGCTACGATCAGGGATGGGGTTCAGCGTCGTTAGCAGTACGGGCAGACGAGAGCTGATCAGGAACGCCAGGCGGTGCTGGTCGGCGAAGCTGTCATGCGCCGTTTTCGTCGTGGCGAGTGGACGAAGCCGATTTCCGGCAGATGATGGACGCGGCTAAACCGTAGCGTCGTCGGCAGTTTTTGCACCGCAGGCAAGAAATTCGAGCTCTAAGATCGACCCACACACCGTTCGCATTCCTCAGTTAAGAGTAGGACGACCCATGAAAACCTCGTGAGAAGGCACGGGCGTTTTTGTCGCAGCAATGCTTTTGCCGAGCGCCATGACGACGGCATGGACTATGTGCCGACCAACAGGTGGGTGCTGTTCGGCCATCATTTTGCCGCCATCGCCGGCGCGGGCCCGCTGGTCTGTCCGGTGCTGGCAGCGCAGATGGGCTACCTGGTGCCGTCTCACGCTCGCTCACTTCAAGTACTCGTCGTTGACGACAACGAGAATGCCGCCGACGCACTAACGATTTACCTCTGATTTAGCTTCACCGGAGGAATCGTGGACGCCGTCTCCATCCGCGCCAGTCCCGCAGTCAGTTCACGCGGTTGCGCGTCCCTGCGGCGCTTCGCGGTCCGGCGGGATGTCGCCGGGGGAAGGCTCGGATGGCGTCTCTTCGTCGAGAATATCCTCGTCCGGGTCCGTACCGGGAACATCACTCTCCTCGGCATTCTGGTGCGTCGATCTGTCGTCGGGGTCAATGCGACTCACGCTTCCGGCCGACGATGCGTCATCTGCCGCAAACGTGTCTTCGACTACATGGCCGACACTTCTTCCGGGTTTGTCTTCAGTAGTGAATTGCTCTGTCGGTCGATTTGCCATGATGAACTCCAATAGGGGTGTGTGCATGTTCAGCAAGCTACGTTCCGCACTGTGCAACCCTTTTGCACTGCGGTGGTTAACCCGGGACGCACCGAGACGAAGTGCGATGTGAGCTCCCGGGAGCGGCGGACCAACTATCGTAGGGCAGACATAACAGAGGACGAGGCTTACGGTGGGAGCGCCATAAGGGCTCCGGGGAGTGCAGCGTCAACCTGATTTAGCCACCGGTCGGACGAGTTCACTGTTGTTTGCATCGGTAAAACAGTGGAGGAATGCTGACCAAGCGGACACGCACCCACACCACTCGTCCTGACGCCACGAGCGGCGCGCCGGTCGCGAGGTCCGGCCTGGGCACTCTCGCATCTACCCAGCGGGCCCGAAAGCGTCGCATTGCGGCGTCATCGGGCGTCGCTCGATGCATGTCGCAAGCGCTCTACCCACCGGCGTGCTCCGGCGGGGTAACGTTTCGTCCGCGCGATTTCCCACTCGCAAATCCCGCAACCTCGCCTGTCGCCTTTGCTTCACGAACAAAGCGCTTTTCCTATACTGATTGTGTCGCAACTGGTTAACGCGACGTCGGTCGCATATTCGGAGGAATGCATCATGAACAAGGACCAGGTCAAAGGTGTTGCTCAAAAGATGAGGGGCAAGGTTAACGAGGCAATGGGCAAGGTCATGGGCAGACCGTCCCGGGAACTGAAAAGTGATGTGGAGCAGGCCGCGGGAGCAGCCAGGAAGAACGTTGGTGACGCCAGGGAAGCGGCGAAGGACCGGACGAAGCGTCACCATTAACGGCGCGCCTTCGAGGCTCCGCTAAAGGCATTGCGCCGCAGCGTCGAAGGTGTGTCAGGCGGCCGACTCGCAGCCGCCGTCCTTTTCAAGGGGGACATTTCGTCGTCTGACGTGCTATCGCCAAGGCTGGGCCGGGGTGCGCCGGTGGGCTTGAATCCGGCATCGATTGCACGACGTGCAGCGGTCAACTCGTCGTCTTTGGTTCGGGCCAGGGCCAACCCTTCCGCTCCCCGGGCGAATTCCGCGTCGCGAACGGCGCAACGCCGACTGGAGTCACTTCTTCCGCCATATTGTGCCCTCGTTTGTCCGCGACAGTCTGGCGACATCTCGCAGAAGCAGATGAAGCCGAAGATACAGAAAAAGGGAGGAATGGAGGTACCGGCTTCCGACAGTGGTGTCATGAAGAAGGCTTACTGACAGCGATGCTGATGCAGAAGCAATTAAGTGAATTCGTCGCGAGACCCGTCATGGAGGTGCCTGCACTGCTCGACAGAACCGGACTGCTTGTTGCATGGCGCCGGGTGATAACAGCGGTGGCATCGGGCGGGACGCAGGTGTGCGAGCTCGACGGGTACGGAAAAGTGGTGACAAATCCACTGCCATCGCCGCGACGGCAGATTGTGCTCACCGATGCCTACTGCCAGGTGTCCGAGCAGTTGGGCCATCTCGCTGCGTTGTCGATAGCTGTCGTCACGCCGTCATTCGGCATATGCGTTCCGGACGTCGTCTGGATGCCATGTGAGAAATGGGAAGGTCTCGACCGTGACGAGCCCTTGCCGATAGTCACCGACCTCTGTATTGAAGTGCTTCTTGACAGAGTCACAGTGAACGACGTTGACCGGCGCGTGGGGGCCTACCTGGAAGGCGGTGCCAGCGAAATCATCGTCGTCGGCCGGCACGGACAGACTTCTTTCCACGGGGCAGAGGGCAGGCGACAAGCTTCGGTGTTTGGGGTAGTGCTATCGCTCGACCCTCTTTACTTTGACGAGCCCGTTGTACGTGCGGTGCAGCCAGGAGGCCGTCGCTAGAAGGTCCTTCCCGGCGCAATTGGCCATTTCGAATCCAGCACCTAAGTGCTCACAGCGCGCGCCGCAATGATTGTCCGTCAGTCGACTCGTCGGTCTGTCGTGGCAAGCACAGGCACGGTGTTGCGGGGCGCTCATTTCTGGACTCAGTACGCGCGGTCTTCATCGCTTCGACGCCGGCAGCTTGCGGGGCAGTCGTCGGAAACTCTCTTGGTGATGGTCCGGCCGCTCGCCGCAGTACAGGACGCGTCGCCAGCACTATTGCGGCTGGCGCCTAAACCGTCTGCCGACGGCCTGACCGTCGATATTTTGAAGCGACGAGGACCCTCATGCGGGGAGCTCCTGGCGGTTGCCCTGCAACCTACCCCCGTTTTGCTGTCACGGCATGCGCGGCTCTCGCGCAGGTCACGTGCCGAAGTTGCGACTGGAGGTCAGCGGAAGCAAGCGTTCGCCTAAGCACATTAGGTAGCGTTTCTGCCCGGTAAAGTTAAGTCGCAATTCGTCAACGCGATTATCGGACTATAGGGGCGGGCGTAATTCGCAACTCGGTTCCGGCCTATGCATGGTTGGTGAAGACGTCCGAGAGGTCGGACACCACAGAGACTCTGCGGTGTCGCCTCGTGGCATTTGTTCCAGTAGGAAGTAGCGTGCGGGTCGCGCGACAACCCTTCGCCAACGCCTCCCACGAACTGGCAGAAAGCAAACATGAAAACCATTCTTGTGATAGATGACGAACGGAGCATCGTGACCGCGTGGAAACGCATCCTCCAAGTCGAAGGCTATCGGGTGGCGACTGCTAGCAATGGTCTCGAGGGACTTGTCGCAGCCAAACAGGTAAAGCCCGACCTGATCATCACAGACCGTTCGATGCCGATAATGGATGGCGTTGAGTTCTGCCGCCACCTGAAGCAAAAACGGAAGTTGTCGGGAATTCCTGTGATTCTTACCAGCGCTGACCATCGGCAGCCGGGAGTCAAAGTATGGGATGAGTTTTTGCCTAAGCCGGTGACCATCGAGGTTCTGCTAGCGTCGATACGACACTTTTTGAACCGTGATGATGCCCAGGCAGGAAGTCGCTGATTGCTGCGTGCACTGCCTGGACGACGCCGTCGACGAGGAGTGCGGTCAGCATCGTCAGACTCGTTGTTACCGTCCTCTTACTTCTCCAAAGCGCCATACGGCAGGCGATTGGACCTCCGCTGGCCGGTCGCAATGGACTGACATCCCACTTCTGATTCGTCTGTGCCAACTGTCCCCCGCCGCGATGAAGGGTTTCAAAGGGGCAGAGGAATAGTCTCAGTAGATACAAGACACTGGTCACGGTGAGTGCCCGCGGTTCATCTCGTCACTTCGATACAGGAACCCATGCTGTGAAGCGGGTGCCATCCTCTTTCGACGAACTGACCTCAATAGTGCCCCCATGTGCCTCGACAATCTCTTTGCAGATGAAGAGACCAAGTCCGAGTCCTCCACCCGGCGAACTCGTCGGCGGTCGCCAGTACGGCTCAAATACTTTTTGCAGCACCTCCGACGGAATCGGCTCGCCCCGGTTGGCCACGCTCATATGCAGATGGTTGTTATCAGTCGCCGCCCGGACAAAAACAGGTTCGCCCGCCGCGCCGTGAGTTAACGCGTTTCCCAGTAAATTTGATAGCAGTTGCTGCATGCGGTATGGGTCACAAGCAACAGGCCTCGTCACCGCAAAATCAGTGACTATATCGCACGATGGATTGCCGAGTCTTAGCTCATCAACCACTGCTCGCAGACGCTCGTCGAGGTCGACGACAGATTGAATCGAAACAGCCATTCCGGACCCCAGCCGCCCTCTGGCAAAATCCATTACGTCATCGATAAGGCGCGCCATCCGCGACACAGTGCGCTTTAGCCGGTTACCTGCATTCACCAGACTCGTGTCATCAGTGCGGCGAACCAGATATTCGGCCGTCGCATTAACGGCCGAAAGCGGATTGCGCAAGTCGTGTCCGAGCACGGCGATGAATTGTTCTCGCAAGGTGCCCGTCTCCCGCTCGGTCGCCAGTTGCGCCTCAGTCGATGACTGTCGCTGTTCGCTCTCAATCTGCATGGCTATCAACGTGGCGAAAACCTCGAACATCCTGACAACTCGCGGCTCCGAAACGCGCGCGGGCCTCGGGTCGATGGCACACAGGTTTCCGAAGTAGTCGCCACCTGGTGTGATGATGGGCACGGATATATAGCTGCCCAGTTTGTATATCTTCGACGTGTGATGGCCACGATAGACAGCGTCGGTGCTGAAATCATCGATGATGATTGGGGTCCGAGCGACTCGGGATTCACAACACAACGTGCTATGCAATTCGAGTTGCTGTCCGGCCTGCAACCCGAAGCCAATATTGTCCTGGACCGCGCAAGCGGTCCAGCTGAGGTCAGTTACCCGAGCGACAGCGGCGAAGCCCATGCCGGTTTCGTCGCAAATCATCTTAAGCATTGAAGGGACAGCGGCGATGCGCGATATCAACACTATGTCACGGGATATCGACTGGGACGACTCTTTTGAAGAGTCCGCACTAACCATGAGTCCTCCGGTCAGGTTGATACCTGCTGGCATTGATGTCAAAAGGTGCTGTAGGCCACATTATCCCTCGCCGATTAAATCCGGCGCAGAAATGCATTTGCAACGTGGGGACATAGCGACCGCGACCAGGGCGGGGTTGCGTACTGCGCCTCGGAGCAAAGGGATGGCTTCGTACCCGCTCACCAGTGCGAACGAATAAGTTGGGCAACGTAGTCGCGTCGCCAGGTCGTACAGGTCTGCCGCCTCATAATCCCACGGTTGTTCAGCGTGTAAGTCGCTCTGTTGGTCCGGGCCATGTTCGACGGGGCGAAGCACGAACGCGGTCTTTAGGCCGCATTGACGCGCCGCCGCCAAATCTCCGTTATGCGCCGCGACCATGCAAATCTCGGCGGGGCGAAACCCAAGAATCTCGGCAGTCTCAGCATAGACCTGGGGGCGATTGTTTGCAGGCTCTGACGACCTCCGCGCCGAGAATCTAGCACCGGCTTGCGCCCGTCCGAACCTGTCCGCGCTCCAGCGCTACGCAGCATTCATTTCGGCGCGGTGGCTTCGTACGAGGAGCAGCAGGGGCGGCCGAGATGCCGCCTTCAAGTTCATCGACGGTATCGCGCCCGCGCCGCTCGGCGGCAACGGCAACAACATTCGCACTCAGATCAACGTCTATGGGAATTTTGGTGGCCTTGAAGTTAGACGCGGGCAGGCTCGGACGACGCGTGAAGCCGGCCAGCACGGTCTCGCTTCCGTGCGCTCGGATTTGTATTCCGGGCGCATCATATTTCGTCCCGCTGACGTCTTAGGTGGACAGTGAAGGCTTCAGCATGACACGCGCGCGACCATGGCCATGCGGCACGGTGCTTACTTTCTTTCCAAACCCAAGGTCGCTTATGTTTAAGCGGCCCACCCGCCGAACAGCGCGCGTGGCCTATTACGTGGGCGTGGGCAGCCCGGCCCGCGCGTTTGGCCGGGACCGACCGCCGGCGCCAGTCGAAGACCCTGGTCGCGGCGGCCCGCGCGGAGTTGACATGTCGTCGTATCTGCGTTGTCAAATGGTGAAGAGTGGTGGTCTCGTCGGAGCTGCTTGGTGAAACTACCACGCATGATGGCAAGCGCGCTGCCCCCGTTGGCTCACGGTCTCTTGCCTTTGCGCGCATCAAACCTTCTCGACGGAGGCGCGATAGATCTCTTCGACGGCCGCCTCAAGCGCCGCGTTGAATTGATTGTCGCTCATCGGCTTTCTTAGTTCGTTGATCAACGCCCGCGAGAAGCTGGCAATCATCCCGTGATTGGATGCGAGCCGTTCGCACGCAGCTGATCGCGAATAGCCTCCCGACAACGCGACGACCCGCGCCACCCTCGGATGCTCGACCAACGGCAGATAAAAATCCGCGACTTCGGGCAGAGTCAGTTTGAGCATCACGCGACTGCTTGACGGCAATGCGTCAAGACCCTTGCTCAGTTCGGAGCGCAGTGTCGCCTCGGCGCTCGCCTTGTCGGGACACGTGATCAACACCTCGGTTTCGAGAATCGGCATTAGGCCGTGCGATTCGATCTGGGAGCCGAATTCGAATTGTTGCTTCACGATCGCCGCAATGCCGGTCGGCGAATTCTGGTGGATGACCGATCGCATTTTCGTGCCGAAGATGCCGAGCTTCGCCGCGCGCTTGAGCACCGCATCGAGACCAAGCACGGGCTTCATCAGTTGCACGCCGTCGGCTTCGGGATGCAGGCCTTTGTCGACCTTCAGAAATGGCACGACGCCGCGCTCTTCCCACAAGAATGCCGGCACCGGTTTGCCTCCGGCCTGTCCGTCTATGGTGGCTTCGAACAGGATCGCGCCGATTATCCTGTCGCCGGTAAAGGCGGGGGCGGTGATGATGCGCATCCGCATCTCATGTATAAGTTTAAACATGCCGACGTCGTCGCTGTACGCGCTGTCCGGAACCCCGTATAGCCGCAATGCGCCGGGCGTCGAGCCGCCGCTCTGGTCTAAGGCCGCGAAGAAGCCCTGTTTTTCACAAACCTGCGCCATCATCCTGTTATTAGCCATGACACTTCTCTCCTTTTCAATAGCCGGATAACGGCCCGGCGCTCCTCGTCCGGTCGGTCGAGGACCCGGATCCCGTTTTGCGCTGCGCGAATGGGCGTATGCGTGGCATGGGCACGACCTATCCGTAGCCAAACGAAGATCACGAAGCTGGCGCAAGCCTATCCGCCTTTGTTCGTTCCAATGCTAGCCGCCGCGTGGCTGCCGCCGTTGGCGCGCACTACGCTGACAACAAGCACGACGCTGACAGAGTCAACTCGATGGACCACGAGGTCCGCCCATCTTACGCCCGATGGGCGGCTGGATGGCAATCGCATGGCATCTGTACCGCTTCCGCCGGCGTCGTCAAGATCCTAGAGGGCGCGGCGCGCATTGAACAGGCGGGTTCGAGCGCGGACGCGTCGATCTACAACGACGCGTACAGCAGCGACCGCATCTTGATGGGCCCGCATTCGTCCGTTACGCGTGACGCTGCATGACACGACCTTGCGGCCGGAGGAGCCAACAGCTCGCGCCACCCCACATGCGCATGGCCGCTGTGGCAGACCGTCACGCGTGACGAGATGGTCGATCCGACCACGGTCTCGGGCAGAGTCCACAAAATAAGAATAACGTTCTTTTAGCAATCTGCGCAAACGTGATCGCGTGGTCAGGGCAGGTGGGCTTCAGAAAAATTGGGAGCCCGTTGAGTGACGTGTGCCAGTGAAGGCTTTTTTGTCAGTTGCTGCATGAGCGCCAGTACGCAACTCACTTCATGATCAATTCCTGATGGCGCGTGCCAGCGCATGCGAGCTTGCCACATTTTCGTTGGATCACACGTGACCCAATTACTTCTGCACTACTGCGCTATCCAGTGACCATCGCGAGGCAAGCGCAACCTCTGGAGCGGCAGTGGGCACGCATGGCGAGCTTCCTCGTGTGCAGAAACTTACACACGCAGCTAGTGGCGTGACAATGTTGTCGCGCGCAGTTGTAAATTGATACGGCTGTATCAACTTGAGATTGCGTTTGACAATGGTTCTTCGGGCAGGAGCGAGCTTCCTCCTGCTACGTAGCGTCGGACGCACAGTTGAAAACGCGTCGAGCCTATCAGTGAGGGCGAAGCGTTGCCCTTGTTCCCCGGACCTCTGCGGAGCCGAGTGAGCTGGCTGGCATGGCGTCCGGAGCAACGGAGCGCAACGTCGTTTGCTATTGGAATGTCGCTACCAACATACAAGGATCGGCGATCGCAGGCGACAATTGCTACAAGCCGGGCGAAATAGTGAAAGTCTCAGGCATCTACTCAGTGGTGCATGACGATGGCAAAGAGACGTTCGAGGTGACGTGTGTCGACGGTGAACACTTTCCACCGACGCGCAGCGGCAAGGGCGCGCACTTCGAACTGAAGTACGGGGCAACGCATTCGCACAAGCACGGAGATCCAGGCACCGAAGCTCGAAGTTCAGCCGCATTCACCGTGGCAAACCGGCATTGACCTGCCGACAGTCGCAGGCTTCCGCGTCGAGCCGTTGCCCGCGCGCATACCGCATGACAGGCGGGATACCGCGCGAGATGTAGTATGCGCCCGACAGGGTAGTCGGGGCTACATTCGAAGGGACAATCCCGCCCAGGCAGTATGGAGCCGGTACGGTGATTGTGTGGGACCGCGGGACGTGGGAGCCTGTCGGCGACCCTCGAAAGGCAATGAAGGCCAGCGAGCCGGTCTTTCGCCTCCATGGCGAAAAGCTGACCGGCTTATGGGAGCTTGTGCGTATATCCAAGCCAGAGGATAGCCAGGACCAGTGGAAGATGTTCAAGAAGCGCGACGAGTGGGCTCGACCGTCCGCTGAGTATGACGTCATTAAGGCGCTGCCTGACAGCGTCACGACAAAACCGCTAGGCCTCGTCGAAGAGCGCGTCCCGAAAGTAGCCCGGCCCACGCCTGTCGCTCCGTCGGCGATAGGCCTGTCGGTCCCAGTCCGCGCGTCGCTACCGGCAAAACCCGAACCGCGGCGCGCGACCCTGGCCTCGTCGCTACCTACAACCGGCGACTGGATAATCGAATCCAAGGGCACGTCTGGCCGCCACACATGTCATGGACGGCGGCGGGAGTTGGTGTGACCACCGGGTCAAAGCTCCTCATGACCACCGGCTTTTCCGTCACAGGCGGCAACGGAGGCGGTAGTAACACTGCCGGACCGGCATCGCATCCGGCGGCGACGGTGGAGGCGGCTGCGAAGAACGGCGCCAATGCGCTCACACTGTCGCTGGCGGTGGGGTACGGCGGACACAATATTCGCATGGTCGCTGCTGCGCCGGCCGGCACAGCAGCGCCTTTGCGACGCGTTCCGCGGAATGCCGCTGGCGACAACGAGCAGGAGAAGGCATGGATGGGCAAAGCAGTGAAACAGGTCATCGAGTCTACGTTCTTCAAACGCTACGGCACGCTCGATGAACAGGTGGCGCCGATTCTGTTTCTCGCCTCCGACGAAGCGGGCTACATAACGACGCGGTGTTGCCGGTTGCGGGTGGAGACAATGGCTCAGCCTGTCGCGGCATACCCGCGTGTACGCCAGCTTTGCTGGCGGATGCTGGTGTCAGTCGACGTCCATCGCGTCATCATCCCGCGAGGCTGCCGATTCCTTACCGAGCCTGCTGACGTTGGCACTTGTCTGGGCCCTTTCGGCTTGCTGCTGCGCCGGCGACAGCGAATCCCAGTCCTTTTGCGCTGCCGCTTGCTGCTGTTTGATCCGGTCGCCCAATGGCAGTTGCGTGGGAAACTGGCCAGGTGCTCTCGGCTGGCGTGGCGCGTTGTGCATCGGCGGGGTAGACGGATCGGGGCCGTGTGGCGCCTGGCCCAGATTCTCGCGGTGCCACATGTTCATCATCTGCTGACCCACCAGCGGCGAGACGCCCCGGTCGCTTTTTACTGCTTCGATGGGACGATTGGCCGGTGCCGCCGGCTGGCCGTTCTGATCGAACCTTGTATTCGGATTTCTTCTGATCGCCGTGCTGGTGTTCAGCTTTTCGCCCTCGGTGCCGTTCGTGTTGATATGAACCGGCGGTAGCGGGCTTTTTGCCGAAAACTCCGCCTGTCGAGCGTTTTTGAGCTGATCGAGCCTAGTGCCAACGGTGGCTTCGCTGGGCGTCTGGAAATTCTGTTGCGCACCGGGCTGGACTGCCGGAGACGAGAATCGATTTACGTTCCGATCGACCGGGCTGACGACGCGCTCCCCTCGAGCGTTATACGGCGAATAGGCTCGTGCATTGGCGTCGAGCAGATCGCCCATATTGCTGTGCGTTCCTTGGACGTCTTTGTTTCCTCTCTTGGTAAAGGTCCCGTTGCCTTGTTCACCAGCTTGATGCATCTCGCGCAACGATGTGAACGTGGTATGGGCTGCCGAATCTTTGGCGTAGTTATGCTGCGTGCCGCTCGCGTCGTAGAACGGCTTGGTATGAAACTGCAGGGTCGGCACCCTGTGTTCGTTGACGTTGAATCCGGTGGTGGTGTCGCCGGCGCCCCGTCCCGTGATCTTGGTTTCGGTGGAATTGACCTTGTTTACCGCCGAGACCGATGGCGAATGATCTCCCGCCTTGGGCGCGGCGTCCTTGGTATAGAGTTGCGACGGTTTTGCGCGTCCGAATGCGCTGACCGGCGAATCGAGCGGTTTTTCCGGGTGTGCGATGAGGTTTGAATTGCTTTCCTGGTCTTTCAGCTGCTGACCCGCATTCGCAAGATCTTTCATTATTTTGGGTTTCTTTGCTTCTTGCGGAATGCCTGGACCCGACGCGCCCATGGACGCCACTTCATGGTTCCACTTCGCGGAATCCTCTCTGCCGTTAGACGTACGCGCCTTGGTAGCCGCCCGCTTCTGCCTCATCGGCGACGGCATGCCCGCCGGAAGAGCAGTCAACTTGCGCTTCTGCGCGCTGACTGCCTTGGTTGCTGCTCGACCAGACTCGCTGGCCGTTGTCGTATGACCCGCGGCGGGTGTCGTTCTTTTGATCGAGACCATAGTGCAAGCACCTCCATGACCTGATGGTTGGACCATTAATTTAGAAGCGTCAAATCGACGGGCGTGTGGGGGAAGTGCAGGGAAGTCGCGCTGAGCGAAGTTTTGACGCCTGCGAGCGGCGGTGGCGAAATCACCATACGCCAAGCCGACAAGAATGCTGCTGGGGACTGCGCGGCTGAGACCGTCTCTTTTTTGGGGCCGGTAACGGTCCGACGGCACTCAAGCTCGCTTAACCGCACCACGCAGTCAGTGTCGGATTGTCCGAGGCTGCGCTGACTGCTTTCCCGTCGATTGCTGATCATAAAGTAGGGATACGTACACCGCGCCCAATGAGTTGATGGGAGGCACCACGAAGTTTCGTCTTTCGCGAGGTCGTGTGAAAGCTTGGCTGGGACGACGCAGGCGATGGTGACGGCGCCGAAGCAGAAGAGTCACTATGCTGACTCCGGCGCGAAGCGCAAACCTCGCCGGCTGCATAATTGTTGAAGATGTCAACGGCTGCGCTTTCGAACCTTGTTCGGTGCGTTCGCCATTGCCGAAGAATGCAACGACCGGGGCTCGTCTCCCGACAGTACACATACGGCCGTCACGTTGTCGAGGCCATTTGCATGGTCGTCCCAAGATGGGAGTGTCTGGCCTAGGCGCGCGCATGCGTGCACGCTACGCGCGAATCCAGATGGAGGCGTCTGACACGACAGCCTGGTACTGCTCGTCGGTGGCTCTAAGGAAGTTTTGCTGCCAGTAGCGACTGTGTTCCGCATAGTGAGCGAGCATTTCCGCGAGCGTTTCGCCGTTCAGTTCGGGCAGTTCCGCGCGCGCGATCAGCACAGAGTTGCCTGTGTCCCGATCGACGCCCAGTTGCGCTTGGTCCTGTGCATAGACGAGCACGTTAGCTTCCAGCATCAGCCGATAGACACCGAGCATGCGTTCCGGCGCGACTGCTCCGAACTCGAACAAGATGTAGAGCCCGGTGTCATCATCGAAATGATCGAGCCGGACGTCGAAGCCTTCCACTTGGATCGAGCGCGTCTCGAGCACATGATTGGCATCGGGCAGGTCGAGTTTCGCGCATAGATCTACGATCAGCGGCGTGTAGTAATCGATGTCCACGCGTACGCGACTCCGGTTGATGTTGGCACCCGATGTTCCGGACGCGGGAATTGAGAAAGCGCGATCGCGGGGGCGAAGGCGCGGAAAGAAGCCTGCTGCAACGGACGCTTGAAGCGCCTCCGCCCGCGGAGGTTAGCTTGACGGCGCGGCCATGTCAGCCTCAATGCGCCGGACTCAGCGCTTCGTCGAGGGCTTGCACCACTCTCGAGTTCGAGTGAGCCCGGGTGATCTCTAGTTGATGCCGGGCGTCGCCGTGGATCTGGTTGACTGCGGAATCAGTGCTAGCGGACGTCGACGGACCTTGCATGGCCGGCCACCGTCGGTTTGCGCCCGCAGTACCTACCTGCTTCGAGGAACCTGCTGCACCGGTGGTTAAACCACGCGGATGTCGGCATTGTCGCCGGAGTGGTTTAGGTTGGCGAAACATCTGGCCGGCTTCCGCGCCAGCGAGGTACTTGAAACGGTGACGAGCAGTTTCAGAATTCCGGACTTACTCATAAATCGCTCGGCGCATCGGATCAACGCGCCACGAAATTAGAGTAGCGACAACTAAGTGCAGCGTGCCGGCTTTTGCGAAGCCACCCACGGCCGCACGAAGCTCCGCTTACGCATGCGATGTCGTGCGCCGATCGGGCCGAATAGAGCCGAGTTCAGGTGACGGCCACCCTGGTTGACTTGGCGTATTCAGGAGCGCTCCGGCACGAGCAGTCCGACGTTCAACAGAAGCTTCACGCCCCGTGCAAGGTCGCCGTTCAACTCCATAGGGTAATGGCGGCGAAATGCGCGCATTCGTCGTGTTGGTTTGCGTGAAGTAGTCAGCCTATGGCCGTGCACGATCTCGCGGCGGTCAAAAACCTGGCTTTCCATACTTTGAAGAACTTCTGCGTGGTTTAAGAATTTGCAACGGTGTAGCAGGGCGGATGCTCTTTCTGGCAAGACGACAAAGTACCGCCTCGCGTCGACGCATTCGTCACGAGGCATCCGTGTACGACCGTGCCGTGGATCGAGCGCACGGCATGCCAAGGGGTCCGCCAGAGCGCTAGTGCGATCGCGCGTGTTATTTCACGCGCGACGGAATAACTATGCCTCTCGATTGTTCTAGAAACAGGATTCACCCACTTGGCCTTAACATGAACTATAGAACTATCGGTGCAGCCCTCCTTACCATTGTCGCTGCAGCAGCGTGCGGCGGCGGTGGCAGCAGCAAATCCTCCAATAACCCGCCCAATGGTGACGGGTCGCGAGGTAGACTGATCAGCGGGCCTGCTCTCGTCCAGTCATTTGATGTTCCGCAGCTCACAAGTCAACTCACTTCAATTTCTCCAGCGGTGCTAGCTGTCGCCGGTCCGCCCAAGTGCGCTGTGTCCATCTACTCGATCCGCTATCGAACGATTGGCGGGAAGAACGAAGCGACGACAGCCGGTGGCGCAGTCATGGTTCCGTCAGGGAGTGCGCCGGGATGCAGCGGCGCAAGACCCGTCGTCTTGTACGCGCATGGAACGTCGACCGACAAGAATCTCGACATGACCAAGCTTGGTGGCGATATCGATGGCGAAATCGACAGCGCACTGGCAGCGGCGTTTTACGCGGCGCAAGGTTTCGTGGTCGTCGCGCCAAATTACGCCGGCTATGCAGGCTCGACGCTTCCCTATCATCCTTTCGTCAACGCCCTTCAGCAGTCTTCGGACATGATTGATTCATTGCGCGCGGCGCGGACCGCGTTCCCGGCTATAGGGGTGAGCGATTCAGGCAAACTGTTTCTTGCGGGGTATTCGCAAGGCGGCTACGTCGGCATGGCGACGCAGCGCGCGATGCAGACCAGTGACGGGGAGTTCAAGGTGACGGCGACCGCAACTGGCAGCGGCCCTTATGCGTTATCGAATTTCGTCGACAGAGAGTTCCTCGGCCAAACAAGCGCCTTTGCACCGCTCCTGCTGGATATGTTGGTTAATAGCTGGCAAAACTCGTACGCAAACATATTCGGGAATCCCACGGATCTCATCTCGTCGACGTACGCATCGCGCGCTATTGGTTTGTTGCCGGGAACCGCACCAGAGACATTGCTCTTTGCCCACAACCTTTTACCTGTCCACGCTGTGTTACAGACCGGCACGCAGCCCGGACCGGACACTTCGAACCCTGACACGGCTCTTGTCGCACAAGCAGGATTCGATCTGACGAACTTTTTTGTGGCAACGAAATACCGCACTGAGTACCTCAACGACCTGTTTAGCCATCCCTGCAGCGACTCGGTGTCGAACGCGCCTATCCGACCTTGCACGCCAGCAAACGGCTTACGTCAGGACGCATTGCTCAACGATTTGCGCACGTTTGTTCCAAGTACGCCGACGCAACTGTGTGGCGCCCACTCTGATAGCTTGGTGTTCTTCTCAAATACGCAACTGACTGCGCAGTACTTTACGCAAAACGGTGTGTCGCCGTCGAATCTGACGGTAATCGATGTAGATCCGGGCGCTGCGTCGCCGAGTGGACCCTTCGCTGTTTTGCAGGCCGGATTCTTGGCGGCACGCGCAGCGGATGCGCAAAGCCTGGGGACGTCGACAGTGGCTGATCAGTTGCAGTTGGCTTCAGACGTGCACAAACTGGCTGCACCATTCTGCTTTGCAGCAGCGCGATCGTTGTTTCAAACTCTTCAATGATTTAGCAAAGCCAGAGTGAAGCCACTGCTGCGACGCCACCAACAAAAACGCAGACCGCGTGCGTCGCAGAAATCAATGCTTAGTCACGTCTCCTCATAGCAGTTCGTCTCCCGAAGTGGGGTTGGCTACCACTCAAGCGCGCGAGCCCTGCCCGAGAAATTGGACGACGAAGGACTTCGCTGCACACCTTACCACCTAGGAGGGCCGATGGCGGCATGCGTGCCGCGATCGCCTTTTTCAAAAAATCTTCACGATCAATATCAAGCCCGTCAGGGCGCAAAGGGACCTTTATGGATGTTCTTTTCATCGCCGACCCGCTCACCCAGTTCAAGACTTACAAAGACTCGACGTACGCGATGATGGCGGAAGCGGCGCGCCGCGGCCACGTGGTGTACACGTGTGAGCCGAAGCACCTGGCGTGGACGGGCGGCGACGTCGAGGCGAACGTGCAGCGGGTGGCGATCGTCGGCGACATGACCGATCTGCATCGCGACCCGTGGTATGCTGCCCACCAAGCCGCGCCGCGCGCGCTGAATAGCTTCACCGCTGTTGTGATGCGCAAGGACCCGCCGTTCGACATGGAATACGTGACGGCGACGTGGCTGCTGGAACTGGCCGAGCGTGGCGGCGCACGCATTTTCAACAAGCCGCAGGCGATTCGCGATCACTCGGAAAAGCTGGCGATCGGCGAGTTCCCGCAGTTCGTCGTGCCCACGCTGGTGACGCGCGACCCGAGCCGTTTGCGCGCGTTCCATGATCAGTACGGCGACGTGATCCTCAAGCCGCTCGACGGCATGGGCGGCATGGGCGTGTTCCGCGTGAAGCCAGACGGCATGAACCTCGGCTCGATCGTCGAAATGTTGAGCCACGACGGCGCCCGTTCTGTGATGGCGCAAAAGTTTATCCCCGAGATCAACGAAGGCGACAAGCGCATCTTGCTGATCGGTGGCGAAGCAGTGCCGTATGCGCTCGCGCGTATCCCTCAGGGCAATGAAGTGCGTGGCAACCTTGCGGCCGGCGGGCTGGGCGTTGCGCAGCCGCTCACCGAACATGATCGTGAAATCGCCGACGCGCTCGCGCCGGTGCTCGCGGCGCGCGGTTTGCTGCTGGTCGGGCTGGATGCAATCGGCGACTGGCTGACCGAAGTCAACGTGACAAGCCCGACGTGTTTCCGCGAGATCATGGATCAGACTGGCTTCGATGTCGCCGCGATGTTCGTCGACGCGCTGGAGCGCGCGGCCGCCTGACGTGCACCTTGAACGCCGGCGCGGGCGCACAAAATTTTGGGGAGCCCCTTTTCGTCTGCCTGAGCAGCCGACGGGGTACCGCCAGGTTGTTGCAGAAGTCGGCGAAAATAACGAGGCATGAAGAAAGTTTCCCCCTCCGTTGTACCGCCTAGCGACGCGCCGATTTCGTTCAAGGGCTACCGGTTTCCGCCGGACATCATCCGCTACGCGGTATGGCTGTACTACCGCTTCGCGCTGAGCCTGCGCATGGTCGAAGAGATGCTGGCCGCACGGGGGATCGAACTCACGTACGAAACGGTGCGGTGCTGGGCAGTGAAGTTCGGCGTGACGATCGCGAAGCGCGTTCGATCGACGACGTTTGAGCGCAGCGACAAATGGCACCTGGATGAACTGGTCGTCACAATCAACGGCAGGAAGCACTGGCTGTGGCGGGCCGTCGGTCGGCACGGCGCGGTGCTCGACGTGCTGGTGCAAAGCCGTCGCCACAGGGCCGCAGCCAGACGACTGATGCGCAAGCTGCTCAAGCGTCACGGCCGCCCGCGCGTGATCGTGACGGACAAACTTCGCAGCTACGCAGCGGCGAACCACGAACTGTGCCTGACCGTCGAGCATCGACAGCACAAGGGGCTGCACAACCGGGCGGAAAATTCTCACTAGCCGACCCGGGGTACGCGAGAAGGCGATGCGGCGCTTCAAATCAGCGCGCCAGCTTCAGCGATTCGCTTCGGTTCACGGGCAGGTTGCCAATCTGTTCACGGCGTGCCGTTACCACCGGAATGCGCGACACAAGCGCGAAGCACGCGGATGATCCCACACGTCGATGTAGTGGAGGATCAGCTTGCGGTTCGCCGGCGTGTCCGCCAGCAGGTACATCATCCGGCCGCACCTGATGCCCGATAACGGATCACCAGCCGCTCCCCCTGCCGTACGCTGAGCCCCAGCCGTCCGGCGGCACGACCGGGCTTCAGTCCCATCTCAGCGATCGCCTGGATCGTCTTCAACCGGTCCAGCTCGGTCATCGACATGGTGATCGTCCCAGTTGCGTTCATGGCCAGCGCTCCTCAAGCGATGCTGGCCACCAGCCTGAACCCGCAAACACGACATTTCAATCTAGCGGAAACGCGACATCTGAACTTGGGACTCACACCGTTTGTCGAGGCTTTGTTGAGATGTCC
>NZ_JAVDVL010000026.1:0-28318 GCF_031456815.1 Paraburkholderia strydomiana
ATCAAGGGCTCGCTTGGCTATCTCAGCCCCATCGAGTACCGTGAAAGCCTCGGGCTAACGACGTAAATCAGTCCAGGATTTTGTCCGCATCCCCAGTGGGTCAGTTCGCGGTGCAAATCAACAATGTAGGCTTCAATTGCTTCTTGCTCCAGCTCAAGAACGTTAAGCTGACGGACAAAATTCGAGCCGTCGAGGTGCTCCTCGATTTCGCTTCGCTGGGGTATGAGCGTGTGGTCCGGGAATTCCTTCAGCTTGCCCAGAACTCGCTCGTAGACGACGAGGCGATACCCCCTGAAGTCATCGAAGGGGATGCCGACAACTCGACGAGCTTCAATCTGCGCCATCACCTGGGTCTTTGTCCAGCCGAGAAGGGATTCAGTCACTTCCTCGACGTGCTCATCGCGAACGTGCGCAGAAATTTCGTTCCGCACCTCGTTCACTGGGGAGGCAGTCCCTTTCTCGATAGAGAAATACGTAACTACGGATGCGATAACTTCGTCGTCGTTGGCGAACACTCTACGAAGTTGCTTAACAAGCGCTGTAGGGCTCTCATCGGCAATCTCTGACTCGTCGCCCGAGGTGGCAGTGTTAGTCTTCTTCGCGGCGCTCTTGCCTGCTGTTATTGTTTCTGTGGTTCGGAGTTCCCCAGCGAAGTGCTTCCGAAGCCTGCCGACGAGTTCAATCGCGTCGTCGGTCTTGGTACAACGGTGCAATTCATCCGCAATCGGACCCTCGTAAGGTTGTGCCACGTACAACACGTAGACAGCCGCGGCCGGCAGGGAACCGTCACGGCGCGCATCAATCCAGTTGGCTAGAGTCTTCCAAAGCGATACCGCTCTATCTGCAATCGGATTATGGGCCAGTCCACTCTTGTCCTCTTCGGAGACCACTCGGCCATCTGCGGTCCGGGTCGAAACGTCGCCAACATGCTCGAATGCCACTACATCGCCTGGCCTCGCACGCATGAGATGCCAAAGGACTCGAACTTCCTGGACCAGGATGCCGTACGCTTGACCCGGAACAGACGAGCTCCGCTTTACACGCGACCTCTTTCCAACTTTTTCTGGAGTAGACATGGCAGCATTTTTACAATGGCATCATTTCTACTATGACGCCGAGGTGGTCTTTTCTTTCTATCCTGCTGATACGTCGCAAGTCCGTGAGGCGTGACGCACACCCGCCAACCACGCTCCCTCGGTTATGTGTTATAGCAGACGTCGAATACAAGCTACGTCAGTCATGCACTGAAGCAATCAAGCAGACGAACAGGTTTCATCCTCCAAGAATGCCGTTACCAGAGTTTGCGCGTCATAAGATTGTGCATGCAATCACAAGGCAAATCCATCGAAGAATGAATGGTTAGTTGCTTTCACGACGGGGGCATGCAGAGGAATTTCAAATCCCCGATGGGCTATCCAAAATGCATATACACCTACGATATTCGCCACAATGCCAAAGCGATTCGAAAGCGACACTTTTGGGAATCCAAGCCACCACCACCGCATGACACCGGCCCGCTTCCGGCATAGGCATCGCACTGACGGAACAGCGAGTACGAGAGCCCGACAATCTTTCCGAGTAGACTTGTCCCCGTGCACCGATTGAGAGGTTCAGAAAATGACCACCGACTCCGCAATCAAAGCTCTTCTGTTCGATGTCTTTGGCACCGTCGTTGATTGGCGAAGCGGTGTTGCGCGAGAAGTGGGCCCTTTTCTCAGCCGTCACAACATGACCGTTGACGCCACCGAGTTCGCAGACGCGTGGCGACGCGAATACTCGCCTGCCATGGAAGAAATTAGAAGTGGACGGCGGTCGTTTGTCCGCCTTGACGTTCTTCACAAAGAGAATTTGGCCAAGGTCTTGCGCAGCTTCGGCATTGATGTCGACTCGGTCAACGCCGACGAACTTGACGAAGTGAACTTTGCCTGGCATCGGCTAGACCCTTGGCCTGACTCTGTAGAAGGGCTGTTGAGACTCAAGCGTCAATTCATTATCGCGCCCCTTTCAAATGGCAATATCAGACTGATGGTGGACATGGCGAAGCGTGCTGCGCTTCCTTGGGACGCGATTCTCGGCGCGGAGGTCGTCAGAGCCTACAAACCATCGCCACAGGTCTATGCTGAGACTGCCGAAATTCTCGGGTTTAGCCCCGCCGAGATTTGCATGGTCGCGGCGCATAACGGCGATTTGGCGGCAGCGCGTCAATGCGGCCTAATGACCGCGTTTGTGCTTCGGCCCGTCGAACATGGCCCAGACCAGCAGAGCGACTTACGCGCTGAACAACCGTGGGATTATGAGGCGGCAGACCTGAACGACCTGGCGATGCAACTAGGTTGCCCGACTTGACGGCTCCCAACGCCGAGCCGCTGCCCACGCTTTGTCCGACAGGCCGCGCCGGCTGTGATGACGGCAACCAAAACTCAGGCGCTCGTCAACAGGAAACCGAGCAACGTCGGGCAGCACACGCGCAATAAAGCGAAACGTCGTCGGCTTGCTGCACCAGGCGGAACCAGAGAATCGCTGGTCCACCGGTCACCCGGCAACCTCGTCTAGGTGGTCAACTCGGCGCCCGACTCGACTGTTGATACCGGGGCGGGCACCGCCACGCTCTGGCGCGACGCTTTTTTCGCCGGCGCCTTCTTGGCCGCAGCCTTCTTCGCCGCCGGGGCCTTCTTGACCACCGGCTTCTTGTCGCCCACCGTAGCGCCATCAATCAAGAACTTCGTCCGGTCCTTGGCATTAGCAATCCACGCCGGCGCGCGCCCACGCCCACTCCATGTTGCCCCGCTCTTGGGGTCACGATAGAGCGCCGGCTGCGGACCCCTGACATAGTTTCCCGCCTTCGCTGACTTCTTGATAGCAGGAGCCGACACTGCGGCGGCGTCTCCCACCAGAAACTTACTGCGGTCCTTCGCGTTTGCAATCCATCGGGGCGTACGGCCGCGCCCTGACCACGTCGCGCCGGTCTTCGGGTCGCGATAATTAGCTACTGCACTTGGAGCTTTGGCTGCAGCCTTAGCCCCCGGCTTGGGTCCACGCTTTTTGCCGCCAGCATGTGCATCAATGTCAGCAGTCGTTAGACCGTGCTCTGCCATCAAGCTCTTAATCTTCTCGATAACAGCGCTCGATTTTTTCGCGAGGAGCGCATCGGCTTGCGCCTGTAGTCTCTGGATTTTTGCTTGCAAGGATTCCAAGGTCGCCATTCGCGGCTCCGCAGTTGAGATGCTGCACTATGCCATGCGGATGAGCGCGTCAGCTAGTTGAACGCGAAGCTAACGTGTAAAGGCTATGGGCCTTTGGTTACCGCCGCATCTGCTGCCAAACCTCCCTGTATTTGCTCACGGCGATAATGTGCCAGTTGCTTGGGACGGGACGAGCTTCGGCAAAGGCACGCACTTACACCGGCACAGGTCGTTTTCCAAAGCCACCTGCCTTCCCATTACCTCCATCGACCGAGGCGAGCCATCTCCGATGATGACGCCCTCGGCGCTGCAGGTATTGCAAAAGACCGGAGCCCCAACATAGGCCAACGGGCGACCGTCGAACGACGAGCCGGCAATACCGTCAAGCACCACGCCGTTACTATCCGTGTTGTCGCCCTTCAGGATGAACCGACGGCTCATGTCACTAGCTTCCTTTCCTGAATCCAGTTGTCGACTATGCGTCCCATCATGCTCGCCTGATGAGACGCCATGTGACCCAGTGAACCCGGCGCTCACCTGAACCGGCTGCGCTCGCGAGCACGTCCGGCATGACCATGCCCTGCGATGCCTCGATGCGGTGATTGTCGAAGTCTGTCGCTTCCCAAGTGCCAGTAACCGGGCAAACCTCACCTGTCCGTACCTCAACTTCCCCCTCGGGTTGGCCATGGTCCGTTGGCACATTTATCGGCGCACGCTCAAGAAAATATTCGGATTCGTCCGGAATGACACCGTCCTTGTATCGGGTGTCTTCCCACAGGAGCCGCCAACGGGTGCCCAGACTCTCGGTGCGAGACTCCGCCTCGTTCCATTGGCCCCTGACATTGGGCGCCTTCGTGTCACTCACGAGATAGTTGAAGCACCCAATGTTCTCGATACTTCTCACCCCCAAAGGCACAATGCCGAAGGCCTTCTCTCGCTCGACCTTGACAGGCTCCCATATCCCGTCTACCGGTACGCGCTGCCCGGAACCGATGATGAGGTCCGTAGCCGCAGGCACTTCCGAAATTTCGGCTGGGAAGACGGGGTAGGGCAATTGGTAGAACTGGTACCTGTAACGGTCGGGGTCCAGCAACGCTGCCGGACTTGAGTAGCGAGCAAACATTCGAGGTATGAACGGCACTTCAATCGGCGCGTAATCGCCCTCATAACGGGACGCCAGCAGTAGCCGATTTAGTGCTTCGACTTTTTCCGGGTAAGGCGCAGTCTGTGCACCTCGCTCCCAGTAGTCAGGATGGGTGTACAGAAAGTTGCGAACCGTACTACTTTTGTCCATCGCGGCATCAAGGGGTTGACCTGTCCGCCATACAAATCGATGTCCCTTCCCGAGTTCTTCAACCCCTTTTTTGTAGAGACTTAGCGTTTCGTAGATTCCGGGGAGCAAATCGGCGTCCATCCGCTCGGGGTCGTTTTTGGACCAGGTTCTGACAGCGTTCTCGAATGCCCTGGAAAACACCTCCCATGCATCCCGTTTCTTCGCCCACAGCGAATAACTGGTCAGTCGCTTGAGCAACCAAAACAAGCGTCGCCGAGTCTCGGAATCCTGCATGTCATATTCTTGCGTGACGTACCCCATCAAATTCACTCCTGACTGCTCGCGGCCGTACGAGACGCCGCGATTGTTTTGCTGTTCGCTACCTTGGTTTGTATTTCGTCACTGCCGAGCCGGCGCGTGCGAGCCGAACCGGATACGTCCTCTGAAAATTTACTGTATCCATACACGTCCTCAACGTTCGTCCAGTTGGTCGGATGAAAGTCGACTCGAACTCCGTTGATAGTTTCAGTGAGTGCAGTACCACTTGCCTTCACACTCTCACCAATCCGCGTTATTTCGGTGGCAAGTGCACCCATGTCAACCACTAACTGACGGCCGCCCCCTTCCAGATATTGCGCAGGAATTTTGTCTCCGAACTGCTCTGCAATCTGGCCAGCCCAAGCCTTTGCGGTCGGCATCCGCGTTCCGAAATCGCTGGGAAGATGCACAACGGCGAGGAACCCGTTGCCATTCCACTCATCCAACACGGCCGACCTGACTCTCCATTCTTCCGCATTTTTGGGCGGACTGCCGATACCCCAAAACGCCGGCTGGCGTCCGCCGGCGGCTTTGCTGCCCCAAGGGGCGTGCTTCGAAGGGTTGCCGAATGCTCGATAGAGCGTCTGTCCCGCCAACTGGTCGGCGTCGAGTGCGGCAAGTTCGCCGTGAAATGTCGCCAGTGTGCGATACACCTGTTCGCCTCTAAATGCAGGTACATCCTCGCTGACATCCGCGAGTATGTCAGGCCAGCCGGCATCTATTTTGGACTGGTACCTAGCTTTAATACGTACATCGTCCACGGCGCATTCCGTTGAGGCAAATTTGCCCTGCCGTATCTCTCTCGCGAGCTTGCGCTCCTCAAGATACGCTTCAGCCTCACGTTTCACCCGTGGCATGCCGCCCGTAGCAATTTCATGAATTTCGCCGCGGTACACCATATTCTGGAGCGTCTTGAGCTTCGCATCCAGTTCCTTGACAGCCTTCGGAACCATCTGGTCAGCAAGGTCCTGAAGGGCGCGGAAACCATCGCCCACACGCGCGAGCTGCGCGCGCCAGACGTCCGGCAGAAGTTGTCCAACGCGAGCTTTCAGAGAGCGCTCGATAGCCAGACGCACGGTTGCACAGAAGTCTTTAACCTTGGAGAGCAACTGCGATTGGTACTTGCCGACGTCGAGCGCCTTCAGCCACTGAGGCGCGTCGCCATGCCCCATCCGGTTGAGGAACTGGACAACCTCCCGCAGCAGTTCTGCATCCTTCGCAGCGTCACCCGCCACCCGTAAAGCGAGGCGGCCCACTCCCTTGATAACGCCGCCGACAACGGGAATCAGTGCGAATATCAGAACGACGAACAGAACCCACTGCGTCACCTCCTGCCGTTTTCGCGGGTCCGAGCTCATGCCAATGCCGACTGACAGCAGGTCGCGCACGGCCGTGACGTCACCCACCAGCGGAATCATGCCGATGGCGGCGTCAGTAATGACCTGGCTGATAGTCTGCTTCTCGTTGAATGCGCCCTGCAGCGTGCCCCAGCACCACTGTCCCACCTCCAGCGAGGTGGCCTTGAAATCTTCTATGCTCCAGCTCACTGTCACGCTCCCCCGTGCTTCTGAATCAGCGAATCGATGTCAGCCTCGGACAGTTGTTCGCCTTTAAAGTCTGGATTGCTGGTTTTGTCCTTGCGGGCGTATGAGCGTGTGTCGGGTCCAAGCTCTACCTTTACGGGGCCCACTGGGACATCGTTAAGATTCATCCGTCCCTGTGCGTCCAACGTGCCTTGCCGCGTGCTACCGTCTGATAGCGTGGCAATGTATTTCGCCCCCCGAACCGGTTCGTCGTCGTGGTACAGATACTGCATTGCCGTATCGTATTTGGATGTCGGCAGCGCTGGCAGCGGGTATGAGGTACTCGTGGGCCCGTTGAATGAATGCTGGCTACCCTTGATGTCTATCTTTCCGGGAGCATGGATTTCAATGTTGCCGTCAGAGATACGGATGTATGCGCCGCCCGAGGTCAACAAAATCTCCCGGCTCGCTGCCGCCTCCACTTTCTCCGTCGCGGACAGTAACCGCAGGGTCTTCTGGGCGGTCAGCTCGACGTTGTCCGAATGGGCTTGAATCTCCACCTTGCCCTTCGCGGCAAATAGTTTCATGCCGGCGTTCTGGACGAAGAGGCTGATACGCTGCGCCACGCTTGCGACCAGTGACTTGCCCGTCGCGATATGCGTGCTCTGTCCGCTAACAAAATTGAGCTGCTCGTCGGCCGCAACGTGCGTAGAGCGCGGGGTCGACAGTGCAATGCCTGCCGGGCTCGCGAACAACATGATGGGTTCCTTGAAAGCGTTGGCGTTGCCCGTGCCTCCGCCAGCTGTGTTTCCTCCTGACGGCGCTCCCGAAACGCTGTTTTGTGTCGCATCGGTGAACGCTTTCAGCGACTCCCGTCCGTCCTTCAGGCTTTCAGCCTGATGGGTCTCGCTGGCATCCGATAACGACTCCAGCACACTCTCGGAATTGACGAGCTGCTGCTGCGCGTCACGGACATCAAGCGGCTGGCTCGTCGAGCCGTTCGCGGGATGCGTCGACACGTATAGACCTTGCCCCGCCCGAACAGCGCCGTAAGCGTCCGACTTCAAGTCGAATCCGCTGCCCAGATATGAGCCGCGGTTGTTTCCCGACTGCTCGATGAGATAGCCCAGATGCAGATGCGCATTCGTGCTGGTCGAATACAAGTGAACACGGTTCTGGCCAGTCGAATCGTCCATTACCAACTGGTTGTAGCCAGCGCCGCCGTACTCTTTGGACTTGTACCCTGACAGCAACCCATTCGAATGCCAGTGCGGCGATTTCTCAGCATTGAAAACCCGGCCGGTGACGATAGGCCGGTCACAGTCGCCGTCAAGGAAGGAGACGATGACCTCTTCGCCGACGCGCGGCACGTGAACGCCGCCGTAGGCGCCGCCCGTGTCTGAGTAGGCCACGCGCACCCAGCAGGAAGCATTTTCATCGCCGCTGTTCAGTCGGTCCCAGTGGAAGCGGACCTTGATGCGGTTCAACTCATCAGTGAAAACTTCAGCGTTGGCCGGTCCGGCAACCGTCGCGGTCTGCATGCTCATCACCGGCTTCGCGTGCTCGAGCGGGCTGCGGAACGCAACGGTGCGGCGCTGGAGTTCAGCTTCAACGAGATAAAACCCTTCGCTGCCGTCGCCATGGGCGACAACAAAAGCCGGTGCGGCGCCTGCATGCGCTGCGCGCACGCGCGAAAGCTCTGTCCTGAGACTGTGCGGAAAATCGGCCGTAGTCGAAACAGGTAGATTGTTCTCGACGTACCAGTGGGTAGCGATGACGGCGAACTGCCGCTGTTGTTCGGCGTCCCGGTCGTGTTCCGGGTGGCCTTCGAGCTGGAACCACTTCCCGGCATCGATATTCCGTACGCCACCAACGGCCATGAAGCGTTTCGCTCGTGACTCCCATTCCTCCATCCGGATTTTGGACAGGTGGTCGCCGCGGTCCTGTGTCAGGTGCGTGTATGCGCCGGCGTATTCATAGACCTCAGCCTGGGTGGGCAGACTGCCGTGGGTCGGTAAGGTGGGCACATTGGTCGACTTTTCATCGGCAGGGGACTTGTAGTCGAATGTCTTCGTCGACAATGAGGAGCTATGCAGCGTGCGCGAACCCGCCCATTGAACCCAAGCGTCAGACGAAGTATTCGTACCCGCGCGAGCGAACTGCAGCGTCTCAGGTACCGCTGGCTTCAACGAATACACGTCGTCCGTTATGACCAGCGTGTGCGATTTACCGTCGTCGGCATGCTCGAAGTAACTGAATAGACCTTCCGATTCCATCAACCGCTGGCAGAAATTCCAGTCGTCTTCATACTGAACGCAGAATGACCGCTGCGGCAGCGGCGCTCTCAATTCAAAGCGGAACGCACCCTGCGCCTGAGGATGACCGTTGAAGACGGTCGAAAGTATTTCATCGACCGTTTTGTCCTGAAAGATGCGCGCGTCTTTTCGGAACCGCAGGAAATGCATCCATGACGAGAACGTGAACTGATAGGTGGCCAGGTTACCGTCAGAGCCGAGGCGCCGCGCGGTATAAACATATCCATGGTGAGGCAGATACGACTTGTTGTCGGCCTGAATCCAGAGAGTGACGGGTTGCGCGATGAGCGTTTTCAATTCCAGCGTGTCGCGCAATGAGACGGCGTCAACTGTGAATTCAAAGTTACGGCCAATACGCGACGTGCCGATGACCCGTTGAGGCAGAAGAACGTCTTCGCCAAGCGGCGTGTCGAGCTTTAGTAACCTTTCGGATTGAGATATGCCTGCGTTAATTGCTGACACAACGTCCTGCGCGCCCATCTTTCTGGTCCCCGGAAAATCCAACTTCGAAACGTTCGAAATCATATGATGAAGGCGGATATCGCACAACACCGGGTGCGCCCTGCGCTCTGACTGACACGCCAATTACTCGGCTGGTCATAATTGACCGACGCCGGCAGTCCCTGCAAAACTGTTTCCGGGCCTCTCGCTCGTTAAATTTTCACAGATATTCGCGCAATCCTTGCCTTCAGATTGTTAAATATTGCAATTAACGGCTGTTCTTTTCGTTATCGCTTCATACTGCCTTCGTTTCGAGTTGGTCGTTAGCCAAACACCGCACAGTTGGAAGCGGAAACTGCCAATACGCATATGAACGGCAAGAACAAAAAGCAATCCGTCTACGCTGTTTATGCAAAATGAATAGAAAGAGAAAGGGGATTGATTGGTCGTCTAACAGGACATCCGCGCTGGATGCGCTACTGCCTCTTACATGAGAGTCCGTCCGTTCGCCGTCGTTTCGTAATCACCTCTCGCTCGTCCACTGGGCGCAGGCGACGGAAAGGGGCCCTGCTCAGCGACCTCATTGACGTGCTATGGATGGCTTGGTATCCGTGGGAGGCCGGCTTTGGAACTTCGGGCCTGCACTGTTTTGCGGAAGCTGCCGCGGCATCTGAGCACTGCGCGGCTCCGGCAACAGCAGCAGATGTATGGCAGGTACCGTTGTACTTGTTCTTTTGAAGCATGGTCATAGGTGACATCGGTAGCGGTTACAGGCATCTGCTCAACCAACAAAACTTGGAGGGCGACTGCGTGCTAATTTCAGCACATGCTATCCGTTGGGATACGTGCGCATCGCGCAATCGTTCTGCGGCGCAATGACAAGGGCCGCCGCGTGACACTGCTATCACCGCGCAGCAGTCCCAACCCGCTCAATCGACGTTGCGCGGGCAGACACGAATTTCGCCCGGACCGAATCGCCCCTTTTCAGACCGTCAATAGAACAATCTGGGGCAGCGTCGAATTCCTCACTTATCCAAATGGAATTCCGCACAACGTGCAGGAGCAGATTGAGCATGAGCTGCATGCTTATCCGCGAACTGGAATACGAGGCGTACTTCCTCACGGTCTACGACATCGTGGTCGAACACGCCGCTAGCTTGGAAGAAGACCAGCTTTACGATAGTCCTCAACCAGCGAATCGTAGGCCGCAATGTCAGCGCGACCCCTCGCCATGAGCTGCGCGCCAGAAATGGCGGCGTAAATGGCACGCGCGCGGCCTGCGCTTTCTTCGGTTTTCACCACCGCGGCGGCAACAAGCACTTTCGCCAGCCAACTGATGTTCACATCGGCGAACCTCTGAACTTCCTTCTTCACCATGTCCGGCAAGTCATCATATTCAGCGGCCATGAAGCTGCATAGACACATGCGATTGTCGTTCTGCAGCGCCGTCCTGAATGTATCAGGGTATCCGCGCAAGCTGAGAATCGGGTCGCCGGTGGCAGCCAGTCGCGCGTCGAGCATCACGGCAAACTGCTCCGCATAACGTTTAGCCACTTCGGCGCCCAGCTCAGCCTTTGTGGGGAAGTGATGGTAGATGCTTGCGGCCTTGATGCCGACTTCCGCCGCGATGTCTCGGAAGTTCAGCCCGCCGTACCCGTGCGCCCCCGCGACCTTTGTCGCGGCAGCAAGGATGTTCTCCCTCGAATTTGAACCGCCTTCAGTTTTCACCGGCGCTACCTCTTTTTGCAAAATGTGTTGACAGGTTCGATTCTATCTCATAAAGTTCGTCCTACCAAGTGGCAGGTAGTCCGCTTGGGAAGTGAGCACCGGGCAACGCGAGTTGCTTTTTTTGCACCGCATCAGTCTACCAAGTGGCAGGTAGCCTGCTTGGTTGAGATGAGTTCTATAACCCTCGGGAGTCGCACCATGTCGTCCAAACTTCAAGTCTTCACTTCGCCCTCTGCCTTCCCCAACCCGCAGCGCCTGCGGCTCTTCATGTACGAGAAAGGCATCGCCGAGCAGTTCAACGAGACGATTTACGATATGACGCCGGTTGGCGAGCAGCGTGGCTGGCGGCACCTGAAGATGAATCCGTGGGGTGAAACGCCGACGCTCCAACTGGCCGACGGCAGCTTTATTTCCGAGACGGCGGCCGTGGTTCGCTACCTCGACCAGACTTTCCCGGGCCGGAAGATTATGGGCGAGACGCCACTGGAGCAAGGCCTCGACAACATGTGGGACAACCGCATATGGGTTCACATCCTGTACCGAATCGTCACGGCCTTCCACGTGCTGCACACCGGACTCGGTTTCAAGCTTGAACTGACGAAGAACGAGGCGTGGGGCGAGCACAGCCGCAAGGAAGCACTCGCCCATGCGGCACTGGTCAACAAGCACCTGTCGGATGGACGCGACTGGCTGCTCGGCGGTGAGGAACCTACGTTCGCCGACATCACGCTGGCAACTGCAATCGCGTTCTCCAAGTTCCCGGTGAACGCCACCCCGCTCGACGAGCGTTTCGAGTTCCTGGACGCGTACTGGAAGCGCTGGCAACAACGCCCGAGCTTCAAGGCAGCCTACGCTGACCGTCAGAGTGGTATCCCGGAGCTGGACAATCCACAAGGAAAGTAAGGCAAACAGCTAAAAAGGAACTCTCTGGAATAGCGGCCTAACAAATCAATTAAATTAGGTTTCCTAAATCGGAGATGTTCCCACCAGAAGGCGTCACGCCTATGTATGCACGATTTTTTACCGTAAGAGATACCTCCTTCTAACCAGGGCATGGGCTCCTCTCAGCCTTGCTCCTGAATCCGAAAACGGATATACGCTATGAACACGTTCACATTGGATGACATTAAGCTCGCTGGCTGGCTCAAGGAAGCGAACTACGTTGCCGGGAACTGGATAGGTGCCGACGACGGCAGCACTTATGATGTCGAGGACCCGGCAACCGGAACACGCGTCGGTACCATTCCTTGGGTTTCCGGTGCTGAGACGGGCCGTGCTATCGATGCAGCACAAGACGCCTTTCTCACCTGGTCAATGACGACGGCAGCCGAGCGGGCCGAGAAGCTTCAACGGATGGCGCAACTGGTCCGAGACAATCTGGACATCCTCGCAACGATGCTGACGCTTGAGCAGGGGAAACCCCTCGCCGAAGCGCGTGGAGAGATGAAGCTCGGTGCGGACTACATCCAGTGGTTCGCCGAAGAAGCGCGTCGCATCAATGGCGAAATCATCCCTTCGCCGTGGAAAGACAGACAGATTCTTGTGACGCGCGAGCCTGTTGGAGTGGTGGGGGCGATTTCACCGTGGAACTTCCCGTTCTCGATGCTCTCCCGCAAAGTCGCGCCGGCACTTGCCGCTGGTTGCACTATTGTCATCAAGCCATCGGAATTCACTCCCTACTCTGGCCTGCTATACGCGGTACTGGCTGAAAGAGCTGGCATTCCAGCAGGCGTCGTGAACGTCGTCACGGGCGACGGCGCTGCGGTGGGCGGCGAACTCACCCGAAATCCGTTGGTTCGCAAGATAACGTTCACGGGCTCAACTCGCGTCGGAAAGCTGCTCTACAAGCAGTCCGCCGACAGCATGAAGAAACTGTCAATGGAGCTAGGCGGCAATGCGCCGACTATCGTTTTCGACGATGCCGACCTTGACCTGGCTGTCGAGACCGCTGTGGCAGGCAAATTCCGAAACAGCGGACAGACATGCGTATGCACGAACCGCTTCTACGTACAGGATAGTATTTATGAAGAATTTGCGCGCCGGCTGACGGACCGCGTCAAGAAGCTAAAGGTCGATAATGGTTTGAAGGACGGTGCCGAGCAGGGACCTCTCATCAACCTGGCTTCGGTTGAGAAAGTGGAATCGCAAGTCGAGGATGCCAAAGCGAAAGGTGGCCGCGTGTTGCTCGGCGGAAAGCGCCATGAGCTCGGTGCCACATTCTATGAACCGACTGTCATCGCTGACGCGACCACGGACATGTTGATTGCACGTGAGGAAACCTTTGGTCCAGTCGCCGCGCTGTTTCGCTTCAAGGAAGAGTACGAAGCAGTCCAGGCGGCGAATGCGACGGAATTTGGTCTCGCCGCCTACTTTTACACTCGAGACCTGGCACGCACTTTCCGTGTGTCGCGGGCGATTCAAAGCGGCATGATTGGAATCAATGCCGGGGTCATTACGACAGCCGAAGCACCATTTGGTGGTGTGAAGGACAGTGGTCTCGGTCGAGAGGGCTCGGCGCACGGCATCGAAGAATACCTCAACCTGAAGTATCTCAGCCTCGCCGGTCTGTAAGCGGCCCGGACGATGGTGGCAAGGTCCTGAAGATGGAGAGCTTGCGCGCGGCCAGATTTCAGCGCGCAGCGCGTCCCATGCGAAATCACCTCCCTCCGGCACGGTATACATACCGCTGGCCGTTCCGCGGACCAGCCGCGTGACTGGTCGGACATCAACGGCAGCGGTCGCGGGACAGCCGGTACTGTGGGATAGCCTTGAGATACCGGACGGGGTGGCGAAGTTAGCGCCCTGAGGCGAACGGCTGACGGGCGACGCTGGCTCCGAGGGGCATCTCTTGATGCTTGGAACGTGTCTGAAGGCCTCGCTCTGGATAAGGCGGGGCTCAACTTCACCAAGGGGCATTCACGAAAACAAGAGATGTACGCTAGAGCGAACGCTGAGACGTCGCAAGGTGCTGCATTAGCCAGATTGAAAGCACCATTGGCGAATGGCGTCGGACAGTTCCCGGAGGTCTTCGCGCTGCAAGCAACGCTCGGTTAGTTGGCCATGGAAGACTCTATTTCGAACGGCTAAGAGTCGGACGGTCTGTGTGCCCGGTGAAATCAGAAACCTGTTAATTTCACCGGGCTCCCTGCAGATGCGATTAGACCGTCGCTGCTGCGCCGGACTCCACCGGAGCCACGGGGGCAGATACGTCCTTGTTCTTGAAGGGCACCTTTTTCGCCGCGGCTTTCTTCGCCGTCGGGGCCGCCTTGGCGGCAGCCTTCTTGACCACCGGCTTCCTGTCGGCCGGAGTAGCGCCATCATTGAAAATCGACTGCGGTCCTTGGCGTTAGCAATTCACGCCGGCGTGCGCCCACGTCCACTCCATGTCGCTCCAGTCTTGGGGATATTGAATCGCCGCGCTGGCCTGGTGAGCGTGATTGTTGCCCACTTCCTCGTTGCCCTTCATGTACATGTACTTCGCGCCGAGGAGTAGGTCGGGCTGTAGCTTCCACACTCCGCCCGCTTCTGCCATCCGCACGCCAGCACCATTGAAGGAGTTACGGACGGTTGTCACAAGCGCCTTGGCAGTCACCGCGCCTAGCGTGTAGTGCATACCGCCCCCCCAATTACGCACGCTCGTGGAAGGCGCACCGGCGGCTGGACCGTACTTTCCGTTCGTGTACGCAGCGCCCGCCCGAACGGCCCCATCTCATAGGTGACGCCGGCGCTCACAGTGTTGTTTGCACCGACAGAACCCGCCACTCCGCCGAAGGCATACATCTTCCATCGTTTTATAAACTAGGCATTTCGTTGTACGTAATTTTTGCTTTAATACTGTCGGCGAACGCTTCGCACGCGGAGCCTGGTCGACCGACAGCCGCCCTCGACCTCGCACAAACACTTTGAATTCTCAAGCTCTGGTCAGGACGACCTTTGCGTCGGAGTCAATCACTACTTGGACGGCGTCGAGGGACGCGCCCTTACAAGGCCCGTCGATGCACTTTCCATCCTCAAACCTGAACAGCGCGCTGTGGTGGGCGCACATCAGTACCTGAGACCGGTAGCACGAGACATTTCCCGGTACAAAGTCCAGTGCTACGGAAAAGTGAGGGCAACGATTGATGTACGCCCATACCTTGTCACCTCGCCGGACAACGACGATTGGGCGGCCCGCTGCTTCTCCGTCGAATACGCGGGCGCCGCCGTCGGGCACTTCGTCAAGACGACACAGCTGGATTGCGCACATAATTAGACCCGCTGCTCAGGATTTCCGAGGCTCCAATCCCACGGTCGAACCTCCACTCGGGAGAACAAGCCCTCTTTCATGTACGGGTCCTCGCCGAGGAACCGCATGACCGCGTCGATGTCGTCTGCTTCTACGACGAGAAGGGTGCCGTTCATTGCATTGCACGCGGGTGCCAGCGTGGGACCACCGAGGCGCACGAAGACCCCGTGTTGTGACGCACTACGCAGATGATTCCGATGACTCGGTCTTACGCGCTCGCGCACCTCGCGCATGTCCGGCTTGTCGGTGGCAAAGACTGCAAAATAGCGGCGCATGGTTCAGCTCCGGTCAAGGACGAAATCGTATTTCGCCTCGCGATAGGGGCCAGCAATATTGAAACGACGAGCGAGTTCATCGTCTGCCGGTCGGTCGAGGTAAGAGACCATCAGCGATGGCTTAACCCCGAAAACCGCGTCCGACTCAAGATACTTGTCGTCTTTATCAAAAAGATGCGTTACGAGCGTTCGATGTCCGGACGCTTCAATCATGAAATGTAGATGCGCGGGTCGCCACGGGTGCCGGCCAGTCGCACCGAGCATTTTGCCGACAGGACCGTCCGTTGGAATCGGGTAGCTGACGGGCAATATAGTGGTTATTGCGTAGCGGCCTTCGGAATTCGTGCGATAGCGGCCACGCAGATTGCCATGCGGCTGCTCGGTGTCCTGGCCCGAATACATACCGTTCTCAGCGGTTTGCCATACGTCTAGCACCGCATTGCCAATCGGAGTTCCGTCGGTGGCACAAACCTGTCCCCGGACGACAACGGGCGAGCCGGGCGTAAGAGCCATGTTCTCGCCGTACGCGCGCTCGGGCATGCCCTTGATATAAAACGGGCCAAACACGGTCGTGTCCGTTGCACCAGTCGCGAATCGATGGTTTATCGCGTCTACGAGCATGGAGACGCCGAGAGTGTCCGACAACAGAATGAATTCCTGGCGTACGACGTCGTCGCACATCTTCCCGGTCTCGGTAAGGAACCGGATGGCTGACATCCATTCCGCCTCCGTCGGCTCCGTTTCGCGAACAAAAGCATGAATATGTCTCACCAGGCTCTGCATCAAGGTGCGCAGGCGCGCGTCCGGCGTGCTGGCGAAGCTGGCAACAACCTGCTCGGTCAGCCTCGTGTCGCTGTCATCATGTTCGGTGGTCACGTCTGTCTCCATTTATGCTTGTGACTGCCGCGTGCGCCTAGTGTGGCGCGCGCCCTTCCCACGCGTCCTGCAGCAGCGCGCGAATCGCCGCACGCTCAATCGGCCGCGGATTCACATAGGGGTTCTTGCAGGCAATGTCCGCTGCCTCGTCGAGGCCGTCCTGCGGCATGCCGATATCTGCGAGTGCTGCAGAAATACCGAGCTTCTCGTTCAGTTTGAAAAGCAGAGGACCGGCCTCAGCGGCTTCGCTGCCGCGCAGCGCACGTGCGACCCTGCGCAACGCCTCGGGCGCCGCAGCGTGGTTATAGTGCGCTGTGTGAGGCAACATCGCTGCATGCGTCTGCGCGTGCGGCAGGTTGAATGTGCCGCCGAGGGTATGGCAGAGCTTGTGGTGAATCGCCATGCTGACCGCACCGAGACACATCCCGGCGAGCCAGGCACCGTACAACGCCCGGCTTCGCATTTCCCGGTCTTCCGGCGAGTTCGCGATGACGGGCAATGCCTCACCGAGCGCACGGATGGATTCTTCGGCCATCAGGCTGATAACCGGATTCGCGTCCTCGGCATAGAGCGCTTCGACTGCGTGTGCCAATGCGTTGACGCCGGACGCAGCGGAGATACCCGCCGGGAGGGACAGCGTCAAGGACGGGTCGTAGATAACAGTGCGAGGCAGCACACGTGCATCGCGCCCGGTGCGCTTCAGCCGGCCTTCGGTGAGTCCGAAAATCGGCGTCATCTCGGAACCTGCGTAGGTCGTCGGCACTGCCAGGATAGGCAGGGACGATTCGAGCGCAATCGCCTTTCCCAGCCCGATGGTGGACCCACCACCAATCGCGATGCAGCAGTCCGCATCCAGCTCGCGTGCCGTCTCGCGCGCTGCGCGGGCGACTTCCACCGGGACGTGCATGACGGCCTCGGCACAGACCCCAGCAGCGCGTTCGCCGAGCACGTCCTTCACCTGTTCAGCGAGATGACGTTGCTCGGGCGTCGACAGGATAAGAGCCCGCCGCGCGCCAAGTTTCGTCAACTCGTCCGGCAGCTTCGAGAGCGAACCCCATTCGAAAACAACACGCGAAGGGGTGCCCTGATAGACAAAGCGCTCCATGGGAACCTCAGCGCTTGAAGTGCGGCGGCACGTTACCGTCGACGTTGACCCACACCGAACGCGCTTCGGTGTAACCGTGCATCGCTTCGAAACCCATCTCGCGGCCGTAGCCCGACTTTCCGACTCCGCCGAAAGGGCTGCCGGGGTTGACGCGTTTGTAGCAGTTAATCCAGCACATGCCGGCGTTGATTTGGGCGGCGGTTTTGTGCGCGCGCGACAGGTCACGGGTCCAGAGACCGCTGCCCAACCCATATTCGGTCGCGTTCGCGATGACCAGCGCTTCTTCGTCACTACCGAAACGCAGCACGGTGACGAAAGGCCCAAAAACCTCTTCCTGTGCGATACGGTCGGACGCGCTCTTCGTCTCAATGACCGTCGGACGGACGTAATACCCATTCGCCAGCTCGCTATCTTGCGGCGCACTACCGCCGGCGAGTACACGGCCGCCCTGCTTGCGCGCCACGTCGACGAACGTTAGAACGCGGTCGAGATGCTGTTTCGACGTCAGTGGGCCCATTTCGGTATCGGGGTCCAGCGGGTTTCCGACGCGGATGGACGATGCTAGCGAAACGAAACGCTCAAGGAACTCGTCTGCGATGCGTTCGTGCAGTACAAGACGCGAGCCTGCGATACATGCCTGCCCCTGGTTGTGGAAGATGGCCCACGCCGCACCGTTGATGGCCGCGTCAAGGTTCGCGTCGTCGAACACGATATTCGCGCCCTTGCCGCCGAGTTCGAGCTGTACGCGCTTCAGATTGCCCTGCGACGCTTCGACAATCCGGCGGCCAGTCGCCGTCGAACCCGTGAATGCGATTTTGCCTACACCGGGATGTTCGGCGAGCCGCTGACCTGCAGTGTGGCCGTAGCCCGGAACGATATTGACCACACCGGCCGGGAAGCCTACTTCAGCCATGAGTTCGACGATGCGCAACGTCGACAGCGGCGTGATTTCCGAAGGCTTGAGCACCACGGTGTTCCCCGCGGCCAATGCCGGTCCCATCTTCCAGCTCGTGAACATAAGCGGAAAGTTCCACGGAACAATCTGGCCCACGACACCGATAGGCGCGCGCTGCACGTAGTTCAGGAAGCCCGTTTCGACGGGAATCACCGAACCCTGCAACTTGTCCGCCATGCCACCGAAGTATCGGAAGCACGCAGCGGTTCGGGGGACGTCTAGCGAGCGGGAATCCCGAATCGGATGGCCCGTATCGAGAGATTCGAGCTGCGCCAGCTCTTCGGCATTCGCTTCAATAGCGTCGGCCAGGCGCAGCAGAAGCCGGCCGCGTTCTGCTGCCGCCAACGACGACCATTTTGGAAACGCCCGCGTCGCTGCTTCCACCGCAAGGTCCACATCAGCGGCGGTCGCTGCTGCGATTTTCGCAATTAGCGAGCCGTCGTGGGGGTTGAGCACGTCGATGGTGCCACGGTCAACGGCGTCGACAAAGCGCCCGTCAATGAAGAGTTGGGTTTGCATGAATCTTCCTCGATTTATTGCTGACGCACTACTTAGAACTCGATGGGATGCGGAGCGAGTTCGCCGCTCTCATAACGCTGCGGCAGGTTCGGCGTCGCGTTTTCCCAGACCAACAGCATTGAGCGCTTGGTCGAGTAGCCTTGGTGCCGAATGTCAGCGGGCATCGCGCAGATGTCGCCAGCGCGCATGGTGATTCGAGCCCGCGGCGAGCCAGTGTTCTTGTCGCCGATATCCCAGACAATTTCGTCGGAGAGCTGCAGGAACCATTCGACACGGTCGTTGCCGTGAAACACCGGCAGGATAAATTCCTCGGTCGTCGGGCAGAAAAGGCTGAGGCCGCAGACGGACGTCACCGAGGGGTTCCACGTCACGTCCGAACGCGAGAGATACTTGAAAAGGTTGAACGCGTGAAGCTCGCCTTCGAAGCCCGGCTCGACGTGCACTTCCGGCTCGTCTTGCACAACGTCGAGGAATGCGCGATTGACCGGCAGGTCGTCACGCAGCGGCGAATCTCCTTCGAGACCCGGCATACGGCGCGTCGCGATGCGCGTACGTTCGATTGCCGCATCGTTGTCGCCGTGCTTGCGTCCGAACGCAGTGCCAGTTTCGTCCGGAGCTGCGAACGGGTCGAAGCCTTCGTTCGTCCAGTCATGCAGCATGGCCTTGAACGTCGCCATGATGGTCGGCGTTTCGAACGTCTCGGTGTAGTCGACGCCAGCTTCTTTCAGAATGCCGTTGAAAGTGCCAGCGTACACATCGACCTTACCGTAGTGATTGCGCGTGCCAAACACGTGGTCGAAGTTGACCCAGCCGTAGAAAAAGCCCCATGCGACGTCCCGCATCATCGCGCGCAGAAACGCGTCGGCTGGCACAGCATGCGTGCGGGTCTGGCCTTTCGCCGGCCAGCAAATTTTCACGAAATACTCGTCGCGCTGGAATTCGAATTCGCCGAGCTGGAAGCGGCGGTAGCCAGTCACGGCATCTGGCTCCGTGAAGCGCACTGTGTCTGCTGCGAAATCTGCGGGATGGTCAAGGGTATCGAGGGTGGCCATAGCCTGTCTCCTGGGATATTCGAATGGATGCTGTAGGTGGGTCAGTGGAGGCAGATATCTGCCCACTTCTCAACGGACAGCTCACCGAGAATGGTCTGCACCAGGGCGACCCCCGGTTTGCCAGCGACAAAGCGATACGCACAGCCTGCAGGGAGGAGGGCCTGATGCCCCTTGCGCAGTAAGACGCGCCCCATCTTGCGACCAGCAGGGTGAGCGCTAGCGCTCACGGTGCCACGCCCGGTCTTCGGGGGACTGTCAAGCTTGACGAACTCGATTTGTACTTCGCCATCCATCTGGATAGTGAATTCGTCATGTGCACATGCGAACCATTGCGACTCACCTTCGGTACGCAGCACTTCGATGACATATTCGAGATTCTTGCCGGCGACGACTTTTTCGTACGGTGCTGACCTGGAGGCAACCTCGAAGACGTTCGAGAATGCGTAGTGATGAGCGCTTCCGCTCGTGATTTCGATGTCGCCTTTTTTGTAGCTGTCGAGCGAGCCAAAGACGGTGTGGAATGCCGTGTCGGTCATTGCTGTCTCCTGTGTTGAACTGCTTGGTGAGTTCAACTTTAGGCGCAAGGACCTGCCGCAACAACCTGGTGGACGACGACTACGGCATTCGCGATTATCGAATAATCGACCACCTGACTCTCTGGTTACCGTACCCACCCGCGGCTAAGCAACGGCACATCCCACGACGGTTCGCTTCCGAGGTACTCAGCAAGGAACTCGACGAGCGCTTTTACCTTCAATGCCTGACGTTGCGTTGCGGGATAAACGGCCGCGAAGCTCAAGGTCGACAGGTCGTAGTCGGTCAGGATAGGTACCAGCGTTCCCTTCACGAGCGCGTCGCTCGCGACCAAGGTCGGCAAACACACCAGACCTCCGCCTTCTAGTGCGTAGTCCTTCAGTAGGTGGACTGAGTTGGAGCGAATCATGCCTGGCAACTCCATCTCAACGACCTCGTCGCCATGCGTCATCGTCCAGCGATTCCTCGAGGGATATCCCGAATAGAGCGCCGTTGTGTGTTGCAACAAATCTCGAGGATGCTGTGGCGCACCATGCCTCTCGAGGTAAGCCGGCGAGGCGCAAAACAGACGGCGAACCGGAAATAACCGGCGTTCGATAAGCGACTCTGAAATCGGTGGGAATATCTGGAACGCGATGTCGAAACCTTCTTCCACTGGGTCCACGACCCGGTCGTTAACGATGACATCGAGCTGGATGCCGGGATAGCGCCGGTTAAACTCTGCCAGCGGAGCACCGAAATGTGTGAGCGCAAACCCAGGAAGCATCTGGATTCGTAAGCGTCCTGTGGGTGTCGCTCGGAGCTCCCGCATCTGGTCGGTCAACTCGTTGACCCGGCCCACGACCTCAGCGCACTCACGATAGAAAGCCTCGCCAACTTCCGACAACCGGACGTGGCGCGTGCTGCGATGAAAGAGCGGCGCATTCACGAACTTCTCGAGTTGCTGGATACGGTTCGTTACCACTGAACTCGTTACACCCAGTTGTCTCGCCGCCTCGGCAAAGCTACTTGCCTCTGCCACTCTCACAAATGTCTCGATGCTCAGAAACCGGTCCATACAGCGCCCTTTTCATCGGCAAAAGTACAGTTTATATGGGCCGGTCTTCCTACTGCGTCACACATATCAAGTCACACTGTCGCCGAATTGTTGTCAATCTCCCTAGCGCACACGACAGCACGTTTTATTGTGGTTTCCACCTATTGCCGCTAGGCCTGGTGTCGCGTGGGATGCGGCGTATCTGCAAGGATTCTCATGTTTTTTATCGTTCACGCACTCGACCAAGGCGGCCTTGTCCAGGCTCGTCTCGACAAGTACTCTGCGCACTAAGAGTATCTGTCGAGCGCCACCATCAAGACGCTGGTGTCGGGCCCACTGTTGGCCGACGACGGGGAAACGATGATTGGCTTGCTCTTCCTCGTCGAGGCAGCGGATAAAGCTAAAGTCATCGCTTCCAACGCGAATGACCCGTTTGCGAAGGTTGGGCTGTGACAAAGCGCCAGCATCCATCCTTTCAACAAACGGGTCGACAACCGCGATACATCTTGGGCACTGTAAAGCAACCCCGCCGCGTCTACCCTTCAATTACCGGGGTTGCTCGCCTGCCGCGAGTTCCGGTCGGAGGACCGAACGACGTTGCAGCACGGCCGGCGCGGTCTCTTTCAAGAGCATGCTGACCACGATGCCGAGGACGACGGCGCACATTGGCAACCACAGGATGTTCTGGATGCCGAAATGGGCAGCGACATAGCCGCCCATCGCCGGTGCAATACCTCCGCCGAAGATTTCGCCTACGCCGACCACGGCGCCAATTGACGTCGAGACGAGCCCGATAGGCGCAGCCTCAGTAGCCACCGGTCCAGACAGAAGCGAAACCAGGCCGAGCGTGAAGAACGATGCGACGAAGAGCACTGCAAACAGCATGAGCGGTTGCGGTCCGAGACCACGGAAAATGTAGACCATCACTGCCGTCCCAGCGAAGCCCACGATGCTTGCCAGGCGGCGGCCGACGAGGTCCGAAAGACCGGGCAGCCCGAATTGCCCCAGGAAGCCACCGAACCCGATTGCCGAAACTACAAGGCCCATCTTCTGGGTGTCGAGGGACAGGTAGGTCGTGAGATACAGCGGCAGGAGCGCGCCAAGAACGAACACTCCGGTCATCGCGCAGCACAAAGCAAGCATAGCCACAAGGATGTTTCTGCTCTTGAGCACATGACCGAGGGATGCCGGTGCGTGCTCCGAGGCGACCTCCTTCTCTACCTTCGGTTCGCGGATGACGAAGAACATCATGGCGCCGAGAATCAAGCCCGGGATAGCCACGAGGGCGAACACCCAACGCCACGACACGAAATTGAGCAACTGCGTAGCGATGATTGGCGACAACGCCAACCCGAACAACGCGAACCCGCTCTGCTGCAGGCCGAGGTTCAGGCCGCGGCGACTGGGGTGCGATGCATCAGCCGTTGCTGCGAAGCTTGTCGGGCAAAAGGAACCCTCTGCGACACCCATCAGCCCGCGAATGGCAATCAGGCCAAACAGTCCGCCCGCAAGTCCAGAGAAGCCCGAGAGCAGCGAAAAGGCAATGATTGCAGGAATGAGAACTTTTCTGCGGCCAATCTTGTCCGAAATGCCGCCCATAAGGGCGGCAAAGACACCCCACGACAGGCCAAGCACCCCGATACAGTTGCCTACATCCTGTGCGGTGAGGTTGAGGTCCTTCATCATTGAAGGAAACAGCGGTGCGATTAGCCAGCGGTCGAGGCCGACCAGGCCGAAACCCAAGGCCAGCAGCGTCACCGCTTTCCATTCATAAAAGGTGTCCCACTCGTTTGCTTTCATTTCCGTCTCCATAATCATTGGTTCGTTGGGTGTGCGCCGGTGCCGTCACACGCAAGCCGATGCCGATGTTTTTTGTGTGCGACGTTAATCGCGAGGTCTGGTCGAGCGTCTCTTCAGTGCGAGGCGCGCGGGAATCACTGTCGACGGCACTAAGATATGCGCGGGGCCCCTATTGCGGTATGGAAGAACCAGCGAACGCGACATTCGTCAAATGCAAATAATCCCCGCGCCAAAGCCAGGTTCGTTGCCTGGAAAGCATGGGGTGACGATAGTTAGGGCGAAATGAACGGTGGATGAGTGACCCTGGGGGAATCCCTCCTAGACATTGCGAGCAAAGCGCGGCTGTTGGTTCGTCCCCAACAAGATTTTTCGCCAGTACCTTGTTCGCTGCCGCGGGCTCTCTCGCGGGCTCTTTCGCAGCGGTTTTCGGTTTGCTCGCAGCGCCAGAATTCGCAACTCCACGATGGAAGCGCCGGCAGTAGCAGCCGCACCGGCTGTGGGCGCGGCACGCTCCAGTCAGGGTTCCAGAAGGCGCAAGAGCCTCAGCTCTTCGAAGTCTAGTTCGGCTTCTATGCGATGCAGGACCGCATCGTCGATGCTCCCTGCTTCCTTGAGCTTTAACAGGTCCCGACGTGACACGCTCACCATGTCGAGTTCCAGGCGTAGTTGTCGCGCTCTCACATGGACCTGCTCGGCTCCTACGCTATGGGCTCGCTCATTATTGCTTACCCGAACCTTGTATTCGTCCAGGACCCGCTGGAGTGCTACGTCCTCGGCCTCCCCGCTGCGAGCTTTTCTCGCTCCCAGCTCCTGCAGCGCCGCATTGAATGTTTTTGACCTCGCCTCGAACTCAGACATGGTCCCTCGCGTTACCGGACGAATTCGAACGAGGCGAATCAAGAACGATAACGTCCCGCCCTGGACGACCAGGGTGGAAATGATAAGCGCGAAGGAGGTGAAGATAATCAGGTCGCGCGCGGGAAAATGGTTGGGTAACGCGAGTGCGGCCACAAGACTGACCACTCCGCGCATACCCGCCCATACGAGAATCACAGACTCGCGAAGCGACCAGGCCCGAACTACCCTCGTCTTTCTGACCAGCTGCCCCGGAACGTACATCGCGACGCCTACCCACACCAGTCTCGCAATGAAGGTGGCGATGATGGCGGGAATGGCCATCTTCAGGCCATCGACCAGCAACGAATCTTGCTGCTGCATGCGGGCCAGGATGCCGCGCAGCGCAAGCCCGATGAGGATGAACACCAGAGAGTTGAGAATGAACTCGACAGCTTCCCACGTGGCTTTCGCCTTCAGACGCATGCCGGCGCCGAAAACCCGATGCTGGCAAATCCCCAATATCAGTCCGCACGTCACGACCGAAAGCACGCCAGAGCCGCCCATTTCCTCAGCGAGGGCGTAGCTCGCCCACGCCATGACGAAAGTTACGGTGATGCCGATAGCGACGTCTTTTATTCTGGCTATCACCCAGGTCATCAGAGTGCCACTGAGCGCCCCGATTGCAATCCCGATGGCAGTCAGCGAGATAAAGAGAATGCCGCCCCTGGACAGCGTGATATTGGCTGTGGACGCGGACAGAATGGCAATCTGGTACAGCAGCAGACCGGACGCATCGTTGACGAGGCTTTCCCCCTCCAGTGTCGTGACCAACCTGCCTGGGAGCGGATTTCGCTGGAGTATAGCCTTCGCCGCAACTGCATCAGGCGGAGACACGATGGCGCCCAAAACAAAGCACGCGCTCCACGGCAGAGATGGGTTGACCGTGTGGACAACGGCTGCGACGACAACCGTCGTAAGCAGCACGGCTCCCAGTGCAAGCGAAATGATTGCGCCGGTCTCCCGGCGAAAGTCATCCCATGCGGCATAGAACGCGCTGGACATCAGCAACGGCGGAAGGATTGCTGCGAGCACAAGGCCAGGGTCAAGCTCCAGAGAGTGCCCTCCAAGGAGGGCTGCGCAACACCCGCCGACCAGGAGCGCGAGCGCCCGAGGAAATGACACACGGTCCGCGAGCCAGGTCAGAACGCACGCGCCCGCCATCAGCATTAGCAGGTAGTGGAAAAACTGGACGTTATCCATGGGCAATCCTGGCAACACGAGCGCGGCTAAGACAGGCATCTTGAAGCTCTTCTTTCTTTCCGCACGATACGGGCCCCGAGGCTCGCCCGCGCCAGCTACCAGCCATACTTCAACTCCAGCCCAACATAGTCGGAGTTGCTGGCGCCCAGTTCGCGGATGGAATCTCCGACCCGGAAATGAACGGCCTCAATGGCTGCAATCAGGTTGGTCACCACCGTCCAGTCGGCACGTATTTGTGCGTAGGTGCCAGTCCATCGCGTGCCGTGGCCAGCAGTACCGGGGACGACAGCATTTCCCTGCTGATAAATGGCGTCGTTCGTGCTCATCCGCCACTGAAATCCAACGGCAAACAACAAGGCTAGCTTGCTGGACGGTTTGAGCGTAATCGAGGGCTTGACATGTATGAGGTTTGCATAGCCCGTGTAGCCCGCCAACGTAAAGTAATAACCGTTGGGGAAAAGCGGATTGAAGGTCTCGACGCGGCCGTCGTTCAAATGACGGTCACCGGATGCAGCATCAACCTGCAAACCGAACCGCGGCTTCCAGGGAGAATCGAGCGTATAGCCAAACAGCGAGCCAACCGCCCATGCAGCAATCGTCTTGTCGTCGACGTGGCCCGTTTGGTACATCGACTCCACGTCCCAATCTGTGGCCGCGATTTTCCCCGTATATCGCAGGTCAAATACATTGCGATGCTCATCGCCTTGCGCATCAAGGAGTTGCGCACCGGCACGGGTATAAAGCGAATAATATCCAGATAGGTCTCCAGGCCCAACGCCCTGACGTTCGAAACGCACGCCGCTAAAGGTCAAATGGCGATTCGACGTGTCGTCGAATACTGAGACATCGCGGTACTGAACCGGCCGCGTCGCGTAGCCGATGAACCGCCACTTCCCGTACTCGTAGTCCGCCCATAATGCATCGTATGCCTGCCGCACGTTTGGACCGTCACGCACAGAGATAAATCTCTGCAAGTCAAAGGCCATTTCCTGCCTCCCGATGCGCAACTTTATCGTTCCCGGGCCGAGCGGACTCACCCAGGCAACGAACGCCTGCTCCAAATCGAGCGGATTTTTGTCTGTCGTCTTCACCTGGTCCTTACCGAAGGCTCTTGCGTCCTCGAACTGGATAAAAAATTGCAGGTATTGACCGATGCGGGCGTCAGCATGAACTTGCGCTCGCTGAATCACGTAGCTATCGGAGCCTGCCGAGCCTAGCCCGAAAAGCGGTGTCCCGCTGAACTCGAAGCGCTCGCGTAAATTCGCACCGAGCGAAATATATGAATAGGGGTTGCTCCCGAGTGGGACATATTTAAGGCCGTCGAGTGGCTTGCGCGGTATGCAGGGATTCTTGAGAACGGACCAGTCTTCCTGCCAGCGATTGAACATGACGACCGGTCGCCTGGAGTCACACGTCTCTGTCGGTGTGCCGCTTTGCTGAGACGGTTGCATCCCGCTTTCCGCCTGCGTCTTCTCGCCGAGCCCAAGCATAAGCACAAGCGCGGCAACGGCAAACCTTATAAGTGCCGCGAGCCTCATCGCACGGGCCCTCCCGCCCTGTTAAACGCTCCTGGTGACACTCCGAACACGACGAAGCGCTGGAGAATGTTCAAGAGACAGCATTACCTACCGCGTTCCGGTGCATCCATGCTCGCATTGCCAACCAGGCGAGCGCGATTGTAGGAAACAGAAGAGCCCAGAAACTAAAAAATTTGTACGCAAGAGCGCCGACGGTGGCGCCGACCGCAAACGCTATGATTGCAGGAAGCATTTTGACGACACGCGTTCGTGCCACTGCCTTTACATCTCCCGCAACGAGCGGCGAACACAGGTCAAGCGCGTCGAGAATGACCTGGGTGACATTGCCGGTCATGACAGTGTTCGGCACACCGGGCCGCGCAACGAGACGGCTGTGAGCATTCTGGACGCCCATCGCAATCGCCCCAATCATTCCACACGCCACCACCGGCCAACTCTCAGGGTTGAATCCGGGCCCGAGATTGACACCTGAAATGCAAAATGCCAAAAGCAGCAGTGCCTGGACGGCGTAAAGCAGGCACGCGCCGCGCATCGGGGTCTCAGGCCTGCGGCCGCGGATGATAAAGCTGCTTAGCGCAACGCCAAAGATGAACGCGGGGAATGCCATCAACTTCAGGAAGATGCCCTGCCCGTACCCTGCGACTGCAGCACCAATAAGCACGAAGTTTCCCGTCACGTGGGCCGTGAAAAGCCCGAACAGAGAGACGAAGCTGAGGGTGTCGACATACCCCGCGGTTGCCGAGAGCAGATTGTCGTCATTCATAGCGAACTCTCTGAAGAAGCGTTAGTCAGGATAGCCTCTCGTCTATCGGCACTCTATCCTCGTCGTGACGCTCCCCTACTTCTCAGTTGCATGAATCTCGGCAATGTATCCCCCCGGGAACTGGACGATGGCAGATTCTCTCCGGTCCGCTTCGAAAGGCTTTACGAGAACCACGACACCAGCGGCCTGCGCCTTTTTCAATGTGCCACCAAAGTCCTTCACTTCATACCCGGTCATCTCGTGGCCATAGGGGTACGGTAGATGACCGTCTGTTACGAAGACGGCCATGTTGCCGAAACCCGACGTCAGCCGAACGAGCCGGAACGTCTCGTTCGGGCGTCCAATCTGAACGCCCGGCGCATGGCGGTTATCAGACAGAATCTTCCCGTTCGAGAACGCCACCCAGTTCTTGATAAGCGCGTCAGCCCTTCCTGGCGAAACGTATACCCTGTTCTCGGGAACGGTCTCGAGCGGCTCATAATTCGGAGCCTGCGTATGCCAGTAGAGCTGCATGTGCACACCTCCCGGCCACGAAATGACTGCATCGCGACCAATAGGGTCAGGGAACGTATCGACCACGACATCGGCACCGTGTGCCTTCGCCCACTTCACCGCACCGTCCATGTCTGTGACGAGATAGCCCGTACGTTCATCACCGAAGGGATACGGAACGGGCGTCTTGAATCCGAACACCGAAATAGTA
>NZ_JAVDVL010000027.1:0-27102 GCF_031456815.1 Paraburkholderia strydomiana
CGAATCAAGGGATATACCGAGGGCGAGATCATCGGCTCGCACTTTTCGCGCTTTTACACCCTCGAGGACGTGGGCGCTGGTGTCCCTTTCAGGGGACTCGAGACAGCGAGGCGCGAGGGGCGTTTTGAGGCCGAGGGCTGGCGGGTGCGGCGCGACGGCAGCCGCTTCTTCGCGCACGTGGTCATCGACGCCATCTACGAGGACGGCGAGCTGGTCGGATTCGCAAAGATCACACGGGACATTACCGAGCGACGACGCGCGGGCGAGCTTCTTGAGAAAACGCAGGGCGAACTGTTCCAGGCACAGAAGATGGAAGCGCTCGGGAAACTGACCGGTGGGGTGGCGCACGACTTTAACAATGTCCTTCAGGTACTGAGAGGCAACCTGGAATTGCTTGAAAGCCGGCATGGCCGCGACCACTGGAGCGCCGAGCGGGTGGGTAACGCGATCGACGCGGTTGACCGCGGTGCAAAGCTCGCATCCCAGCTGCTTGCCTTCGGTCGCCAGCAACCTCTCGCCCCGGTTGTCATCAATCCCGCACGTCAGCTTCGCACACTTGACGACCTCCTGCGACCGGCGATGGGTGAGACGATCGAGATCGAATCAGTCGTTGCCGGGGGCCTGTGGAATACCACCGTCGATCCGCATCAACTGGAAAACGTGATCCTGAATCTGGCAATCAATGCGCGCGACGCCATGCCTGCCGGCGGCAAGCTCACGCTTGAGCTATCAAATGCGACGCTCGACGACGAATATGTGCTGGCATTTCCGGACGTCGCAGCTGGGCAGTATGTGATGCTGGCTGTGACGGACACCGGAGCCGGCATGACCCCAGAGGTGATGGAGCGTGCGTTTGACCCGTTCTTCACCACCAAGCCGGAGGGTCAGGGCACCGGGCTAGGTCTGAGCATGGCCTACGGCTTTGTCAAGCAAAGCGGTGGCCACATCCGTCTGTACAGCGAGATCGGTGAGGGAACGACCGTCAGGATCTATCTGCCCCGTTCCACTGGCGTGGCGGTTGACACCAGGCCTGCGCCGCCCGATCGACTGAAGCACGGCAACGAGACAATTCTCGTCGTCGAGGATGATCTGAAGGTCCAGTCGACCGTCGTCGAACTACTCTCCGGCCTCGGCTACGCGGTGCTTAGGGCCAACAACGCCGATCAGGCGCTGGCCATCGTGGCGAGCGGCGTGCACATCGATCTTCTGTTCACAGACGTAGTGATGCCAGGCGTGCTGCGCAGTCCGGAAATGGCTCGAAGGGCCGTCCGGATATTGCCGGGGCTGAAGGTCCTTTTTACATCGGGCTACACGCAGAACGCCATCGTGCATGGCGGGCGACTGGACCCGGGGGTGGAACTGCTGAGCAAGCCATACAGCCGCGAGCAGCTCGCCTCCAAGGTGCGGCAGGTGCTCGGCAACAGCGATGCACGAGCGGGACAAAGCGGTCCAGGCGGCGCCCGCCCCGGCGACGCGCACGTGTCAGCCGGAGACGGGGACGGACTGCACATCCTGGTCGTGGATGACGACGTCGCATCGCTTGACGCGACGTGCGAACTGCTGATGCTGATCGGGATGCGTCCGCACCCCGCAGCAAGCGCGGCACAGGCACTGAACACGCTTGACGGGGATGACTTTGACGTCCTGTTCACTGACGTCGTCATGCCTGACATGTCAGGCACCGAACTGGCGCGACGCGCGTCTGCCATCCGCCCGGAGCTCAGGATTATCTTCGCTTCGGGAAAGGCTGTCCCGGAGGACGAGGCGCTCGGCTTCGAATGGTCGGCGCTGCGTAAGCCCTTTACGATTGAACAACTGCGTGTTGCGCTGGAGCCCGCTGACAGGCGGCAGGCGAGCCGTCGTGCCGATGACGCCTAATCCCCTATGACCGACGCGACATCTAAAGGCACCGGTGCCCTTAGACGTCGCATGTAAGCCCACCCAATGCGTGGTTCAGACTTCTTCGTCCGCTGAGATAGCAACGGCGGCGAAAGACACGAGTAAAGGCACGCCCGATCACCCGATCAGGTGCCGGCCAGACCTTTCAAATCGGGCCGGTGAAGTCGTCAAAGCTAATCGACGCTAGGCTGCTGCGTGGACCTTAAAACCGGCCACCACGCCGCGTATTCTTGACGCCTGCTCCGTCATCGATTCAGACGCGGCGGCGGCCTCTTCAACGAGGGCCGCATTCTGCTGTGTCACTTCGTCCATGTGGGAGACGGCTGTATTAACCTGCTCGATGCCGCGCGCCTGCTCCTGCGAGGCCGACGCAATTTGACCGAGCAACACGGCGACGCGATCGATCGCCACCAGCATGTGATCCATCCGCCCGGCCGCATCGACGGCTTGCGTCGCGCCCTCCTCGACGCGAGCCACCGATGCGCCGATCAGATCCTTGATCTCCTTCGCCGCCTTGCCGGAACGCTGTGCGAGCGCGCGAACTTCAGTCGCCACGACAGCGAACCCACGCCCCTGTTCGCCGGCCCGCGCGGCCTCGACCGCCGCGTTGAGCGCGAGAATATTGGTCTGGAACGCGATGCCCTCGATGATCGCGGTAATCTCTGCGATCTCGCTCGACCCAAGCCTCAGTTCGCTCATGGTGTCCGCAAGCCGTTTGACAGCATCGGCACTGCCGCCGGCAGCATCGCTGACCACCCTGGCGAGATTGCTCGCTTCACGCGTGTTGTCTGCCGTCTGTTTCACCGTCGCGGTCAGTTCTTCCATGCTGGCCGCTGTTTCCTCAAGCGAAGCGGCCTGCTCTTCGGTGCGTTTTGACAGATCGCCATTGCCGGAGGCGATTTCATCGGCCGCATCGGCTACGTGATCGACGCCCGTGCGAATGGTCATCACGGTGTCGCGCAAACTTCCCTGCATTCTCGCGAGACTGCGCAGTAATCCACCGAGTTCGTCGTCGCGTGCAATCACGATCTGGCTGGTGAGGTTCCCGGCTTCAATCGCGCCAAAATGTTCCGTTGCCGCAGCCAGCGGCTTGGAAATCGCGTTGCGCAGAATCACCCAGGACGCGACCGCGCATAGCACCCCCAGGAGCGTAACAGAGATGGTGAGCAGCATCGTCTTCTGCTCCCGGGCGATGCCCTCCTGCACGAGCCTCGCGGAGTCTTCGGCCTGGAACTGGGACAGTTTTGCGGTTGCATCGCTGAACGTCGCATAGAGCTTTGGAAGCGTCACGTAGGCAAGCGCGCTCGACGATTGCGTGTCCGACGACTTCAGAGCGCTCATCAACGGTTCGATGCCTTTGTTCAACAAGTTATCGCGGGCGTGCGCGACGTCTGCGGCAAGACGCTTCTCGTCGTCACCGGCCGGAAAAGCCGTGTAGCTTGTCCATGCGCGGTCGGACTCGCTAATCAATGCGGTGGCGGACGCGAGAGTCGTGGCGCTCGCCACGGCCTGGCCCGCCGTCACGCGGTCCAGTTGCAAGCGTGCCCGCGCGATGTCTTCCTGTTGCGCGAGTACGGCCATCACGGTAGGCACGTTTTCCGACGCGCTTGCGAGGGCATCGTTAGTCGAATGAATGCCATAGATGCCCGCCACGCCGATAACGGCTAGGAGAAAGGCCAATGCGAAAAGGGTGGTAGCGAGGAGGGTGCGGATTTTCATTGTAATAAACCTCAGTTGTGGGGTGGATATGTGACCGCTTAACGGCATTCGTGTGACACCGCTGAGAGAAGAAAGCCAAAAATAGCTTTCTGTTAAACCGTTGAAAGCGAGAGTGGGGATGCCCGGCACCAAACGCGCTTATTACGCCGCCTCGGCCGCCGGGGAGACCGGGGACAGCATGGCCAAACGCCTCAGTAGGCCGGAGATTCGGTTTAGGCTTTCCGTACTTCGAGGACGTGACCGGCGAAAGTGCCCCGGAGAGGCGGCAACGGGAACCGTCAGGGACAATTGCAAAGCCGTGACGACGTGCCGGGGGCGCGAAGCGAAGCTGCGAGGGGCACGGCTGACTATGGAACAGCGTTGGTATCCTCGTCTTCGTCAGACCTAAAGAATTAAGATCGGCTGCTGTAATTAGTGTCGCCAGGTGGGTTGATCCTTGCCCGGTGTGTGTCTAGGTCTCGGGCCAACGCCGGTTAGCGGCGTTGGCTTTTTTCAGGACTACGCAGGCTAATTCCGATCGCAGGCGGGCAAGGTGGTGTTTGCGGTCCCCTGACGACGAGTCAGCCGCAATGAACCGGCGCGGGGCCAAAATCACTGACTATTTCCACGCGGACAAAGCTGCCACGTTCGCGAGGCAAAAGGCTTCGAATGATGGCGCGTCGACGGGACGGCTGAACAGGTAGCCTTGCGCCTCTTCGCAACCAAGCTCTCGCAGAATGCCCAACTGCTGTGCGTTTTCAACGCCTTCTGCTGTAATAGACAAGTCCAGGTTGCGTCCGAGTTGCACGATTGTTTTCACGATCGCTAGCGCATTCGGATTCAAAACCAGATCACTGGTGAACGACTGATCTACCTTCAGGCGATCGACGCGCAGTGTCTTCAGATAAGTGAGGCTGGAATAGCCGGTTCCGAAATCGTCAATCGAGATTTTGACGCCTAGGCGGCGCAGTTCGGTGAGCAGAACCGTCACGTGATCCAAATCGTCGAGAAAGATGCTTTCCGTCAATTCCAGTTCGATGAACCCGGCCGGCACCTGCCACCGCCGAAGCGCGTTTGCCACAGTACCCAGAAGATTTCCTCGCCGCACCTGCAAGGCAGACACATTCACCGAAATCGACTGCAACGGGAGACCCCGCTTCAGCCACACCGCGAGTTGACGGCATGCCTCGTTGATCACCCAGTCACCGATCTGCACGATGATGCCGGTGCTTTCCGCGAGAGGAACGAAGGCCGCCGGGCCCAGCAACCGCCGTTCGGGATGCTGCCAGCGCACCAATGCTTCCCCACTCGTTACGCGGCCGCTCGCCACATCGATCTTCGGCTGGAAGTGCAGCACCAGCTCGTCGTTACGGATTGCCGTGCGCAGTTGCGACCGCAGTTCGACAAGCTGCCGTTCCGCCGACTGCATCGTTTCGTCGAATACGTGGAAGGTATTCTTGCCGCTGCGCTTTGACTTCTGCAAGGCAGTATCGGCGAAGCGCAAAAGATCGGTGAGTTCACCTGCGTGTGCGGGAAAGAGACTCACGCCCGCGCTGACTGTGATGTCGATCACGCCGTCGCCAACGGTAATCGGGGCGCCGAACGAATCGATCAGCTTTCTCATGTAGCGATCCAGCAGCGGCAGGTCGCATACCGGATGCAGCAGCACTACAAATTCGTCGCCTCCATAGCGATACACGGTACCGTTGCCGCGAACACGGCTTCTGAGCTTGCGAGTAACCTCGATCAGCAGCCGGTCGCCTTGCTCATGCCCGAGGTTGTCATTCACGAACTTGAAGTTATCCAGGTCGAGCAGGAGCACGGCCACCGATGCCCCCGAATTCCGGGCCATGCCTGCCACCAACGAAAAGTTCTCGCGCATGACAACGCGATTTGGTGTGCCCGTCAGTGCATCGTGGTGAGCATTGAATTCCAGTTGGCGCTTGGCGGCGTCGTGCTCGGCGCGCGTGCGTTGCGTCTGTACGCCGAATGCAAGGTCTGCAGCCATTTCTTCAAGCAGCAGTTGCTCCTTCGTGCCGAACGCGTCGAGATTCTCGGAGCAAATCATCAGTGCACCAAATACCGCGCCGTTCTGCTTGAGAGGCACCGCAATCGACGAACGCAGGCCGTATTCTTCTGCGAGCGCCCGCCATGGCAACATGGCCGGATTGCTCCGGTAATCGCGGTTGATCACGGTGGCGCCGCTTCGAATGGCACGGCCGATCGTGCCCGAGTTCGTCTCATCTTCGGCCCAGCTCACATGGATCTTCCTGCTGAACGCCTCGCCATTTTGTGACCACGCGGCAATCGAAACGGACTTGCCGGCATTGGCTTCTGCAAGGCCGACGCAGGCCACGCGATAACCGCCCACCTCCACCGCAAGCTGACAGATGCGAAAGAGCAGCGCGCGTTCGTCCGTCGCGTGCATCATCGCGTGGTTGCACTTGCCGATCAGCATCAATGCACGATTGAGCGTTTCCTGCGTTGTCTTCACCGCGTTATGCTCGGTAATGTCACGTGCGACTCCGAGTACGCCGAGTACCGTGCCCTGTGCATCGCGCATCAAGCTTTTCTTCGTTTCGAAGAGCCGGGGTTCTGTTTCGCCCGCAAAGGTGAGCCATTCCTGATTGACCTGCGCCGCATCCGCCTGCATCGCGGCAAGGTCTCTGGCGCGGAAATGTTCCGCGAGCTCTAAATCGACGAAATCGAAATCGGTCTTGCCGATGATCTGCTCACGCGGCACGCCGAAAAAGCGCTCGACCGCCGAATTGATCTTGAGAAACACCCCTGAGACGTCTTTCACCCACACCATGTCGGGCATGCTCTCGACGAACGCGTCGAGATACGAGTCGGCGGCGAGTCCCGGCAATAACGGCGGCGCGGCTACGCTGTGCATGGTCATGATCAGCCTCAGGCCGACAGCGGCGACACCGTGACGTAGCGGCTCCGGCGTTTCGCGTGTGCGGGGAAGGCGTGATGATCCTCATTGTTGAGCTTGAAGATATCGACCGCTGCAAGAAGCACATCGGCCTGTTCCTGCAAGGAACTCGCGGTGGCGCCAGACTGTTCAGCTAGCGCGACGTTCTGTTGCGTGGCCTGTTCCAGGTGAACGATCATGTCGCGCACGTCGCCGATCTGCCGCGTCTGCGCCCGGCAAGCTTCGTTAATGTCGCTCATGATGGTGGTGACGTTCACCGACGACGAGATGACTTTCGATATCGTGTCGCCAGCCGCATGCACCTGCTGCGAGCCTTCCTTGACGCGTTTTTCGCTTTCCTCGATAAGCGTCTTCACCTCTTTCGCGGCGTCGGCGCTTCGTTGCGCGAGCGTGCGCACTTCGCTCGCGACCACCGCGAAGCCACGTCCATTGTTGCCCGCGCGCGCAGCTTCGACGGCGGCGTTCAACGCCAGGATATTGGTCTGAAACGCGATCGAATCGATCACCGCCAGAATTTCACCGATTCGGTTTGACGAGGCGCTAATGCCTCGCATTGCATCGACCAGCCGGTCCACGGCCGCCCCGCCTTCGCCCGCGGTAGCCGAGGCCTGCTTGGCAAGCGTGTCGGCGTGCATCGCGTTGCTCGCGTTTGCCGCAACGCTCGTGTCGAATTCGCTGAGTGCAGTGGTCGCCTGTTCGAGCGCGCTCGCCTGCCGGCCGGTGCGCGCGCCGAGGTCGTCGTTGCCTTGGGCCATTTCGCGCGTAGCGACGCTCACGCCTTGCGCCGCTTGACGCACGTCCGCGACGATGCTTGCCAGCGTGTCGCGCATCCGGGCTACGGTCGCCATCACGCTCGACGTGTCGCGCTCGCGCAGCACCACCTCGCGAGACAGGTTGCCCTGCCGGATTGCGTCTGCGAACGCGATCACGTCGCGCGGGTCCGCTCCCATCGAGCGGTCGATGTTGCGCACCACGAGCCACGCCACAATGACACTCAATGCGCAAGCAACTAGCGTCAAGCATCCGAGAAACAGCCGGAAATCCTTGCTGGTCTGACGCGCCTCGGCTCCCTCCTGCTCGCTGCGAGCCTGCTCAAGGTCGATTAGCTGATTGATCGCCGCGAGCCATTCAACGAATGCAGGCCGTGCGTCGCGAAGCAGAATGCCGCGTGCCCCTTCGGTGTCGCCGGCGCGCTGACGCGAAATGACGTCCTCGATGAGCGGCAGCGTGCGGTCACGCGCCGAATCGATTCGACTGAAAATCTGCCGCTCCGCGGGCAGGATGTCGCGATTGTTGGCGAAGAGCTGGCTAAGCGGCTCATCCGAGCGCTCGTAATCGTTTGCGAGTTGCCTGATGTGCTCGACTACTGAAGGAAGCTCCTTGCTGTCGACGAGCAGCACGTCGCGCAACGCAATGGACCGGTCGTGGACGCTCCCGCGGAAATTGATCGCATAACGTTCTTTCACTCCGTTTACGTCGATGATGTCATCGAGCCGCATTCGAATGCTTTGAACTTGGAAGATGGCGACCACGGCAAGTGCGATCAGTGTCGCGAGCGTTGCGCCAAAGCCCATGACAAGTTGCAACCGGATTGTTGTGCGCCGAAAGAAACCCATAAATACCCCATGATGCATTCGTTGTGGTTGTCGTGCTTAGCCCGGATCACGCAAATCCAGGCATGGCTATCTGTGTGAACACGCGGTTCCGGGATTTATTCCACGCATCGCTCGGCGGCAGCGCTAAAAATTTCGGTGGGGCGCGGACGCCAAGCCGCGCATGAACTCGAAGGCTTCCCTTTTGCTCGGGTTATCACGCTGCTGCGCGAACACATCACCAACTACACGTACGAACCGTCGCACATTCCGCTCGATGCGAACGACCTCGCATTGATGCGGATCGGACAGCACACGGCGATCCTTCGCGCTATTGGCGCGCGGGGCAGCCTCGATCTCCGGGTGAGTTCGTCATCGCGATCGGCGATGGTGCCTTTCCAAAAGACCACGAACAAGCTCGCTCGCCTCGTGCATGATGGTTGCACACCGATCGGCTGCGAACCGCATGGCTGCGGTTGCTGCGGCCGACACATTGATGGAGCGAGACGAAGCGATGCAACTCGACCAGGGCGCGGCCGGCCCGCGTACTCTCTATGACAAGATCTGGGACGGTCACCGGGTCATGTCGCGCGACGACGGACAGGATCTGTTGTTCATCGACCGGCATTTCATTCACGACGTCACCGCACAGTCGTTCGACCTGCTACGTGAGCGAGGGCTCAAGCCGCGTTCGCCCGGGCGCATTTTCGGCACCGCTGATCATTACGTATCCAGCGCGGCAAACGATCTTGCAGCGGTGCGCGATCCCGAGCGGCGAGCGATGATCGAGGCGCTGCAAAGAGATTCGGCGGAGTCGCGCATCACGCTTTTCGGCATGGAAGACCGGCGGCGCGGCATCGTCCATGTGGTCGGGCCGGAGCAGGGCCTGAGCCTGCCAGGCATGACCATCGTCTGCGCAGACAGCCACACTTCGACGCACGGCGCAGCCGGTGCGCTCGCGTTCGGTATCGGCGCCACCGAAGTCGCCCACGTGCTCGCCACGCAATGTCTGTGGCAGCGCAAATCGAGAAACATGCGCGTCACGCTGGACGGCATTCCAGGCGCGGGCGTCAGCGCAAAAGATCTGATCCTCGCCGTGATTGCACGAATCGGCGTGGCCGGCGCGGCAGGCCATGTGATCGAATACGCCGGCTCTGCGATCGCGGCTTTGTCGATGGAAGGCCGGCTAACCCTATGCAACATGACCATCGAAGCCGGCGCGCGCGCCGGCATGATCGCTCCCGATGAAACCACTTTCGCGTATCTGGCCGGGCGGCCATACGCCCCTACGGGCGAGCAGTGGGAGCAGTCAATCACGCACTGGCGCACGTTGACCACCGACGAAGGTGCAAGGTTCGACCGCGAAGTGCATATCGACGTGGCTGCAATCGCGCCTATGGTGACCTGGGGCACGACGCCCGAGTACGCCTGCGGCATCGACGCTCTCGTGCCCGATCCGGCCCGCGAGGCCGACCCTGATCTTCGCGCCGCGATGTCGCGTGCGCTCGACTACATGGGATTGAAGCCGGACGAAGCGCTCGACGGCGTGGCGATCGACAGGGTATTCATCGGCTCGTGCACCAATGGCCGCATTGAAGATATGCGCAGCGCCGCCGAAGTCGCGCGCGGCCGGCGCATCGCACCCGGCGTCGAGGCCTGGGTCGTGCCGGGCTCGCACGAGGTTCGCGCACAGGCCGAAGCAGAAGGGCTCGATCGCGTGTTCCTCCAGGCCGGGTTCGAATGGCGCTTTCCTGGCTGCTCGATGTGCCTCGCGACCAACGGCGACACGGCCGCGCCAGGACAGCGCTGCGCGTCCACGTCAAATCGCAATTTCATAGGCCGCCAGGGGCCCGGCGTTCGCACGCATCTGATGAGCCCGGCCATGGCGGCGGCCGCCGCGGTGACGGGACGTCTGACCGACGTGCGCCGTCTGCTGGGAGCATGAGCATGGAAAGCCTGACTCACGTCGACGCGGTGGCCGCGCCGGTCGTTGCGATCAACTGCGATACCGACCAGATTCTGCCGGCTCGCTTCCTGCAAAAACCCCGGTCCGACGATTTCGGCAAGTTTCTATTCCGGTCGCTGCGCTTTGGTCCGGATGACATTGAGCAGCCCGACTTCGTGCTCAACCGGGCGGCTTACCGCGACTCGCGCATAGTCGTCGCGAACCACAACTTCGGATGTGGATCGTCGCGCGAGCATGCGGTATGGGCGCTATACGACTACGGCATTCGCGCGGCGATTGCGCCGAGCTTCGGCGACATCTTTTTCATCAACTGTCTCAAGAACGGGCTGCTACCGATCGTGTTGCCGGAGGCCGTGGTGCTGCCGCTGCTGGACACCTTGCTGGCCAGCCCCGGCAGTCGCATCGCCGTCGATCTGCCCGCGCAGACCGTGACCTTGCCCGACGGCGCGGTGCATGCGTTCCACATGGAGCCGTTCGCCAAAGAATGTCTGCTGCGCGGCATGGATGAAATCGACTACACCCTGTCGCACCAGGATCGGATCGATGCCTTCGAGCGCAATCGCCCGGAAACCTGTTAAGCGCTTTTCCCGATCACACAAGGAGATGTTCAGATGAAGATTGCAGTCATGCCAGGCGATGGTATCGGTCCGGAAGTACTGGCTCAGGCTCTCAAGGTGCTGCGGGTCGTGGCGCCCCAGGCCGAGACCCAGGAGGCGGCCATCGGCGAGGCGGGCCTGCAGGCGCACGGCGTGCCGCTGCCCGAGCCGACCCTCGAGCTGGCGCGTAAGGCCGACGCGATCCTGTTTGGCGCTGTCGGCGTCGCCGACGAAGCCGGGATTCCCCGCGACCGCCGTCCGGGGACCGGACTGCTGCAGTTGCGTCAGGCGCTGACGCTTTACGCCAACTTCCGTCCGGCCTACATGTTCCCGGAACTGATTGGCGCGTCGACCTTGCGGCCGGAAGTGGTCGACGGGCTGGATCTCGTCATCGTGCGCGAGTTGAACGGCGACGCCTATTTTGGCGAGCCGCGCGGGTTCGAGACCAACCCGGCAGGCGAGCGCGTGGGCTTTAACACAATGCGTTACGCGGAGTCCGAGGTCGAGCGCGTTGCGCACGCTGCATTCAAGGCCGCACGCCGCCGTCACCGCAAACTGTGCTCTGTGGACAAGGCCAACGTGTTGGAGGCAAGCCAGGTGTGGCGCGAGGTGGTCACACGTGTCGGCCGCGATTATCCGGACGTCGAATTGAGTCATCTGTTCGTGGACGCCGCCGCGATGATGCTGATGCGTCGGCCGAAACAGTTCGACGTAATCGTCACCGGCAACCTGTTCGGCGACATTCTTTCGGATGCGGCAGCCATGCTGACCGGCTCGATCGGCATGTTGCCTTCCGCTTCGCTCGGCTTAGGCCGCAAAGGTCTGTACGAGCCGGTGCACGGCTCAGCTCCGGACATCGCCGGCAAGGACATGGCCAATCCGCTCGCCGCCATCCTGTCGCTGGCGATGATGCTGCGCGAAAGCTTCGAAATGGAAGACGCCGCGAGCCGTGTCGAACGGGCCGTGCGCGCGGTGCTGGCCGCCGGCTACCGTACGGCTGACATCTACCAGGAAGGCACGCGCAGTGTCGGCACGCGTGACATGGGCGATGCGGTGGTCGAGATGCTGCGCAAGCAGCCAGCCTAGCGAGGGTCGCATCGCGCGGACCGCGCCCGGCATCGCAGCAGTGACGGGGACGAGGACTCCGATTCCGGTTCCGAAGTTTGCCGCACCAGAAAATCCCACAAAGGGAGGAGACAATCATGAAGCTGAAACTCGCCATTTCGCTGTGCGCAGCGATCGGGCTTGCCTGTGGTTCCGTCACGGCCGTGGCCAAGGATGTCCCCGAAAAGCCTGAGTTGCACATAGCCGCGGCCTCGGTGGGCATCACCTATCTGCCCATGCTTGTCGCGAGGCAGCGTGGCTACTTCAAGGACGAAGGGCTAGACGTCACCATCGCCGCTTTCTCGGGCGGCTCGAAGACGCTTGAGGCCTTGCTGGGCGGCAGCTCCGACATGGTTGCGGGCGCCTATTCGAACACCATCACGATGGCAACCAAGGGCCAGCATCTGGTCGTGGTGGCGGCGCAGGTCATCTGTCCGGGCTGGATCTTCGGTGTGTCGCAAAAGCGCGAGGGCGAGGTGAAGTCGGCGAGAGATCTCAAAGGCATGCGGATCGGCGTGAGCGCACCAGGTTCGAGCACGCACATGGCGGTCAACTACATTCTTCACAAGGCAGGGCTGCAGCCTTCGGACGTGTCGATCATCGGCGTGGGGCAGGCGGCCGGGGCGGTCGCGGCTGTGCGGGCCGGCCAGATCGATGCGCTGATCGTCAACGACCCGAGCGCCACGGTCCTCACAAAGGACGGCAGTTTGAAGCCGCTCGAAAACATGCGCACGGCCGACGGCAACGTCAAGGTGTTCGGCTCGGATTATCCCGAGTCAAGCCTGTTCGCGACGCAGGACTTCGTAAACAGGAATCCAAAGACCGTGCAGGCCGTAGCCAATGCGATTGTGCGTGCGGAGAAGTGGATCGCGAAAGCGACCCCGCAACAGGTCGCGGACAATGTGCCCCCCGAGTTTCTGACGGACAACAAGGCGCTCTACGCCGAGGCGTTCACGAACAGCCGCCGGTGTATCGCGCAGAATGGAGAGATCACCCCCAAGGGCGCACAAACCGTGCGTGACGTGCTGGCGGCTTTCGACCCGACAGTGGCTTCGGCCCACATCGACCTCTCCTCGACCTACGACAACCGGTTCGTCAGGAAGGCAGCGGAGATCCAGCCATGAGCACCGCGACCTGCAGTGTCCCGCTCGCGAGCAGCGAGACCAGAGTGCGCGAAGCGCTTTGCTTCGACAACGTGACGTGCACCTTTGCCGGCAACGGCAAGAACGCACAGACCTACACCGCCATTTCAGGCGGCAACCTGACGATTGGCGATGGAGAGTTCGTCTCTATCGTCGGACCGACGGGTTGCGGCAAGTCCACGCTGCTTAACGTGGCCGCGGGACTGACACGGCCCTCGTCGGGGACGCTTAGCGTGTTTGGCGAGAAGCTAGCCAACGGCCTGAACCGGCAGGCCGCCTATCTGTTCCAAGTCGACGCGCTGATGCCATGGAAAACGGCCGAGGAAAACATCGCGATGGGCTTGATCTTCCACGGCACCCCGCGAGAAGAGGCGTTGGCTGTCGCGCGCGACTGGCTTGAGCGAGTAGGTCTGCACGGCCATGGCAAGAAATACCCGCATCAGATGTCGGGCGGCATGCGCAAGCGTGCGAGTCTGGCGCAGGCGCTGGCGCTCAACCCCCGCATCATCCTGATGGACGAGCCGTTCAGCGCGTTGGACATTCAGACCCGGCATCTGATGGAGAACGAACTGCTTCAGTTGTGGTCGTTCGACCGCAAATCCGTGATGTTCGTGACTCACGATCTCGAAGAGGCCATTTCTTTGTCGGACCGTGTGATCGTCCTGTCGGCTGGGCCCGCGACGCGGCCTATCGCTGAGTTCGACATCGATCTCGAACGTCCGCGCGAGATGTCGGAAATCCGTATGACGCAGCGTTTCCTGCAACTGCACTCCCAGATCTGGGACGTGCTTCGAGGGGAGGTTCTGAAAAGCTATGCGCACAATCGAATTTAAACCGACCAACCGGTTCACAGTGTTGCTGACCCGGCTCGCGATTCTGTTCGGCGTTCTGTTTCTGTGGTGGCTCGGTACCAGTCAGAAATGGCTGTCGCCATTCTTCTTCGGCGATCCGTTAGGCGTCGCCCGTCGTATCGTCGAATGGTTCGTGACGGGCTCGGTGTTTCGCCATCTGTACACCACGCTGCTCGAAACGATGCTGGCGTTCGCGATCGGCACGGTGTCCGGCCTGGCATGCGGCCTGTGGCTCGCGCTGAACCCGTTCCTTGCAGTCGTGTTCGATCCGTTCATCAAGGCCATGAATTCGATGCCGCGACTGATCTTCGCGCCGATCTTCGCGCTCTGGTTCGGCCTCGGCATCTGGTCCAAGGTGGCGCTCGGTGTGACGCTGGTTTTCTTCGTCGTGTTCTTCAACGTCTTCCAGGGCGTCCGCGAGGTGAGCCCAACCGTGTTGTCCAATAGTCGCATGCTGGGTGCGAGTTCGCGTCAGCTGATGCGGCACGTCTACCTGCCTTCCGCGACCAGTTGGGTATTTTCAAGCCTGCATAACGCGATCGGCATCGCCTTCGTAGGCAGCGTGGTGGGAGAGTACCTGGGTTCGGAGAAGGGAGTGGGTTACCTGATCCTGCTGGCCGAAGGCGTGTTCGACATCAACTCGGTTATCGCCGGCATTCTGGTGCTGACCGTCTTTGCCCTCGTTCTCGATACCGCGGTGTCGATGATCGAAGACCATCTGCTGCGCTGGCGGCCCGTTGCGGGGCAGACGGTCGCGGCTGGCGCTTAGGCGCGTTTCGCAACCGAACAGTTTTCCGAGGACATCATCTTGCAGACTAATGCGATCAACATGAAGGACCGCGTCGCCGTGGTAACTGGCGGAGCACAAGGTATCGGCCTCGAGGTCGGCCGCCGGCTGCTCGCCTCCGGCGCGCGGCTCGTGATCTGGGACATCAATTCTTCCGGCATGGAACAGGCCCGTGCCGGCCTCGGCGAGCACGACGTTCACTTCGAGCAGACCGACATCGTCGACTACGCGAGCGTGCAGGCGGCCGTCGCAGGAACGCTGAAAGCGGCCGGACGCATCGACATCCTGATCAATAACGCGGCCGTCGTCGGCCCCAATGCTGCCCTCATCGACTATCCGCTGGACGCCTGGAAGCAGGTGATCGACATCGACGTGAACGGCACCTTTCATTGCTGCCGTGCGGTCGTGCCGGGCATGATCGGCCAGAACTACGGCCGCATCGTCAATCTTGCCTCGGTGGCGGGCAAGGAGGGCAATCCGAATGCAGCGGCCTACAGTTCGGCCAAGGCTGCCGTCATCGCCATGACCAAGTCGCTCGGTAAGGAACTGGCGAGCCACGACATCGCGGTCAACTGCGTCACGCCGGCCGTGGCCCGCACGCCCGGCGCGATGGAGCAGTCGCCGGAACATATCCGCTACATGCTTGGCAAGATCCCGCGCGGCCGTTTTCTCGAACTCGGCGAAGCGGCCGCGATGATCGCCTGGCTCGCAAGCGAAGAGAATTCGTTCACCACCGGCGCGGTGTTCGACCTGTCCGGCGGACGCGCCACCTATTGATGCGAGCACATCTATGAAGCTGCTACGCTACGGTGCACCCGGCAAGGAAAAGCCCGGCGTGCTCGATGCCGATGGAAATATGCGTGACCTCTCGGGCTATGTACCCGACATCGCCGGCGACGTTCTGCTGCCCGATAGCCTTGCTCGTCTGAAGGCGCTCGATCTTGCGTCGTTGCCGCGGGTGGAAGGCAATGTCCGCCTCGGACCATGCGTCGGCGGGACGGGCAAATTCATCTGCATTGGTCTCAATTACTCGGACCATGCCGCGGAGACCGGCGCGACTGTGCCGCCGGAACCCATCATCTTCATGAAAGCGACGAGCGCGATCGTCGGCCCCGATGACACGATAGAGATTCCGCGCGATGCTCTGAAAACGGATTGGGAAGTCGAGCTGGGCGTCGTCATCGGCAAGACAGCAAAATATGTGAGGGAGCGCGACGCAATGGACCACGTCGCCGGCTACTGCGTGATCAACGACGTGTCCGAGCGCGCGTTTCAGGCCGAACGCCAGGGGCAGTGGACGAAAGGCAAATCGGCCGATACATTTGGTCCGACCGGCCCGTGGCTCGTGAGCGCGGACGAGGTGCCCGACCCTCAGGCGTTGCGGCTCTGGCTCGAGGTGAACGGGTACCGTTACCAGAACGGGAGCACCGCCACGATGGTGTATGGCGTGCGCTATCTGGTGGCCTACCTTTCGAAGTTCATGTCGCTGCAACCGGGCGACATTATTTCGACGGGTACGCCGCCGGGCGTCGGGCTGGGGCAGAAGCCGCCTGTCTATCTGAAGTCAGGCGATGTGGTCACGCTCGGCATCGAAGGCCTCGGCAAGCAGCGTCAGGACGTCGTGCAGGGCTGATGTTCTGGAATGCAGTGGGACGTAGTCGCAAACAAGGACAGGAGACATATCATCGTGAGAACACTCGGGCGTCTGATCTTGCCGCTACTGGCCACGTGCGCGGCCCTGGTGATCGCGCAACCGTTGGCCGCCGTTGCCGGCCCGGCGCCCGAGAAGAGCAGCATCGACCTGGCCGCGGCGGGCGTGGGTTTTCCATATCTGCCATTTGTGATTGCGCAAAGCCGCGGATATTTCAAACAGGCCGGACTCGATGTCCAGATCGGTGTCTTCAGCGGCGGGGCGAAAGCGTTGCAGGCGATGCTGGGCGGCAGCGCCGACATCGTGGCGGGTGCTTATTCCAACACTATCACCATGGCGGCGAAGGGACAGCACCTGGTATCTTTCGTCACGCTAGCATCGTGCCCTGGCTGGGTGTTTGGCGCGACGCGCGCGAGCCATGGCAAGGTCAGAACGTATGCGGACCTCAAGGGCATGCGCATCGGCGTGAGCTCGCCCGGTTCCAGCTTTCACATGGGCGTGAATTACCTGTTGAGCAGGTCTGGCCTGAAGCCGGGCGACGTGTCGATCATCGGGGTGGGCTCGTCGGCCGGCGCGATTGCCGCTGCGCGCAGCGGCCAGATCGACGCGCTGATGAGCAACGACCCGGTCGCAACCGTGCTGCAGGACAGCGGCGATCTGTTCACGCTGGCCGTCATGCGCGATCCGGCCGGTACGCGCGCCACGCTCGGCGGCGACTATCCAGAAGCATCTATCTATACGACGAGGGACTTCGCAACCCGATACCCCAATACCGTGCAGGCGGTGACGAATGCAATTCTCGCGGCCGAGCGCTGGATGGCGCACGCCACGCCCGAGCAGGTTGCTGCGGCCGTGCCGCCGCAATACGCGCTGGCCGACAAGGATGTGTTCGCGCGAGCCTACGCGAACATGCAGCGCTGTATCTCGCGTGATGGCCTGATGACGGACGCCGCCGCTCACACGGTGCACGATGTGCTGGCGGCGTTCGATCCTGAGATCGGCAAAGCATCGATCGACCTCAAGGCCACTTACGACAATCGCTTCGTCGAAAATGCCGACAAGCACTGAATCGAAAAAAAGGGGACCGACGATGGAGAGCGGCATTCGCATCCTGGCCGAGGGCCTGAAATTTCCGGAAGGGCCGGTGGCGATGCCCGATGGCTCGATCGTGCTGGTGGAAATCGAGCGCGAGACCATCAGCCGCGTAGCAGCCGACGGAACGGTCGACGTGCTGGCGCAAGTGGGCGGGGGCCCCAACGGATTGGCGTTAGGGCCGGACGGGGCACTGTATGTCTGCAACAACGGCGGCTTTTTGTTCCGCACCGTCGCTGGGTTGAACCGCACTAGACCGGGCATACACCCCGCCTACACCAGCGGTCGGATCGAGCGCTTCGAACCGAAGACAGGCGCGCTCACAACACTGTACGACCGTTGCGGCGACTTTGCGCTGAGCGGTCCCAACGATATCGTGTTTGATCATGACGGCGGCTTCTATTTCACCGACTTCGGCAAAAACCGGCTGCGCGACCGAGATCACGCCGGTCTCTATTACGGTCGGGCAGACGGATCGATGATCGTGGAAGTGGCCTATCCGCTCACCACCGCGAACGGCGTAGGCCTGTCGCCGGACGACAGCGTGGTCTATGTGGCCGAAACGGAGACGGCGCGCCTGTGGGCGTTCGACCTTGACGTACCGGGCCGGGCGCGCAAGCACCCTTATCCGTCGCCGCACGGCGGGCGTCTTGTATGCGGCTTGCCGGGCTACCAGCGCTTTGACAGCCTGGCAGTGGATGCGCAAGGCAATATCTGTGTGGCCACGCTGGTCACCGGCTGCATCACCGTCGTTGCGCCGACCGGCGAGGTGCTGCGGCAGGTCATGGTGCCGGATGGCATGGTGACCAATATCTGTTTCGGCGGCGCCGACATGAAGACGGCCTACGTGACGCTGTCGGGTACAGGGCGCCTCGGCTCACTGCCCTGGCCGCAGGCCGGCCTGAAACTCGCCTATTCGTGACGATCGGGCGCCGGCTGTGCGTTCTGGCTTTCGAGCAGGTGTTTCAGAAAAAGCTGGAGCGGCGCGGGAAGCGTCTCGGCTTCGCGTACGCAGATCTTCCAATGCCGCTCGGCCCACGGTTCGTCCAGTCGCACGGCCACTAACGGCCCTGAACTGACGTAACGCTCTGCATGATGCTCAGGGACCAACCCGATGCCGAGGCGTGCTTCCACCATGCTGCGCACCGGCTCGAAGCCGTTGACGCGGATCGACAGTTTGAGCGGGTGGTCCAGGTCGGCTGCCGCGCGTAGTACCAGTGAATTCAAATAGCTGCCCGGTTGAGGGCCCACTAGCGGATACCTGGCCACGTCGCGGAATGTGACCCGGTCGGCATGGCTCAGCGGATGATCAGGCGGCATGATGACGACCAGCCGGTCGCTGCGGTACGGATAGACCTGTAAGCCCGTGGTCACGGTCGTGCCGCCGAAGACGCCGATATCCGCGGCGTTTTCGGCCACGGCCCGGACTACGGCGGGGCTCAGACTCTCCTGCAGGTCGATGCGCAGGCCCGGGTGCAGTGCAAGGAAGTCGCGGATGTCGTCGGCAATGTACTGGACGATGGTGGAGAGGCTGGCGTTCAGTCTTATCTGACCGCGCACCCCTTCCGCATGATCGAGCAACTCGCTTTCCATCTGGCAGATGTCGCGCAGGACCACGCGCGCATGCTGCAGCAAGGCCGCGGCTGCGGCTGTCAACTCAAGCCCTTTGTTGCTGCGCACGAAGAGGGCGGTCTTGAGTGCGTCCTCGAGATGCGACATGCGCTTGCTCAGAGCCGAGGGCGCAATGTTCTCTGCTTCTGCCGCGCGGGCAATGCTGCCGTGCTCGCAGACAGCGACGAACAGTTTCAGCGATTGCAAATCCAGACGCATCGAGTCTCCGGGGGGCGGTCTTGTGCCGAAGTGCTTGCCTTCCTATTGAGCCAAAGTATGCCCGGGACGGGTTGCTTGTGCAAAAGCCCGGGCAGGGCTTTGCGAACAATTCAATCGGGCAAACAGGTGCGCTATACAGCATGACATCGTTCTGGTCTTTTCTGTACTGCCTCCACGCCCAGCCCGCACAAAACAGGGTCACGCTGAGAAATACGACAAGCAGGATCCATCCATCATAGTGCGAGGCGCGGCGGCCCGGCGAATCGTAGCTCATGATGAACAGGCCCTGCTCGGCCAGCAGGAGCGGAGACAGAGATACGATCGCTGAAGCCAGGAAAGCCAGTGACATCGTCAGTAGTCGTCCAAGGCCGGTTTCCAGATAGCCTTCTGATCGAAGGAGCCGCTCGCGCGCAGCTTCTGCACGCGACACCCGCTCCCTCGTGCCATCCTGTACATCCTGGCCGTACAGATAGCTAGTGGCCGCGTAGCCGCCCCCGGAAACGCTGGAAAGATAGTCGATCTCCCGCATCTTTTCGCTGTGTTCCAGCCAGCGCAGGACGCCTAGGCTGAAGCAGGCTGCCCGAATGCCCCCACCCGATAGTGCAAGACCGACAGTGCCCCCACTGTGGATACCCGCACTCTTCCGACGCCTGGAAATGTGATCGGCTTCCTCTGATTGTGCATCGTGTGCCCTGAGTTGTACCGGCGCATCCGGCACCGTGACTACCTGCCGGTATCGTACCAGCAGCATACATAGACCGACTGGCGGGACGATGCACGAGATGACGAGGGCAAGCATCCACCACCAGGGGGGTGCGTCCTTGATCCTGATCTTATCTCCGGGCAATGATTCGGCTTTCCGCATCACTTGATTCATGCAGGTAGTCTCGAGAATCTATAACGGCAGGACGGCCATCCGGCTTGAGCGGAGCGGCGACTGTCCCGCTCATTGGGGCGTATTGGAGACTCGCAGCGGGTCAAGGGAGCGAGGGGAGGCGTACGTCGACCAGTGCAGACATCTCACGCCAGCGGCGGTCTACCTGATCGTGAAGGAAGTGTTGCAACGTGGCGCCGACATGCGTTAAGCGGGCGACGCGGCTGGCGCTGAAACACTGCGTGGCGCATCGACACTTTGGTCGCGCCGCAGTTCCGCTTAACAAACATCAGCACGAGGCAGGCACCGACCTGCGCTTCATCCAGAAAAACATACACCACGCATCGATCCAGCCGGCCGGCATTTATCTTCACGCTGAAGACAATCTGCGCCACGTCGAGGCCATGAGAGGGGAGCGAGGGGGACGATGCAGTGGCATCAGATGTGCACAGCATTCATAGTTTAGCTCCGAAGCACTTCTCGGGCATCTAACTCGGCCGTCGTCGTGCAGGAGGTCTACGCAGCCAGAAGCAGCGGAGGGTCGCTAGTGAAAAAGGAATCTACTGCGCCGGGGGGGCGGTTAGCGAAAGCTTCTGACCGACCTATGCTGCATAGATCGCATAGGCCTTAATGTCGAGCGCATGGGTTTTTGCTTGGCGGTCCGATAGAAAACGCTAAAGCCTGAACCCGCAAACACGACATTTCAATCTAGCGGAAACGCGACATCTGAACTTGGGACTCACACCGTTTGTCGAGGCTTTGTTGAGATGTCCGGTTTCCGGCTAGATAGAAATGTCCGGTTTCAGCGTGGTGTTGGTCCTGTTTCCTTTTATGGTTCTGGTTTGGGGCGGCGCAGCCGCCCCCCGTCCCCCGTTTCTTTGGCGCTTATTCCGAGAATGGCCTGGTTCAGGTCAGCAACCTCGATCGCACGCTGTTTCTTCAGCCCAAGCAGTGCTTTCTTCGCCCGGACTGCTTCGCCACAGTGCGTGCGCGACGGTGAGCCCGCCGCGCGTCGATCGTCACGTATCTCCTGTATCGAGCGGGCCACGGCAAGCGCATGCGAGAGGCGCTTGTTGTCGATCTCGGCGCCCTGGTCGATCCTGGCAATGCGGTCGTATTCCGTGTACGGCAACACGTTGCCGTCAGCCTGAATCTCGATCCTTCCGTCGGGATACTCGACGACCTCCACGTACTGGTGGACCAGGCTGCGGTTGGCTACCGTGTCCTGCAGCAAATACATCACCCGGTCATACTGCACCGTCAGCGCATTCGTGACCTTGCGCGGCACGCGATAGGCCAGAATCTGCCGCAGGTCCTCGTCATCGCGGATCGGCCGATGAGCGTTGTGATCGCTCGCGGCCGCCCTGGCAAAACGCCGGTTAAAGTCCGCGACGAAGGAGGGCGCATACGCATTGGCGGCCTCCCATGTGCTGATGCCGCGCAACCGCAGTTCCTTCACCAGCCGGTCCTGCAGCGTCTGGTTCGCGCGCTCCACGCGCCCCTTGGCCTGGCTCGAATTCGCGCAGAACGTCTCGATATTGAGTTCGTACAGGGCACGCCCGAACTGCGTGACGCCTTTGCCCGCCGTCGCCGAGCGGTCCTTCACGTAGAACACGCTGGCCTTGTCACTGTAGAACGCGACAGGCTTGCCATGCGCCTTCAGATACTTGCCAAGCGCCTCGAAATAGCTGAAGGTCGATTCGGTGGCCGTAAAGTGCAGCGCCATCAGGCGCCCGGTTGCGTCGTCGATGAATACCAGCAGCGTGCACGCCGGCGCCCGCTGCTCGAACCAGCGATGATCGCTGCCGTCAATCTGGATCAGTTCGCCATAACACGCCCGACGGTTGCGCGGCTGGAAGACCTTCGGCGGCCGCTGCGCCCGTGGCACCCATAGTCCGGCGTCGTACATCCATTGCCGCACCGTTTCCTTCGCCAACCGGATGCCGTGACACTCGTCGAGCTTCTCGCGCGCCAGCGTCGGCCCGAAATCGGCATAGCGCTCCCGGACGATGGCGATTACCCGCGCCCGCAGGTTCATCGAAAACTGCCGGTTGCTCGGCTGGCCACGTCTGCCCGAAACCAGACCGGCAGCCCCGGAAGCCTCGAAGCGGCGCTTCAGACGCAACACCTGACGCTGACTCAGTCCCAGCTGGTCAGCTGCGCGCACACCGCTCAGACGTCCTTCAACGACCGATTCGATAACCTTGATACGTCGTAGCTCGTTCATGCTGATCGTGACCAGTCCGGGTTCGTTCATCACGGGCTCCATCGTGCGCAGACACCCGCAGGATGCGACACGGAAAATCCCAAACCGGACATTTCTATCTAGCTCAAACCGGACATTACTAAATAGCCGTCACATCCATTCCGTTGATAATTTAATTTATGTCAAATACGGACCGCGACGTTGACGGGGCCGTGACAGCTGGCGGCGTTGACTACGACACTAAATGGACAGCGATTGCTGCTCACTCGTTGGGCCGTGTCGAATCTGCGGGCACCCCGCGACCGTCGGTTTGCGGGCCATGAAGAGTCGTTCGCCCCCGCCGTCGCCCGGACGTCTGAGGGGCGCCGGGACTGAAGCTGGTCGTCGACACCTGCGCCGGCAAGCGGCGGCCTTCGGGTCGTTGTCGCCGAGGACCTTTGAAATACCTAGGGTTTGTACCTATTCCGGCAACTCTCAATTGTTCCGCAAGAGCTTAATCACAAGCCGCCTCCGGCCTAAACTAAAAGCACTGAATCGCAAACGGGTGTTTGCGGAAAATCAAGCCCTGGAGGTAAGGATCATGAAACTTGTTCAATCGCTCGTTGTGGCCGCTGCTCTCGCTATTCCGGCTGTATCGTCTTTCGCTCAATCGAACGAGGTGGCCGCACCGGTCAATTCTCTGTCGGGAACCCATCAGCATCTGCGTTCGTTCCGTCACGATGTTTCTCGCTTGGGCCACAAAATCCAGGGTTCAATTCGTCCGGATGCAAACGGCGGGATGAAGCCGATTTACTTCGGTTCGTAAATCACCGGGGTTGAATTCTATAGGGCACTGTTGACGTCCATGCTTTAGACCGTAGGTATTCTGTAGTTGCAATGCATCGAAGCGCGCAGATCAATCTGCGCGTTTTCGCTTTTTCGAGAACCGTCCTAATGTGCCTGCATTTAGCTGCGAGCGATGTCCGCTTCGGGGTCGATTTCTATCGACCGCATCGGGCAGGGACCGGCCCACGAGCGGACGGTCGACGGCTGGCGCAGGATCGCTGACAATCGCTATTCTGCTGCTCTCGCCGGCGTGCGAACGCTTGCATCGAAAGGAGGGGGCACCTTGAAACGCAACGCCGACTCAAAACTTTCCTAACGGTTATGAACGACGCAGCTCGACTGACCTTTTCTGGCAACACTGTTCAACTTCGCATTCTCGAACCCGCAGACGCGCCCGCTCTGATCGATGCCGCTGCTGACGGCCAGCTTTGAAACTTGAACGTTACTGTTGTGCCGGGACGGTCGACTATCGATGGATACATCGCTTCGGCGTTGCGCGGGTATGAGGAAGGTCACGTCATCCCATTCGTGGTCATCGCTCGTGATAGCGCACGCATCGTTGGCAGCACGCGCTTTTGGAAGATAGACAGCGCCAATAGGAAGCTTGAGATCGGCCATACCTGGCTGAGCCAGTCCGCTCAACGAACAGCGGCAAACACGGAGGCGAAATACCTCATGTTGAAGCATGCATTCGAAGTAATGCAGACTGTCCGGGTGCAGTTCACCACCGATGAGTTGAACGAGAAATCGCGGGCGGCGATCTTGCGGATCGGCGCAAAGCAGGAAGGTATTGTGCGCCATGAGCGGATCATGCCGGACGGCCGCAAACGCAATTCGGTGCGATTCAGCATCATTGATACGGAGTGGCCGGACGTGAAGAACCAGCTGGAAGAGAAGCTCGCCTGCCGGGCGAGCGCCCCGGACCCGATGACCTAACGCTCTGCGACCAGCAGGCGCGCGCCGCGTCGAACGTCGCGGCATTCCGAAGTCGGCCATGAGCCGCCGTTCGAAGTCGTCGTCCAGTTCCTATGCCCGATCTCCTAGGCCCTTGCTCACCAGCCGCTTTGCAGCGAGCAAATCACGGGTGACACTGCCTTGAATCGGCCACAAGCCGCCGTTCAAAGATATCGTCGAACGGACATTCAGGCGTGGCCTTCCTCCCCGTGACCGGACGGTGAACCGAACTGATGTTCATAGGGACAGCCACGACGCGTAATTGCCACTTTCATAGTGCAGACATGGATTCTCTGTGAGACTGCATTTCATGTCCGAAACTGATTTGTCTATTTCAGATATTTCTGACCTTTGCTTCCTTGTCCACACGGACCACTTGTTCGCAATACAAGCCCATACAACTCAATAGAGATTCGCGGGCGCTGAGCTAGAACACACCGTTGAAATTTTTCTTGAAATACAGGGGTCGCCGATACTGGATCCTCGGCTATTATCAGCGGGCCGATTTCGTCGCGGGTGCTTTCAGCACAAAAGCGAAGTAAATCAGGTTGTGTGTTGTCGAGATTTGATTCGACTAGCAGCTTAAGGCTAGTAGGAGAGCTACCCCAGCTTCTCATTGGGATGGTGTCTTGATCTCCATTTTCAAATTGCAGCTTGCTACAGCCCACGCTGGGTGCAGTGCCGAGATCAATTTCCAGGCTCAGACAACGTTGACTTTCTAATAAAATTACAAGAAATAGTAAAAATTTCATTTTTTGACTACCTCATTTTCGCAGACACCAGGCTTAAGATTTTCAATTGCTTTGCTCTGAGACGCACGCTCGTCATTCAGGTCAGAGGTCGCATTTTTCAAATCAAAATTTAGTGCAGCGATTGCATCGACCGCTGATTTAGCCGCCTGCCCGGTCAGCTTTTTCTTTTTTTCAACGAGGTCGTCAATATCATGCTGAAGAGATAAAATGTTTTTCTTTAGGGATTCAGACTGAACTCGACTTTCGACGAGAGCAAGGCCGTTTTGTGCCTGACATTGGAGGACGCGTACCTCTTGCTTTGTTGCAAAATAGTCCCTAACGAAAAACACTGCACTTACTAGCGCCACTATCTATAAAATGAACTCCTTGTATTGATTAGCGACTTTAAGAAAGCCTTGTGTTGAATCTTCACTATTCTGACCTGTATCCGCCATCTTTTTTACCCCATAAAAAGGGGGAGGTTGGTAGGTGCTATTGAAGTCAATCACAGCGCCTGATGCAAATACCGCCAAAACACAGGTTATTGACGTCTATTAAGTCTGGTCTTCAACTAATTAGGTACTAACAGAAGCCAAAATTTTCGGTCGAAAAGAAGCCGTTTCGCGAAGCGTGGCTGTGGCGTGGCACGTTTCCCTAGAGACCGTCGGCATGACGGCTATTCTCGACCGGTCTGTCGGCATTACAGTACAGACGTTGGAGTGGCGGATCAGCGGAGGAGGCCGCCGAATGGGCGGAGCGGATCGAAGGGCAGTTGTGGGTCGGGGGCCGTCTTACGCAGCAAGAAACGGTGCGAACACGCTGAGGTCACTATGTCAGACCGGGATCGGCCACTTTCGGCCGTCCGACATCAATCGCGGATGTTACCAATCGACACGGTATGCGCAGTCGAAGGTCGGTCAAAATCGGCCTTTGGCGAATGCAGTTGTTGCCAATTCGCTAGCGAAAGACGAGCATCAACTTCGAGCGAGACCATCATCGTTTGATGGGACCACCGAGACTCGAAAAAATGCCAGTACGCCATCTTAGATTCATTGCGCGAATCAGCCTCATGGTCGCCAGCGGCTACAGCCTCCTTCTTATGGGGGGTGTGCCTTGTTGGGCGCAGAAAAGGATGCTCAAGCGCCGTTCGATGGTTTGGTGTGTTTCGATGGATCATTTAATGATTGTGTTAGAACATTAGATGTAGGCGATATAAAAACCCCGGTAGCCGATGATGGCGCACCTATTTTTGACGAGAAATTTATATTCACGACCAAGGTTCGGAAAAAGAATTGCCCTCTTCGGATGGCAAGTATCGGTGTGGATTCGGCGAGCTCCAATACACCCCTAAAGTCGACGTGGCTTTAGCAGATCTAATTGGAATTCGTAGGATTTAAGTAGGTTCTTGCAGCTTCGTCTGATGAAAGTCGATCTACCGTGGTATTAGCGATCATCCAATCGGCAATATTATCTCTGGCATACATTTACGCTGGCCAAGTACTGATATGTGAGCATGTTGTCGGTTATGTAGACGGAGGACAACTGGCCGGATCGGCGGGTACATTGAGCATATTGCCCTTCGTGCGATGCGGAGTCGTGACTAGAATTGGGTAGGTTTGCAACACTGAGCGATGGAACAGACATGGATCCGCGTGACACAGGATTACGGCGCAACTGCCAAGCGCATATCGGTGCGCTTGTCATCGCCGCGCTTCTTTTTCCGGCAGCAGGCAACGCGGACGTTGGCGGTTTGCCTAGCACCGATGAGCGTGCCATCGTCTACCGAGAATTGGAGCGCCAGTATGTCCGAGGCGCTCTAAATGAAGACGATGGACGGGGTGCACTGTGTAGAACGCACGACCCCCAAGAGCCCGTGCCCGTCGAGATCCTGCTTCCGAACGGCAGATATCAGAAGTCGAAGGTGACTGCGACATGCAGCTTAGACATCGATACAGGCTGCCAATCGGGGATGTTTCCGGTTGAACGTCTGGAAGAAGACGGACGGTGGGCATGGACCAAGTCACGCATTGGCTATCTTGCTTATCTCAGGCGCCTCGTGCTCACCTCAGGAATACCGGAGACCGTGCTTAAGCCAGAGCTTGATGCGATGGAAAATCTTATATTGACGAATATCGCGCGCCGACTCGCTCGTCCAGTGGGGTTACAGACTTATGAATTTGCAACTGGAATGGGTCTACCAAACGACTTGAAATTCGATAACGGAAGAATGGCAGATTTAGAGCGAGCATTTGCGGGTCATTGGAACGCGTATGGAGCAGCCCCCTGAAACACCGGACACAGTCTCCCACTTAAAATTACGGGTAGGCATAAGGCTGTGTTTTTGACTAACACCAGGCAGGAAGCGA
>NZ_JAVDVL010000028.1:0-20695 GCF_031456815.1 Paraburkholderia strydomiana
GTTCTTGCTCTTCTTGGTCACGTTTGTGTCGGTCATTGGACGTTATTTCCGTTATCGTCTCATGACCTCTTCACACGAAATATCTGACAGGCTCAACGAGGAACGGGGCTGTGTTCAGGTTTGCGTTCCTGCGGTCCGACCTGTCTCGCCATCACGTTGCAATCAACCTTAGCAACCCATCAGTTGCACAATGCTTCAAAGTGCCCGTCCTGGTATGCAGGCCTGTTGGTGTCCCGACTCCACTCAGGCACATTGATGCCGTTCGGTCCTGGAGGCCCTCGATCGTGCCCAATTGCCCGGAGGGAGAGCTGTGTTCACTCCATCTCGGCAAATCGGTCTAACAGTTACATGGTTCCGTTTCGGCTTGCCGGTCAATGGAATCTCCTGCGGAGCCGCATGTTGGGCCTTGACGAGCGACGAGTCCATTACGGTTGTTCTCAATCCCACGTCCTACCGGCTTTGCACTGTCCAGCTCGCGGCGCGATCTTAATCTGCATCGCCCGGATTGCGTTCGCACTTTCACCGCGGGGTGCCAAGTTGAGTCGCGCACGCATCGTCGCCTTAACGATCGCCGAGAACCGTTGCACTCAACTAGCATACCTGGCGTACTTCTGCGCTGCAGAACGCGGTACGCGGTACGCGGTACGCGGTACGCGGTACAAAATTCCATGAAAGAGAGATGCCGACAGGGAAAAATTAGATTGAACTTACAGGCCTTAACACGTGCGACGCGTGTCGCTGTGCGCGACGTAAGTCGGCAACTTAGTGGATGGCAAACAGCCCTTCTCTGCCTTCTCACATTCAGCTACCTTCCGGCCCCGGTGTACGACCAGTAGTTGCCTAGTCGAACGTGTACGACCGGTGACTCTCGTGACAACGTCCCCTCCTTATGGGCGACCCGTCCGAGCGATCGAAAACAAGGCGACACTGCCAGCAGCTGTGCAGACGTCCGCGATGCCGCGTAATTCTTCCCTAACCCTGACGGCTCACGATGTCTAACATGAAACCTCTCACGCGCATCGCAAGAAGTGCGCCGCGCGGCGCGGTTCCCTTCCACCCAACGTGAAGAGTGAACATGAACATCGATACCATCCGTCAGGTCGCCTTTGCGATGCCGCTGCACAATCCGGCCTATCCTCGGCCGCCATTCCGGTTCTGCAAGCGCGAATACTTAATCATCTCGTACGAGACCAACATGGACGCGCTGCGCGCCATCGTGCCGGAACCGCTGCGGCCTGTGAATGCGCTCGTCCATTACGAATTCATTCGTATGCCGGATTCGTCGGGCTTCGGCAATTACACGGAAAGCGGACAAGTGATTTCCGTGCGCGACATGGACGGACGCCCCGCGAGCTACACCCATTCGATGTACCTCGACGACGAAGGTCCGATCGCCGGCGGTCGTGAAATCTGGGGCTTTCCGAAGAAGCTCGCGCATCCGACGCTCGGTGTCGACGGCAACGACACGCTGCTCGGTACGCTCGACTACGGGACACAGCGTGTGGCGACAGGCACGATGGGCTACAAGCACCAGACACTCGATCTGGCAGCCGAGCGCGCGAAGCTGGCCGATAGGCCTAACTATTCGCTAAAGGTGATTCCGCATGTGGACGGCAGCGCGCGCGTCTGCGAACTCGTGCGCTTCTTCCTGCGCGACGTCACCGTGCTGGGCGCATGGAGCGGACCGGCAGCGTTAGAGCTGCACCCTCACGCGCTGGCGCCCGTCGCCGATCTGCCCGTGAAGCGCGTGGTCGGCGCCCGCCACGTCATTGCCGATCTCACGCTCGACATCGGCGAAGTGGCTTTCGACTACCTCGCGCAAAACACCGGACACACCCAGCACGGGCATACATCCGCGCTTCACGCCGTCTGATCTGTTCACCGAAAGTCATTATGTGTTTGCAGAACAACGTCGAGCTCGTGACGGGCGCAGCGAGCGGTATCGGTGAACAATGTGCGCGCATGTTATCGAATTTCGGCGCGTCCGTCGTCATTGCGGATCTGAGTCTGGAAAAGGCGCAGAGGGTCGCATCGAGCATCGTCGCGACTGGCGGCAAGGCGATCGCCGTGTCGATGGATGTGACGAACGAAGAATCCGTCAACGCAGGCATCGACCGCACCGTCAAAGAACTCGGCGGTATCGACGTGCTGGTATCCAACGCGGGCACCCAGATCGTCGCGCCGGTCGAAGCGTATTCGTTCGCCGATTGGAAAAAGATACTCGCCATTCATCTTGACGGCGCGTTCCTCACCTCGAAGGCCGCTATCCGACACATGTACGTCGGCAAGCGCGGCGGCTCGATCGTCTACATGGGCTCGGTGCACTCGCATGAGGCGTCGAGGCTCAAGTCGGCGTATGTCACGGCCAAGCACGGCTTGCTGGGTCTCGCCCGTGTCGTCGCGAAGGAAGACGGTGCGCGCGGGGTGCGCGCCAACGTCGTGTGTCCCGGTTTCGTGCGCACGCCGCTGGCGGACAAGCAGATCCCCGAGCAGGCGAAGGAACTCGGACTCTCCGAACAGGACGTGGTGAAGAACGTCATGCTGAAGGAAACCGTCGATGGCGAATTCAGGACGGTCGAAGATGCCGCGAACACCGTACCCTTTCTGGCCGGGTTCGAATCGTCGGCGCTGATGGGCCAGTCGATTATCGTCAGCCACGGCTGGGCGATGAACTAAGGGTGTCCCATGCGCAACCAACTCAAGGAAATCAGCCGGCCGCACGATGAGCTGGCGCTGCCGCGCTACGACGAGATCGCGCTTGTTCTGCAAGGCGGTGGCGCACTTGGCTCGTACCAGGCCGGCGTCGTCGAAAGCCTCGTCGAAGCGCGGATCGAGCCGAACTGGATTGCCGGTGTGTCGATCGGCGCGCTGAATACCGCGATCATCGCAGGCAATGCGCCGGAGCACCGCGTTCAGGCGCTGCATGGCTTGTGGAATGCGATCTGTAGGCCGCCAAACTGGCTCACGCATGCCGGCGCATGGACACTGCCGTATGCGGGCCTGAATGCGCTGGCGCGCAAGTGGGCGAGCAACTGCGCTACGGGACGCGCGGTGGCGGAAGGCCGGCCGGGCTTCTTCGTACCGCGCGTCCCGCCGCCGCTTGCGGGGTTCGACAGGCTCGATCCCGCCCGCGTCAGCTATTACGCTACCACGGCACTCAAGGCGATACTGCTGGAATACGCCAATTTCGACCGCATCAACGATGGCCCGATTCGCGTGTCCGTGGGCGCGGTAAATGTGCGCACCGGCAATCTGGTCTCCTTCGACAATATGGAGATCCACCTGGCTCCCGAGCATTTCATGGCCTTGGGCGCGTTGCCGCCGGGCTTTCCAGCCAACGAGATCGAGGGCGAATACTACTGGGACGGCGGTCTCGTATCGAATACGCCGCTTACCGAGATCGTCGCTGAGGCGGAGCACAAGGCTTCGCTGATCTTCCAGGTTGATCTGTGGAGTTCGCGCGGCAAGACCCCGCCAATTTCCTCGACATTGCGGAGCGCACCAAGGACATTCGGCACTCGAGCCGCACGCGCGCAATCACGGATCTGCTCGCCGGCAGGCAGCAGCATGCACGGCTTCTCAACGAGGTGCTCAGGCACGTGCCGGAAGGCGTCGCGAAGATCGATCCGATTTTTCGCATGGCCGAAGCGGCCGCGGACGGCAGCTCGATCAATGTCGCGCATCTGATCTACAAGGACACGCCATACGAAGGTAATTCGGAGGACTACGAGTTCTGCAGGGATACGATGCACGAGCACTGGCAGACCGGCCTCGACGATTGTCGCAGCTCACTTACGCATCGTGACTGGTTCGATATCCCTAGCCGCGAGCGTGGATTCGTGACGCACGACGTGCATAGGGTGGACAAGAAACCTCGTGCGAAAGGCGGACCCGCGTCGCGGCGGCCGATGCACGTGTGACGTTCCCGCACCCGTCGCCCAGATCGAGGGATCCGACGATCTTTTGACTATCAGCCGTGGACCATGGACCTGTAACGGCAATCCATGCGATTACAGCATCGGGAGACATGACCCCATGGATCGCATCGCGCCAAACTCGCCGGGGCAGGCGTTGACCGCCTGGGCGGCCATGCACGCGGCGTCGCCCGACCTGACGTCCTATGCAGGACATGTGTTCGCCCGCATCGCGCAAGGACTGATCGTGCCTTTGATCGTACGCATCATGCTGGCGAAAGCTGAGCCGCGAAAGTCGGAAATGGCGGCGGGTGTGGTGGCGTCGACCGTGCAGGTTGGCGCGGCATTGGGCACGGCGGCGATCGGTGGCGTCTTTTCAGCGCATCGAGCGGGTATCAGACGCGCGAAGGCTATGCGCATGCCTTCGCGCGTGGCCTGACCCATCAACGAGATTCTCATGGCGGTCTGCAGTGTTGGGCGTCGTCACGATTTAACAGCAATGGATTGCGCAACAGCAGCGCAACCGCGCATAGGGTTCAACAACGATGTCAGCTTTGCACAACCACTTCTCGCTATCTCCCGAAATTGCCTTGTTCATGGCGCTCGGGATCGGGTATTTCCTGGGGCAGCGAAAGATCTTGGGCTTCCAGTTGGGCGGCACCTGCGGTACCTTGCTTGCGGCCGTCTGCATCAGCCAGTTGGGCGTCACCGTCGATAGCGGCGTGACGTCCCTGATGCTGTGCCTGTTCATCTACACCATCGGCTACGAATCAGGGCCCCAGTTCTTCAACTCGTTCCACAGGAAGACCTTGCGGGAATTCGCGCTGGCCGTGTTCTTTGCGCTGTCCGCACTGGTCACCATTCTCGCGTGCGCGAAGCTTTTCGGCCTGAACAAAGGACTCGCCGCCGGTCTGGCAGCGGGAGCGCTGACCCAGTCGGGAATCGTCGGCACCGCTGGCGACGCAATTACGCGACTGGGCCTGCCACCCGACGAAGTGCGATTTCTTCAGTCGCAGGTTGCGATTGGCTTTGCAGTGACGTATATACCCGGCTTGCTGGGCGCTATCGTCGGTTGCGTCAACATCGTTCCGCGTTTCATGCGCACTTCTCTACGGGACGCGGCGCATGCCATTGAGCAGGCGTCCGGCAGCGGCCCGGGAAACCACGCGGACGGACGGTCGGCATTGGTGCCGCCCCTGGTTGGCCGCGCATACAAGGCCGGACAAGCGGCCGGCCTCACCGTGGCCGAAATCGAAAACGGCCTCATCAGCATCGAGCGGGTGCGGCGTGCGGATACTTTCATCGATATCCATGACAATCTGGTTCTCGATCAGGAGGACGTGATTCTCATCGTCGGGATGCGCGACTCGGTCCTCGCCGTAGCTCAGTCTCTCGGCACTGAGGTTGCAGAGCACCGCGACATGTCGGCGGAAATGCATTCCCGACAAGCGGTGTTTACCGGCGAAGGGAAGCATCGCATACGCATCATCGAAGGCAAGGCGACAATCGACGGGAAGTCTCGAAATGCCGTATTCATTCAGGCAGTGACCAGGGCAGGACGTCCATTGCCCGTATTCGCGAACACCGAATTGCAGCGCGGGGATGTCATCACGTTCTACGGTTCGCCCGAAAACACCTTGCGTGCGGCGGAGGCGGTAGGCCTCCATCTTCCGCATTCCGACAAGACCGACTTCGTCTACATGAGCTTGGGGCTCGTGGCGGGTCTGGTAGTGGGGAAGTTCGTCGTGTATATCGGTGGCTTTCCGCTCACGCTCGGTGCGGGCAGCGGCTGTCTGATCGCCGGTTTGCTCTTCGGTTGGCTACGCGCCAGACGCCCCATGTACGGCGCCATGCCGCCCGCCGCCGCGCAGGCGTTCAAGGACTTCGGTCTGTCCGCGTTCGTTGCCGCTGTCGGGCTGGATTCGGGCGTGCAGGCGCTTTTGACGGTGAAGGAAAGCGGCATGACGCTTTTGTTGCTGGGGGTCTTCGTTACGCTTTTCCCCATGATTCTGTCCATGCTGTTTGCCCGCTACATTCTCAGGTACCGCAACGCCGCGCTCCTCGCCGGCGCGCTGGCGGGCTCACGGGGCGCAAGTCCCGCATTCGGGCAAGTGATCGACAAGTCCGAGAGCCCGGTTGCCACCGTGCCTTTTGCTGTCACCTATGCGTTGGGATCCGTGCTGCTCGCGCTATTGGGTCCCGTCCTGATCGAGCTGGCCTGAACGAAGGTGCGAGGCGAACATTCGAACAATCCCGCCGCGGCACAATTCAATGGCGGTCGCTTCGCATCCTCACCTAAAATGTCGGTGAATAGATGACGCGTAGTACCTGACGTAGCGCGCGACGCGCTGGCGACCGGGCTGCATCCTCTCAAGCCGTGGAGGCATACGCGGAGCGGGACCCATCATGACGATCGCTCTCTGCCCCACTATGCGTACCGGTGTGAACGCGAGCAACCCGCCGCCTCCGCGCCCCGGATGGAATAAACTCCGCAAGACGATTCGTCCGCCGGGACCGTTTCCGATTGATGATGAGCCGCCCTCGGTCGACGCAAAGACCTCGGCGATGTGCTTGAGCAGCGCGCTGCCCGCGCCGCTTTCACGCTTTTGCCCGGTGAAGCCAATCTCAAGCATGAACGCGCGCACCTGCGGTTCATCGCGCAGCACGTCCATGAATCCCGACATGCCTTCGGGCTGATGGATCTCGGTTGATGGCTTGCCATTGAGGCGAACAGAAGCCGAATACGCCACCCGGCACGACGCGCTCGGGGCCGTCAGTGTCGATGTCGGCGGCGAACAGCATGCCTTCTCCGAATTCGGTGAAGTTAGTCATGGCGTCTCCCGCACAATGCGCTCGGTTCCGCAGACGCTCCCAATCCAAAGGTTTGGCGATGCGGTCGACCATCTCACAATGTAGTGCACGGCGTTCGGGCATTCGCTCGGCGCTGCCCGCGCGACCGCCCGCCCCGCTAAAGTTCTTGTCAGCCTTGCCGTTCAGGTGATTGCAGTACTTGCACAAATCAACAAGGTCGAAGCGGTCGTCGTGTTCGTGCCGATGATGGGCTATGTCGTGCAAAAGACAGGCTGGCCGAGCGTGTTCTGGATCATGGGCGCATTGGGTCTTGTGCTCGCCGTCGTGTGGTTGCAGGTGGTGCACCCGCCGCTCACCCATCCGCGCGTGAATGCCGCCGAACCCGGCTATCTGCACGAGGGCGACGCGAGCATCGGTGTCGACGCGAAGAAAGAAAACAGGGTACCAAAGGTCGATTACGGCCCGGTCCGCTTTTCTTGCGCAGCCGCCTGATGCTCGGCGTGGATCTGAGCCAGTATTGCCTGACTTCGTTTCAGTTTGATTACATAGTTCCAGATCTATCTGGCGCGAATGTGCTTCGGGTCAGCGCATGATGTGGTCAGCACGATCACGTATCTCTTTATCACCGGAAAAATTCCCTACATCCTCCGTTGCAGTAACTAGATCGTAGTACCCGCCTGCGCCTACATGGAATACACCTCCTGACTAGACAGGAACATCTATCGACGCATCGCCGCCTACGACGCGATCGTCTGGCGTTAAACCGGCTTTGAAAGCCAAAAATAATTCGCACCTAAATCAGCCTCCGCATGATTGCGTCCCGAAGCGATCAACCATTTCCCCGCATCGCCAAAGGAAGCATCATGGCCCTCACGCCCGAAATCATCGCCATCGTCGTCGCCGCAGGTCTCGTCTGTGGCTTTCTCAACGCTGTTGCGTCGTCTGGGTCGGCGGTCTCGCTGCCTGTTCTGATGTCGATCGGACTACACGCCGTCACGGCGAACGCGACCAATCGCGTGCCGGTACTCGTCGGCGCAATCGCGGCGACTGTCGGTCTCGCGCGCAGCGGCGCGATTCCGTGGCGGCGCGCGTTGATCGTCGCGACGCCGATCTCGCTCGGCGCGGCCATCGGCGCGCTGTTAAGCCAGCACATACCGGGTCACGACCTTCGACTGGTTGTCGTAGGGGCAATTGTCATCGCACTGGGTCTGATCCTCACCAACCTGAAACGGCTGCTGGACACGCCCGCCAGCGACCATGCGCGCATCGGCTGGAAACAGATCGTCCTGCTGTTTCTCGTAGGGATCTGGGCAGGTTTTCTGGTGCTTGATTCCGGTACCTATATGCTGCTCGTACTCGTGCTCGCGATCGGCCTGCCGCTCGTCGAAGCGAATGCCATCCGATGTTTCGCGACGCTCGCGGCGGCCGCTGTCGCGATGGCAATCTACGCGGATCATCAAAGCATCGACTGGACGGCGGGCGGCATCATGGCGCTTGGCAGCGTGATTGGCGGCCTGCTCGGCGCCCGGCTCGCCATTTCGCCGCAGGCCCGGCGCTGGATCGTGGGCTTGCTGGTCATGGTCATTGTCGGCGAAGTGGTTCATCTTTCGGCGGGCTACCTTGCAACTGCAAATTGGCTGGCGTAGGCTCGCTTACTGTCATATCTCCCTCGAGCAGTCCCATGAGCGCTTCTCTTCCAGAAACCGTCTCCATTATCAACTCGACTGCACCCGTCATGCAGCAGCATGGCGTCGCGATCACGACGCAGATGTATGAGCGCCTTTGTGTCGCCCCCAAATCCGCGCTTTTCGACAAGGTGGCGCAAAAATCCGGCGGGCAGTCGAAGCGGCTGGCGGGCGCGTTGCTCGACTTTGCCAGCAACGCGGACACCCTCGACGCGTTGAAGGCCGCAATCCAGCGCATCGCGCGCGCCATGTCGCGATGAACGTCAGGCCCGAACACTATCCCGCCGTTGCTGACGCGCTGTTGTCCGCGATCAAGGAGGTATTGGGCGGTGCGGTGGAAGAGCGCGTGCTGAATAGTGCGTGGGGCGAGCGTACCGGTTTCTCGCAGAAGTATTGAAAAGCCGCGAGAGCGGCATCGACGCACGCGGTGCGCGAGCCGCCGTGAGCCGCCGTTTTACGCCCGAATCGAGTCGCTCCTCGCGGGTCCATTCGGCATTGGGCCATTTTACTGCTTCCGAACTTCGGTGGAGACCGGCCCGTCCGGTTGCAGGCAAGCGATAACTACCTTGCTCCCTCCGTCCGGACATGGCGTCGGTGAATCACGGGACCCACTCCCGTCGCATGAATCCTCCCACCGTCAAGCCCATAATTGGTCATGTATTCCATCATCGTCTCCGCACGTGCCAGCGACAACGACTGGTTGACCGCATCCGGCCGAGATGGAATGGACACCGCTCTCCCTCCGTGCAGTTGCGCACCATTGAGGGCCCCCAGGACCGAACGGCATCAATGTGCCAGAGTGGAGTTGCGACACAACCACTGATGGAACGGACGCCTCAGATGAATGCTACGACATGCGGACTCGACATTGCAGAACGGGTTACAGACGCACTGGGTCGACGCTCAAACTGGCGAGATCGCGAATCTGAGGTTCGGACGTGACGATCTAATTACGTTAGTGGCACAGCGCCCCGCCGGTCGCGTCGCCCTCGATGCGTGCGGAAGTGCTCACTGGCGGTGCGGACTGCGGGATCAGAACGAGACTTGGCCAAGGCACGTCGGGCCGCCCTTCCGGTGAGGCGCGTGGAACGTCCCCGAATCTGCCGTCGCCGGTATATTGACGCTAAGTTAGATCAGCCTCGCCTGCGTTCAAGATCTCCTCGATAATGCCGAGGTGGTCGACACTTCGAGCGTGCGCGGCTGCACGCCCTTCGCGCGCGAGCCGGGAAACGGGCCATCGGCCGCGTCGACGAGCTGAAAAGGCACGCCGCGCACGGCGAGTTCGAAGGCTAGCGTCAACCCTGTCGGGCCAGCACCGACGATCAGAATGTCCGACATCCATGTACTCTTCCCTAGAAATCTTCGGGCGTGATGAATGCACTGTTTGTTCCCCAAACCGACAGGGCGCGATTGAAAAACCTTGCCTCGTTCCCAGTTACGGAAACGGGTTGAATGACATTTCCAAAATCCATAGCACGAACGTCCGGCCGTTACCGACGATCTTACCTGCCAGTCGAGGGGCTGTAGGTGGCGGGTTGCCGAAGATCAACGTTCGAGCGCCGCGCGTCGCCATGCGACCAAGGCGAGAACTTCCGGACGCGACCCACTCCTCAGACAACTTTCTCTGAACGGGCCACTTCGCCAGATCCAGATTTGGCAACTTCGACTGCCAGTAAGCGGCCGTTGGCGACCTCACCCGACCGGCCAGTAGCCGATGATTGTCACGGTCAAAAAGATATTGTCGACGAGCCGGTCCGTAAAAAGCTGCTTCGCTCCGTCGCTTTTCGTCCCAAGTGCCGCGCCGTTCGGGTCGCGGCCTATTTAACTGAGCTCGAGGTGCGGATGGGAAAAATGAGCAAGGCCGCAGCGAGGCCGAGCGATCCGCCGAGGAGCGTCTCCCAGGCTCGGGCCGCAAGCAAGCGGATTGAGTGCACACCACTTGCCGCGAGGGTGACGATTAGCGTGAAGGCGAATGCCCCACAGGCGATGTCGTAGCGCTCCGGCAATGCCATGGCATAGACGATCATCTCGAGCGCGGCTGCGGCCAATATCAGCAATGCCGCGTGTTCAGCAACGGGCAGGCAGGCTAGACCTATCGGAACGCCAATCAACGTACCGAGAATTCTGCGGTACACACGCCGTATCGTGACGATTGCCGACCCGGCGACGACGTATGTGCACGCGGTGATCGTCCAGGCGGACTCCTGGAGATGAATCAGGCCGTTCAGGAGACAGATGAGCAATGCGCCGCTAGCCGCTTGCAATCCCATAAAGGAACTCTGGCGAGCACCTCCCGGGCAACGGATCCGGTCCGACAGCGAGCACCGCAGCGATGACGAGCGGCTCCTCGGGACCGCTCAGCGCGCGTGGTACGACCAAGGCCTGACCGGCGATCAGCGCGGCAATCCAGATCGCCCGCAGATCGTCGGTCGATAAATCGGCGCTGTATGCGAGTAACTGCCGATATAGACTTGCGATCCGATGCCGGCAACCAGGACGCCGAATCGTTTGAGATATCCAACAAGAAACGGGCCCGTCACGAGAACCGATTCCCGCCCAGCCCAACCCATGAGCTGAAGCGGACTTGATAAAGCCACGAATAGAGCCGCACCAAACGCGGCGGCAAAGCTCGGCAGAACGAGATCGCGGCTTGATTCGGCTCGGGTCGTTTTGCCCTCGAAGACGCTCGCCCACAGAGCGAAGCCTCCAGCAAGATAACCCAGCGACACACTGCCGGGCACACTTCGGGCGATGTCCTGCACCGTCCCAAGCGCAGCCGCGATCCCGTACGCCGCCACGAGTCGCAGCCCTTGATCCGACGATGTGTGCCAGGATCAACCTGGTCCAGCCAACGGCCAAGTGCTGTGACGCGTTGCACCATCTTTTCGAGCGACTGTTTGGCCTGATCAGGCCAGCGTCGCGGGCTGTCATTCATGGGAACCTCCCTGACCTTTTCCGGCGCATTGGTGACGGCTGGATAAGAGGCATTCTACGTTCGAGCACCTAAAATCCTCAACGATTTGGACAGGACTCTTCGGCGCCACCGGCGACCCGGAGCGAAAGTCCGCTTCAGCGAATTGCGGTTGTCCGCTGCGGGTCCAGGTCGTGTAAAAACGCCGTGCGAACGCAATGAGGATTTCACGCGACCATCCGCAGGCGTCAACGGCCCAACTTTGATCCGTGGGACGGTTTTCTGCGCTTTGACGTCCTTGCGAGAGGAAGGAGTGCCTAGGCGCCGTTAGTGCCCGCCGGCGCGACCGCCGTGGTGCGAGCCTATTCTCAGGCTCGCATCTTTTGCATCATCGCTTGCGTGCCGAGGATCGTCATAACGCGCCTGAGGTTGTATGCGAGTACATGAAGGCTCATCTAGCTGCAGACATGCTCGCGTGTTTTCATGAGGAAGTGCGCGGCGCCCATCCAGAATTTCAGCGTGCCGAACGGGCGCTCGACGGTCTGACGGCGTACGCGCATCATTTCCGGCTTATGGTCGAGGCGTTGTTGCATCGCTTCGACGACGGCCTCACGTTCCCAGCGCTTCATCCGGCGAGCCTGCTTGCCTCGTGTGCATTGTTTTCTGATGGCGCAGGTAGAACAGGCCGATTTCGAATAGCAATGCAGCGTCATGCCATACTCGATGTTTGTCAAGCGCCAGTTGAGCAGCTGCTGGGCCGGGCAAAGATACTCGTCATCTTTGGCAATGTAGAAGAAATCCTGCTTGCCGAAATAACCATGAGCGTTCTTCCCCGAAGTCAATGGTTCAGAGACGAAGGTCGTAATGCTTGCCTCATGGCATTGCAGGACTTCTTCGCTTTTGAAGTAGCCCTTGTCGGCAACGACAGTCAGATCCTTGATGCCGGTAGCCGCGCGTGCTTGGCCGGCCATGTTCGTCAGTTGGCTGCGATGGTTGCCAACGTTGGTGACCGCGTGCGCGGCGATCAGAAGATGCGTGTCATCAACGGCCGTCTGAACGCTATAGCCAACCATTCCCGTTCCCCGACCGCTGGTAGCCATTGAGCGCGCGTCCGGATCGGTCACGGAAACCTGCCATCTCGCGACTCGCGCAATTGCTGCTCCATCGCCTTTACGTCCTGGATCTGCTGCCTGAGCTTGTTGATCTTGTCACCGAGGCGGCTGGTCTCCGCCTCAGCAACATCGGATTTGGCCTAGCACCATGAACTGGCGGCAGACATTGCGGATCGCCTTGCCGTTGCCGCGGCGGAAGTCGGCGATGGTCTTGAAGTCCAGCGAAAGACGGCCCGTTAGCCACGTAAGCTCGATATTGCGTTGGTTCTCACGTTCCAGACGCGGACTGGACTGAATCCGGTTCAGATAGCCGTACATATAGATCCATAGCAATACAGCTGGATGATACGACGCCCGCCCCGTTGCTGCAGGCGCGGTTCAGTCGAAGCCGAGATCATGGAGATCAAGCTCATCGGCAAAGACGTCGACTACGCGCACTGGATTGTCGTCGGAGACATAGACTTCGAGATGCTCGGGCAGCAGGACAGCCTGCTTACGGTCTTCGCCTTCAACGAATCGCTTCATGTGGCAGCCCGATCTGAACGAGTTACTTCAGTTTAGGCGATCAGCATGCGTTTTCACACAAGCTGGACCCACAAGGGACACTGGCCTCGACTCAGAGCGGCCTTTCAGACGGCTCTAGCGAACCGTTCGTTAGCGAAACACTTGCCGAAATTCCCAAAGCGACACTGGCAACACCGTATGCCCGGTCGCTCCAGACCTTCACGCGACGATGCGGCCGCTACGCGGAGTGCGATAAACGAGCCCGACAAGGAATGACGAGCACGTCGCGGTTGCTCTCATGGGTAAGATAGCGCTCACTCCAGGCTAATTCTGTCGTCCTACATTTTGCTTGTCTGAACGCGGTAAGCCGATCAGCCTTAACCAGTCCATCGGACCGCCAATCGCTCATGTTCGTGCTCGTGTTCGCGTTCATGTTCATATCTCAGTTCAAGGGAAACGACCATGCTTGCTCCGCAGAAACCGCTCCAGTCCCAGTTGAAACAGGCCGATCTCTTCAGCCCCATTTCTTCATCCCTGAAAGACAGCATTCTTGAGCCTTACAAGCAGGAGTGCGTGTATATCAAGGAAGCGTTCAGGGATGTCACCGAGGACAAGTCGCTCGTGACAATCGCCGAAGTCTGCGTTCCAGAGACGTTCTATGGATCCGAGACGGGTCACTTTAACGCCGTGGAGTCGCTTCTTTGTCTCAACCAACTCGCCTTTCTCACAATTGCTGACTTCATCGTCGATAACAAGCCTCACGAATTTCGCGAATCCATTAGGACTACATCTCTTCAAATATTTAAGGAACACGTTCTTTCTAGGACGTTTATCACGTCAGTCGGAATGCAGTACAAGCGTACGCTCGACGGCCAAAACGTCTTCATGCGCCTCGCATTCACCGCACTGAGGAAACGTGCTGGCATGGTGTTCCTAGCATCGGAATTCGCGTTCATCAACGGGGCCTCTACTTTTGAGGCACGGCCTGCATTTTTGGGCCACGCAACGTTCGCCATGCCAGACATGTGAGCGTTGCCGCTCGTGCGACACGGTAGACCAAGGAACATGGAGCATCCTGCAGGCTATCGTCGAGCCAGACGATGCTCGAAGCGGGATAGAAGCTGATAGCAGCAGCCCGCAGTTCGTCGGCCGGCTCAACCGCCGCCGCATGCGCCGTCGATGCCAATGCGGCCGCGTGGCGCCTTCCATGCCGGCCTCTACATCAAGGATGAGTGAAGGTGCGTCCGGGATCAGGTGCAGAACCCGTCGGTGGTGCTCTTCGAATGAAATCTTGCGCCAATCGGGCTATGCCTGGCATGCGGCGATTTTGGCTAACCCTTCGGTTCCCGGAGCGTCGATCAGATTGGTCAATATTGCATGGTCGGATCGGTCGATTGTCGATCATTCGGGTCGAGGTGTCGAGTGACGGTTTGGCGGCGGGTGCAACCGGTCGATGCAACGGTTTGATGAAATCGCTCGGCCGGCGTGTCAAAGTTTAGTGTTTTTCGGGGACGTTCGTTGAGCCGCCTGGCTACGACATTAAGACTCGTCTGTAAATAGGCGGAGAGATCGGTGCCTTTAGGGAAGTACTGCCTCAGAAGCCCATTCGTGTTTTCGTTCAAGTCGCGTCGCCAGGGATGCTGTGGATCGCAGAAATGGACCTTGATGTCGGTAGCCACGGTAAAGCGGTTGTGATCGGCCATTTCCGAGCCCCTGTCCCAGGTCAGCGATTTATAAAGTTCCCGAGGTAACTTGCTGGCGTGTCGTAACAGCGCGTTGACCACAGCCTCACAATCCTTGCTGGCTACTTTTACCAGCATCACGAATCGACTTTGACGTTCGACGAGAGTTGCAATCTGGCTGGTAGCGTTGCCATACAGCAAGTCACCTTCCCAGTGCCCGGGGTATTGCGCGATCCTCCACCGTAGGGGGGCGTTCGCTGATCGATACAGCGTCGCGAATGTTCGTGCGGTCTTCATAGCTCATCCAGTGCTTGAACGTTCCGAAGACATGTTCTACCGTTCGCCTGCGTATCTTCATTGCGTCTGGCGCTTTGTCCAACCGACGTTAAACGCTTTCCAGCACAGCCTCATGTTCCCAGCGGGTAATCCGCCGATAAGAACTTAGTGTGCATTTTGATTTCATTGGGCACTGCGGGCACGCACTGCTCAGTAGCGACGCAGCTGGATTCCGTGATTCCCTCCAGTGAAGCGGTAAATTGCACGCTGACCGGCGGCACAGTTGTATTTTTCGTCCCGGGCAATGTAGACGAAGTCTGACCGATCGAACCGACCATGATGTTTAGCGCTTGATGTCGCCGGTTTCGACCGCATTACGCCGATCCCGGCATCCGGGCACTCCTTGATCCGAGTTCCGGTGCAGTAGCCACAATCGGCGACTGTCCGCGGCCTTGCCTTGCCCATGGCTTCGCGCGCAGTTTTTGTCATGGGGCTAAGCTGTGCCCGGTCACTGCCAGAGTTGTTGACCCCGTGAGGCACGATGAAATGATGTTTGGCGTCAACAGCCACCTGCACGTTGTAGCCCACCATTCCCGAGCACTTGCCGCTCGTCGCCACGGGGCGCGCGTCGGGATCAGTCATCGAGAGTTGGCCATCAGGCTGCGTCTTGAGTTGCTCCTTGATCTGATCGAGGTTCCGCATCTGCTCGCGTAAGCGCGCGATCTTGTCTTGCAATCGAGTCGTCTTCGCTTCGAGCTCAGCGGGTTGCGTACGATCGGCAGTCTCCAGCGCGTTCAGATACCGCTGGATGCTCTCCTCGATCTACTTCTGGCGCTTTTCGATCTTACCCTCGGTGAAGTTGCGATCCCGCGTATTGACTGCCTTGAACTTGCTGCCGTCAATGGCGACTGGCGCTTGCGAGAACAGCTTCAGCTCACGGCAGAGCATTATGAACCGGCGACACACACGTTGCGAATGCCGACGCCGTTGTCACGACGAAAGTCGGCTATGGTCTCGAAGTCTGGAGACAGTCGGCCCGTAAGCCACATCAACTCAACATTGCGTTGGCATTCGCGTTCCAGGCGACGGCTCGATTGAACCCGGTTCAGGTAGCCGTAGATATAGATCTTCAGCAGTACTGCTGGATGATAGGACGGGCGTCCTGTAGTCGACGGCATTGCTCCATTGAAGCCCAGTGATGCGAGGTCAAGCTCTTCTACAAACGCGTCGATAATCCTGACCGGGTTGTCCTCTGCGACGAAGTCATCAAGGCAACTCTGGAAGCAGCGTCACCTGCTTGCGATTTTGACCTTCTATGTATCGCTTCATCCGGTCACCCATGCTGAATGAGTTAATCCAGTTTAGGCGATCGGCCCGTTTTCACACAAAGTCGACCCTTAGCCGCCGTTGGGATCGACGGGAGGTAATGCTGGTTTTCAAGGCGCAGCGGCCGTCCGAGAGCAGGGGCGGCCCGCCTGGTTAATCGCCGGCGGAGTGCCAGACGTCCGAATGGGCTCCGTCGCATTAGCGCGGGGGAGTGAAATTCGAGGCTGAGGAAAACGCTGCGGCCGCACGATGAAGAGAACACTGACGCCACGAACTACGCTTAGTCCGGGCATCGCCAAGGTTCTGAAGCGGCTGCTCTTTCCACTTGAAGTGATGATGCTGTGCGTGCGGTGGTACGTGGCCCACTCGCCGAGTCTTCGCAATCATGAGGAAATGCTGGCTGAGCGCGACATTGACGTCGCTCATTCGACAGTACATCGCTGGGTCATTAAGTTGGTGCGGCTGTTTGAAAAGACGTTTCGCAAGCACAAGCGTCCGGTCGGCAAGAGCTGGCGGGTGGATGAAATCTATATCAAGTCAAGGGCTCGTGGAACTATCTTTACCGCGCAATGGATAAGGCCGGCAACACTATTGACTTTCTGTTCAGAGCCAAGCGGGACAAGGCCGCTGCACGGCGCTTATTCGAAAAGGCAATCGGTAAGAACGGTTCCCCGAGACGGTGACCATCGACAACAGCGGCTCCAATCTGGCCGCGCTTAACGCGGTGAATGCCGAGCGCGAGATGTCCATCAAGGTTTGTCAGATCAAGTATTTGAATAACATCGCGGAGCAGGATCATCCGGCCATCAAACGCCGAACCCGACCGATGCTCGGATTCAAGAATTTCAAGTGCGCGCGCGTCATTCTGAGTGGCATCGAATTAATGCACATGATCAAGAAACGACAGGTGCAATGTTCTGGCAACAACCCGCGGTCTGCCGCCCAGCAATTTTACTCGTTGATTTCATAAGGTATCCTTCGCATATCGCCTTTGTTTGTTCCGCTTGTAATCGACTGGATTGCCGTTACAGGTTCACGGTCCGCAGCTGACAGTTAAAAGATCGTCGGATCCTTTGACCTAGACGACGGGTGCGTGAATCACAGGTGGATCGGCCCGCCGCGACACGCGTCCGCCTTTTCCACGTTGTTTCCCCTTCTCCCTATCCGCATCGTGCGTGATGAATCCACGCTCGCGGCTAGAGGTATCGAACCAGTCGCGATGAGCAAGTGGGTTGCGACCATCGTCTAGGCCGGTCTGCCAGTGCTCGCACATCGTATCCGTGCTGAACTCGTAGTCGTTCGAGTTACCTTCGTATGGCTTGTTCGTCTTGATCAGATGCACTACATTGATCGAGGTGCCTTCCGCGGCGCTTCGTCGATGCGATAAAATCGGAGCTGTCTTCGCGACACTTCCGGCACGTGTCTGACCACGTCCTTGAGAAGCCATTGCGTGCTTCTGCCCGTCGGCGAGCGGATCGGTAATTGCGCGCGTGCGGCTCAAGTACCGGATGTCCTTGGTGCGCTCCGCAATGTCGAGGAAATCGGCGAGGGCTTGCCGCGCGAACTCACAGATCGACCGGGAAGAGCTTCGCAAAGGCGGACTACCGGATCGTGTCGATGTTGATGTTGATGTTAACTCTTCATTCGCGTGGAAGAGAACCGCGCGGCGGGGCGCCCCTTCTTGCGGTGCGCGTGAGAGGCCTTTCATGTTGGACATCTTGAGCCGCCAGGGGTATGGTTAGCGCGATCGCAGTTGGACGAACCAGTCGCATGAAAGACACTCCTTTTCAGTTATTTAAGGGTGTGCGAAAGGACCCGGAACGCGGCGTCAGTTCGGCTGAACTCCGGTTTCGAAGACGCTGGATCTTTCAGTGCCGGCCCGGCGCAATGATTCGATCGCCGTGGATCCAGCGGCATCGGGGCGAGACCCATGGGATTTAACTGATAGATTCGCGGGTCCATCGGCGTCACGTCGCCAATAATCGGACGAAACGGCATATGGGAGAGCAAGTCTCGTTCGATGTCGATTCCCGGCGCCACCTCAATCAGTTGGAGGCCCTCGGGCTGGAGCTTGAAAACGCATCGCTCGGTCACGTACAGCACAGACTGCCCCCTTGCCGCGGCAAGCGGTCCGTTAAACGTAATCTGCTCAACGGCTTTGACAAATTTGCTCGTTCGCCCTTCGGCTACGATTTGCAGTACGCCACCTTCGACACAACTGGCTCCTCCGTCTGCGGTGAACGTCCCGGCAAACACGAGCTGGCGTGCATTCTGGCTAATGTTGATAAACCCGCCAGCGCCGGCAAGGTGAGAACCGAACCGGCTGACATTGACGTTGCCCGCGCGGTCCACTTGAGCCATGCCTAGGCACGCGAGGTCCAAACCACCGCCATCATAGAAGTCAATTTGCTGATTTTGATGGAGCAATGCCTGCGCATTGATGCCCGCGCCAAAATCGAGGCCGCCCTGGAGTAGGCCGCCCACCACACCGGATTCCGCAGTCAGGGTTAAGTCATCCAGTATGCGCTCCTCCGCTGCGACTGCCGCCACTGTCTCGGGCATGCCGATTCCGAGATTGATCACGCCGCCCCGGGGTAACTCGAGCGCACAGCGCCGCGCGATGAGCTTTCGCTCATTGAGGGGAAGGGCGGGTATCGCGTCGATAGGAACGCGGATCTCGCCTGAGTAGGCCGGACTGTAATCGGTGGCATAGGTCTGCCAATGGGTAGCCCCGGGCGCTACCACAACGCAATCGACCAACATGCCCGGAACCACCACGCGTCTCGCATCGAGGGAGCCGCTCGACGCGATTCTTTCTACCTGGGCAATGACCAGGCCGTTTGAATTCCTTGCTGCCATAGCGGCAGCCTGGGCGTCGAGTAGCAAAGCCTCTCGCTCCATTGTGATGTTGCCCTCGGGATCGGCAGTAGTGCCGCGAATGAGGGCGACGTCGATTTTGAAGGCCTTGTAGAAAAGCCATTCCTCGCTCCCGATCTGCATTAAATACACGAGATCCTCCTTCGTCCGTGCGTTGATCTTCCCACCGTCTTGCCGGGGATCGACGAAGGTACCAAGACCGACTTTGGTAAGCGTGCCTGCTTTGTGAGCGGCCGAGTCGCGATAGAGATGCGAGATCGTGCCCAGCGGAAGGTTATAGGCCTCAATCTGGTTGTCCATCGCCAATTTCGCGAGCTTGGGAACGAGCGACCAATGGCCTCCGATTGCACGACGGATCAGTCCATTGCGGGCGATCCTGTTCAGTCCGCGTTCCTTGCCATCGCCGCACGCGGCGGCAAAGACGAGCGTCAGGTCGCGCGGCCCGTCTGTTGAGACGTAACGTCGCTCCAGCGCCGCGATCAGTTCCTCGGGCGTGCCCGTTCCGACGAAGCCTGAGCAGCTCACCACGTCGCCGTTGCGAATCAGTGCAACAGCCTCTTCAGCAGTTCTGATTTTGTTTTTCATGGTAAGGTTTCATTTGCCTTTAGCGATCAATGCAGGGCATGCCCAACTGCCTCAAATCGGAAACATGGGTCGAAGGTCGTTCAGATCGACGGGTTTTGGCCCCATGCTCGGCGATCGGACTGATTCGATGGTCAGCCAGGGGCCATGATGGACAATGAACTTTTGAAGCAAGCGTCGAACGCCGCGAAACTTCGCTTGACGCGTCCGCTGATCAGTTCCTGGCGACTTGCTTTTGTCCGTTTTTTCTGCCACTTGCCCCACGTCGAATTGGCGAGCGCGACCGCAAACCCCTCCTCTCGGGACAGGGCGGTCTGCATTGCGGCGAACGCCAGTATCAAAGCGACATGCTTGAAACGCGATGCGGCGAGTGCGGCGCCTCTCTAACTTCTCGTCCGGTGGCGATTTAGGGCCATTTGTACCTTCAGGCTGCGGATGTTCCATTCTTCAAGACCTCGGTTGTCTTCGCAGCTGATTGTTGCCCTGGACAATGAGTTGAGAGTTAAGCCGATCGTTTGACAGGATTCCCTGTCGAAGCGGTTGACAAGCGCTCGATGATGCGCATCTGCGAAGGGTCGGAATCCCCAGCGGCGCCCTCTCTGTGACGGTTCTTTGAGAATGTCGAGTGTTCCGGTACGGCGTCTTCCAGACCCAGGCGGCAGAACCACCGGTATGCGAGGTTCAGATGCACGTCTTCGCATAGCCGTCGCTCGGATCGGATGCCAAAGCAGTAACCCACGATCAACATGCGCATCATGAGCTCCGGGTCAATCGATGGACGACCCATTGGGCTGTAGAACGGCGCGAGGTGCTGACGCAGATCTCGCAGATCAAGGAAGCGATCGATGCCTCGCAACAGGTGCGATTGCGGGACGTGGTTGTCGAGGTTGAACCAGTAGAAGAGCTTGTCCTGTCCGCTGTCCAGTCGAATGAAATGAACGCGTCCCACCCAGAAAACAGGATCAGGAGATGTGGCTGGTTACAGGCCAACAGCGCGAATGTGTTCGGGAGGAAA
>NZ_JAVDVL010000029.1:0-19949 GCF_031456815.1 Paraburkholderia strydomiana
GGACCAGTGGCATTACCCACGGTTGACGCAATAGCATCTCGACCCACGATGGACTGTTCACCGTTGCTCCCGCTCTAGACCGCCCAGCACGCGCATCCGAGCGCTCCCCAAAAGCCCTGGTAGTCAGAGGTCGGTGCGTTATAGCGCCAGGCGCGGCCGTGGTCGTGTCCGTGCACGCCGCAAGGGCGTGCGCAGTCGCATGCGGTGGATGCAATGCGCTGCAACGGAGCACCGGACGCCTCGCCCTGCTTCCACGCCGCAAACCCCCCATACTTTCTCACCGGTGACCAATCAGGCATCGCAGGAGGTGGCGGGTTGTCGTCCAACGCTGCGAACTCGCCGGTCGCGTACACAATCTTGCCGCCTACCACCGTAAGTAGAGACGAAGTGCCGGCTATGTCGTCCTCGGTACAAGCAAAGAAGTCGCGGTCAGGGACGATAAGGTCTGCGAGCTGACCGACTGCAATCTGCCCCTTCTTGCCGGCCTCATCTGAGAACCAGGTAACCTTCTCGGTCCACATGCGCAGTGCAGTCTCACGGTCAAGACAGTTGCGCTGGGGATAAATGCGCATGCCACCGACCGTCTTGCCTGTCACCAGCCACGACAGTGAGACCCAAGGGTTGTAGGACGCCACGCGAGTTGCATCGGTCCCCGCGGAGGCATGAATCCCTTTCTCCAGCATTCGTGCAACAGGCGGCGTCCCCTCAGCAGCCTTTTCACCGTATCGCTCGACGAAATACTCGCCCTGGTACGCCATCCGATGCTGGACCGCAATGCCCCCACCAAGAGCAGCGATGCGGTCCATCGACGTCTCTGTAATCGTTTCGGCGTGGTCGAAGAACCAGTTGAGTCCGGCGAGCGGTGTGTCGCGGTTTATTTTTTCGAACACATCGAGCGCGCGACTGATGGTTTCGTCGTACGTCGCATGCATGCGCCACGGCCAGCGGTTCTCCACTAGCACACGGATGACACCTTCGAGGTCGCCCTCCATGTCCGGAGGCATATCCGGGCGGGCCACCCTGAAGTCTTCGAAATCCGCGGCAGAGAACGCGAGCATCTCACCTGCTCCGTTGTGCCGGAAGTAATCGTTCCCGTCTTTGTACCGCGAAGTCTTCGTCCAGTTGAGGAAGTCTTCCTTCTCACGTTTCGGCTTTTGGGTGAACAGGTTGTAGGCCAGCCTGATGGTCAGCAGTCCTTCAGCCTCAAGTTTCTGGATGACCTCGTAGTCTTCGGGGAAGTTCTGAAAACCGCCCCCAGCATCAATGGCTCCGGTCACGCCCAATCTATTCAACTCGCGCATAAAATGCCGCGTCGAATTTAACTGATATTCAAGCGGAAGCTTGGGGCCCTTCGCCAACGTTGCATAGAGGATGGCCGCATTGGGCTTGGCCAGCAGTAATCCTGTCGGGTTACCCGCGCTATCGCGCACAATCTCGCCGCCGGGGGGCTCAGGCGTCTCCTTCGTATAGCCCACCACTCGCAATGCCGCAGCGTTCAATAGCGCTCGGTCGTATAGGTGCAGCATGAAAACCGGCGTGTCCGGTGCTGCGGCGTTCAGCTCCTCAATGGTCGGCAGCCGACGTTCGTCGAACTGATGCTCCGTGAACCCTCCGACGACACGTACCCATTGAGGCGGCGGCGTGATAGCAACCTGCGCTTTCAGCATGTCCATCGCGGTTGCCAATGACCGTACACCATCCCATCGGAGCTCCATATTGAAGTTCAGGCCGCCACGGATGATGTGAAGATGATTGTCAATTAAGCCCGGAAGTGCCGCGCGTCCGTTCAAGTCGACACTGCGCGTCCTGTCGGACTGAAGCTGACTTACCTCGTTGTCGCTACCGACGGCCGTGAACTTACTATCCTTGATAGCGACCGCAGTGGCAGTCGGGTTCGACTTGTCCAATGTCGTAAACCGGCCATTAAAAAAAACAAGGTCCGATGCATCTTGATGTGGCGTCATGAGCGGTTCTCCTCAGACGATACTTCCTCTTTGCGCCGAGAGCCTCCGGAGTTGCGGCCGGGCAACGACCCAAACAGGTGTTGATTGCAATGCTCCTCTTTCCAGGCCGCGCGAATGTTGGCGCCCGCAAGCATTTTTTTTGCAACGGGGAAGATTTGCTCCCCCGCAAGTATTCCTAGCAGACCTATGAGGGCGACTACAGGCGGGGCCGGCGACATGACGCCAATCAAGCTATAGACCACGCCTACCAGGATTCCAGCCAGCAGCGAAAGCACATAAGCTTTCATCAACTAACCCTCCTCTGGTACACCGCGAGCAGGCACTCGTGGCAACGATGACCAAGCCGGAAACAAGCAATTGAACCGAAGCAACAAATGATAATGACCCGGTATTTAGGGACGCTGCACGGGCGACGGACTCAAGTGCTCCCCGAAGTACATACACGACCGAAACGCATGGCGCGCGGACCCATGTTCTTCCGGCACCCTAGCAGCTTAGGCCTTCCAATCTCCAATTAAAAGGTCATGTTAGCGCCGCCCTCATACAGAGAACTCCCGATATCGCTATTGACAACTTCACATCCTGGCAATGTGAACTATGATGATTCTGGAACAAGAGACGCCATCGCTTATGTCCTCTTTTTTCAGCGAGAACATGTAGTTTCTGCAGTCTTCAGACAACCGGAACGCTTGCGCGACGCTCACGTCTGGCGCGACGTTTTGTTGAAACCTCATTCGAAGAGAGGACATGATGAGCCAAGAGAAACTGGAGGTACTTACTCCGGCCAACAGCCAGGTCATTTTCATTGACCAGCAACCCCAGATGGCTTTTGGCGTTCAGTCAATCGACCGGCAAGTCCTGAAGAACAATGTCGTCGGACTCGCGAAGGCGGCGAAGGCGTTCAACGTACCGACGACTATAACGACGGTGGAAAGCGAGAGCTTTTCCGGCTTCACGTACCCGGAGTTGCTCGACGTGTTCCCGGAGCATCCTACTCTGGAGCGAACGTCAATGAACTCGTGGGACGACCAGAAGGTTCGCGACGCGCTGAAGAAAAACGGCCGGAACAAGGTCGTGGTGTCCGGCCTGTGGACGGAGGTTTGTAACACGACTTTCGCGCTGTGCGCAATGCTCGAAGGCGGGTACGAAATCTACATGGTTGCCGATGCGTCCGGAGGCACATCGAAAGACGCACACGACTTCGCAATGCAGCGCATGGTCCAGGCCGGCGCCGTTCCGGTAACGTGGCAACAGGTGCTACTCGAGTGGCAGCGCGACTGGGCGCGCAAAGAAACGTATGACGCCGTCATAGATATCGTGAAGGAGCATTCGGGCGCATACGGAATGGGCGTCGACTACGCCTATACGAGGGTCCATAATGCCGCTCAACGTACTAAAACAAAACACGAATCTCTTGCCCCGGTTCCGGCGAATACCTGAAGCATCGATATCTGCTGAGCGGCGAGGCCCGGCTCCGAATCGTCATTCGGGACGGGCTGCAACGCAATGTAAAAACGTCAAGCATGGTGGTACGCGCGTCCGAGGAATTTCCAGGCGATGAAGCCTTATATCCTGTCACTTCTTGGCGGCCTTCTCGCCGGAGCGATATATAGCCTGATTCGTGTTCGCTCCCCAGCACCACCTATAGTTGCCCTGGTTGGGCTACTGGGGATGGTTATCGGAACCCAGATAATTCCGACCGGGCGCCAGCTGCTGGCGAACAGTGCGCTTCCAGTCGGGAAGCCGGAGGCGATTCAAACGCACACTACGCAGCCACCCATTTTCGACAACGCAAAACTGATTTTGCCCGCGCCCAGCAACCGTTCACCGAATTGAGCCGCGCCAGGGGGCAGTCCGCATTTCCGTACTCTCCCCGGCTTGCGCGCTCCTAGGCGTTGAAATGCATGCGTGCGTATCGTACCGATTTATGTCACCGCCGCACTCGCCCGATAACCAAACCGTTCGCGCTCTTTCGCAATCCGACCGGTTGGCTGAACACAAATCTGGCGCGGCATCACTTCGTCGGTAAAGCATCCGGCGCAATGCATCGGTGCACAAAAGACTACGTGCGTCACAGGTTCAAGCAAAGGCACTCAATGTTGTCCGGCGTCGACAGAAAGCGACAGCGCAAAATATCATTCCCGTGCACACCAACGCAGTGACAGTCCTCCTCGAACTAGGCTTGCCGCTGATTCGCGCTCTTAGCACAGGTCTGCCATTTTGACGGGTGGCATCTTCATTTCCCGACGTTCCCAGTTGCGCACCCATTCATAGACAGCGAATCTTAATGAGCGCATCCTCTTATTTGGGCGCAGCGGCGCTCGGCCGCGCGTAGGAGAGGCCGATGGCATTCAAAACTTTGTTCGACGTCTTACAGGCCGAGTCAATTCCCCTTGCAGACCGCGGGCTACCGACCAGCACCTACGAAGCTATTGGGCGCAGCGCGCTCGCCCATCCAAACGCAGCAGCGCTTACCTTTTTCGTTGATGGTAGGAAGTTCGAAAAGGCGCAGTGCTGGACATACGCGCAATTTTTCGCAGATGTAACCCGGACCGCAAACGCCTTGCACCACCTGGGTGTCCGCAGCGACGATGTCGTTGCGTTCGTCCTACCAAACCTCCCTGAGACACATTTCACCATCTGGGGCGGCGAAGCAGCCGGCATTGTAATGGCCATCAATCCGTTGCTCGACGGCGCCCAGATTACTGCGCTACTTTCTGCAGCTCGCCCAAGGGTGCTGGTTACGTTAGCACCCACGCCAGGAACTGACATCTGGCTCAAACTTGCAGCCCATTTAGAGGAGCTTCCGACTTTACGTGACATAGTGTGGGTTAATCTTGCACCTTATCTAAATCTTGTCGAAGCACTTGCACTGCACGTCATCGCGGCAAGAGAAAGGGTACGCCATAAAGCTCTTAGGATTCACGATTTTAGAGCCCTTATGCGTCGCCAGAGTGCGGATGGCTTGACGAGTAAACGTCAGTTGCAAGAAGGCGATACCGCTTCATACTTTTGCACCGGTGGTACGACGGGGCTGCCCAAAATTGCGGTCCGCTCGCACGGCGCTGAGGTATTCAACGCGTGGGCAATGGCAGCCCACATGGAGTTTCGCGAATCCGTCAAAACACTCTTCTGCGGACTTCCCCTGTTCCATGCGAACGCCCAAATGGTGACGGGGCTGATGGCGTTTATGCACGGACACCACGTCATTCTCGGAACCCCTCAGGGATATAGAGGCGAATGCGTACTCTCAAACTTCTGGGCAATTGTTGAACACTATCGCATCAACTTCTTTTCTGGCGTTCCGACGGTGTACGCCGCTTTACTGAAGCATCCAGTCGGCGCGCGAGACATATCGACCCTCGAATTCGCCGTTTGTGGCGCTGCGCCATTGCCCACAGGGCTGATGCGCGAATTCGAGAGGCGAATGAACATCCGAATTCTCGAGGGCTATGGACTGACAGAGGGAACCTGCGTTGCATCCTGCAACCCACCTGATGGCGACCGAATTCCAGGCTCGATTGGCATTCGACTTTGTTATCAGGGAATGCGCGTCTGCGTGCTCGACAACCACGGCGGTTATGTCCGCGACGCTGAGCTCAACGAAGCCGGAGCCATTCTCATAACAGGCCCTAATGTCTTCAAAGGTTATCTGGAAGACATTCACAACACTGGCATCTGGGTCACCATCGGCGGGACACGTTGGCTCAACACAGGTGATTTGGGAAGAGAAGACGAACACGGCTACTTCTGGCTGACAGGACGCAAGAGAGAGTTGATAATCCGCGGAGGCCACAACATTGAACCGAGGCTTATTGAGGAACCGCTGGAGACTCATCCAGCTATTGCTCTGGCTGCGGCAGTTGGCGCCCCTGATAGCTACCTTGGTGAGGTGCCCGTGGCCTACGTTCAACTAAAACCCGAACATAACGTGACGGCTGAAGAACTGCAGTCTTTTGCGGAATCGGTGATACATGAGCGCGCTGCGGTGCCCCAACGCATCGAAATAATTGACAGCATGCCTCTCACGGCTGTAGGGAAAATTTTCAAGCCTGCTCTGATTAAAAAAGAGATTGAACGGACTATCACCGAAGAGGCCAACGCAGTTGGAATTGCGAGCATCTCAATTGAACTTATAGATGATAGGTGCCGCGGAGTTGTTGCGCGCATAAAAGCCGATGAGGCACAACCGGAGTTCGCCGACCGGCTTGCCTGTTACTCATTCCAAATCGACTGGAGGTAGCAAGCGAACCGGACTGGCGCAGTCTCAGCCGATGTACGGAGCGCGCCGAGCATATGGTCGAACGAGCGGTTCTCCGCATCAATAGATAGCGACATCTAGTAAGGGGTCGCTGGGCAGTTACTTGCCGACGCTTGCTGCGACCAGCTTTGTCGTCCAGTTCGACTTCTCCCATTTCAGCGAGCGATAACGTTTACCGGTGAGCGAAGCCCGCGTTCTCAACATACGCGTAGGTCTCGTCGCCCGTCACATGTCTCCAATATCAGTCCAGTCGCAGCCAATTTCGTAGCGCCTTCTAGTTCTTTGCTTCATCCCGAGCTCTTCGCCGAACGCCTGGAATGCGACGTCATAACTTTCCAGCTGGCCGCGCGACCTGCCTATAGAACCAGAAGGGCTAGACCTGCAACTATGCTAGGCATGAGCGCCGCGCAGCGCAATTCCATCGAACTGACTGCGCCTCGCCACAACCGGTTTCCAAGTGTGGCGACGCCGGCCCGATTCCGAGCATTTGCAATCACCGTCTATTGTTCATGGTGCACGCACGACTCGCCAAGCGACTACCGGTGGAAGTCGTCGATGCGCGGCGCAGGCTGGGGCGACCAAAGGACGCGAATATTTACCTTCGGGCCTGCATAGTTTGCAGGGCGAGCGCCCGCAACTGCTCGGCGTTACAGCAATTCGTTTGAGCCGGACCAAGTGGTTCCTTCTTTCCCTGCGCATGAGGCTTCCTTCCAGCATCCGCAGGATGCGGTTGTCCGCCCTAAAAAGAGTCCCATCCATTGAATGGCTGCAATGTCCAAGAGACTCTTCGATGATACGAATGAGTAAAGACATATCTAGCGAATGAGGTTTTAACTCTTTTACGGCGCCCGTTTTAGAGAGACAACGGAGCAAGGCATTCGGTAAGCCCGCGATGCGCGCAGAGCCGCCGCGGCAGCGCGTGCTTGCCGTCTCGAATCCCCGGTCAGGCGCGCAACGTTGCCGTGACCATCGGCCGCGCCGTAGCGTTCCAATTCCTGCAGAACGACAGCCCTGTCGAAGTGCATCAGCGCATCGTCGGGGAACTGTTCCAGCCCTCCGTCAAGGACGGACAACCGACCCGAGTACCACTGTCAGCTTTCGGCAACGCTGTTTCCACGCTTTTGCCGCCCCTCTGTCTCAGAGAGAAGCGTCGTCAGGTCATCAATATTGAAAGGCTTGGACAGGACGGTAATGCCCAGGACTCTGGCGCGGTCAAGTTCTTTCGCATAGCCGGTCATCAGTGCGATTCGCTGGTTGGGCCACGTTTGCACCACCAGCTCGGCCAGGTCGATGCCGTTTATCTTTCCTGGCATCTGCACATCTGACAAGACCACGTCGAAGGTACGACCCTCCTGCAGCAACGTGAGTGCATCATCCGCTGAGAGTTTATGGTTCACATCGCAGCCGAGCATCTCCAGAAGTGCCGTCACACCGGCCGCCACCGCTTCATTGTCTTCAACCAGCAGGACGGAACGCTGCTGAGCGCCGCCTTCGTCATGTTCGCGACGCTGGTCGATGGCTGTACTGGCGGTCCCCAGATGGCGTGGAAAATAGAGGCGTACGTTAGTGCCTTTGCCTTCGATGCTGTCGATTCGTGCCGTGCCGCCGACCTGCTCACATGTGGCAAGCACGTGTGCGAGACCCAGTCCTGTACCGACTCCTGACGTCTTTGTCGTAAAGAGGGGTTCGAAGGCGCGCGAAACAGCATCCGCGCTCATACCAGCGCCATTGTCTACACAGCTGACCATGACATAGTCGCCTGGGGACAGTGACCATTCGTTAGCGCCGAGGCGGACGTTCTGGCAGCGTACGACAAACCGGCCGCCCGCGGGCATCGCCTCTCCTGCGTTCTCAGCGATGGCAACAATCGCCGAACTGAGCTCCTCCTGGTCAATGGAGATGGGCCACACACCATCTGGAACGTCAAGCACCGTCTCCACCGTTTCACCGGCTGCCGACTTGATGCTACCTGCAGCATGAGAAAGTAGCTGGCGCAAATTGAATACCGTGCGCCGCAGCGGTCTCTTCCTCGCGACGCTCAGAAGACGGCGCATGAGCACCTCCGCTGTCGCGATTGCGCTCTCGACCTGCGTGACCTCCCGCTCAACGCCCGCAAAATGCTTGTGTCGCGCCAACTGCATGTTAGAGGCGACCACCATGAGGAGGTTATTGACGTTGTGGGCAATGTCCCCGATTAGGTTTGTAAGTGCAGAGATTCTGCGGAGGCGGTGCGACGACGCTTCCGCGGAAATGCGCATGGCGACCTCACCGTGCCAGCGCTCCCAGGTTGCCTGCTCAGCCGCGAGTTGTCGGAGGGAAAACACAACGAGAGCGCAGACAGCGAGGCACGGTAGTGAAATAGCAGCCAGGATTACCAGATAGTGGGCCCACCATTGCTGGAGTATCGCCGAACTGGAGTAGGAAGACGACACGTAGACAGGATACCCGGCGACCTTTCTAAACGAGACGACTCGCTCGGCGTCATTCGGCCCAAACCGCATGACAGTGCGACCGACTATCTGGCCGTCCACAAACGACATGGTCGAACCGTGACCGAGTGGTACCCGTGGGGGCATATCATCTGGTTGATGCCCGACAAGTGGAGACCCGTCGCTTCTGTACAAACCCACCCCAATATACGGCCGACCGTCAGCGAGTTGCCGGTAGAAGTCCGCGAAATATTGTCTCCGCAGCGCTATGGACACCACGCCGATAAAGCGGCGATTGGCGTCGAGTCGGGCAAAGGCCGTGTTGAAAACGTCGACATTGCCAATCTTGCTCCTCATCGGAGGCGAGAAATAAGTGTTCGGGCTCTGCATTCGCGCGGCGCGGAAGTCTTCGCGGTCGCCAACCGAGACGTTCGGCACTGGCCAGGTAGTGCTCGTGGCAAGCACCTTTCCGTGGGCCCCAAAGACCGATACGGATGCAATTTGCGGGAGACCGCCTACGATTGCTGCCAGTCGTGCGTGGACTTGACGCTCGTTGGCGATTATGGCGTCGTCGTCGCTCGTGCCGAGAAGCTCGGTCACGCGCGTGCCCACCTGTTCATCGAGGTCGAAAACCTTGTCTGCCTGCTCGCTTACCACGAGCGTCAGGCGGTCCACTATGTCATTTGCGTCGTCCAGGCGGCGCTGGTAGTCGAGATAGCCGTAAGCGACCGCGAATACAACCGGCAGCACGATGGACACACAAAGCAGTATGCGCAGCATGCGGCGAGTGCTGGCAAAATTCCGTGACGACGGCGGAAGGCCTCGCTCTGCGGCCCGTGTCTCTGAGGACATCATGTAAGTAACTTATACAATTTCGCACCCGTCGATTCGACAAAGCGGGGTGCCTACGACCTGGAAAGCCAGCGTGGTCGGCATGCTGACGGGTTCTACGTCCCGTTCAACACGTTCTCCCCGCCTCCCGAAGCTGGTGTTAGACGGCCGTTCGCAAGAACGATGCCCGATAAAAGGCGGCTGGCATGCGCCTCTGGTGAACTCCACCTTGAACGAGCCAGTGCCGCGCGATGAAAGACAAGGCCACGCTCGAGCTGAGACGCCCGCCACAGGGGCGGATGTATCTCTTCGGCGATGACTGTAGCGCTGGCTATGTGGCATCAAAGAACAACAACTTCGGAACGTTCACTTCGCGACTACGCGGCAGACGTTTCCTGAGGGAGCGCATGAATTATGAGGGAGCAGTTGACCGCCGCCACAAAAGCGACCTGCCTCGCGCTGGTAGCCGTCCGGGCCCAGGCTGGAACTGTCGATGTCGACTTCAAGAATGCGACCTTCCGCATCGGCAACGAAGACGTGAAGTTGTTGAATGGCAAGCGAGCGGTACCGGCCGCGTGTGGCTCAGCGACCCAGCACGTGACGCGTGTGGTCGGCAAGCCCGTCGGTGGCCGGCTTGAGTCGAAGCCTGCTGCCGCGATATTCCTGGCGGAGGAACCGGGCGGTATCGGCATTTTCAATTACGTAGCGGTGGCATTCAGTGACTGTAGTAAGACCAACGCCGTCTTCCTTGGCGACCGCATCATGCCGCGGTCGATTGTGTTCCGTGGCCGCTCCATCGTCGTCACCCATCTAGACCGAAAACCGGACGAACCCATGGCTGTCATACCCAAGGTGACGAAGAACATGACGCTTGGCTTTGATTCCAAGACCGGCCAGCTCGCCAAATAAACATGAGCATTGTCCGCAAATTGCGCGCGACCGCTACCGCATTCCTCCTGTCGGCGCTCTGCGCAGCCTGCGCGACCCGCACCCACCACCCGGCGCCCGGCTTTCCACGCGGGAATATTTCGGCACGGCGCAGGGCCATAACGTCACCGACAGGGTCGAGCTCTTCGGGGTGGGTTTCACGGCCAGCAAGCCTGTGGCGCTCCGCGTTGAGCATCTCCCAGGCGACACACAGGACATTGCCGTCACCATCCCGGGCAAGCCGTCGGCGGACCCGTACGGCTTCCTCGATTTCAACTACGCGCTACCTTGTCTCTATCGCCGCGGCGACCGGGCGACGGTCGGACGGTCAGTCCGCGTGCGCGCGACCGATACGGCCGACTGGACCGTGTGTTCCGACGCACTGACCGCCCAGAGTTTCGCGTGCGATGCGCCGCCGCCGGACGCCGCGCAGCGGCTGAAGCGGACAGGGAACTGAGAGCCCAAACACAGCTTCCGGGCTTCAGTTCCGGATGTCGGCTAGTTGCAACTGCCAATTGAGGCTTCCCGACGTCCTCCTCAGGAAGTCAAGTATCTCTGCCTTCGGGGTCGAAAACATCGGAGGTCTCGTTATCACGGACTGCTCCAGAACCGTAACATCGTGTGCAGAGCTGCCAGCGCTCTCCGTCGCATTTTGGGCACGTGATGATGTTGGACGTGCGAGACATGTCTGAAACTGTCTCAATTTCGGTTATCTGCAGCTTTCCCGCCCCGCCACATTTTTCGCACTTGATTTTTCCTTGGCCACCACATTGCTGACAGGTAGTCATGGTCTCCCCTCCTGGTGGTTAGGTGGACATGACCATACTACTCCGAGCGCCTGAGAGCACGAAGCCAGATGCTGGTCTCCACGAACTCGCGCAGTTACTTGCCGGGCGACGAGAATCTGTCGGCGTGGTACTGGGCCAATCGTGCCTTTTTGAGAACACGTGACGGACCTACGCGGCGGTCAGCGACCCGCCCCGACCCGACAGCGACAAGGCGTTCGCTTCGCTTGCGAATAAGGCAGTGGAACTGGCGGAAAGCAAAACGGCGCTTGGACTACCGGACTACCTCGGACCCGAAGGCTGACGCGTCATGAAAGGCCGACGCTTGCGTCGTCCGCGCCGGCTGCGCATGCGCGAGAGGTCCAGGCAGCAGAGCTAAATGCGAAAACACTAGTGACCTATGTTCTCATGGCGGTATGAAAGCAACGCTGGAACGTTCACGTCCTCATCTGTTTCGGGCCAGAATATCTGCTCATGGTCTAGCGAGATGGCAAAGTGTTCACGCTCGGCTGCTGTGGCTGCCTGCAGCACGGGAAACCAGTCCAGTGGGAATTGAACCGCGGGACCCTCGGACATGTCGAGAAACAGGTGCACGCTGTCAAAATGCACGTCCACCGCAGTGCACTCCATGGTCGCCTCCTCAGTCAGAATCATCTTAAAGATAGGTCGCGGCAAAGCTGCGCCCAACACTGCATGTAGTTCGCCGTCAGCCGACAATCCGGGGGTCAAAAACCCGGCGAAAAGAAGTGCCTCACCGGCGTCAAGAGTGAGTATCTATCGCCTGTCGGTGTGTCGGCGTGCAATTCCCGTGCAGACCGGACTTCAACGCATTAAATCCGGCTAACAGCAGTTGGATGCATCTCGTCCTCCATCGTGCCGTGCCTGTAATCACATATTGCCAATTCCAGCTTAAGGCATGCTGATGGGGAAGCCAGACGGGAGGGACCAAGGCTTGGCGACTTACACGACTAGCAATGGCATCAGTGGCGGTGCTGATATTTATGCTTTGGCGCCTTGCAGAAATAAAGCGTTGGTTTTAGATGTCGGCGCTCGAGCATCGGTGACCTGCAACTGATTTTCCGCGAGTAACGCTCTGATGGCATCGAGGGTTTAGCTCCGTGCCGGACGTATGTGCATAGAAGTTGTTTTCTGGTGATTCGGGCGTGAAGTAGGCGGTCCCGATTGTCGCGCGTCGGCTAAAGCGAACGGCCGCAAAAGAATGCAATTGCCGACAGTATCGCGACGAGAAAATTGGGCCACTCGACGGCAACGTATCCGTGCGTCAAGCTCCGGATGCTGGCCGTGGCAATCGGCGCGATGCTCTTCGCGATGTTCGAGCGAAAGGCAAGCATGCCATTGAATGCTTTACCTCAGCACTGGTCGGCCGCGCTTCCGTTTTCCGGCAAGTGCGGCTGCTGAGAGATAATGCAGGAACCGACCGGCTTGCCATCAATGCAAACTGGTGTCTCTGACCGGAGGACTCATGCCCAGTGCTGACGCGTCGACCGAGTCGCCCCAGTCGATAGCCCGTGACATAGCGTTGATATCGCGTATCGGAGCAGTCCCTTCGATGCTCAAGATGATTTGCGACGAGACGGGGATGGGCTTCGCCGCTGTCGCTCGGGTGACCGACTTCAGCTGGACCGCTTGTGCGGTCCAGGACAATATCCGCTTTGGGTTAAAGCCTGGCGAGCAACTGGAGTTGCATAGCACGTTGTGCTGTGAGTCGCGTGTTGCGCGCGCTCCAATCATTATCGACGATTTCAGCCTCGATGCTACCTATCGGGGCCATCACACGTCGAAGATATACAAACTGGGAAGCTATATCTCCGTGCCCATCATCACACCGGGTGGCAGCTATTTCGGGAATCTGTGCGCCATCGACCCGCGGCCCGCGCACGTTTCCGAGCCGCGAGTCATCAGGATGTTCGAGGTTTTCGCCACGTTGATAGCCATGCAAATTGAGAGCGAACAGCGACAGTTGTCGACCGAGGCGCAACTGACGACCGAGCGAGAGACTGGCACATTACGCGAACAGTTCATCGCCGTGCTCGGACACGACTTGCGCAATCCGCTCTCCGCCGCTAACGCGACGGCCGATTATCTGGTCCGCCGCACAGACGATACGAGTCTGGTGAATGCTGGTAACCGGTTGAAGCGCACGGTGCACAGGATGGCGCAGCTTATCGATGACGTGATGGATTTCGCCAGAGGGCGGCTGGGGTCCGGAATGGCTGTTTCAATTCAGCCCGTAGACGACTTGGACGAGCGTCTGCGAGGAGTAGTTGATGAGCTACGAGCAGCTAATCCATCCCGTGAGGTAGTCACTGAATTTGCGCTGGATACGCGCGTCGCCTGTGACCCATCCCGGATACAACAACTGCTGTCGAATTTACTTGGAAACGCCTTGACCCACGGCACGGCGGACGAACCCGTCATGGTTCGGGCGGCGACTGATGACAACCATATCTGTATCAGTGTGGCCAATCGCGGCGAGCCGATACCGTCGGAGATGCTGCCAAAAGTATTCGAGCCGTACTGGCGTCCACCGTCAAGTTCGCCGGGCGGAGGTCTGGGACTTGGGCTTTACATTTGCAAAGAGATTGTGGAGGCACATGGGGGGACCATTGAAGTTTGCTCGTCGGCTGAGAGCGGCACCTGCTTTACGGCGCGGCTTCCTGTCCGGAAGTGACGAGCGCCCGCGGCGACTCACAAGGAGGCCCAGGACCCGCGGCGGGACACCATTCCATCGGTCCACGCGCGGTGCCCCGAGCACACCCCTCCGCGCCATCGTACCGACGATAATGCGGTGACGAACGAAGAATAAGACGTCGGCAATTCTTACTGGCACGCCAGCGTCAAAACGGCTGTAGCCCGCGCGCGGTACGCGGCTTGCGATGGTAAAAGGGCGCTTAGAACTGTCCCTTATCATGTCTACCGTACTCCTCGTCGACGATGACCTCGAGAGCCGATGTGCGCTCCAGCTCGCACTCGAAAGCCGCGGCCATCACGTGGCGCCAGCGCCAAACGGGCGCGACGCGCTCGACAAGGCGAAACAGATTTTTCCATCGCTCGTTCTTACCGACTTGCAAATGCCAGAAATGGATGGCGGCGAGCTATGCCGTCGTCTGAAGTCCTCACCGGCTTTCGCGAAGGTACCCGTTATCCTCCTGTCGGCCGTCGAGGAGCCTGCAGGGATTCGTTGCTGGGACCTGTTTATTCGCAAGCCCGTCGAGATGCCGTCGCTAATGACCGCAGTCGAGACGTTAGCAATTGCGTACCTGAGGCTCTCGCAAGCGAACGGCGCCGTGGACCACTACGGCGGCTCGCGCTTGCGAACCATCAATTGGCGATGCTGGCCTTAGGCCCAGCGGTGACCGTGCGCAATATGCTGTCCCACCTGACCCCTTGGCGCGCAATCGCGCTTGGTGCGCTCGAACTCAACAGCCTGCTGCACCCAGGCGCGTGTCACAGCCGCTCTGCAGGTCTCGCGCAAGGTCAATCGCGGCCTGCGTTGAGGAGCAGCCAAATCCGCCGCTCAGGGGGACCGGCGAGAGTGCGCGCGAAGACACTGCGACAACGGACGCACCTCCAAATCTCCTCCACTTGTACATCGTCATTAGTGCCTTCGGCGCTTGGCCTAAGGTCTCCGTGCGGAGGCAATGCGGCCGAGGTCCCTGTAAAAGTAAGCGCATCGTTCGCAAGGTTGAATCCAACGTTCCATTTTCAGCTGACGGTTGTGGTTTCAGAGACCGCCGGAATTGAACAGATGGTCAACGCAGTGGCGATAAATTGCTCGCGCGACTGGGGAGCGGAAGTCAAGTCGCAGATTTTCACAAAACAGCGCCGACAATGATTCGGATGTCGCAGCAGGTTCCAATGTCTTCTCCAAGCGTCGAGCGACGGCTACCGCCCGGGACGAAAGCATTACCCGCTGCACCACGTCGGCACCTCTTCCGTTAGTCATCAGCCAGAGCAGCGTTGACTCGACGACATGCGCGGCCGATAACCACTCCCCCGTCATCTGTCGGGCAAGCAGATGCGATGCAACGAGATAAGCGAGAAGTTCGGTGCGGGCCCGCAGGTCCAGGTCGAGCGGGTTATTCACTCTGTCGCATCAGCGATAGTCCAGTTGAACGGAATTATGCGGCCAGCCGGTGCTCATAGTATGGCAGGTCCCTGTCGTCCAGTATTGCGTACATTGCTTCCTGGTTCGACGGGTCAGGGTTGAGCAAGGCGTCGACGTTTTCCTGCTTGCTGGAGATGATTCACCGGTCATCACCGGCAGCCGCAATGTCTGGTCGGAACTCGTCGGTGATGGCGGCGATTGACAGCAAATCGGGCTCGCCCGGCGCAATCCATTGCGACCAGAGGCAAGCTGGGTGCATAAGCCCGCCATTGCTCGGGCGGAATTCGAGAACCACAATCTCGTCGCGCTCGTGAGTCTCCAGGAACGTGCCTTCGAATTTCGCCTTGCTCACATTCTCTGAGAAGACTTTCACAAGAAGGACGGCATGCGCGGTATCCAAAGCATAGGCCCCAAAAACCTTCAAGACTTCCCGGCGCGCATTGTATGTTCAGGCTATTTCGTACAGTACAACGCGGGCTTTCCAACGAGCGGCGCTGGTACCGCTCACATGCAAGTTGCATGCAGCGTTGAGCAAACACCGAGATTCAGAGCTTTGCCCGGCGCACGCGCATCGTCGGCTCCGTTCAGGACTCGTCAGGTGCGGCTGTTACGTCCCGACGATGCCCCTCTTCGTGGCGCAATACAAGCGCTCCGCCAAGCGTAGCTCCGGTGACTGCTTGAAGGTTTGCATCGTTGCGCTCTTTCCGGCACAACAATAGACTGTCTGCGTAGCTCAGCTGGATGCCGTGCGCCGAGCTCTTCTTTTTGTCATGACCGCAGAAGCGGCTGTCAGGAATACCTGCGGAGCACCACCATTCGTTGCATACTGGCGGACCTCTAGGGCGCCTGGCTTATTGGCGCGGGCATCAAGTTTTTCCGCCAGCGCCAGCAGAAATCGCTTTAGGTTGGTGCTTCCGTGTCTGGCCGTAAAGCTCGCCGATAAATCCGCAACGCAAGCGTGGCGCGACGCCGGATGCAGCATGCTGGCAACGTGTGATGCTCCCACCGCAAGCTCCAATTGATAAGCGGTCTCAATGCAGACTGTCGTGGTACGTTTCCGCTTTACCCTGTTGCTCATGGCGCTTTTCCTCATCGACTACTGCGCGCTGGCGTGTCCGCAAGTGACGTTTCCGGGGTCTGGAAAACCTTTGTATCGCGCACACCTGACACGGCGCGAAACGAGCCGTGCCGAGGCTGGACGAGAAGACAACGTCCAACAATAGCCTCTGACCGTCGATTCGTTGAAGAATGCTGGGTCGCGGCATCCGCGGTGCGTTCGGGGGCGCGCGACACAGGCGGACGACCGGCCCGCTCAGGAATCAGGTGAAACAGCCAATTGCACCGGCCAAAATAATGGACAGAAGAGTCCAGTCAGAACTGGGGGGACGCTGCATTCACCTGATTTCGCAACTGCATCTGTTTCGTGCAACGTCCTTCCCGGCCCGACGCCGAGCGCATGAATTGCCAGGCCATCGTGATGGTCAACTCTATTCCGTCAGCGCAGCATTCGTTCTGAGCGAAGCGTTCTTTGTGAGGTTTTCGACGAACCCCTGCGCGTCGCGCTGATACTGCTGGAACTGGGACTGCGCCGTAGAAGAGAACCCGCCTTGAAAGCCCGAAAGGATTTCATAGGCCTGGCGACTGTAGGTCGATATCTTTTCCGCCGTGGGTTTCGCAAGGCTCGCCGACAATGTAATCAGTTCCTCAGGCTTCGCGGCCAGCGCCTTCGTCATGAGCGCCTGGTTTTCGGCGAGAGTTGCCTTGATAGCCTGCAGATTCAGTGCGGTCAGCTTCTCGACTCCCGCGAACGCGCTGTTTGACAAAGCGAACAGCTGCTGGACGCTGGCGGTCTGAGCTTCTACCAATTGTTGGGGAATGACGGTGTTCATGACTGCTCCTAATGCGAGGGCGGCGAATGCAAGGGAACTCTGCTTCAAATTCCAACCACGCGCCGAGGCCGAAGGCCGTTTGCTGCGATGCAACAAAATTCATTGTACGGCCAATTTCTCGGAAGTCAATCGATTCAGGGGCACGGCTTCCCCCGAGACCGGGCGACACAAGGCGGATTGTTAAATCATTGACAGCGATGACACCCACACCTGTCGGAGTCGTTCATCTCACGCATCTTCACGCTCGCAAAGAACTGGATATTGCAACGTCAGCGCGAGCGTACGACTCCTAGGCAGGACCTGGAGCGTCGCCCAGGTCGCCTCCGCGAAAAAAGGCAGACAGCCTCTCAATCCGTCCGCCTTCGAGTGTCATTGTTGTCAGCCGAGGAAATGAGCCCAGACACATCGGTGCGGCTTTAACCAATGGCGCAATGAAGACCTTCACTGCGCAAGCTATGACGGAAGCGACGACCTGAATATAGGTGGTTTTCGCCTCTCGATGAGGAGTACGCTGAGGACGTAAGCGGCGTTGTGAGGCAACGGCGATGAGACTTCCGGAAGGTCCCGCCATCGCGAACAGTTTCAGCACGCGCATTCCACGCGAACACCGACCTGTTCGAGCTGGCTCGTCCACGTGCCGGCTCACGTACGTCGCGTGCAGGCGTCCCATCTGCGAACACAGCCTGCCTGTCCGCTGTGACCAACCTTGAGCAGGCGCAGGCGCGCCTAACTACTTTACGATTCACCTTGATAGGGGCATACCATGCTGGTTAGAGAGCGGATGAAAGATGCGGTCTGCGTTACACCGGACCAGACATTGGCCGCGGCAGCGCGCATTCTTAAGCGCGAAAATATTGGCTGTCTTCCAGTGTGCCAGGACGACATCGTTCTCGGAATGATTACTGACCGCGACATCGCAATGCGCGGCGTTGCCGACGGTTTCGACTCAAACGTGATGAAGGTCGGCGACGTGATGTCGCTGGACGTCATCCGTTGCAGCGAAGACGATTCAGTTGAGTCGGCAGTACTGACAATGCATGCGGCTCATGTGCAGAGGCTCGCTGTTACTGACGGCGATGGACATCTGGTCGGCGTCATCTCCATGAGCGATGTGGAAGGTGGTGCCTCAGAACGCCGTCCATTCGAAGTCGTCTTCTACAGAGAAGTTCTGGGAAATGCGGGAATGCCGCATCACAGTGAGCTAATGCGCGTCGCGGTGGCCCAAGGGACGAAGCAGGAGGCCGTGGAAGCAGCAATCGCTCAGTTTGAGAAAGTTCGGCAGGTGTCCAATTGGGCGACGATTGCCAACGGGTACGATGTCGTCACGATGTCTATTGATTCAGACGGCGGGCGCGTTGAGGACGTCGAGTGCACCTCCGAGCGTGACGCCCGTATTCGCCCCCGCGCACGGACATTGTGGGAAGAAGCCGGTACTCCTAAAGGACGGGACGTGCAATTTTGGGAGCAGGCGGCCAAGGAAACGGATGCAGACTATCGGCCGGCGGGATGACGGACGCGAAAGACGGTGCGTCGTTCGGCTTTTCCGGAACAACGCGAACGAGCCGCTGTCAACGCCGGTCGCCTTGGTGCAGCGCCTGCAACATGTCGATGCACATTTGAGCCCTTGCGCCGCTGGTCACTAACAGTCCAACAATGAAGCTAGGCCTGCCGTTCGATGCGCGAGTCGCACGATTGTGGCTCGGTTCGCTGCAGGTCCGCGAGCTTGCCCTTCGCCCAGGCGATTTTGTCGGTGGCGATTCGCTGACTTTCCGTTGCTGCTTTCGTGACTTTCGTTTACAACGTGCGTTCGGCGCCGGGTAGACGCTTGTGCTGTTTGAACAGCTCCTGCTCCAAGTTGGTGGCCTGCGCAGATTTGAATCGCGCGATGAGAGCATTGATTTCGCGCTCTGCGTTATCCCGCGGTTCGGCAGCGTCGCCAGCACTATTACGGCTGGCGCTGAAATCCTCTGCCGATGGTCTGAGTGCGTGCAGCGGTGGCCGGACCACCACGGACAGAGTTTCCGATGATTGAGCAGCAAGGGGCCGGCGTCGAAGCGATGAAGACTGCGCGTACTCATTCCAGAAAATGAGGGCTCCGCAACTACCTGCCTGTGGTTGCCACGACAGACGGACGAGTCGACTGACGGACAATCAATGCGTCGCGCGCTGTGAACACCCAGGTGCTGGATTCGAAATAGCCAAGTTGCTTCGGAAAGGACCCTCTAGCGACGAGCTCCTCGGTGTACCGCAGGTACAACGGGCTCGTCAAAGTAAAGAGGGTCGAGGGATAGCACTACCCCAAACACCGAAGCTTGTCGCCTGCCCTCTGCCCCGTGGAGCTCAGTCTGTCCGTGCGGGCCGACGACGATGATTTCGGCGGCACCGCCTTCCAGGTAGGCCCCCACCCGCCGGTCAACGTCGTTCACTGTGCCTCTGTCAAGAAGCACTTCGATACAGAGGTCGGGGACTATGGGCAATGGCTCCTCACGGTCGAGACCTTCCCATTTCTCACACGGCATCCAGACGACGTCCGGAACGCGTATGCCGAATGACGGGGTGACGACAGCTATCGACAATGCAGCAAGATGGCCCATCTGCTCGGACACCTGGCAGTAGGCATCGGTGAGCACAATCTGCCGGGAGGTATCCGAAATCTTGTGTGTCGAGGTCGGTTAAAAAACCTCAGCTGATGGCGGAGGTGAACCGCTCGCCGAACAGGATGGCGAACTGATTG
>NZ_JAVDVL010000030.1:0-19059 GCF_031456815.1 Paraburkholderia strydomiana
TGCGCCAGACCCCGAAAGGCCCGGCTCGCGTCGCGCATCAAGCGCCCACACTTATCGGCTGTTAGTTTTTAAAGATCGATCCGCTCACTCCGCGCCGCCTTCCTACCACCACCCGGCACCGCTTCGTTCTGCGTCGCTGCATCTGCAGCAGAGAAACGAGATTATGAAGAGCGAGTGACAGGTCGTCAACCCCCTTCGACGAATTTTCTTTCACAGAAGCGCCAATCGGCGCGCAAAGCGTTCGCCCTACATATAGTAGGTTTTCGATCCTCAGAGGAACGCAGTCGTGTGAACACGGACAAGTTGGTCTATAGTCGGGAGTCTGCCGTCCGTCGCGAGAGAACTGCTCGTTGTTGCAACAAACTTTTTTGCGCGCCGCTCCGCGCCGCCACGGGCGGACGGCGAACGGATCTACGGCCCAGCGTGCGACGAATTGCTGCGCACAATGCGCGCGAAGGCGCAAGCTCGTATATAATGCGAGCCGCGCGAATTTCGCACATTTCTATCGGCCCGCTCAAAGCGGGCTCATCTTTTTGCTCCCCAGAGCACACAGCCATATAACCGCGTTGAGTCACTCAGGTGATGTTGAGCCATGCTCGAAACGCCTGACGGTCGCGTCTTGCGTCTCATAGCGAAGCCTCTCGAGGAGAATACGTGAACCCTTTTGATCGCGAAGATTCGCAACACGAAACCGCAGCCTACACGAAAGCTCCGTCGGGCCGTACGCCCAAGGGCAAGGGCGCGGGCAAAGCGATCCCCGTGGCGGCCGAGCTGCCGCCGCAGCAAGCCGAAGAACGTCAGCGCCAGATGCGCGCGCTGATCCAGCTGGGCAAGGAGCAAGGCTACCTGACCCACGCGCAGATCAATGACCACCTGCCCGATAACTTCGCGCAAACCGCGGCAATCGACAGCATCGTCAGCGCGTTCAACGACATGGGCGTGCAGGTCTACGAACAGGCTCCCGACGCCGAAACGCTGCTGCTGAATTCGAACGCTCCGGCAGTCGTTTCCGACGATCAGGCGGATGAAGAAACCGAAGTCGCGTTGTCGACGGTGGATTCCGAGTTCGGCCGCACGACCGACCCCGTGCGCATGTACATGCGCGAAATGGGCGCGACCGAGTTGCTGACGCGCGCGGGCGAAATCGCGATTGCGAAGCGTATCGAAGACGGTCTGCACGAAATGGTGCAGGCCATTGCCGCATGCCCGCTCGCAATTTCCGCGATCCTGGCAAGCGCCCAGCAGGTTGCGGACGGCGAGTTGCGAATCGACGAACTGGTCGACGGCCTCAACGAAGACAACATCGCGGCGGAAGAAGAGACCGTGAGCGCCGAAGCGACAGCCGACGTGGACTCGGACACGGAAGAAGACGACGACAGCGATAGCGACGACGACGTCGGCCCGGCCGATTCGTCTGCAGCAGACGAAGCGCGTCTGAAGCAGCTCACGAGCGACTGCCTCGAAATCTTCGCGCAAGTCGGCATTCTGTACGACCAGATGAACGCGTCGCACACCCGCGGCGACGTCAGTTCCAAGGCATATCAGCGCGCGCGCGAGGAAATTCAGCAACATCTCGCGAAAATCCGGTTCACGGCGCGCACCATCGACCGTCTGTGCGGCGACGTGCAGCATCAGGTCGCGCAGGTTCGCGCGATCGAACGCAACATTCTGCAGATCGTCGTGACGAAGAGCGGCATGCCGCGCGAGAAGTTCATCGAGTCGTTCGCAGGTCATGAAGCCGATCTCGGCTGGACCGAGCGCGCAGCACGCGGCACGACCTCGTATGGCGCCGCGCTCGAGCGTCACCTGCCGGCAATTCAGTCGGAACAGCAAAAGCTGATCGATATCGAAGCCACCGTCTCGCTGCCGCTCAAGCATCTGAAAGAGATCAACCGCCAGATGGTCGCGGCTGAATCGAAGATGCGCAAAGCCAAGAGCGAAATGATCGAGGCGAACCTGCGTCTCGTCATTTCCATCGCGAAGAAGTACGTGAATCGCGGCATGCTGTTCCTCGACCTGATTCAGGAGGGCAACATCGGCCTGATGAAAGCGGTGGACAAGTTCGAATACCGCCGCGGCTGGAAGTTTTCCACGTACGCAACGTGGTGGGTCCGCCAGGCCGTGACGCGTTCGCTCGCCGATCAGGCGCGCACGATACGCGTGCCGGTGCACATGATCGAAACGATCAACAAGCTGAACCGCATCTCGCGTGAAATCCTGCAGCAGACCGGTCAGGAAGCGCATCCGTCGGTGCTGGCCGAGCGCATGGATCTGTCGGAAGAGAAAGTGCGCGGCATCCTCAAGATCGCCAAGCAGCCGGTGTCGATGGAAACGCCGGTTGGCGACGACGGCGACGCCACGCTCGGCGACATGATCGAAGACTCGGCGGCATCGTCGCCGGCAGACGCCGCGATGCAGGCCGACCTTCGCGCCGCGATCGACGATGCGCTCGACTCGCTGTCACCGCGCGAAGCCAAGGTGCTGCGTATGCGCTACGGCATCAACACGAAGTCGGACCACACGCTGGAAGAAGTGGGCAAGCAGTTCGACGTCACGCGTGAGCGCATCCGCCAGATCGAAAGCAAGGCCATGCGCAAGCTGATGCATCCGAGCCGTGCCGATCGACTCAAGTCGTTCCTCGACCGTTGATCCAGCCAGTCTGACTCTGCTTCACCGCGCTTGCCGTGCGCCATGCACGGCAAGCGCAATTCCCGCCTCAAGCTTCAGAATTCCACCGTTCTCAAATAAGCAGCGAGATGATCCCGCCAAGGGTGATGCCCGCCGCCAGCCAACGTCCGGCCGTGTAGAAAGCGTTGCGCTCTTCGTGCGGCTGATCTGGCCGTTCCAGCCCGAGCGTGCCATACGCAAACGACTTCACCGCTGACGAATCCGTCGCCGACGCGCCCTCGCCGTCCGCACCGGCCGCGCTCGTGCCATCGACTACATTCGTATCGCGAGCCGCCGCAGCAGCGCCTTCCGTGGAGATGCGCACAGCCTCGTCCTGCTTCGACGCATTCGAGGTAGCAGAGCGCGCGGTGACGGCAGTTGACGACGCACTCCTTGTCGTGCGGTCAGTTGCCTGTCGTGTTGACAGCAACGCACTGTCGATTTGCATTGCAACCTCCGTTCGTTTCTTCAGGGCGTTCGGCGTAGCGCCGGATACAGGCTCTATCGACCGGGAGCGGTTGAAACTTGACGCCCTGTAAGGCACGGTAAGCGCAGACGCGGTGTCAACAACGACGCGTTCCGCCCCACATCGTGTTGTCCACAGAAACTGTTCAGAAGGCTGTGGATATCCTGCGCAAGAGTAGTCCAAGTACCTGAGCGCGCACAGTTTTCATCCTCTGCACGCGGCAAGTCTGAAGTCAAAAAACAAACCGCAACGAGGCCGCACTCAAGGCATAACAAACGTCTTCACGAGCGTCAGTTCGCCGGCTTTTCGCATCGGCACGCGGATCGTCTCGCTCTTTTCGTTCGGCGTGTTTTCATCGGTGATGATCGTCACTTGAGCGACAGTCATGTCGCTTCGATCGTTACCGCTGCCGTAGTAATTTACGAAGACGAGATAGGTGCCCTTCAGCGGCGCCGCCGATGAATAGATCTCCGGCCCATAGCCAGTCGTGACGTCGACGTCGAGCGCGCCGCCGTTCGCCACGACGCGATCGCCGTACCATGCATGCGCGCCGTCCGGCGATACCACGTGCAGGTCGAGATCCGTGCCGTCCGTGTCCCACGCGAGCAATACACGCAGCTTCGGCTGCGTCTTGCCGCCATAGGCGTCATAGAACTGAACGCGCTTGCGGCTGCCGTCCGGCGCGCGCAATTCAACGCCATTGCTGCCCGCAGGAAACGCATAGGGCCGCGAGAACTTGCCGTCCTCCTCTACACGCTGCGGCAACGGCGTGCCGTCGACCACCAGCGTACCCACGGTCTTGCCCTTTCTTTTCGGTGCGTTACGAATCTGCCCTTCGATAAGCGCAAGTTTCGACTGCCCTTCCGGCGTCGTTACGGACACCGCCGGATAGTGCACATCTTGCGTATAGCGTTCGCTGTCGCCGCTCGTATTGCGCCAGCCGTTCAGCGGCGCGGCGAAGTCGATATCGCTTGCATGCGCGGCCGACGCGCCCTGCAAGCAGGCGAGAACCAGCAAGCTGTAGCCAGCAGCGTTCATCCATCCCGTCGTTTTGCGCTTCATCGTGACTGCTCCCGTCCCGCTTTCATAGTCGCTCGCTCTTCACGAGCATGAGGTCGCCGATCTTGCGCAACGGCACAACCATCGTTTCACGCCGCTCGTTCGGCGTATTTTCGTTGAAGACCAGCGTCAACGTCGCCGTGATGACGTCGCGGTCGTGCGCGGACGCGTCGAAGTTGTAGCCGGTCGTATCGAAGTTGCCCCAGTAGTTGAGGAAGAACAGCCACGTGCCACGCTCCGGCGCCGCCGATGAAAATATCCCCGGCCCCGCGCCGTCCACCGAGTCGACGTCGAAGCCGCTGCCGTCCTCGAGCGTCGGATTGGCGAAGAACGCATGCAACCCGCCCGGCGTGATCACATGCAAATCGACCTGAGCGTGAGGATCGTCCCACGTGACGATTGCGCGCAGCTTCGCCTGCGGCTTGCTGGTGTCCGCTTCATAGAACTGCATGCGCTGATGCTGCCTGCCGTCAGCAGAAATGAGTTCAATGCTGTTCGAGCCCGCACCGAATGCCCACGGCCGCGCGAATGCGCCCTCGTCGTCCGTGTAGAGCGGCGTCGGATTGCCGTTGACCACGAGTGTCGGCGGCTTGCGCGCGTGTTTGTCGATACGCTTCAGGCGTCCCTCGATCAATGTGCGGTAACGCTGCGCGCCACGATCGACCGGCGGTCGCGGATACGCCGCGACAAATTGCTCGCCCTCATTGGTCAGCCCGCTATGACGCCAGCCGCCGAACGAGCGGGTGAGATCGGCGACGCCGCCATCGGCACTAGCGGCGCGCGCCTGTGTCACAACGCCTGTTCCGGACACGCAGCATGCAGCGACAGCCACTAGCATCACGACGCGCAGGCGAACCCGACGCACGACGGAAGACCGGCTCAACGAAAATAAGGAGGTGACGTGGTTCATTGGATCGGATTGTCGGTACGAATCAGCATGCGCGCGGTGCGCTCGACAAAATCTTCGTCGAGTCCACGCGGATGATGCTGAAACGCGAGGTGAACATATTCATGCGCCAATGCAATGCGATCCTCTTCCGTTTGCAAGCGATACACATAGACCCTATTGCGCTGCGCGTCCGCGTACGGACGTCCTTCGCGAACGGCACACACGGCCGGCAAGTCGGGCGTCTCGTATCCGGCCGCGCCATCCATGCGCCGCGCCCAGGAAGGCGCATTGCGTTCCAGCCACTCGCGCGCGCCGGTCACCGCGATGCAATCGCCGGACAAGGGGCTTTGAAATGAAGTCAGCGTGGCTTGCGGCCATGTGCGTGCAAGGATCGCATCGAACGTCAGGCCAGTTTGCGCGGATGCTTTCGCGGCAAGCCAGCTCATTTGCCCTGCCGCGGCCTTGTCGTGGTGATACTGGACAGGCACGCCGGTCAGCACGAGCGCGTCGGTCATATCGGCGGCACGGCGCGCCGCCGCAGTCGGCGCGCGAGGCAGAACGCGCTGCGTGTTGCTGCTATCGTCGATACGCAAACAGCCGTGATCGTGTACGCCGTGCTGCACGGCGTAAGTGCGCGCCGCCACGGCGAGCGCCTTGGCCGCTTCCGGCTGCGCCGTATCGCCTTCACGCTCGACTACGCGCGCCACATAGTCGTTCATGCCGAAGCGGCCGACCACTTGCGGCGCTCCCGCAGCGTTACGATCGAGCCGCAACTCGCCGCGGCTCGTGAGTCGCGTCCAGTTGCCGTTCACAAAGCCAACGCGATACTCGCCGTTCAGCGGCCCGTCAGCCACCGTCGCGGGTCCTTTCTGGCCGAGCACTTCGCGAATCGGATAGCGGCTGAAGAAATCGACGACGACACATGCGCCGTCATCGGGCACGGTGACTCGCGTGAGAAGCGGCGCAATGCGCGGCGCGGCCAACGCGAGCACGCGTGCGCTGCCACCGGGACCGGCGAGCCAGACCGGCGTGCCATCCGCTAGCCAGCCTGCGGCGCCACCCACCGATGCGCCTGGCCGGGCCGTATCGGGCATCGTCCACGTTTTGGCGCGCAGCAGGCTGCCGTAGAGCGACACCGTTCCCTCGCCACGCCCGCTCGTCAGTACGGAGACCAGCGTGCTGGCCGCCGCTTCGCGTGGGCGTGCGGGCATCGCCTGCAATGCGGCAAGCAGTTGCACGACGGGCACACGATGCGTCGGCGTCATCGCGTGAAGGTCGCGCAACCAGGCAGGCGCGTGTACCGCTGTCCAATACTTGCGCCAGTCGGCGGGATCGAGTTGCAGACGCCCCGGTTCGAAAAAGAGCCCGCACGATTTCACGAGTGCATGCTCGCGATCGACATGACCGCCCGTCATGCAGCAATACACTTCTTCGGGATCGCCGCCGTTGCACGTGTAGTCTGGCGTTGCGATGTTTCGATCCACCAGATAGCCGTAGACAAACAGCTTCCACACGCTGCCAAGCGGTGTTTCCAGCGTGGCGGGCAACGGCAGCGCGGATTGCGGAGACAGGCCGCTAACGGAGCCGTCGACGTCGGCTTGCCAGAGCTGGCTTTGCCCATCGCGCAACGACGCGAAGTGCAATGCCTGCTTCGCCGCCGGCTGCAGTGAAGCCGGCCCGGCCGCATACGCGCGATCGAGTGTGACGCCGCAGATCATGCACACCGCGCCCACGGCGAACGCGATCCGCAGCATCATCGCTGCAAGAAGATCGCGGACAGTCCGAAAAAGCGCGCGGAGCATGGCCTGTGTCGCTTACTGGATACGCAACGAAGTCACGCGATCGCTCTTTCCGCCTTCGAACGCCTTCGCGTCCGGTTGATACATGCGGAAATAGCGCGCGGGCGGCAATGCGAATGTGCCCGGCAACGCGAAGCGCACCAGTTGCCGCAACGCCACTGGCCGGTCGAGCAACGGCACCGGCTGGTGATACGAGAGCTCACCCATTTCATACGATGCAGCACGCGCGAACGGTTGCGGGCCGCTCTCGCCTTCCTTTTCGCCAGGCAAGCCCTCGATCGACACGCCCCAGCTCGTCGCTTCGACGCTCGCGCCGGGCGGCAGCGGCACATCGAGCAGACCGTAGTGATACGCGTTGCCCGAGCGCGGCATGAGCGTGACTTCGTCGACGTACAGTGCATTGCTGTCGATCGCGTCGCCCGATTTCACGAGACGCGCTGTGAACGCAGACCGCCCCACATTGCTGTCGCCCGCGCCCTGCTTTTTCGGATCGGCTTTTACCTCGACCGGTTCGAGCCTGTAGAAGCGGCGGGCAACGCCGATGTTCAAGCGGCTGTCTTCGCTCGTATGACTGCGGAACGAGACGATTGCGCTGACGTCCGTGCGTGCGGCGCCTGCGTCGAGCGCGGACGGCACGCCAGCAGCGGTCCATTTCCAGAGTGGCGTGCCGGTCGGCGTAGCAGCGCGCGTCCAGCCCGCGCCTTGCAGCGACGGCAACGAAGTAGCCGCCACATCGCCGCCGAGCGCCTTGCGCAACCAAAGCAGCGTCAGTGCGCGGTCGAGCGTCGGGTAATCGGCGCTGCTTCGTGCAAGCAATGCGGATGCATCGACGCTCGCGCCTTCGCCGGACATGGCAAGCAGGCTTTGGACTAGCGGCGCCGGATCGTTGCTCAACGAGACACGCGCGGCGCTCGATGCCGCATCGAAACCGTCCGGCGTCTGCGCGCCCGTCGCGCGCGCCATGTTCGCGATCAGCAGCATCGCCATCTGCTTGCCGCGCGGCGAATCGGCCTGTGCAAAGACGATACTGTCCGACGCGCCATACGTAGCACTAGCGGCGTTGCGAGCCGGTGCAGCGGCGGTGGCCGCCGCGTCGCTCATCAAGTCGGCAGCCACGCCCGAGACAGGCGTCGCGACCGGCAAGCCCATCTGCTGCATGAACCACAGCGCCAACGCGCGATGAAGCAGTGGCTCTTTAGCGCCGGCGTCGCGATAGACCTCCATCGCGTGTTGCCAGTTTGCGGCGGGCAGGCTTATGCCGAGACTGCGGCTCGCGAGCCAGTCCGCGTAGTACGCGTAGGCCGTGATCAGCGCGCTGCCGCCGGTCGTATCGCCCCACCAGCCGAACGTGCCGCCGACGCCCGCGAGCATAGCCAGACGTTGCCGTTGATTACGCAACAGCGCTTCGATTCCTTGCGTCGAACTCGCGTTGTCGCCGCGGCCGATCGCGTCGTGTGCAAGTGCGAGCGGAATCAGGCGGCTCGATGTCTGTTCGGCGCAGCCATACGGATAGTTGATCAGATCGTCGGCCACGCGCATGAACTGGCTCGCTGCGCTGCCGACGAAACGCACGCTCACGTCCTGCGCGTCTTGCGGCAGATTGAGCGGCTTGCCTGCGCCGTCAAGCGCGACAGTGTTCTGATGAAGATCGAGCCAGCCGCTCGCGTCGAGACGAATCGTGGTCTGCAAGCGGTCCACATCCTTGTCACCCTTGCGCAAGGTCGCGTTGACCACGCCGGCCTTCAGCGCGCCGCTCGGCAGACGCAGATAATTCGCGCCGCGCTTAAGCGTGACCTTCTGATTCAGCGACAGACCGCCGCCCTCCACCAACCACTGCGCGTCCATGTCCGCATCGGTCTGGTTGAAGGCGATCATGTCGATAGACGGCTGGTCGTTGACGCGGAAATGCGACGGCCCGCTCCACTTCAGATACAGCGCCTTGTCGGAGCGCACGTATGCGGTGCGCTGGCCGACCATGCCATCGGGCGCGGCCGCGCGCACGGTAACGCGCCAGCGCGCTAGCGAGTCGGGCATTTTGAACGTCATGGTGGCGTGACCATTGGCGTCGGTTTTCAGGCTGCCTTCCCAGGCGGCCGTGTCCTGATCGTCGCGGCGCGGGCGTTCGAGCACTTTCACGCCGCGCTCGTTGTAATTCGCCCGTTGCGGCCCGCCCGGCGCACCCTTGAGCGGCGAACGCGCCAGGTCGTAAGTGATGAACGACAGACTTGACGATGTCCGCACGTTATTGCGCCGCGGATGATAGAAAAAGTCGACGATGTTCGGCGCAATCTCTGGCTGCAGCACATAGACCATTTCATCGACCACGCTCACAGTCAGATTCGCCGCTTCCGGTTTGCCGTTCAACGTGCTGTCGAAATTCAGGGTGACGGTATCGCCTGGACCGTACACCGGCTTGTCGCTCTTCACGTTCAATTCGATTTGCGGCTGTGCCACGACGATGCCCGCGTTCTGGAACGCGTATTCGCCCGCATGCACGTACAGCACCGAGAAGGTCATGTTGGGCGCGAAGTCTTCGCCGACCTTGATACGCGCCTTCCATTGCGACGGCGTCACGCGCTGCAGTTGCAACCAGTCGCCGCCCGCGCTCAACAGCGCGCGTCGTTCGACGTTGTCGCGTTCCAGCGTCAGCAACGCATCGTCGACGGGCAGCGGGAATGTGATCAGCGCTTCCGCCGTGTCGCCAATCTTGTACCGGTCGCGATCGAACACGATCTCGACGCTGCCTGGGATCGCCTTCAGGCCGTCGCCCGCGACCCAATGGCTGACGGCGGCGAGCAGGTTGCCCGCGTCGTCCTTGACCGACAACATGTACGAACCCGGCTGATCGAATGGCACTGCGAACGACAGCTTGCCGCCAACGCCGTTCGGCGCGCTTTTCAACGCACCTTCGGCGTGCGTCTGCGATTCGAGGCGCGTCCATTCCCATTTCGCCGGCGCATGCGCCGCCGGGTCGACCGCGGCCAGCGCCTGCAAGTCGAAGCTCACCGATTCCTTCGGCTGCGAGAACGACTTCGACGTAGTCAGCCGGTACGGCGTCGCGCCGCGCGCGATCAACACTTCGCGCGTCACGCGGACCTTGTATGCGGCGCCGTCCTGCGCGAACAGCGTCAGTGCATACCGGCTCGGTTCGGTCGCTGCGGGCAGCGTCAGGCTGGCGTTGCCGTCGCCATCCGTCTTGAGTTCCTGTTGTTCGAGCTTGACCGGGAAGAGCCCCGCATAGTGCAGTTCGCCGTCGACAATCGTCACTTTCTGCGCGCGCAGCGTGACCGAAATCTTGCTGTCGCGCACCGGCTTGCCGTCCGGATAGCGCAGCTGGATTTTGCCCTTCAGCGGTTCGCCGGTCGCATAGTCGGCTTTGTCCATTGAAAGATTGACGTCGAAGTGCGGCTTCACATATTCGGCAACGCGAAACGCGCTGCCATACACATCGCCGTTATAGTCGAACCGCAGCGTGTAGCCGCCAGCGCTTGCGTCTGCGGGCAGCGAAAACGACGTGTCCGCGCCGGTATCTGAAGCGAAATGCGTCTTCGCCGTTGCAACCGGCGAGCCGTTCGGGTCGAGCACTTCGAGCTTGATGTCGGCCTCGGCAGGCGCCGACGATTGAGTCGCGTTCTGAAACGTACGGCCAATAAACTTTACGTGGACCTGATCGCCCGGCCGGTACATCGGCCGATCGGTGACGGCGTAGATTTTCGTGTTGTAGATCTCGCTGTCGTAATAGAAATTCTCCGACACAAACACGCCGCCCTGCGGATCGACACCAAGCACATAGCTGCGCTCGGGGCTCACGTGTTGCAGCACGAGCGCGCCGTCGTTGCCCGTCGTACCGCTTTGCAACACACCTACACCGTCGGTCCAGTTCACTTCCGTGTTAGCGACCGGCTTGCCGCTATCGCGCCGCGTAGTCCACACCAGCATTCCGCTCGATGCCGCTTTCACGACCGCCACCGTATCCGACACGAACAACAGCGTATGCGCGCGATAGTTGCCGATCACCGCCTCGACGATATAGAGGCCCGGCGGCAGCTTGCCTACCGGGATCATCACGTTGCCGGAGCTCGCCTCGATAAAGTTACTGCTGCTGCCCGCGAGGTTCACGCCCTTGGGCGGCTCGATCACTTTCGCGTCCCAGATCGGATAGCGAAAACGCGCGACCATGTCATAGCCTTTCAGCGGGGCGAACTGCGAGTTCTGCTCGAACTGCGTCTGCTTGCCGGTCTGTTCGCCGAGCTTGAATTGCGGCGCGGCCTCCGTTGCCTTGCTGCGGGTGGCGAACGAAAGCACGCGTTGCCATGCGCGGCGTGCCTCGGTGAACCAGCGGTCCCACAGATAAGCCAGCGTGTTCGCGAGGCCTTCGCCCTGATAATTCGGCGCGACATTCAGCCGATGCAGATTCTTCTGGGCCTTCAGAAACTCGAGCGGCTTCGGCACCCGATACACGACGATGTCCGCGCCGCCGTATGCCTGCAACGCGTCCTTGAAATCGCGGCCGGGCGCCTCAAGCCGGACCTGCGCGAGTTGATTACTGCCGAAGCTCGCATCCGAGAGGAGGAAGAAGGGTTGACCGTCCACTTTCTGCGAAGCGAAGTTGCTCGACGGCGCCGGGTTGAGCGTCGGATTCGCGGCGATGCTGGCGTCTGCCGATGCCGCCGATGCTGCCGACGCGTCGTCGCCCGCCTGCGCGGTGCCGCTTACGGTGATCAGCGCAATCGACACAAACAGCGCGGCCATGGCGAAGGTCGCGCGATCGCGCATAGGGTTCAGCCATTTGCAAGTCGCGATCACAGAGCTCATTCGGGTCATGGTGTCAAAAAGTCCAAACGAAACACGCCGACAAAGTTCGGATTGCCGTCGAGCGGCTGCCAACGGGAATCTTTCCATTGCATCAGGTCGGAAACGGCGACCGCGCGCAGACCGGTATCGATCGGCGTGACGGTGCCTGTGTGATAAGCGATGTAGCGATCGAGCCAGATCATCAGATGCTGGTCGTCGCCCTGGTCGAAGAACAGCAGGTCGCCGGGCAGCGCCTGGTTGACGTCTTTCGAAACGAAGCGGCTATTGCGTTGAATCAGTGCGATGGCGGAAGCGTATGCGCCAGTGGAACCGTCGAGTTGCGTCCAGCGATTCGCGATCATTCGCTGCGCCGTGGACAACTGCAGTTCGGGCGGCAGACTGCTCGTGTCGGCAAGGCCGGTCATGCCGTTGGCGTGCAGCCATTTGCTGTCGTGTGGTCGCAGCGTCTCGCCGACGGCAAAGCGCACTAGTCCCGCGCAATCGCGTTGCGTCCAGCGCGGCGTCGGGCCGCGGCGCATCTGCTGATCGACGATGCGGGTGAACCACGCGCGAAACACAGCCGATTGCTGCGCGGTGAGCGTGTCGGGCTCGGGACCGGAAGCACCAGGACTCAGCGCGTGGGCATAAGGCGCGACGCTCGCCGCTGCAAACGTCGCGGTGATGCGCAACAGCCATGCGCGGCGTGAAACCGCCACGACGCGTGAAGTCGCGACTTCACGGGTGGGATGCGCGACAAACTCCGCACGGAGTTGAGGCGTCGCGCGCGAGGGCGCCTGGCGAGGCGCGCGCAACGCGCCGGCTAAGCGAAGGCGACGCATTAATCGCCCTCTGTGCCGGGCTGATCTGCGGATGCTTGCGGCGAGCCGTTAGCCGAACCCGCATCGCCTTTCGCGCGATCGAACCACCACTCTACCGGCACCCAGCCGGTCGAGCCTGGCAAGGTTTGCGGCAGCGTCAACGAAACCGGTGGATAGTGTGCGAGCGCGCGCAGCTTTGGTGTGAGATGCGTACGCGAGGCGTTGCGGAACACGGCTTCCTGATCGGCGGGCAGTGCGGCGCCAGCTTCGCGTTCGATCAGTGCTGCAGCGGACGAAGGCGTCAGCGTCAGAATGGTGCGCGGCAAACGCTCAGGAGCGAGCGTATCTGCCAGCGCGGGGTAACGCTTGTCGAGCACTGCCAGCGTGTCGTCGACGAGACGTGAGTCGGGCGAGAAAATCAGATAGCCGTGCGCGAGCGCGAGCGTCACCGGGAAATAGCGCTCCGCCGATAGCTGCGACGCGAACGACGCCCTACTGCTCGACGCCGTGCCCGAGCGCGCGCTGACCGGCCTCTGCCAGACGGTGACGTCCGCACCCAGGTCGCGCCTCGTGACCGGCAAACGGCGATAGTTAGTGTAGTCAGCGTCGTTGGCGTCCGTCTTCGCGGCCTTTGCCTCATATGCGCCAATCACGTCACCGAATGTTTTGTCGAGCGCGGTCTTCAGCGCAACGAGCGAGGCCGCGTCCTGTGTCTTGTCCTGCGTTTTAACTTGAGCGATGAAAACCGGCGCAACCAGCGTGGATTTCGCATACCAGCACACCGCCGCGGGGCCCGTCAGACGATCGCCGATTGCCCCAGCGGCGTCCGCCCCATTGGCCACCTTGCCAAGCAGTGCCGATGCCTCCTTCCAGTCCGCGGGCAGGCTCGCGCACGCTGCGGCGTTCGCCGGCAATGCGTGCCACAAGGCCGCGCTGTTCCACTGCTGCGGCAGTTTGCCCGGCTCGATCAAGGCCGAGGTCCGCCAGGTCGCCGACGCGCTGCCGTTCGGCGAGAAGTCGAACCGCAGCGCGTCGATGCCCGAAAAGAACGCCTGATAACCGAACGACAGGTAATTCGCCGACACCACCAGACGATGCCCCTTCGGCGCGTCTCCCGAAGCGTCCAGTTGATATGCGCGAGCGGCGGCGTCGCGACCGGACGACAGCATGTCGGACACAGCATCGGCGCGTTCGCCCAACAGGCCACCCTTTTCGTCGAGCAGAACGCCGGGCGCGGACAGCACGACGAGCCGATCGTCTTTCGCCGCGAAAAGCAGCGTTCGGCCAACTGCGAGCTTCAGCGCGTAGACCGGAACATCGCCGGAGAGCCTGGCGACCTGACTCAGTTGTGTGTCGCTTGCGGCGACGTTGCCCAAGCCCTGCAACAGCTTCGCAAGACCGTTGCGGCGCACGGACATGATCCAATAGCCGAGGCGGCCATCCGGCGAACGCCAGAGCAACACGTGCGCGGGTTCGTCGAACACGCGGCGGATCAGTTCGTCGCGCCAGTCAAGTTGATGCTCGAACGCGAAACGCCGCAATGCGCCTTCAGCGGAAAGGCGCGTATTTGCCGACTCGTAATAGTCGACGAAGTCTTGCGTGAGCACGTCGTGAAGCAGCGGCACGCGCAACATGTCGCGCGGTAAACGCGCCAGCGCTTCGCTGTCGATCACCGCATCGGGATGATGAATGTCCAGAACGACTTCGCCCGCGTTGGTCGCCTTGCGATGTGCGAACGGACGCCACACGGCCTGAATGACGATGCCGGCCACGATCAGAAGCGCGGCCACGAGGATTGCAATCTTTTTACGCGACATCTTCATCTGAGTTTTTCTGGTTCGATGCGACGATATTAACGTTGATGCCGGCCGGATTAAGCCGCCGTGACCTATCGCTGAAGGCAGCGATGATAACCGATATTTTTAACAGCAAACCACCCGGCATTGCATTTAACAATCAGAGAGGTTTCAGGTGCTTGTTGACCACAAGTTGCGCTTGATTAATGCGTCGAAAGAGGTTAATGATTTTTTCTGTCACCGCGATTAAACAACGTTCGTTCAGGCGCTATACCGCTGAGCGCCAGTATGGGCGGTCTGTCGCTTAGCCACACGCGACTCGCAAGCCAGTTCGAGCGGCGTCCGGATACACTCACGCAGGCGAGCGGCGATGCATTATGCGCATAAACAACCGAGGTTCCGCGAGATCACCTGTTAATGCCGGACTTGCTCCTACGGATTCAGAGAAACATCACTTTGATTTGCGAGACGCAACTGTAAGACGACCGGATTTTTCACCGCTTGGGCGTTATGTTTTTACCTGGACATAATCGTCGACGCCTCGCGTTCGCGGAATTACTCAATCGCTGCGGTCGCTCGCATCGTCAGATAGCCATCGTGATCTTTTGCCCATAGGTCGATCGATTTTCCATCCGCCGCGGGCGCGCCGCACACCATGAAAGCCTGGCCCGAAAACGTCGGGCGAAGTGCCTTGAACGCGAAGCTCTGCAGCGTTGCATCGGGTCGCTCGCGGCGAACGAGATCGACCAGCAGCGTGGCAATCAACGGCCCGTGGACCACGAGGCCAGGATAAGCCTCGACTTGCGTCGCGTAGGGATAGTCGTAGTGAATGCGATGGCTGTTGAAGGTGAGCGCCGAATAGCGAAACAGCATGACGGGATCGGCTTCGATAATGCGGTTCCAACGTTCGCCCTGCGGCGCGAGTTGCGGCTGCTGAGGCCGCGCGTCTGCTAGCGGTGCGTCGCGGTAGACGATGTCGTGCTCTTCTTCGAGCCTCAATTCGCCGCCAACTTCAATCGAATGCTGCACCGTCACGAACACGAGGCGCCCCGAGCGACCCGTCTTGTCTTCAATGTTCGCAATGGTCGACGTACGCGTGGCGCGCTCACCCACTTTTAGCGGCGCATGAAAAGTGATGCGCCCGCCGGCCCACATGCGGCGCGGCAGCGGCACCGGCGGCAAAAAATCGCCGCGCTTAGGATGACCGTCCGGGCCAGTTTCGGACATTGGCGCGATCGGCAAGAAGTAAAGCCAGTGCCAAAGCGGCGGAACGGTATCGCCGCTTTGCTCGCGATCCAGCGTCGCGGCGAGAGCCGCGAGCGGAAACGCGGTAACGAGATCTTTGGCGACTCGCTCGGTGCCGAGCCAGTCATCGAGTTTCTGGTGGTAATCCGACATGGACAAGCCTCCGATGGAGCGACCAATTGACAGCACCTACTATGAACGACGCGACGCGCTTCGCAAAGGTTATCGTTGGGCGGCGTCACTTTTTCCTGCTCACAACTCACCGTTTTGCCGGACACATCGCCTGTTGATCCGTGCGCCTCCAACCTGGGGGAATTGCAGCGCAAGAGTCGGAGTGCGCGGCCTGAAAGACGCGCTTACACTCAATCATCGTTCGAAAACCGCTTAGGGAGACTCTGATGAATACGGTGGCGAAAGATGCCCGCGCGCAATCGCCGGAACAGGATCGAAAAACTGAATCGAAGCCGTTGCAGAGCCGCAATCATGCAAGTTCACTGACGGCGCGCATCGAGACGACTGATTGGTTTCACGTCGAAGAAGAACTGAACGGCTATGGCTGCGCGATGTTGCACGGGCTGCTTGACGCGCGCGAATGCGATGCCCTCACTGCGCTGTATCCCCGAGAGGACTTGTACCGCAGCCGCGTAGTGATGGCGCGGCATGGCTTCGGCCGTGGCGAATACAAGTATTTCTCGTATCCGTTGCCGTCGTTAATCGCACAGTTGCGACGCGAGTTGTATCCGCATCTCGTGCCGGTGGCGAATCGTTGGAACGAGGTGATGGGCATCGGCATTCGGTATCCGAGCGCACACTCCGAGTTTATCGAACGCTGCCACGCTGCGGGCCAGACGCGCCCGACACCCCTAATGCTGCAGTACATGACCGACGACTATAACTGTCTGCATCAGGATCTTTACGGCGAGCACGTGTTTCCGCTACAAGTCGCGATTCTGCTGTCGGAACCCGGCGAGGATTTCACCGGCGGCGAATTCGTGATGACCGAGCAGCGTCCGCGAATGCAGTCACGCGCGGAAGTCGTGCCGCTGCGCAAGGGAGATGCCGTGGTGTTCGCGGTTCATCATCGGCCGGTGCAAGGTACGCGTGGTGTATATCGCGTGAATTTGCGGCACGGAGTGAGCCGTTTGAGATCGGGACAGAGGCATACGTTGGGAGTTATTTTTCATGATGCGATGGCGTCGTCGTCCGATGGCGTGGTCAATATGTAGTTGTTGAGCGTGCTCGCGATTGGTGGCGGTGACAGGGCTGCGTCGTCGAACTGGCCACCGCAAGACTCGTTTCTAAGGCTCGTAGACGCTCAGTTCTCTGCACTTTTGTTGTCTCGTCATGCACGCTTCTACACGGGAGCAAAGGTAGTCGCGGCACACGGCCTGCGTAACCTCGATGAATGGCTTGAGCGTCACCGCCGTATTTTGAGCGACTGATTGAATGAGATTTCGCCGGGAAATCCTCCGGTGAAGTTGGATGGTCCCCATGCACTTCGCGTCATGTCAATCACGTTACCGCTGTCCGCGATGAATAGAAGTCTATTTTTGCGCAGCCCCCGGGGCGTGTCGACTGATGTGAGCGGGTCGTCGGCTCCAACCGCTAGGTTCGCGATAACTGGCGGCCTCGGCGACCCAGTAAGCTGGGCCACCAGATACGTGTTTAAACCGGTAGCAAGCTTGCGTGCAGGCTGGAGGGGTATTGCAGGATAGCTCCCAGCCGAAAGCTAGCTACTATTTCCCTTTGACAGATCGAATTATCTGAGTTGCAGCTTTGACAGCTTGTTGCTTTGAATGGTGACGTGACTTAAGTCCAATCCAGTACGTCAGGGAGACCGTTTTGTCCTGCGTACTAGCAACTTGCTCATAGCAATCCCCTGCATACGCGGATGGCCCCTCAGCGTCCGCGGCAGGGCACGCAGGGAAAGCTTCGTACACCGTTTCCCCTTCAATCACCGACTTCTTCGTAACCGCAGTAGTGGCACTGAATAGCGCCAGATCCCCTGCGGCGCCGTACCAGTACGGTTGAACAGATCCGATGTCGGTTCCACAGTTACGTATGTTCTTTTCGCAAAACGTTAAAACATCTTCCGCTTCCACACCCTTAAGTCGGAGAGAATATGCATGAAAGCCCCTTTCGAACGTGTCGAGCTTTTCAATTTTTTCGTAGCGATCGGACGGGTACGAAAAACTGACATGTTCGTCACTATAAACTTTGATCTTCGCTTGCGACGTGCCCGAAGCATTTGCGACAACAATGTGGCCAAGCAAGACAACAACGATGAATCGGTTTAGTAGATACATTATCAGTCTCCAAGAAGGCTATATACCCGCATCGTGTGATACGTCCGATTCTCAAGACCATTGATACCGCCATTTATTTGAGTCGTAAGCACATGCGCCGTTTCGGCGGTTACCCCTCTGTCGGCGTACCTGTTCATGCTGCTTTGGGGATGAGGAAGCCCGTGGTTCGGTCCCGCTTCCCAGTACCAAGTACCGGTATCTATAGTGTTGTAATGCACTGTCAGGAGGATGTCCGGCGTGGCGATGTTCGGCCTTGTCGGATGCTGATAATTCCATCACGACGCTGTAAAACTTTGCCGACTTAACCAACCTCTATACACCCAATATTCTGCATAATTTGATTTTCCCGTTAGCTGCTTCATGCCTCTCCCTCGAAATTTGTACCCATCGCCCGGAAGGTCGTTTCCGTTTAGATCTGCATATAAGGAGTTACATGAAGCTTCGCTTCGATGCTCTTCCATCCACGCCAGGGTTCTTGACTCTTCCGCGCCTTGACCCAGGAAGTGGGACATCCGCATCGGGTTTCGCGTAATGGAGTGCTTTTCCATTAGTCGGTTGAGCACGGCTCTATAACGCTCACGCACCTCATTCGACAAGGCATTCGCAGCCTGATGCAGATGTCCTTCCGATTTTTCGGCGTAGGTGTTCGGGTATATTTGTTCGAGTTCTTTAGAAGAGAGCCAACGGCACGTCCTGAAATGCCGCACAAACGCCGTCGGCGGGAAATGCCACACCTCATTGGCATGCGGAAAATCTGGATCGCTGACATCCTCCCAGAACGACAGATCGCGCGCATGATCGATCAGCTTCGTAAAAGCTTCGTTCGCTAACGGATTGGTCAATGCCTCATGTGGACTCTTAAGCCAGTTGTATCGCGCCTCCAGGCCGTTGCGACTCCACTCCGATGGAAACTTGCAGATCGCACGCGCCATGCGCTGCCGGATCGCATCAGTGCCCAGCGCCGTCACCGCATCGGCATGGCTCACGTGTCCCGCATGATGGACGTCCAGCCAGCGTTTGACCGTGGGCGAATCGCACAAGCTGTCGGGCGTGGGGTCATCGTTAATGAAACTCCACCCAGCCCACTCAGGGAAATCAGCATCGCTATAGGCCCGGACGCCCGCCTTCGACAGGTTGATCCAGCCGTCACCGTCCGGTGTCTTCACTTTCCGCCAGTGATTGAAGCGCGCGCCGGCGGGAAGTTGGTCGTTGATGCAGCG
>NZ_JAVDVL010000031.1:0-18609 GCF_031456815.1 Paraburkholderia strydomiana
TCAACCCGATCGCGATGGAAGAAGGTCTGCGCTTCGCTATCCGCGAAGGCGGCCGTACCGTCGGCGCCGGTGTCGTTGCCAAGATTCTCGAGTAACGCCAGATAGTTCTCGTGAATCTGTAGTTTCGGGGTTGGCGGTGTCGTCAACCCCAAATGGTTTAGGGGCATAGCTCAACTGGCAGAGCGTCGGTCTCCAAAACCGAAGGTTGGGGGTTCGATTCCCTCTGCCCCTGCCAACTCTCGCGTCAACTGTGGCGCTTCGTTAAGGTGTTATGGCGAATCCTTCCGTCGAAACTGTAAATACATCGGGCGACAAGCTGATGCTCGTCGCGGGCGTATTGCTGGTCTTGGCCGGGTTCGTGGGGTTCTTCTGGCTCAATGGTCAGGAATGGTACGTCCGCGGAGCCGCCTTGGCTGTTGGTGCAATCGCGGGTGTTGCAGTCGGTCTTCTCTCCGCGCCTGGCAAGGGTTTCATCGCTTTCGCCAAAGACTCGTACAAGGAAGTCCGCAAGGTCGTCTGGCCGACTCGCAAAGAGGCTACTCAGACGACGTTGGTGGTTTTCGGCTTCGTGTTCGTGATGGCGATCTTTCTGTGGGTTAGTGATAAATCCATCGAATGGGCGATTTTCTCGGTGATTCTGGGTTGGAAATGATATGAGCGATACTCCGGCATCTCCGAGCGGCAAACGTTGGTACGTCGTGCACGCCTACTCCGGCATGGAGAAGAGCGTGCAGCGTGCGCTTCAGGAGCGCATTGAGCGCGCCGGCATGCAAGACCAGTTTGGTCAAATCCTCGTGCCGACCGAAGAGGTGGTCGAGGTGAAGGGCGGTCACAAATCGGTGACCGAGCGTCGTTTCTTCCCCGGTTACGTACTGGTTGAGATGGAAATGACGGATGAGACGTGGCACCTCGTGAAGAATACGGCGAAGGTCACGGGCTTCGTAGGCGGTGCGCGTAATCGGCCGAGTCCGATCTCTCCGCGCGAAGTCGAGAAGATCATGTCGCAGATGCAGGAAGGTGTGGAGAAGCCGCGTCCGAAGACCCTGTTTGAAGTAGGCGAGATGGTTCGGGTGAAGGACGGTCCTTTCACCGATTTCAACGGCAGCGTCGAAGAAGTGAATTACGAAAAGTCGCGCGTCCGTGTTTCCGTTACAATCTTCGGCCGCGCTACGCCGGTCGAGCTGGAATTCGGCCAAGTCGAGAAGTTGTAATCCAGATTCTACGCAGCGCGCCAGTCGGCGCGTTTCGTATTTCGCGCTTACGGTCCGCGTAATGGCCGTTGAGGAGCGCAAGTACCCGGGGTCCGGCGAACGCGCGCTACTACTCACTGAACGTTCGCTTGAAAGGTGACGTTCCAAAGAGGTTTTCAACATGGCAAAGAAAATCATCGGCTTTATCAAGCTGCAGATTCCTGCAGGTAAAGCCAACCCGTCGCCGCCGGTCGGTCCGGCACTGGGCCAGCGCGGCCTGAACATCATGGAGTTCTGCAAGGCGTTTAACGCGCAGACTCAAGCACTGGAGCCGGGTCTGCCGATTCCGGTCGTGATCACCGCGTTTGCTGACAAGAGCTTCACGTTTGTCCTGAAGACGCCGCCGGCAACGGTTCTGATCAAGAAGGCAGCGAAGATCGACAAGGGTTCGAGCAAGCCGCACACCGACAAGGTCGGCAAGATCACCCGCGCTCAAGCTGAAGACATCGCCAAGACCAAGATGCCCGATCTGACCGCGGCTGATCTGGACGCAGCGGTTCGTACGATCGCTGGTAGCGCCCGCTCGATGGGCATCACCGTGGAGGGCGTGTAAATGGCTAAGCTTTCTAAGCGTCTGCAAGCTTTTGCAGCAAAGGTTGATCGTCAGAAGCTGTACCCGATCGACGACGCGCTGTCGCTGGTCAAGGAGTGCGCAAGCGCGAAGTTCGACGAGTCGATCGACGTGGCAGTGCAACTCGGCATCGACGCGAAGAAGTCGGATCAAGTGGTCCGCGGTTCGGTCGTTCTGCCGGCAGGTACAGGCAAGTCGGTTCGCGTCGCCGTGTTCGCACAGGGCGAAAAAGCTGAACAGGCTCGCGCAGCCGGCGCTGAAGTTGTCGGTATGGAAGACCTGGCTGAACAGGTGAAGGCTGGCAATCTGGACTTCGACATCGTGATTGCGTCGCCGGACACGATGCGCGTGGTCGGTACGCTCGGTCAGATCCTCGGCCCGCGCGGCCTGATGCCGAACCCGAAGGTCGGCACGGTCACGCCGGACGTCGCAACGGCCGTGAAGAATGCCAAGGCTGGCCAGGTGCAATTCCGTGTCGACAAGGCCGGTATTATCCACGCCACCATCGGTCGTGCTTCGTTCGAACCGACGGCTCTGCGTAGCAATCTGAGCGCTCTCATCGACGCGTTGCAGAAGGCCAAGCCGGCAACGAGCAAGGGTGTTTACCTGCGTAAGGTTGCACTGTCGAGCACGATGGGCGTCGGCGTTCGCGTCGATCAGACGTCGCTCGCTGCACAATAAAGTAATTCATCGCCTCGACGAAAGTCGGGGCGTTTATGGGCTTTGGGCGGTTGTGAGATGTCAGTAGTTGGCATCGCGCAACCGGTTGTCAAAGACCGTTGGCGGGCACGCAGCAGGTAGGCGGACTCTTAATGTAAAGCCAACGCAGATGGCGAACCCGAAAAGGTTTTGTAGTGATGAAGCCGTTCGACGCTTGCAGCAGTGCGGGTGTCGCGCGGTCGAAATACTCCTGACTGGTCGGACGCCGTTATTGAACGCGGTACACAAGGCGCACGCCGCGTGTATCGAATCTGGAGGTTAACCGTGCCACTCAACAAAGAAAGCAAGCAGGCCGTCGTCGCTGAGGTTGCCGCGCAAGTCGCGAAAGCCCAGACCGTGGTTCTGGCTGAGTATCGTGGGATCACGGTTGGCGATCTGACCAAGCTGCGCGCGAAAGCGCGTGAGCAACAGGTGTACCTTCGCGTGTTGAAAAACACGCTTGCGCGTCGCGCTGTCGAAGGTACCCCGTTCGCTCCGCTGGCAGAGCAGATGACTGGCCCCCTGATCTACGGCATCTCTGAAGATGCAATTGCTGCTGCTAAGGTCGTCAATGACTTCAGCAAGAGCAATGATAAGTTGGTCATCAAGGCTGGCGCCTACGAAGGCAACGTGATGGACAAGGCGGGCGTGCAAGCGCTGGCCAACATCCCGAGCCGCGAGGAGCTGCTCTCCAAGCTGTTGTTCGTTATGCAAGCACCTGTTTCTGGCTTTGCGCGCGCTTTGGCCGCGCTGGCAGAAAAGAAACAAGGCGAAGAATCCGCTGCGTAATGTACTTCAGCCGAGCGTAATTGATCGCTAGCTGTATCCGAATTCAATTTAGGAGTATTTCAAATGGCAATCGCAAAAGAAGACATCCTCGAAGCCGTAGGCTCGATGTCGGTTCTGGAACTGAACGAGCTGGTTAAGGCGTTCGAAGAAAAGTTTGGCGTGTCGGCAGCTGCTGTTGCAGTGGCAGGCCCCGCAGGTGCAGGCGGCGGCGCTGCTGCAGCTGAAGAGCAAACCGAATTCACGGTGAACCTGGTTGAAGTTGGCGCGAACAAGGTTTCCGTCATTAAGGCAGTTCGTGAACTGACGGGTCTCGGCCTAAAGGAAGCGAAGGACCTGGTCGACGGTGCACCGAAGCCTGTGAAGGAATCGGTACCGAAGGCTGCTGCTGAAGAAGCGAAGAAGAAGCTGGAAGAAGCCGGCGCGAAGGCTGAAATCAAGTAAGTTTCAGCGCGCTGTGCGAAGGCTGGCGGTTTTCCACCGCCGGCCTTTTTGTGCTTTGTGGGGGACGCGTTTTTGCATCGTTGTTTAGCAACAATGCGACTCCCAGAAGCCAAAGAAAACCGCCTATCGGCAACATTGACCGGCGCTTCTCTTTGTCTTCTGAAGCGACTGCAGAAGGCAAGTTTGGTCGGGTAGCGGTTAAGGTTCCATGCGACAGGCATCCGCTGCCGTCAGCCAGCGGTTGGTAGAGGCCAACCACCAAGCTTCTAGGCTCGTTCAAGCCATCGGACGGCCATCGGGTCTCAGTCGGTGAACACTCGGGTTGTCTCATCAAGGTATCCTGCCTCGACAACAATGCCCGCCGTGATTCGGAGATCGTATGCAATATTCCTTCACCGAGAAGAAGCGTATTCGCAAGAGTTTTGCGAAGCGCCCCATCGTTCACCAAGTACCTTTCCTGCTGGCTACCCAGCTTGAATCATTCAGCACGTTTCTGCAAGCAGACACGTCCTCCACGCAACGCAAGCCGGAAGGCCTGCAAGCCGCGTTCACATCCGTTTTCCCGATTGTTTCGCACAACGGGTTCGCACGTCTCGAGTTCGTCAGCTACATGCTGTCGCCGCCGGCATTCAACATCAAGGAATGTCAGCAGCGCGGTTTGACGTACTGCTCCGCCCTGCGCGCCAAAGTGCGCCTGGTGCTGCTCGACAAGGAGTCGCCCAGCAAGCCGGTCGTTAAGGAAGTGAAGGAACAGGAAGTGTACATGGGCGAAATTCCGCTCATGACGCCGACGGGTTCGTTCGTCATCAACGGCACGGAACGTGTGATCGTTTCGCAGCTGCACCGTTCGCCTGGCGTGTTCTTCGAACACGACAAGGGCAAGACGCACAGCTCGGGCAAGCTCCTGTTTTCGGCACGTATCATTCCTTACCGCGGTTCGTGGCTCGATTTCGAGTTCGACCCGAAGGATGTGCTGTACTTCCGCGTCGACCGTCGCCGCAAGATGCCGGTCACGATCCTGCTGAAGGCAATCGGCCTCACGCCGGAACAGATCCTCGCAAACTTCTTCGTGTTCGATAACTTCACGCTGATGCCGGAAGGCGCGCAGATGGAGTTCGTGCCGGAGCGTCTGCGTGGCGAAGTCGCGCGTTTCGACATCACGGACCGTGATGGCAACGTGATCGTCCAGAAGGACAAGCGGATCAACGCGAAGCACATTCGCGATCTGGACAACGCGAAGACCAAGTTCATCTCGGTCCCGGAAGACTATCTGCTCGGCCGCGTGCTGGCGAAAAACGTCGTCGACGGCGACACCGGTGAAGTCATCGCCAACGCGAATGACGAAATCACCGAGACTGTCCTCGAGAAGCTGCGCGAATCGAAGATCAAAGACATCCAGACGCTCTACACGAACGATCTGGATCAGGGTCCGTACATCTCGTCGACGCTGCGTATCGACGAAACCGCGGACAAAATGGCCGCTCGCATCGCGATCTACCGCATGATGCGTCCGGGCGAACCGCCGACCGAAGAAGCGGTCGAGGCACTGTTCAACCGTCTGTTCTACAGCGAAGACGCATACGACCTGTCAAAGGTAGGCCGTATGAAGTTCAATCGCCGTGTCGGCCGCGATGAAATCGTCGGACCGATGACGCTGCAAGACGACGACATCCTCGCCACGATCAAGATTCTGGTCGAACTGCGTAACGGTAAGGGTGAAGTCGACGACATCGACCACTTGGGCAATCGCCGTGTGCGTTGCGTCGGCGAACTGGCGGAAAACCAGTTCCGCGCCGGTCTCGTGCGTGTCGAACGTGCTGTGAAGGAGCGCCTCGGCCAGGCCGAAAGCGAAAACCTGATGCCGCACGACCTGATCAACTCGAAGCCGATTTCCTCGGCAATCCGCGAGTTCTTCGGTTCGTCGCAGCTGTCGCAGTTTATGGACCAGACGAATCCGCTGTCGGAAATCACCCACAAGCGCCGTGTCTCGGCACTTGGCCCGGGCGGTTTGACGCGTGAGCGCGCAGGCTTTGAAGTCCGCGACGTCCACCCGACGCACTATGGTCGTGTCTGCCCGATCGAAACGCCTGAAGGTCCGAACATCGGCCTGATCAACTCGCTCGCGCTGTACGCGCACCTGAACGAATACGGCTTCCTCGAAACGCCGTATCGCAAGGTCGTGGACGGCAAGGTGACCGACCAGATCGATTACCTGTCGGCGATCGAAGAAGGTCGTTACGTGATCGCTCAGGCGAACGCGGCAGTGGCTGAAGACGGTACGCTGACCGACGAACTCGTGTCGTCGCGTGAAGCGGGCGAAACGCTGATGGTCACGCCGGACCGTATCCAGTACATGGACGTGGCGCCGTCGCAGATCGTGTCGGTGGCTGCATCGCTGATTCCGTTCCTCGAGCACGACGACGCGAACCGCGCGTTGATGGGCTCGAACATGCAGCGTCAGGCTGTGCCGTGTCTGCGTCCGGAAAAGGCCGTGGTCGGTACCGGTATCGAACGCACGGTGGCGGTCGACTCGGGTACGACGGTTCAGGCATTCCGCGGCGGTGTGGTCGATTACGTCGACGCCGGCCGTATGGTGATTCGCGTGAACGACGATGAAGCCGTTGCTGGCGACGTCGGCGTGGACATCTACAACCTGATCAAGTACACACGTTCGAACCAGAACACGAACATCAACCAGCGCCCGATCGTGAAGGTCGGCGACATCGTGTCGCGTGGCGACGTGCTGGCTGACGGCGCATCGACCGATCTGGGTGAACTGGCTCTTGGCCAGAACATGCTGGTCGCGTTCATGCCGTGGAACGGCTACAACTTCGAAGACTCGATTTTGATCTCGGAGAAGGTGGTTGCAGACGACCGTTACACGTCGATCCACATCGAAGAACTGAACGTCGTGGCTCGCGACACGAAGCTCGGACCGGAAGAAATCACGCGCGACATCTCGAACCTGGCTGAAGTGCAACTCGGCCGTCTCGACGAGTCGGGCATCGTCTACATCGGCGCGGAAGTCGAAGCAGGCGACGTGCTGGTCGGCAAGGTCACGCCGAAGGGCGAAACCCAGCTGACGCCGGAAGAAAAGCTGCTGCGCGCGATCTTCGGTGAAAAGGCTTCGGACGTGAAGGACACGTCGCTGCGCGTGCCGTCGGGCATGAGCGGCACGGTCATCGACGTGCAAGTGTTCACGCGTGAAGGCATTCAGCGCGACAAGCGCGCGCAACAGATCATCGACGATGAACTGAAGCGCTATCGCCTCGACTTGAACGACCAGTTGCGCATCGTGGAAGGCGACGCGTTCCAGCGTCTCGCACGTATGCTCGACGGCAAGGTCGCGAACGGCGGTCCGAAGAAGCTGGCAAAGGGCACGAAGATCGAACAGGCTTACCTGCAAGATCTGGATCATTACCACTGGTTCGACATCCGTCTTGCGGACGAAGAAGCAGCGGCTCAGCTCGAAGCCATCAAGGACTCGATCGAACAGAAGCGTCACCAGTTCGATCTGGCGTTCGAAGAGAAGCGCAAGAAGCTCACGCAAGGCGACGAACTGCCGCCGGGCGTGTTGAAGATGGTCAAGGTGTACCTGGCAGTGAAGCGCCGCCTGCAGCCTGGCGACAAGATGGCCGGCCGTCACGGTAACAAGGGTGTCGTGTCGAAGATCGTGCCGATCGAAGACATGCCGTACATGGCCGACGGCCGTCCGGCTGACGTCGTTCTGAATCCGCTCGGCGTGCCGTCGCGGATGAACGTCGGTCAGGTTCTCGAAGTGCATCTGGGTTGGGCCGCGAAGGGTCTCGGCTGGCGTATCGGCGAAATGCTGCAGCGTCAGGCGAAGATCGCTGAACTGCGCGAATTCCTGACCAAGATCTACAACGAGTCGGGCCGCGCCGAAGAGCTGGACAGCTTCACCGACGACGAGATCGTCGAACTGGCGAAGAACCTGCGCGAAGGCGTGCCGTTCGCAACGCCGGTGTTCGACGGTGCGACGGAAGAAGAAATGTCGCGCGCGCTGGATCTGGCATTCCCGGACGACATCGCGAAGAACCTCGGCATGACGCCGTCGAAGAATCAGGTTCGTCTGTACGACGGCCGCACGGGCGAAATGTTCGAACGTACGGTGACGGTCGGCTACATGCACTACCTGAAGCTGCACCACCTGGTCGACGACAAGATGCACGCGCGTTCCACGGGCCCGTACTCGCTCGTGACGCAGCAGCCGTTGGGCGGTAAGGCGCAGTTCGGTGGCCAGCGTTTCGGTGAAATGGAAGTGTGGGCGCTCGAAGCGTACGGCGCATCGTACGTGCTGCAGGAAATGCTGACGGTGAAGTCGGACGACGTGACAGGCCGGACCAAGGTGTACGAGAACCTGGTCAAGGGCGATCACGTGATCGATGCAGGCATGCCGGAGTCCTTCAACGTGTTGGTGAAGGAAATCCGCTCGCTCGGTATCGACATCGACCTCGACCGCAACTAATCGGACTACTGGAGAGAAGCGATGAAAGCTTTGCTCGATCTATTCAAGCAAGTCCAACAACCTGAAGTTTTTGACGCGATCAAGATCGGTCTGGCCTCGCCGGACAAGATCCGTTCGTGGTCGTTCGGTGAAGTGAAGAAGCCGGAAACCATCAACTACCGGACGTTCAAGCCCGAACGCGATGGTTTGTTCTGCGCGAAAATTTTCGGGCCGATCAAAGACTACGAATGCCTTTGCGGCAAGTACAAGCGCCTGAAGCACCGTGGCGTGATCTGCGAGAAGTGCGGCGTCGAAGTGACGCTGGCGAAGGTGCGTCGCGAACGGATGGGCCACATTGAACTGGCCTCGCCGGTTGCGCACATCTGGTTCCTGAAGTCGCTGCCGTCGCGTCTGGGCATGGTGCTCGACATGACGCTGCGCGACATCGAACGCGTGCTGTACTTCGAAGCATATGTGGTGATCGATCCGGGCATGACGCCGCTGAAAGCGCGGCAGATCATGACCGAAGAGGATTACTACAACAAGGTCGAAGAATACGGTGACGAATTCCGTGCCGAAATGGGCGCGGAAGGCGTTCGCGAGCTGCTGCGCGCGATCAATATCGACGAACAGGTTGAAATGCTCCGTACCGAACTCAAGAACACGGGTTCGGAAGCGAAGATCAAGAAGTACGCGAAGCGCCTGAAGGTGCTTGAGGCTTTCCAGCGTTCGGGCATCAAGCCTGACTGGATGGTGCTCGAAGTGCTGCCGGTGCTGCCGCCGGAACTGCGTCCGCTGGTGCCGCTGGATGGCGGCCGCTTCGCGACGTCGGACCTGAACGACCTGTATCGCCGCGTGATCAACCGTAACAACCGGTTGAAGCGTCTGCTCGAACTGAAGGCGCCTGAAATCATCGTCCGCAACGAAAAGCGGATGCTGCAGGAAGCCGTCGATTCGCTGCTCGACAACGGTCGTCGCGGTAAGGCAATGACCGGCGCGAACAAGCGTCCGCTGAAGTCGCTCGCTGACATGATCAAGGGTAAAGGCGGTCGTTTCCGTCAGAACTTGCTCGGTAAGCGCGTCGACTACTCGGGCCGTTCGGTGATCGTGGTCGGCCCGACGCTCAAGCTGCATCAGTGCGGTCTGCCGAAGCTGATGGCGCTCGAACTGTTCAAGCCGTTCATCTTCAACAAGCTGGAAGTGATGGGTGTTGCTACCACCATCAAGGCTGCGAAGAAGGAAGTCGAGAACCAGACGCCGGTGGTGTGGGACATTCTCGAAGAAGTCATTCGCGAACATCCGGTCATGCTGAACCGCGCGCCTACGCTGCACCGTCTTGGCATTCAGGCTTTCGAGCCGGTGCTGATCGAAGGTAAGGCGATCCAGCTGCACCCGCTCGTTTGCGCGGCGTTCAACGCCGACTTCGACGGTGACCAGATGGCTGTTCACGTTCCGCTGTCGCTCGAAGCGCAGATGGAAGCGCGTACGCTGATGCTGGCGTCGAACAACGTGCTGTTCCCGGCTAACGGCGATCCGTCGATCGTGCCGTCGCAGGATATCGTGCTCGGTCTGTACTACGCGACCCGTGAAGCTGTGAACGCGAAGGGCGAAGGCCTGACGTTCACCGGCGTTTCGGAAGCGCTGCGTGCATACGAGAACAAGGAAGTCGAGCTCGCCTCGCGCGTCAACGTGCGGATCACCGAAATGGTCCACAACGAAGACAAGTCGGAAGGTGCGCCGGCGTTCGTGCCGAAGATCTCGCTGTACGCGACGACCGTCGGCCGCGCAATCCTGTCGGAAATTCTGCCGCCGGGCCTGCCGTTCTCGGTGCTGAACAAGCCGCTGAAGAAGAAGGAAATCTCGCGTCTGATCAACACCGCGTTCCGCAAGTGCGGTCTGCGTGAAACGGTGATTTTCGCCGACCAGTTGATGCAGTCTGGTTTCCGTCTGGCCACGCGCGCTGGTATCTCGATCTGCGTCGACGACATGCTCGTGCCGCCGCAGAAAGAAACCATCGTTGGCGACGCTGCGAAGAAGGTGAAGGAATACGACCGTCAGTACATGTCGGGTCTCGTCACGTCGCAAGAGCGCTACAACAACGTGGTCGACATCTGGTCGGCAACGTCGGAAGCGGTCGGCAAGGCGATGATGGAACAGCTGTCGACGGAACCGGTGGTGGATCGCGACGGCAACGAAACGCGTCAGGAATCGTTCAACTCCATCTACATGATGGCGGACTCGGGCGCTCGTGGCTCCGCAGTTCAGATTCGTCAGCTGGCCGGTATGCGTGGCCTGATGGCGAAGCCGGACGGCTCGATCATCGAGACGCCGATTACGGCGAACTTCCGCGAAGGTCTGAACGTGTTGCAGTACTTCATCTCGACCCACGGCGCACGTAAGGGTCTGGCTGATACGGCACTGAAGACGGCAAACTCCGGTTACCTGACGCGACGTCTCGTCGACGTGACGCAGGATCTGGTGGTGGTCGAGGACGATTGCGGTACGTCCAACGGCGTGGCGATGAAGGCGTTGGTCGAAGGCGGTGAAGTCGTCGAAGCACTGCGTGATCGTATCCTCGGTCGCGTGGCAGTGGCTGACGTCGTCAATCCGGAATCGCAGGAAACGCTGTACGAAGCGGGCAGCCTGCTCGACGAAGATGCGGTCGAAGAAATCGAGCGCCTCGGCATCGACGAAGTGCGCGTTCGTACGCCGCTGACGTGCGAAACACGTTACGGTCTGTGCGCAGCTTGCTACGGCCGCGACCTGGGCCGCGGCTCGCTCGTGAATGTCGGTGAGGCAGTCGGTGTGATCGCCGCTCAGTCGATCGGTGAGCCGGGCACGCAGCTGACCATGCGTACGTTCCACATCGGTGGTGCGGCGTCGCGTGCGGCAGTGGCTTCGTCGGTTGAAGCCAAGTCGAACGGTACGGTGCGCTTCACGTCGACGATGCGTTACGTCACTAACGCGAAGGGCGAGCAGATCGTCATTTCGCGTTCGGGCGAAGCGATGATCACCGACGACCACGGTCGCGAGCGCGAACGTCACAAGGTGCCGTACGGCGCGACGCTGTTGCAGCTGGACGGCGCGCAGATCAAGGCCGGCACGCAACTGGCGACGTGGGACCCGATGACGCGTCCGATCATCACCGAGTACGGTGGTATGGTGAAGTTCGAGAACGTCGAAGAAGGCGTGACCGTTGCGAAGCAGATCGACGACGTGACGGGTCTTTCGACTCTCGTCGTGATCGACGTGAAGCGCCGCGGTTCGCAAGCTTCGAAGACGGTGCGTCCGCAGGTCAAGCTGCTCGACGCGAACGGCGAGGAAGTGAAGATCCCCAACACCGAGCACTCGGTGCAGATCGGCTTCCAGGTCGGCGCTCTGATCACCGTGAAGGACGGTCAGCAAGTGCAGGTCGGTGAAGTGCTCGCACGTATCCCGACTGAATCGCAGAAGACGCGTGACATTACCGGCGGTCTGCCGCGTGTGGCGGAACTGTTCGAAGCACGTTCGCCGAAGGACGCAGGTATCCTGGCGGAAGTCACGGGTACGACGTCGTTCGGTAAGGACACGAAGGGCAAGCAGCGTCTCGTTATCACGGACCTCGAGGGCAACCAGCACGAGTTCCTGATCGCGAAGGAAAAGCAGGTTCTGGTTCACGATGGTCAGGTCGTCAACAAGGGCGAAATGATCGTGGACGGACCGGCGGATCCGCACGACATCCTGCGTTTGCAGGGCGTCGAAGCGCTGTCGCGCTACATCGTGGACGAAGTGCAGGACGTGTACCGTCTGCAAGGCGTGAAGATCAACGACAAGCACATTGAAGTGATTGTTCGTCAGATGCTGCGCCGCGTGCAGATTACGGACAACGGCGATACGCGTTTCATCCCGGGCGAACAGGTCGAGCGGTCGGATATGCTCGACGAGAACGACCGTATGATCGCGGAAGACAAGCGTCCGGCAACGTACGAAAACGTGTTGCTCGGTATCACGAAGGCGTCGCTGTCGACCGATTCGTTCATCTCTGCGGCATCGTTCCAGGAAACGACCCGCGTGCTGACCGAAGCGGCGATTATGGGCAAGCGCGACGATCTGCGTGGCCTGAAGGAAAATGTGATCGTCGGCCGTCTGATTCCGGCCGGTACGGGTCTCGCGTTCCACAAGGCACGCAAGAGCAAAGAACTGTCCGACCGCGAGCGTTTCGATCAGATCGCAGCGGAAGAGTCGTTCGAATTCGGTACGCCGGAAACCCCGGCCGCCGAACAGCAGCACTCAGGCGAATAAGTCCCGGCGGCGTAAGCCGCTTGGGGCTCTAGCCAGCGAAGCCGCTCAGTTTCGACTGAGCGGCTTTTTTTTGCGCCGCTTTTTTACGCGTTCTTGTCCATTCGCAGGCCAGATGGCTAACGTTGTTGCAAAGCGCGGGCGCAGCGCGAATGCGTTGGTAAAATTCGTGTCACCCGCTTTACGCTGCTTCTCTCAAATTCATGTCCCGTCCGCTCGAAATCCTCAACGAAGTTTTTGGTTACCCCGCGTTCAGAGGACAGCAGGGCGAAATTGTCGAACACGTCGCCGGCGGCGGCGATTGTCTCGTGCTGATGCCAACAGGCGGCGGGAAATCGCTGTGTTATCAGATCCCGTCGCTGGTGCGACGCGAAGGCGGCTTCGGCACGGGTATCGTGGTCTCGCCGTTGATCGCGCTGATGCAGGATCAGGTGGCCGCGCTCACGGAAGTCGGCGTGCGCGCCGCTTACCTGAACTCCACGCTTTCGAGCGCGGAGGCGATGGCTACCGAGCGTGCGCTGCGTGACGGCGACATCGATCTGCTCTACGTCGCGCCCGAACGTCTGATGACGCCGCGATTCCAGGAACTGCTGGAGCGCACCCGCATCGGACTTTTCGCGATCGACGAAGCGCATTGCGTCTCGCAATGGGGGCACGATTTCCGGCCCGAATATATCCAGCTGTCGGTGCTGCACGAGCGCTTCCCGAATGTGCCGCGCATTGCGCTGACCGCGACCGCGGACGCCATCACGCGAGACGAAATCATTCACCGTCTCGCGCTCGACGACGCGCGCATTTTCGTCTCGAGTTTCGACCGGCCCAATATCCGTTATCGGATTGTCGAAAAGGACAACGCGCGAACGCAGTTGCTCGACTTTATTCGCGCCGAACACACGCGGGCGGACGGTACGACCGACGCAGGGGTGGTCTATTGCCTGTCGCGGCGCAAAGTCGAAGAGACGGCCGAATGGCTCAAAGAAAAGGGTATGCGCGCGTTGCCGTATCACGCGGGCATGGAATTCGAGACGCGCCAGAAACATCAGGAGATGTTTCAGCGCGAGGAAGGCATTGTGATGTGCGCGACGATCGCGTTCGGCATGGGCATCGACAAGCCGGACGTGCGGTTCGTCGCTCACCTCGATTTGCCGAAGAGTGTTGAAGGGTATTACCAGGAAACCGGCCGCGCCGGCCGCGATGGCATGCCGGCCAATGCATGGATGGCCTACGGTCTAGGCGACGTCGTCCAGCAGCGCAAGATGATCGACGAGTCTGACGCGGACGACGCACACAAGCGCGTCCAGACAGGCAAGCTGGATGCGCTTCTTGGTTTGTGCGAAGCGGCGACGTGCCGGCGCGTGCGCCTTCTCGCGTATTTCGGCGAATCCAGCAAGCCTTGCGGTAATTGCGACAACTGCCTTGAGCCACCCGACACGTGGGACGCGACGCGCGAGTCGCAGATGGCGCTGTCGTGCGTCTTTCGCGCGCAGCGGGCGAGCGGTTTTCACTTCGGCGCAGGCCATCTCATCGACATTCTGCGGGGCAATCGCAGCGAGAAAATACTGCAGCGCGGGCACGAAAAACTGACCACATTCGGTATTGGCGCGGCACTCGGCGAACCGGAGTGGCGCGCGGTGTTTCGCCAGTTGGTGGCGTTCGGTTATCTGACTGTCGATCACGAAGGATTCGGCTCGCTCGTTCTCACCGAGGCCAGCAAGCCCGTTTTAAAGGGTGAGCAAAACGTCACGATGCGCCGTTACGTGAAGCCCACGCGTACTCGCCAGTCATCTGGTCGAACCAGCGAACGAGCGGACCCGACGATCGGCATGGGACCGCGGGAGCGCGCGCGCTGGGATCGGCTACGCGCATGGCGCACGGAAACCGCGAAGAGCGACGGCGTACCCGCCTACGTGATTTTCCACGACGCGACGCTTGCGGAGATCGCTCGAGATGGCCCCGATTCCATTGAGGATCTGCGCGGCATTCCGGGCATGGGCGCGCGCAAGCTCGATCGTTTCGGGGACGAACTCCTCGAAGTCGTTGCCGCTGATTAAGTGGAGCGCCGTCGTCGGCCAACGTGCGCAGGTCTGCGAAACATTGCAACCTGTTGACTCGCTTAGCCTTTTCGGAATATTATGCTAGGTTCCGGTCTTTGGGATGCTCGCGCGCGGACTGCGTCCACGTACTTGCAGTCGAAGCCGGAAGTTCGATGCGCAATCGTTTCTGCTTTGCCCGGAAACAGATGCGTCGATTTTGTTCAATTTCAGGAATAGACAATGCCAACCATCAATCAACTGGTTCGCAAAGGCCGTGCGTCGGAAACGACGAAGAGCAAGAGCCCGGCCTTGCAGGACTGCCCCCAGCGTCGCGGCGTGTGCACCCGTGTGTACACCACGACGCCGAAGAAGCCGAACTCGGCACTGCGTAAAGTTGCTAAGGTGCGCCTCACGAACGGTTTCGAAGTCATTTCGTACATCGGCGGTGAAGGCCACAACCTGCAGGAACACTCGGTCGTGCTGATTCGCGGCGGCCGTGTGAAGGACTTGCCGGGTGTGCGTTACCACATGGTTCGCGGCTCGCTGGATACCCAGGGCGTCAAGGATCGTAAGCAGGCTCGCTCGAAGTACGGTGCGAAGCGTGCCAAGGCCGGCAAGTAATCATCAGCCGGTCCGTAGTTCAGGTCGCCTGCAAAGGCGGTAATAGCGGTGGTGCCGGAATCGCCGGTGCTGTCGAGTAAGTGGTCACCCGACCAGGCTGGTAAGTCGTTAGAGATGAATCGGGTTAGTTGGTGGCCGCGGGGCTAAAACAGCTCCAACTGAAAAGTTAAAGGAAGAAACATGCCGCGTCGTCGCGAAGTCCCCAAGCGGGAAGTGTTGCCGGATCCGAAGTTCGGTAACGTTGATGTAGCTAAGTTCATGAACGTGCTGATGCTCTCCGGCAAGAAGTCGGTTGCCGAGCGCATTGTGTACGGCGCTTTCGAACAGATCCAGACCAAGGGTGGCAAGGACCCGCTGGAAGTGTTCACGGTAGCGCTCAACAACGTCAAGCCGGTGGTCGAAGTCAAGAGCCGCCGCGTTGGTGGTGCGAACTATCAGGTTCCGGTCGAAGTGCGCCCGTCGCGTCGTATGGCATTGGCGATGCGTTGGCTGCGTGAAGCCGCGAAGAAGCGCAGCGAGAAGTCGATGGCCCTGCGTCTGGCAGGTGAACTTTCCGAAGCGGCCGAAGGCCGTGGCGGCGCAATGAAGAAGCGCGACGAAGTTCACCGGATGGCAGAAGCCAACAAGGCGTTCTCGCATTTCCGTTTCTAAGCTTCCCGAATCCGGGTTAGCAGACAAAAACGGAAAGAAATTCCGGGCGGGTGCGCTTACAAAGCGCCTCGCCCGTTTGTGTTACAGCGCGATGGGTATTTTCTCGCATCGCGTCATCCCCATAGAGGATCAAAGTGGCTCGCAAGACACCTATCGAGCGCTACCGTAACATCGGTATTAGCGCTCACATCGACGCCGGCAAGACGACGACGACCGAGCGCATCCTGTTCTATACCGGCGTGAACCACAAGATTGGTGAAGTTCACGACGGCGCTGCCACCATGGACTGGATGGAGCAGGAGCAGGAACGCGGCATCACGATTACGTCGGCCGCTACGACGGCGTTCTGGAAAGGCATGGCCGGCGACCGCGCTGAGCACCGCATCAACATCATCGACACTCCGGGCCACGTCGACTTCACGATTGAAGTTGAGCGCTCCATGCGCGTGCTCGACGGCGCGTGCATGGTGTACTGCGCTGTGGGCGGCGTGCAGCCCCAGTCGGAAACCGTGTGGCGTCAGGCTAACAAGTACAAGGTTCCGCGTCTCGCGTTCATCAACAAGATGGACCGTACCGGCGCGAACTTCTTCAAGGTTTACGACCAGCTGAAGCTGCGTCTGAAGGCAAACCCGGTTCCGGTCGTGGTGCCTATCGGCGCGGAAGAAAACTTCACGGGTGTCGTCGACCTGATGAAGATGAAAGCGATCATTTGGGACGACGCGTCCCAAGGCACCAAGTTCTCGTACGAAGAAATTCCGGCTGAGCTCGCCGACACGTGCAATGAATGGCGTGAAAAGATGGTCGAAGCAGCGGCTGAATCGAGCGAAGATCTGATGAACAAGTACCTCGAGTCGGGCGAGCTGACGGAAGAGGAAATCATCAAGGGTCTGCGCGACCGTACGATCGCTTGCGAAATCCAGCCGATGCTGTGCGGCACCGCGTTCAAGAACAAGGGCGTGCAACGCATGCTGGACGCCGTGCTCGATTTCCTGCCGTCGCCGATCGACATCCCGCCGGTCACCGGCGAGCTGGAAAACGGTGAGCAAGGCGAGCGCCGCGCTGCCGACGACGAAAAGTTCTCGGCTTTGGCATTCAAGATCATGACCGACCCGTTCGTCGGCCAGCTGATCTTCTTCCGCGTGTACTCGGGCGTCGTCAATTCGGGCGACACCGTGCTGAACGCGACCAAAGACAAGAAGGAACGTCTGGGTCGTATTCTGCAGATGCACGCGAACCAACGCGAGGAAATCAAGGAAGTTCGCGCGGGCGACATCGCTGCAGCAGTCGGCCTGAAAGACGCAACGACTGGCGACACGCTGTGCGATCCGCAAAGCCCGATCGTGCTCGAGCGCATGATTTTCCCGGAGCCGGTGATTTCGCAGGCTGTTGAGCCGAAGACCAAGCCCGACCAGGAAAAAATGGGTCTGGCGCTGAACCGTCTGGCACAGGAAGATCCGTCGTTCCGCGTTCAAACGGACGAAGAATCGGGCCAAACGATTATTTCGGGCATGGGCGAGCTCCACCTGGAAATTCTCGTCGACCGTATGAAGCGTGAATTCGGCGTGGAAGCGACCGTCGGCAAGCCGCAGGTTGCTTACCGTGAAACGATTCGTGGCAAGGCAGAAGACGTTGACGGCAAGTTCGTCAAGCAGTCGGGTGGTCGCGGCCAGTACGGTCACGCGGTCATCACGCTCGAGCCGAACGAGCAAGGCAAGGGTTACGAGTTCCTCGACGAGATCAAGGGCGGTGTGATTCCGCGCGAATACATCCCGGCGGTGGACAAGGGTATCCAGGAAACGCTGAAGGCAGGCGTGCTGGCGGGCTTCCCGGTTGTCGACGTCAAGGTTCACCTGACGTTCGGTTCGTACCACGACGTTGACTCGAACGAAAATGCGTTCCGCATGGCCGGCTCGATGGCGTTCAAGGAAGCAATGCGCAAGGCTCAACCGGTCATCCTCGAACCGATGATGGCTGTGGAAGTCGAAACGCCGGAAGACTACATGGGCAACGTGATGGGCGACCTGTCGGGCCGTCGCGGTATCGTTCAGGGTATGGACGATATGGTTGGCGGTGGCAAGATTGTTCGCGCCGAAGTGCCGCTGTCCGAAATGTTCGGCTACTCGACGTCGCTGCGTTCGCTGACCCAGGGTCGCGCAACGTACACGATGGAGTTCAAGCACTACTCCGAAGCACCGCGTAACGTGTCGGAAGCGATCATCAACGCGAAGTCGAAGTAATTGCGCGGCAAGTCATTCAACGATTAACTTTTTGAAAGAAGAGAAACATGGCTAAAGGTAAATTCGAACGGACCAAGCCGCACGTGAACGTCGGCACGATCGGTCACGTTGACCACGGCAAGACCACGCTGACGGCAGCGATCACGACGGTTCTGACGCAGAAGTTCGGCGGCGAAGCGAAGGCATACGACCAGATCGACGCGGCGCCGGAAGAAAAGGCACGTGGTATCACGATCAACACGGCGCACGTCGAGTACGAAACGGCTAACCGCCACTACGCACACGTTGACTGCCCGGGCCACGCTGACTATGTGAAGAACATGATCACGGGCGCCGCGCAGATGGACGGCGCGATCCTGGTGTGCTCGGCCGCTGACGGCCCGATGCCGCAAACGCGTGAGCACATCCTGCTGGCGCGTCAGGTTGGCGTTCCGTACATCATCGTGTTCCTGAACAAGTGCGACATGGTGGACGACGCCGAGCTGCTGGAGCTGGTCGAGATGGAAGTGCGCGAGCTTCTGTCGAAGTACGACTTCCCGGGCGACGACACGCCGATCATCAAGGGTTCGGCCAA
>NZ_JAVDVL010000032.1:0-18105 GCF_031456815.1 Paraburkholderia strydomiana
AATGGCCATAGGTCTGAAGATTTTTTCAGAAGCTGATCCGCAAGGTGAATAGCATGAGCCGATCAGGTATCGTCGGGGCCGTACTGGTCACCGGTGACAGCAACATGAAATTCCTGAGTTCGATGCTTCCGTCAATGCTGTTGGTATCAGGCATCTCAGGCATCTCAGGCATTAGACGGACCGTCGGCGCAAATACGCGCAGGCCGCTCCGGGCTTCTGAGCGGAAGCGTATCGCAAATTCGGATATCGGTGGTTCAGCGAAGCGGAAGTCGATCCGCTCGACCAGGCCGGCCTGGTCGAGGCTGATGTCGCCAATGCTTGCCGTTGACCATCCTGTACGCACCGGACATTCCGGGCCCGGCAAGAATCACTGAGCCTGGAAATCGACAAGCCGACGCCAATATTCGTCCTGTCGCCCTTCGGGACTTCCTTCCTGCTGCCACAGAACATAGGCCCGCTCCCGAAGATGCTGGTCGAGAGCGCGATGCCAGTACTCGTCCGCGCGCCCATCAGGGCATCCCTCTTTCTCCCAGAGCAGATACGCGCGTTCCCGAACAGCCTGGTCCAAACCCAGTTTCGTTTCTGAATTTTTCTCCAGGTCATCGCCGTATGGAGCCATCTGACCGCCCCGACCCGTGTGCAGCCTGGCTGTCAGAGTGCAGAGCTCAGCGTCCGGGACAAGCCGGCTGTGCGCTGCCGCTTCCAGCGCCTTCGCCTGGAATTCGGCGTCGCCGGGGACATTGCTCGACTCGCCCAGCGTAATCGGGTACGTGTGCAGCACGGTGCCGCTACTATCTATGACGTCAACCAGTCGTTCGCTCATGGCTGTCTTCCTGTGTTTGTCGTTTGATGAGGGGGCCGATAGCTGACCACCGGACCTGTCAGCCAGGCAGAGGCCAAAACCGGCCGGCGCGATCCGAGCATGCGGACGCGCTAGCTCGCCGTCACGAACCGGCGAGCAGCTCGCTGCCAGGCAACCCCATGACCGGTTATAAACAGGCCTCGGAGAATGTGCGGCGAACCGTTTGCCACGCATACACTGCCAACGAAATCGTTGTCCTCACTCTGCGTTGGGAGCGAGCAAGCGATCCTGCCTGCTCGGCCAAGGGCACCGACTGCGCCGTTTTCATGCTGTCGCAGGCCGGCGAGATGACCGACCAGATGCCGGCGCAAAGCGCATCAAGGGTTATACCCGCCGTAAAATCGTCGGGAGAGATCTTTCGGGCTCCTTTGTGTCGGGCGCAGACGGTCTTGTTGTCGGGATGCATGCCGGGGTGCAGACGTTTCCGATAACCTGTGTGACTTCAACGGAACCCGGCTTGGTCCAAGTATAAGCATAGCGCTGGCCGACGCCGACCTTGCAGCTTTTTTGCCGATACAGAGTCAGGAAACAAAAGCGGAATCAGTCGACCGGCCCGAGTAACACGTCGATTGCGGCTTGACCTGCAATTTCAGCCACCAGGTAGGCCCATCGCTCGGTAAAAGGGCCGTTGCGCAACCTTACGCGGCCTCCCCGCGCGCCGAGCACTTCGAGGTTGGTACCGCCTTTGATCAGAAAAGTCACGTCAAACGTTTGCTCTGCAGCCGGAGTCAATTCGACGTGAATCTCGAAGCCGCGGTATGTGATGATTCGCTGCATGGAAGCCTCCCCTCTGTCGACGGAGACTAACATGTGACCCATTTCAGATGTTACTGCCGGAACGAGAATGTATCCCTTTGCGCCGGTCCTTCCAGCGTCGCTGTTGCCGACTCGAGCGCCAGTCGCGTGGTTACCGTCGATGGCCGCGCGCAAACGGTGTAAGCGGTACCCGACTTTGCGTAGGCGATTGTGGTGTGCGGCTCACGTGCAGCAGCAGAACCACGTGCATGAGCAGGTCGTCTTTGCGATGCCAGTACGACGCAAGCCGTCACATTCACCACGTCACGATTTAGTTTGCTTTTCGATGGCATTGAGCGCATGGTGAAAACATCCAGATGACCTGACCGTCCTTTTTCGCATCCGGACAGGCATGGCTTCATGACGGTCGGTATAGCTTAAGGAGCGCGCCATCATGACCATCCCCACCATCGAATACAGAGGGTACGAGCTACGTGCGTACTCTCACCAGGTATTCCCGCTGCACCGTGACCCGTATGCCAAAGGTCCGCGCCAGTTCTCATCCGTCGTGCGAATCGACACCATTCCCTTCAGCGAGGTCAAGGCCCGGCGCTTCGCAACGTTGTTCGACGCGGGAAGTCCAACCAGCGCGGGCGACGCCATCGAGGTCGCGATGCAATACGGCAAAGACATCGTCGATGGCAAGGTTGAGGCGACCCGACTCTGACACATCGAATGTCAGTCCAAGGCTTGAGTGGAGCAGGTCATGCAATATCCGCTTTATGTGCACCGTGATGGAGCTGCCGGCTTTCGTGCCAGTTTTCCGGATCTTCCCCGAGCAGTTGCGCGTGGCCATTCGTTCGATGAACTGAAACGCATGGCACAGGAGGTTGTCGAACTGATGTATGACCGCAGCGAGCAACTCATACCCGCTCCCACCTGCAGTACATCGGAACTGCAATCGCTCGACATGGACGATGGGCAAGGAATCTGGATTTTCATCGAGATCAATCTGATGCGGGTTACCTCGAAAGCCGTGAGCGTCCAGTTCAGTCTGCCCGAGAGTTTGCTGCAGAGAGTAGATGCTGCAACAAAAGAGCGACACTCGACGCGCTCTACGTTCTTTACGCTTGCTGCTATACACGAACTTGGAAACCGAGACGAAGGGCAATTGTCCTAGGTGCCGTTTTTTCCCGTGGGTATTCGCCGACAGCTTACATCCCACGCCGCGAGCGCGTCAGTGTCCAAAACCCTTACGATGTGTCGCGTCGGCCCGGCTATCGGGGGCGACGCCAACCGCCTGTTGGCGAACCAGTTTTTCCATAGCAGGAGTGCATCATGATTGATGACCAGGTAAATGCCGAAGAACTGGCAGAAAGCAGGAAGCAGAGAGAAGCCGCGGCGAATGCGACGGATGATGGCATGCCAGTGGCCCCCGAAGATGAAGGGCGGGCCGTCGACAAGACTCAGTACAGACGGCCGAAGCAATGGGTCAGGCACGCAAGGAAATTGCTGGGTGCTGGAAGCGGCTTTGTGCGACCCTGAACGTGGAAGAATCGGCGAAGAGCCGGTTTTTTCCGGTGACGCGTGCATCGTCCCGGTAGGAGAATCATAAAAGGGCTCTGATGTCGGGTCTGCTGGCGCAGACATAACAAGAACGGGTACGGTTCCATACCGCCATCCAGTTCGAGGCCGAATGAATTTCGACGTGAAGCCGTGGGCGACCGTGGCGCTGCGCCGACTTCAAAAACTCGTGGCCGTCCCAGGTTAGCCGCCAGTCGCTACCCATCGAGCGGACGAGATCTGCGTCGGCCAGCACGTTCAACTGATACCACACACCCCGGTTCGGAACATCGAACGCATCCTTGAGCGCGCTTTCCCTCCTCGAGAGTCTTCAATGTTGCGAGTGCAAGATGCATATCGCCTTTCACGATCTCCTCCTGATGCAGATAGGACGTACATCGAAAGGATGTCTCAGGGGAGCAGGCCCCGAAGTAAACGGCGAGGACCGTCTTCTCGCCGTTGGGGGACGCTGATTGCAAAGATGAACGGCGGAGCCGCAGTCGATGTGTTTCCGGGTTCCCAACAGGCTCATGCCACGGGCCGAACGCGTAGGTTAATTCACCGCCAGTCGCGAGCACTGCCTGCGACTCAACGCTTCGGTCCCCTCATACCCTCGGTTTCCATCGCAGCATTCCGCTCTTCGCAGGCTTCAATGGGTTCCATGGTCTCGTCGATGGAAGCTGTCGCGCGTTCTGTGGCCGCCTTCGTTTCGTCGACGGTGGAACCGAGTCCTCCATCGTCGTCGCCCGGGGGCTCGAGCATGTCTCGAAGCATGGCATCCAACTCCGGAGTGTCCCACGGCACGCCATGCTGCCCTTTCTTCTTTATGTAGTGCCTGACTTCCGCGTCCTGCTCCGGCGTCAGGGGAAGACCGCGAAATGTGCTCTGGGGGGTGGAGTCGGTCATGGCACTGCTCCGGAATTTATCCCATTTTGAGTGTAGCGCTGTTTTGGCCAACGAGCCTCAACTATCGGTCTGCGCATGGACTGATCCGTCCATTCGCATCGCCTCGTCCAGCGGGCGGACGTTGCTATCGGCACAGATAGAGCCCGGGCGCTTTCCGCAATTGCTGCTGATAGCGGCACTGTGCAAACAATCGTCGGACGGGACAACGTCACGCGATGACGTGGTTCGGCGCCGGGGCCTTCCGCAAAGTCGAAATTGGTGGGCGAGTAGCAACCGTGTACGGCTGCCGGGAACAGCCGAGGGACAGGCCACCCATGCGGATTTCCGGGATGTCTGCTCACACCTGTGAGCGGACAACTGCGAGTTGGACGTTGGATGTCGCTTCAGGGTCGGAGTACGCGTTGCCGACTGGCCGCTCCGGGGCCGCGAAATTCCGATGACCGCTTTCAAAGCGATGAGTTCGGGGAGCGCGCTGACGCCGCCCGACCCGCAAGGGACAGTGTAACCGTCCGACCACGCCCGTTCTTGTCAGCATGTTGATATCGGACAGTTGAACGCAGCGCGCTGAGTTCAGGCGGCGTCGTGGTGAAGCTGATCAGCGACGACCGCATGAGGTAGGACGACATCTAGTCAGTAGCAATTTCACCCGGATCTATCACGGCGCGCAGAATCTGGCATCCATTCGGACCACAAACAAACTTGAATCGATGAGGATACGTTCTGTTCTTTTCGCTTGGAGGTTAATGTTGCTTGCACCGGTGCAACATACGCATCTGGCCCTTATAACAGGCGGCGTTCGCAGTCATGGCTACACGGCAATGGTCAGTTGAACAGCGCAGCGGTGCATTTGTTGGTGTTCGTTAATTCTGCTAGCTATGTTCACCGCATTTGCTAGCGCCCGAAGGGTCGCAGCCACCGCCGAATAAGGCTGGAAGGCCACAGCTGGCTAAGAAGCTGGCTCGAACTGCGTGTCAATGGCAGCCCACGGCACCGCGTACTGCGCGGGATTGACGGTCGCTGCGGACTGACTGCGCGGCTCACCTTCTGGCGAACCACCCAACTGGTTCTGCGACGACTGGAATTTGATGGCATGAACGGCACATCGGCCTGAAGGACAACCTGAGTATTGGATAGGCTTTCACAAGCCGAGACAGTTTTTAGGACTTTCAGGCGCGAACCTCATCGTGGCGCGGGGCATGATCCTCACAATCGACGCCGGATAGATTTAAGCGAGCCTGCAATGACATCGAAGATCGTGGTTGCAAAAATTGGAGGACCATAGATTTAATACGGTGTACGCGTGGTTTCATAGCCGCCGCTGCGGCGTCTCCAGGACCTGTGGAAGTGAGGCCATGAAGTGCGCTTCAACCCCAAGACTCTTTCGGCCAAACGTGCACGGGCCAGTGCGTGCCTACGTCCAAGTCGCACAGCTACCACCCGCCAGCAGAGTCAGCGGAATTTCGGTGCGAGGAAGGGCCGGAGCAAAACTGTGGCGAGTCGTCTTATACGGAAATAGCACCCTCTCTTGCAAGATGCGCCGACCGATGCTCTCAAGAGAAAACGGGCTTCCCGAACGCCAATGGGACACGAACACCCGTGGGTCTTGATAGTCGAGGGGCACGCATGGCAAGAAATTTAAGCCGAGCAACCCTGCAACCTTGAGGCGGTGGTTGCCATCCATAACGATTCCCGTTTGTCTGTCAATCGGAATTGGCTTTGTCCACTTGCCAGCTGCCCGGATAGCCGCAGCGAGCAGACGCACGTCCTCCTCGCTGACCATCTCAGACTGGATCAGGAGCGATACGGGCTTAACGGCGACGCAATATGGCAATTGATCTAGCATTTGTTTAACCTCCACTCAGAAAGTTGACAGATGACCTCCGCGAAGCGGGTCAGCGCGACTACGATCGAGACAGGCTCGAATACGCGGCCGATGCGGTGTGCAAGCGACGAAAGTCCTACCGACTTGTAATCGGCAAAGTTGTCGGCATTTCTCAGGCACCGCTCACCAATCAGTTGGTAGCTGTTCATCTCTTTTGTCCTGGCGGTCAGTCGCTCGGTGCGAAGCAAGGTTTAAGCGGTTTCGTTGCTTGTCGACGCCCGCGCGAAAGCTTGCGCCGAGCGCCCGTACTCGATGTCGAACCAGCGGCTCGTGAGTACGTGCCCCGATCGCTGCGTTGGGAGATGAAGCGCTGCATCGAAGGGATTGATATTGGGGGCAATCGCAGCAGCTTGGCGCCGCAATAGTTCAACGACCATCGGCAACCGCTCTGCCCCGAGTCGGGATGCTAACGCCCCAACACTTAGGGCAGCCACGGCTGTCCCAGAACGGTCAAACATCGGCACTGCCACACCAGCCATCCCATCAATCAGTCCGCTGTTAGTTGCTGAGTATCCTGCTTGTCGCACTTGTTCAATGGCGGTACGCAGATATACTTCATCCAACGGTCCATATGCCCTGATCCGCGGCACGTTGAAACGGATAATTTCTTCACGCTCTGCCTCGGGTAGAAACGCAAGAATGGCAAGGCTCGCTTGACCGATCCCTAGTGCCACCCGATCCCCGATGCCCGCTGTGAATGAGCGGATCTGGTACGGCCCTTCGCAAACGTCAAGGCACACAACGTCGAAGCTGCTTCTGCCCATTAGAAAAATTGTCTCACCAAGGCTTCCACATAGTCGGAGCAATGCAGGTCGACACAAGGTGCGCAAGTTGCTCGGATTGCCGGCCTCCGCCGCGAGTACAAAAAAGTCAACGCGAAGCCTGTAAAGCTTAGTGCGCTCGTCCTGCTCAACAACGCGCTCCGCGATCAGTGCTTGCAAGATGCGATGCACGGTGCCTTGCCTAAGACCGACCGTCCTTGCCACGTTAGTCATACGACTGCCCTCGGACCGCGCGGCGAGCGCCCGAATTACAGAAAACGCCCGCTCCAGCATGCCAGTACCCGGTTCGCTGGAGACCTGCTCGTCTTTCTTAACAGTTGCCGCTGTAGGCGACTTGCTTAGTTTTGGGCGCATATTTGCTCATCAGGCAATGGTGGTAAAGCCAAACGGTCCGATGCCTCCAACGGATCCGCCTCGTGTCGGCGAGGGAATCCTTCCATGTCAAGGCGGCGCACCGCAACTCTTCCAATTAAATTTGTAACGGTGTTAGTCGTCCTCCGCCGCTCGGGGCCACTCTTGAATCCTTATGCCGCGTTTGGAATGTGGGCAGAGGACGTATTTTGCGCGTATGAATTTAACCGAACCGCATACTCGCCTCCGCTAAACGTGATTTTGATTAGCGCAATCTAGCTATCTTCTGTCCTAGTCGTCAATCAAAATTATTAACTTAGCTTCCAAAGCGCTAAGCATTCCGGTTTGTAGAATATGGCATCTTGATCGACCCTGTCCGTTTCTGAAAACCAAGCGTTTCTTTACAAAGAGTAAGAATTTAGGGATCAAATATTCACATTCCGTAAGATTTGTTAAATGCGCCCAACGCGAAGTTTTATTGTGATTTGACCGCTCCCGACAATTATTCCTTTCTGTGGAACTGCTTGCGACGTGTCCCGGAAGCGAATTTCGGTTGGCGGAATCAATTAATTATTCTCCGCTTGCCGCTCTCTTTTCCGTTGACCTTCCGCAGCGCCCCGCCTAGAGTCAACGTTGCGCGTGATGACGGAAATAGATAAATGTTTGCACGTGCCTCACGCGAAGCAGTTCACTTGAGAGAGAGCCCAATGAAAAACCGCAACGTCAGTGTCATTAACAACGATCGCGCTTTCGTCGAAATTCATGGACTGTGCGCAGCGACTGTAAATCTCAAGATTGAAGCACTTAACTTGGCAGGTTCGGTCAAGCTAAAAGCTGCAGTAGGGATGATCGACGCACTCGAGATTGAAGGGCGTATAGGTCGCAATACTCGCCTTATCGAATCATCTTCAGGAAGTCTTGGGGTTGCGTTGGCAATGGTTTGTGCTGAACGTGGATACCGATTTACTTGTGTTATTGACCCGAATACCTCAGAACAAAATCGGAAAACGATTGACGCAATGGGAGCGGAAATCGTGATTGTGCGTGAACGAGACGTAAACGGCGGCTTTTTAGGCAGTCGCATTGAGTATATCCACCGTAGGCTTGCAACGGACGCCGACACGATCTGGCTCAATCAGTATGCGAACCCAGCAAATCCGGCATCTCATCACGACTCTACTGCGAGATCAATAAGCGAGGCCTTCTCAGCCATTGATTACCTTTTCATCGGTGCGGGCACTACAGGAACGTTGATGGGTTGTAAGTCCTTCTTCCGCACACATCGGCCGCAGACACGGATCATCGCGATAGACAGCGTCGGATCGGTGACTTTCGGATTCCCACCATCTCCACGCCACATCCCTGGCTTGGGGACAAGCCGCCGACCAGAGATATTTGATCCCGAAGGACTTGACGCCATGGACCGGGTCAAAGAGGAGGATGCGGTGACGTTGTGTAGATGGTTGGCACGCAGCCACGGACTTCTCGCCGGCGGTTCAACTGGTTCAGTGCTAGCCGGTATTCACTTATGGAAGGACCGTATTCGTCCCGACGACGTCGTAGTCGCGATTTCGCCAGACCTTGGCGAACGATACCTTGATACGATTTACTCTGATGCGTGGGTCGCCCAACGCTTTGGTGCCACACCAATCTCGGCGGATCTTTCTTCACTGAGTAAAAGAGAGCGGGAGCCGGCATAACGCGACAGATGCCCCTCGTTTTGTTGCCGGAACAAATGCCGTGCCGTCCCCGGTTCTCAAGCCTTTCGTACTGCTTATCGTCAAACTGAAAACAGTGCGATGATATAACTCTGACCTACGTCACAAACTGGAAATTTATGCAATCGACCAATCCGATGCGAGCAAAGGAACGGGAGTGGGCGTTCGCTGTCAGAAATGACGCCGCGATGTTGGCATCAATTGAGCACTGCGTAGACGGGCCTTATCACATCATTAACCCCGATGAGTTCGGTCGCAATCTCAAGGCATTCCAAGACGTTCTGGTCGGCGCAGGTGTATCCGGCCACGTGTACTTCGGTAAGAAGGCCAACAAGGCTGGCGCTTGGCTGCGCCAAGTCTCGACGATGAACGGATCCGTCGACGTTGCTAGCGCGCCGGAGCTGGTTCACGCGCTTGCCAACGGAGTTCCGGGCAATCGTATCGGTGTCACGGGTGCGGCGAAGACCGGCGATCTCCTTTGGCTGGCATCTCGTCACGGTTCAGTCGTTGCAATTGATGCGTTGGACGAGCTTGAGCGGGCAATTTCCATCGCTAAGCAATCCCGGAGCGCATTGCGAATACTGCTGAGGGTACTTCCGTCAAGTCACCCGGATAGCAGGTTTGGATTGAACCGAGACGACCTTCAACAAGCATTGTCCCGCTGCGTGAGCGCTCGCGACCACATTATCATGGATGGGTTTTCGTTCCACCTTGACGGATACACGGTGGCGCCGCGCGCGGAGCTAGCCTCTGCTCTAGTTCATAAGTGTCAGCAGGCGCGCGAGGCTGGACTCAGAGCTTCGACGGTTTGCATCGGTGGTGGGTTTGCGTGCAGCTACGTAGAAGAAGAAGACTGGCGAAAGTTCGTGGAACAGCTGAGACCCTCCCAATTTCATGCGCAGAAGACGTTCGGACATTTCTACCCCTACTACCAAAATCCGACGGGAGCGGCCATGCTAGATGCCATCTTGCAGACAACGGTCGCGGATACGACGTTGGCTACAAAGTTACGCGTTGCCAAAATCGACCTTCATCTTGAGCCTGGAAGAGCGCTGGTCGACGGGACGGGAATGACCGTCTTTCCAGTGTTGGGCTTCAAGCGGAATTCAGACCACGGCATCGTGACGGTCGCTGGAGTAAGCATGAGCCTGGCGGAGCAGTGGAGAAACAGCGAGTTTCTTCCTACGCCAATCCTCATCCAACGTGGGCCTCCTCGCCGCCAGGAACCGATACACGCCGCGATAGGCGGCTCCAGTTGTATGGAAAATGACATGCTTACATGGCGGAAAATCAAGTTCCCGGCAACGCCACGCTATGGTGATGTCGTCGTGTACCCGAACACGGCTGGATATCAAATGGACAAAAGCGAGAGCGAGTTTCACCAGATTCCGCTCCCGCCGAAGATAGTAGTTGCTGCAGAGACCAAAGGCTTTGTTTGGAAGATTGACAAATAGCTTCGGAAAAGTCGCATGCCACTGATTCTCACGAGTCTTCTGTTCGGGGCATCGCACCACCCAAACCGCATCGATAATAACGCTAGGATATGCGCCACTATCGCGAAATCGTCCAGCTTGCAACACCGATTGCAGGAATTCAACTTGCCCAGGTCGCTCTAACCAGCACCGATCTTCTGATGATGGGCCTTATCAACGTTGAAGCAGTGGCGGCCGGAGGGCTTGCCATCTTGCTATACAACCAAATCCGGACGATGTGCGTTGGCATGGTTACCAGCGTCGGAAATTTGGTTGCCGCATCCGTGGCACGAAGCGAAAAAAGGACGGGCTCGCCTATTCCTGACGCGATCAGTGCGGAGGAGGTTAAAGACTTGCTACGCGCTTCATTACTGCTCGGGATGATCGTATCCTTGTGCGCGGGTACCATCCTTTTGATTGCGGGCCAACTCCTAGCTTTCGCCGGACAAGATGTCGGAGTCACGTCACTTGCTAAGCCGATATTGGCAACTCTGGCACCCGGCCTATTGCCAATGCTGTGGCTCAACGTCCTGCGACAGTTTTCGGTTGGTATGAGACGGGCCGGCTCTTTACTGACGGTCACTATTGTCTCTATTGGCGTCAATGCATTACTCGACGCGGCTTTCGTCTACGGTTGGTTGGGTATTCCTCGGATGGGACTTGCGGGCATAGGACTCGCGACAACATCGGTGCAAGGATGGACTTTCATCGTCTATCTGCGGATGATCAGGCGCGACAGGGTTTTGCGGCCCCTGCTTGCGCTGGATGGGTGGAACGCGCCTTGGTCCACTGTGGTGCTGATTGCGCGTACGGGCACGCCCATCGCGTTGACGTACGGTTCAGAGGCGGCCATTACTTCCATAGCGACTGTTTTCATGGGTACCTTCGGACCGGTCGCACTGGCTGCGTCGAACATCGTAAATCAACTCGCTTACCTTGCATATCAGCTGAACATCGGGCTCTCGCAAGGATCGTCAATCCTCGTCAGTCGAGCGATGAGCAAGGGGGAGCATTCTGAAATTGCGGCGATCGCACGTCAAACCCTTGCCATCAGCGCTTCGCTTATGTTTTTACTAGGTCTCCTGTATATCTTTGTTCCACAGGTCGTGCTGCGGCCATTTCTCGGGATGCATGCAGATCCTTCGGTAACGGCCGCAGCCTCGATCTTGCTTTGGTTTGCAATCGCGCACCAATTGCTAAAAGGGTCTCAGAATATTTGTATCGGGCTCTTGCGAGGACTGGGAAACACGAAAACAGGACTAATCAGTGCGCTCGTCGGGTACTGGCTCGTGGGCATCCCGGCTATGGCCCTTCTGGCGTTTGGTGCGGGGCGGAAGGGCCCAGGCGTGTGGTCGGGGCTTTGCGTCGGCTTCGGCGTAACAAGCATCTTACTTTGGCAGCGTTTCAGGCGCGATCTAAGCGCCGCGAGGAGACGCAAAGACGAGCCGACCTACCATCACCAGCTGATTAAGCGTGAGGCCGGAAGTGCGGATGCTCACGCCCATCAAAAGATTCCAAGCTAAACGTCGCGCAATGTCTCACTACTGACATCGGTTGCCAGCAACACGTCAACAGGAGGATCCGCCTTATGCTCAACAGCCCCAATCTCAAAGATGCGACCCGCATCGGCCGAAGCTCCGTGCCAAAAGCGCCCGAGTTCCAAGAACTTTACGACTTCGACCGAGAAGCCAAAACAATAATTGAGGCCACGTTCCCTTACGAAACGCAGGTGCATCGAGCACACGTCGTTATGCTGTCGGAGCGTTCCATCCTTACCGTCGAGGAGGCCGCGGCGATCCTCCGCGGCCTAACCATCGTCGATGAGAAAGCGAACAGCGACGTATCACTTCGCACTTACCTTCCATACGAAGCGGCGCTGAAACGAATCGCTGGTCCGGTAGGCGGGAAAATGCACCTTGGTCGCAGCCGAAACGACCTCGCCAACACCGTTGGCCGGATGTTTCTCCGTGATCAGTTGAACCGCACCATTGAAGCAATCGTTTTACTGCGTCAGGCCGTCGTCGAAAAGGCTGCAGAGCATCTTCAAACTGTAATGGTCGTCTATACCCAACGAAAAGAAGCTCAACCGATTACCTTGGCGCATTATCTAATGGCGATCAGCGAAAGCCTAAGCAAAAGCATTGCCCGTTACGAACAACTGTACGTCCGAATGAATCAGTGTCCCCTGGGATCAGCGGCAACTGCAGGAACCGGTTGGCCGCTCGACAGGACTCGGACCTCTCACTTGCTCGGGTTTGACGCCCTGGTTGTTAATACGATCGAAGGTGTAGCTGGTTGGGATCACGTTGCAGAGTTTGCGGCCAACAATGCGATCTACTTGAGTGGCCTTAGCCGACTGGCTTCGGAAATCCAGTTATGGACTACAGACGAGTACCAAATCGCTGAACTCGATGCTTCTTTTGCTGGCGCAAGCAGTATCATGCCGCAAAAGAAGAATCCGGACTCTCTCGAGAGGATTCGCCAAGTCGCTGCTTCCTCGATGGGGCCGCTGGTTGCCATTCTCACATCGCTCAATGCTGTCGAATACCAGTACAGCGCCGCCCGCGTGGGCCTTGAACCTCGCTCGCTCGATTCGCTGATAGCCGCGACTCACGCTATGAGCGGAGTGGTAAGGACCTTGCACGCTAACGAACTCCAAATGCTGCGCTATGCCACCGAAAACTTCGCGACAATGACCGATCTTACCGATGCAGTCGTGCGAGAAGCCGGCCTTGATTATCGGGAGGCACATGAAGTGATCGCACGAGTGGTTGACACAGCCAAGGAGCAACGCAAGACAGCCGACCAGATTGATATGGACATGGTTCAGCGGGCAGCGATGGACCAGGTCGGTCACGAGTTGAAAATCCTCCCACAAGCTGTCTTCGACGCGCTCGATCCCATGAAGAACGTACGTCGCCGAGACGGGATAGGGGGGCCTGCGCCAGCCGCTGTCCAACGCACCATAGATGACGCGCTCGCTGAAATCGGCGACCATATGACGAGACTCGATCTACGCCGACAGCGGCTCAGCGCAAGCGCGGACGAGCTAAGCCAAGCTGTTGCAACAATCATCGATAATCCCTTAACTGAACCTGCCGGACATTAGGCGGTTCGGCCTTACACGTAGCGACGTGTGTACCGTCCCGCGATCGCACGTTTCCTAGACCTCGTGTTGCTCCTGTAAAGGAACCGGGGTGGCCGGCCCGGAATGTCGCAACGACTCGAGCGTCCCTTAGAGGTATCAGATACCTAAACACCTGAGGACCAGAATGAAGACCTTCCACGGCATTAAGACGTCCGGTTGTCGACACGAAGCGGTTTTAAGATTGCGACGACGGCAGGTGACGCCTACATGAGCATTAGCCGTAAGCGGCCAGCGAACCCGTCTTGACGAACGATGGATTACCGACAGGCGCGAGAGGCTGCCAGTTATGCGCAAGCGCAACCAGCAACTGCTGGACGTATCGCGAACTTCGCGACGGTTTTTGCGACTGTCCGCGCATCGCCGCTGAAGGCGACTTTTGGCCAGGTGCCCTTCATCTGTCAATTTGCTCAAGCTCGAGCGGGTCATCGGGATCGAGGCGGGGAAGGGCGCGGAGTCCGTTCCGTCGATGGCAGACCGGGCCGATGAAATGGATGTCTTCGTCGTCGATCTGCGGTTCCGCAACTTCCAGCGTCACAAGCAATTTGCAACGGTCACAGACCCACATGGTAGACCTCCATGACGAGAGGAGGGTACCGCCAACTCAGTTACTCTGTGGGCGCTAGCAGGTCGGCCAAGTGTCGACAAGGTGCCGAGCCGCGGACATTTCAGGATGGTAGTTGTCTAACGCCGCGTCAAGCTCCAATCTTGCGCGCGGCGCGTATGGCGTCGTCTTCGGCTGCCGTCGCGCGCGCGTGGCTTGGTAAACGAAGCAACGCGGCATTCCTGCGCTCACATACAGACCCCCCACCGCAGCCGAATACCCCGGAGCGACCACGAAGCAATCGTGATGGTGGCGCTGCGCGCGGTCCATTCGAGTACCGACAGCTGGCTGGGCATCGCGTACCGGGTGAAGCCAGCTCGGGCGCATCCGTCGCCCATGCTTATAGGACCATCGTCCGATTGACCCGCGGGCCGCGCATATTACTCTACGCGAGAGACAGGTGGCGAGTTTTTCCCTTCGGCGCCGGGCGCATCTGAGGATCACCCATGCGACAACCCAAAATTGTCATCGTTGGTGCAGGCTTGGTCGGTGGATCGGCGGCGCTCTTTGTGGCATCGACCGTCCCTAGCGCCGAGATCGTCATCATCGATATGGCCCGGGTGCGCGCAGAGGGCCAGGTTCTGGATCTGGCGCACGCCGCGACATTCTGGGGACATAACCGCTTTCACGCCGGGGAATACGATGATGCGCGTAATGCCGACATCATCGTGATCACGGCTGGTGTCGGCGTCAAGCCGGGGCAGACGCGCCTCGACATCGCTAAAACGAACGCTGAAATCGCCTGCGAAATTTTCGATCGTACGGCTCCTCTTGCGCCTGATGCGATTTATGTCGTTGCGACCAACCCCTGCGATGTGTTGGCGGGGGCCGTCTTTGACCGCCTGGGTTGCGACCGTCAACGTGTGATCAGCACGGGCACCTCTCTCGACACTGGCCGACTGCGCGCCCTGCTCTCGGAGCGGCTCGGAGTCGTTGCGTCTGCGATTCACGCATATGTGCTAGGTGAGCACGGCGAGTCGGCCCTGATCGCGTGGTCCGGTGCGACTGTGTGCGGCATGACGCTCGACATGTTTCTCTCCCGAAGCGGAAAGGAGCTGGGCCCTGCCAGTCGCGATCTGATACTGCGTTCCGTGCATGAGGCTGCCAAACTCATCAAGGAAGGCAAGGGCTCAACCCACTACGGCATCGCCAGCGCGATCGCCCGGATCTGCGAGGCCATCGTCCACAACACGGACCTCATTCTGACGGTGGGCGTCGTGCACGCCGAAGTTGAAGGCGTAGCCGACGTTTGCCTGTCGCTGCCGATGGTTATCAACGGCAACGGCGCCCAATTGCTGGCCTATCCCGCGCTTGACGAGACCGAGCGCGAGGCCCTGCTGCGCAGTGCGCACATCATGAAGGAAGCAACCGACCGCGTGCTTACTGACCAGTAAGGCCTCGAGACGACGCGGATAGACGCGCAAGATCCCTTGCGACGAGGTTACTCATGGCTCAACAACCTGAAAAGGCATCTGCCGAAATCAAAGCCCGCTCAACGAAGCCAACGGCCGGGTTTCTCGGACAGGTCTGGAAATTTCTTGTCCCGGTGGGCATTGGCGTGGTCCTCTGGTTCCTGCCGACGCCGGACGGTCTACAGGTCAAGGCGTGGCACATGTTCGCGGTCTTCGTTGCGACCATCGCCGGGATCATGACGTCTCCCTTGCCAATGGCCGCGGTCGCCATCATCGGTGCAACGATCGGGGTGCTCGTCGGCGTGGTGTCGTTCGCCGACGTCACCAAAGCCACGGGTACAGACCTGGTCTGGCTCGTGATGCTTGCCTTTTTCATCTCCCGCGGCGTCATCAAGACCGGCCTCGGGAGGCGCATCGCGCTCGTCTTCATGCGTCTGCTGGGCAAACGAACCGTGGGGCTGGGGTACGGGCTTATCCTGACCGAACTCGTAATTTCTCCCGCCATGCCCAGCATCACGGCTCGCGCCGGTGGCGTGATGCTGCCGATCACGAAAGCCATTTCGGAAGTTCTCGGCAGTGACGCGGACGACCCGCAATCCCGTGGCAAGGTGGGCACGTACCTGATCCTCTGCGCATTCCACGCCAATATCGTGGCCGCCGGCATGTTCATCACGTCCATGGCGGGCAACCCCCTCGCGGTCAAGTTCGCCGCGGACCAGGGGATCTCGATCAGCTGGCTTGACTGGGCGGTAGCCGCCTCCGTCCCGGGCCTGCTATGTCTTGCAATCATTCCGGTTGCCATGCTCTGGATCGCGCCACCGCAGCTTCGTTCGACACCCGACGCCACGGACTTGGCTCAACGGGAGCTCAACACCATGGGGCCCATCTCAGCGCATGAGATCATCATGGCGCTGATCTTCATCGGGCTGCTGGTGCTCTGGATCTTTGGCGACCAGCTGGATATTGGCGCAACGCTTGCAGCAGCGCTGGGAGTCTCACTTCTTTTCATTACCGGCGTACTCACCTGGCAGGACGCCCTGAATGAAAAATCCGCGTGGGACACCATGATCTGGATCGGGCTGCTGATTATGCTGGCATCCAAGCTCAATGAATATGGCATGGTCACCTGGTTCGGCAAGGAGTTCGGTGCCCATCTGGCAGGTTTCCACCGGCTGGCCGTCTATATGCTGGTTGCCGCCATCTATGTCTACATCCACTCCTTCTTCGCGAGTGCTACCGCGCACATCAGCGCACTGTTTCCCCTATCCATGGCGCTGATGGTCGCCGCTGGTGTGCCGCCATTCGTCGCGGCGATTGCACTTGGCGTCCTGAGCAACATTAACGGCTGCCTGACCCAGTACGGTATCGGCTCGGGTCCGGTTATGTTCGGCGCTGGCTATGTTTCACAGGGCCAGTGGTGGAAGGCAGGTTTTCTGATGAGCCTCGTCTACATGGCAGTTTGGCTCGTGGTGGGACCGCTCTGGTGGAAGGCGCTGGGCCACATTTGAAACGATCTACTCCACTGTCTCAAACACGGTCACGTTGTGGCCGCAGAGAGGACGACATACATCCTGGGTTCGCTTGCGTTGTGGATCCCGATACCGATGGAGTCATGCGACGTGCCAGCACGCCTCATGTAGGCCTTGCACAATGCCGGGCGAGACGCGTATGACGCAAGGAATACGTCGCTTTGTTTCAGGCGCGCGTCGCACGCTGCATGCGGGGAGCCAAATCCGGTTCGCCGTTTGCTGTTCGCGCAGACTATGTCGGTCGCTGGCAACTTTAGCCTTCGAGTGAGTGTTTATTTCAAAGCGCGACGCAAGGACCACGTTCGAACAAGGAACAAGCGGCTGCAACGGGTCGGGGAGCGTGCACTGACGACTGGCCGCTTCGATGCATCGCAATTCCACTGGCCGTTTTGGGGAGACCTGATGAGCGGAGTGACGCAGCCCGACCCACTGCGGCCAGATGACCTTCTCCAAACCGGTCAGTCAGCAGAATTCAGTTTTTGCGAACCAGAGCGCCCATGAGCGGCCATTGGCGAGTTCACCCGATCGGCCACTTTCGGTCGTTCGACAGTGAGGGTTGGATCGTCGACAATCGCGAAACATGGAACAGCTAGCATCTCTCGCCCGGACCAAAAAAATGAAAGAACATTGGCAACTTCCTGTCGCGGCGTCAGCTTTATTGCATAGCCCGGAATTTGTCGTCCTTCCACGGCGCGAGTGCGCGTTGAAATTATTGATCGAGGGCGACGATGGAACCACCGAGGCGATCGCGCTGCAGTTCACCGGGGTGGAATGCTACAAGTGCACTTTTCTGACCTCGTGTACTGCGGACATGTTCAATTTCGCGTACGGGAAACTTGTCTCGCTCGATAGCGCGTGGTTAGACGAAGTCCGAAGCACAGGAAAGAAAGATCCTGCGGCTACGAGTGCCTTGCAGCATTTGATGATTACGTTTGACGATGGGCCTTGCTATGAGATCGTATGCCGTTCGTGGAGCATCACCGAATGACCGTTCACATCACGTTCCGTGGACGTCCCGCCCCTAACGTCGGGCGAGCATCGGCCACAACCAATGGGATGGACTCCTCCTCACCCGACTGAGACGTGGCGCATGATTGGCGACATGTTCGGCCGGTCAACGAGGAGGAACCCGAAATGGACATGA
>NZ_JAVDVL010000033.1:0-12555 GCF_031456815.1 Paraburkholderia strydomiana
TACTATTTCGGTGTTCGGATTCAAGACGCCCGTTCCGTATCCCTTCGGTGATGAACGTACGGGCTATCTCGTCACAGACATGGACGGTGCGGTGAGGTGGGCGAAGGCACACGGTGCCGATGTCGTGGTCGATACGTTCCCTGACCCTATTGGTCGCGATGCAGTCATTGCGTGGCCGGGAGGTGTGCACATGCAGCTCTACTGGCATACGCAGGCTCCGAACTATGAGCCGCTCGAGACCGTTCCCGAGAACAGGGTATACGTTTCGCCGGGAAGGGCTGACGCCCTTATCAAGAACTGGATGGCGTTCTCGAACGGGAAGATTCTGTCTGACAACCGGCGTGCGCCGGGCGTTCAGATCGGACGCCCGAACGATACCTTCCGGCTCGTTCGGCTGACGTCGGGCTTCGGCAACATGGCCGTCTTCGTAACCGACGGGCATCTGCCGTACCCGTATGGCCACGAGATGACCGGGTACGAAGTAAAGGACTTTGATGGCACTTTAAAAAAGGCGCAGGCCGCTGGTGTCGTGGTTCTCGTAAAGCCTTTCAAAGCGGACCAGAGAGAATCTGCCATCGTCCAGTTCCCGGGGGGATACATTGCCGAGATTCATGCAATTGAGAAGTAGGGGAGCGTCACGACGAGGATAGAGTGCCGATAGACGAGAGGCTTTCCTGACTAACGCTTCTTCAGAGAGTTCGCTATTTATGAATGACGACAATCTGCTCTCGGCAACCGCGGGGTATGTCGACACCCTCAGCTTCGTCTCTCTGTTCGGGCTTTTCACGGCGCACGTGACGGGAAACTTCGTGCTTATTGGCGCTGCCGTCGCAGGGTATGGGCAGGGCATCTTCCTGAAGTTGATGGCATTCCCAGCGTTCATTCTTGGAGTTGCGCTAAGCAGCCTTATCATCCGTGGCCGCAAGCCTGAGACCCCGATGCGTGGCGCGTGCCTGCTTTACGCCGTCCAGGCGCTTCTGCTTCTGGCATTTTGCATTTCCGGCGTCAATCTCAGGCCCGGATTCAACCCTGAAAGTTGGCCCGTGGTGGCGTGTGGAATGATTGGAGCAATTGCGATGGGCGTCCAGAATGCTCACAGCCGCCTCGTTGCCCGGCCCGGTGTGCCGAACACTGTCATGACCGGCAATGTCACCCAGGTCATTCTCGACGCGCTAGACCTTTGCTCGCCGCGCGTTGGGGAAGATGTAAAGGCTGTGGCACGAGCGCGTATCGTCAAAATGCTTCCGGCAATCATAGCGTTTGCGGTAGGCGCCACCGTGGGCGCTCTTGCGTACAAATTTTTGGGGTTCTGGGCTCTTCTGCTTCCGACAATGGCGCTCGCCTGGTTGGCAATGCGAGCATGGATGCACCGGAACGCGGTAGGTAATGCTGTCTCTTGAACATTCTCCAGCGCTCTCCTCGTGTTCGGAGTGTCACCAGGAGCGTCTCACAGGGTGGGAGGTCCCGTGCGATGAGGCTCGCGGCACTTATAGGGTTTGCCGTTGCCGCGCTTGTGCTCGGGCTCAGCGAGAAGACGCAGGCGGAAAGCGGGATGCAACCGTCTCAGCAGACTGGCACACCGAAAGAGACGTGTGACTCCAGGCGACCGGTCGTCATGTTCAATCGCTGGCAGGAAGACTGGTCCGTTCTCAGGAATCCCTGCGTACCGCGCAAGCCACTCGACGGCCTTAAATATGTCCCACTCGGGAGCAACCCCTATTCATATATTTCGCTCGGTGCAAATTTACGCGAGCGCTTCGAGTTCAGCGGGACACCGCTTTTCGGGCTAGGCTTGGCAGGCTCCGATAGCTACGTGATTCAGCGAGCGCAAGTTCATGCTGACGCCCGCATCGGCCAATACCTGCAATTTTTTGTCCAGCTCGAGGACGCAAGAGCCTTCGGTAAGGACCAGGTGAAGACGACAGACAAAAATCCGCTCGATTTGGAGCAGGCGTTCGTTGCCTGGGTGAGTCCGCTCGGCCCGGGAACGATAAAGTTGCGCATCGGGAGGCAGGAAATGGCCTTCGACTTGCAGAGATTTATCTCTGTGCGTGACGGTCCAAACGTGCGGCAGGCATACGATGCATTATGGGCGGACTACGAGCAGGGGAAGTGGCGGTTCATCGGCTACGCGACGCGGCCGGTTCAGTACCGCGATGTCTCAGCATTCGACGACACGTCGAATCGCCATTTGACCTTTAGCGGCGTGCGTTTCGAACGTCAGGGCGTTGGGCCTGGAGACCTATCTGGATATTATTCGCTTTATACCCGTGCCGGTGCGCAGTTCCTTGATGCGCAAGGCGATGAGCATCGCAATGTATTTGACCTGCGATATACGGGGAAAATTGCGGCCACAGATTGGGACGTGGAGTCGATGTACCAAACGGGCCACGTCGGCGACAAGACGATTGCTGCATGGGCGGTTGGCTCGCTGTTTGGCTATACGCTCGATTCTCCCTGGAAGCCGCGGTTCGGTTTGCAGGTTGATGCTGCATCCGGTGACCGCCATTTGAACGACGGCCGCGTCGAGACCTTCAATCCGCTTTTCCCGAACGGCTATTACTTCACGTTGGCGGGCTACACGGGGTATGCAAATCTCATCCACGTGAAGCCCTCGATCATGCTCAAGCCGTCCAGCAAACTGGCCTTGTTGTTTGCCGTGGGATTGCAATGGCGGATGAGCACGAACGATGCCGTTTATCAGCAGGGCAATGCGGTCGTGCCAGGTACAGCGGGTCACGGCACGAGATGGACTGGCACCTACGCACAAATACGTGCTGACTGGACGGTGGCGGCCAATCTCATTGCATCCGTCGAGGCTGTTCATTTTCGGGTTGGCAACTCCATCCGCGAACTGGGCGCCAGCAACTCCGACTATGTCGGGCTGGAGTTGAAGTATGGCTGGTAGCGCGGTGCGACCGATACCCGTGCTCGAAATTGTCCATGAATAACGTCCAATCCTTCTACTACCTGCTTGGGCTGTTGGCGAGTGCCTGCGTACTGACACGGGTTGCCGACTTCGTGGCATGTCCTCGCGCGCTGGTACTCCTGGTCGGTGGGTGCTGCGCCGCTCTAGTCGGAGGGCCTTCTCTTGAGATCGACCCCGGTCTTGTGCTGGCAGCAGTCCTTCCGCCGCTGCTGATGTCCAGCGCGTTCTATACGGCATGGGACGACTTTCGCTACGAAGTCGGTCCGATCGTTTCGCTGGCGCTGGGGGCAGTGGTGTTTACTACTGTCGTCGTCGCGGCCGTCGTGCACCTGGTCAATCCATCCTTGCCGTGGAGCGCGTGCTTTGCTTTGGGGGCCATCGTGTCTCCGCCTGATGCAGTTGCGGCCAAGGCCATACTCCAGCGGAATCGCCTCCCGGGCAGGCTGGTCACGACGCTCGAAGGGGAAAGCCTCGTCAATGATGCGTCCGGCCTGTTGTTGTACCAGATAGCCGTTCTGTCCGCATCAGACGTCAATATCACCGTGGCTAGCGGCGGCACACTTTTAGTCTCGCTAAGTGCCATCGGGATTGCAGTCGGGGCGCTCAATGGAGCGTTGATGGCATGGTTGATCGCCAAAGTCGACGACGTGGCTATCGGCATCACGGTGACTTTCATTATGGCGTGGGCGAGTTACGCTGTGGCTGAGAAAATGGGTGGCTCTGGCGTGCTTTCGGTCGTTACGTGCGGACTGATATTGGGAATTTGCCAGCATCGGATTTTCGCCGCGGCGATGCGACTGAAAGCGAAGGCCACGTGGGAAGCCGCGGAGTTCATCCTCAACTCTCTGGTTTTCATCCTTATCGGACTTGCACTGCGAGGCATCATGGTCCGCATGCGACAGCAGGATACGTTGCTTGTCGATGGACTGAAGATGGCAATACCCGCCATCGTCGCAACGTTCGCTGCGAGACTGATATGGGTTGGCTTCACGATGTACCTTCCGGGGCAACTGCTCAAGGGAGCTCACGCGATTCGGGCCTGGTCACTTCGCGAGGCTGCTGTCCTTTCATGGGCGGGTATTCGGGGAGTAGTCACCCTTGTAGCTGCACTGGCGTTGCCCAACGGCTTTCCGGCGCGAGACCTCATCGTCTTTAGCGCGTTCGCACTCATCATATCCACGTTGGTCATTCAGGGCGGGACACTCTCCGTTCTGATTCGCCTCATTCGCATTCGTGTAGTACGGCGTCCAACGATGTCTGAACTGGAGGCAAGGTCGAAAACTTTCAACGCAGCCTTGCAGGAGCTATCAACGAGAAAGGCGAGCAGCAAGAACATTGACGACGTAGCGATCGAGCGTCTCCTTGACGAATACAAGGTTCGCGTAGGCAACAACGAACGAGCCTATCGCGAGGGAGCCGAACAGGTGGATGTCAGAGCACGACAACTGCGCCTGGAACTCGAGATGGTGAGCGTTTCACGCAGAGAGCTTTTGCAACTCAAGGATGCTGGTCACATCGACGATGCGGTCCTGCATCGGATAGAAGCCGAACTTGATTTCGAAGAGTTGAGGCTCTTGCGCCTGCTCGAGCCGTAGGCCCGTCGGCGCGAGAACCCGCGTTGAGGGATTGCGCTAGCTGACCGTTAAAGGCGGACGCCAGCGATGTGGCAGTAATGCAGCGATGTCGCTTGCCCTGTGGGTCGACAGCCGCATGAGGACGTCGTTCAGCTGGGCGTGCGGGTCATGCCCGTCAAGTTATGCCGGCCTTATCAGGTTCATGATAGCGGCAGCGCGTTGGCCTGCCCGTAGTGAGCCGGCGAACAGACAGTTCGCTCGGCCGATGGCCCTAGTTATAGTTTTCTATCCACTTGTTATCTATGGGCAGGTGCCCGTCATCGAGATAACGGGTGACCGCCTCGCAACGCTTGAGACTGTAGCCAGCGCTTTCGCGATCTTTAAACTTCCGAAACCAGCTTGCGCTGCGTCACCATACATTCCGGCTTGTGTGAAAACGCATTGATCGCCCTAACTGAATCAACGCGCTGAGACCAGGTGACTCATGAAGCGATTCGTTGAAGGCGATGACCGCAAGCAGGTCGCACTACTTTCCGAATGTGTCGATGACTACGTCGGGCGGGACAATCTGGTGAGAGTAATCGATGCCTTCGTCGACGAACTTGATCTCGCAGAACTCGGTTTCAACGGTACTATACCGGCGCTCACGGGCCGGACGTCTTACCATCATGGCGTGGTGGTGAAGATCTACACCTACGGCTATCTGAACCGGTACCGTCGAGCCGGAGGCTTGAGCGCGAATGCCAACGCAATGTTGAGCTGATGTGGCTGACAGGACGGCTCGCTCCGGACTTCAAGACGATCGCGGACTTCCGCCGTGACAGCGGCGCGGCGATCCGCAAGGTATGCCGGCGTTTCGTCGAACTGTGTCGCGGGCTTAAACTGCTATCCAGAGACATGGTGGCTATCGACGGTAGCAAGTTCAAGGCATCAAACACTCGCCACAGGAACTACACGGCAAGCAAGATCGACAAGCGTCAGAAGCAGATCGAGGAAAACGTGCAGCGATATCTCGATCTGATTGAAAGTGCACACCGCACCAGTCCCACCGGGTTCGATGTAAAGACGGTCAGGCTCTAAGAGAAGATCGCCGTGCTGCGCCAGCAGATGCGTGAGCTCAAGCAGATCGGCAGGCAACTGGAAGAGCAGCCGGACAAGCAGTTGTCGCTGACGGATCCGGACGCACGCTCGATGGCAACGAGTGGAAGAGGCTCCGGCATAGTGGGCTACAACGTCCAGGCAGCAGTTGATACGAAACATCATCTGACCGTTGAACACGAAGTAACCAATGTCGGCGACGATCATGGACAACTCAGCAAAATGGCAATATCCGCGAAGCGCGCGATGGGCAGATCGAAGCTGAAGATTGTTGGGGACCGCGGTTACTTCAGCGGGCCGGAGATAAGGGCATGCGATCTGAATGGCATCAGCGCGTATGTTCCCGAACCGCTCACATCGGCATCCCGGAAAAAAGGTCTGTTTACGAAGGCCGACTTTATCTACGTAGCGAAAAACGACACGTATCGGCAATCGCTCGCATAGCCGCGAAAAACCAGTTTCCACACAAGCTGATTCGTAAAGGGCCATCGCACACGGGTTTGGCCCGAGTCTGCGTGTTGTATTGAGACCCGAGGGAGAGACATTGATCCGCGTTGCGTAGTGGGTAGCCCTACCGTCTCACGGCAGCGGGGCCCGAAGAACTCAGCATGCGACTTTCACCGCACTGGCTCGAGCACAGCATTAAGCGTCGCGATGACGCCGGTCTTGCCAACGGCACGAGCCCTTCGCAAGCATCACATCGTTGATTCGCCTCATCGCTGAGACGAAGTGCGCTGAACCGTAGGGATACCGGTCTCTCACAAGCTTCCCCTCCATGAATGTCGTGCGTGAGATCAACTGCAATTCCACGTTCCGCCCAACGAAATGCCCGCCTAGACAAAGCTCAAGTAACGGAATAGATCGAACGTCATACCTGTTCTAGAACATCGTGGGGGATTTGCCTTTGATCTATCCACAAGCAGATTTGCGGTAAACGTCGTGGGTCCGCAAAAGCGGTTTGCGTAATCCTTTGAGGTGAAAAGCTTGCTACAGTACAAATCTAGTCGGAGCCAGCCGACGTCGGAATCTGGGAATTGCAGTGTCGCCATTGTCGGTGCGGGACAGTCGGGTTTGCTGATGGCGCTCGGTTTGCTCGATCGCGGTTACCGCGTGACTTTGGTAACGAACCGCGACAGCGATGCCATCGTACGTGGCAGAGTAATGTCCAGCCAATGCATGTTCGGTGAGGCTTTGCGAATCGAACGAGACCTTGGGTCTCGCTGCTGGGACAGTACGTGCCCAACTGTAGACGGCATTGGCCTTGCCGTGGCACACCCTGAACAGCCGGGAAGAAAGGTCATCGATTGGGCCGCTCGGCTGAATCGACCCGCGATGTCGGTGGATCAGCGGATCAAGATGTCGGTTTGGTTGAACGACGCACGGAGTCGAGGCGCGGAGGTAGAATTGCGCGAGGCGGGGGTCCCCGACCTCGAGTCGCTCACGGCGTCGCATGACTTGGTGCTGGTATCAGCAGGCAAAGGTTCGGTTGCCGACTTATTTCTTCCGGACCCGCGGCGTACCCAATTTCACCAACCTCAGCGCACGTTGGCATGTACCTACCTTCATGGGCTGGAGCCGACAGAAGATTTTTCGCGAGTCGCGTTTAGTATCGTCCCGGGAGTCGGCGAGTGCGTCGTGTTTCCGGCGCTGACCGTGAGTGGACCATGTCATATCGTGATGTTCGAGGGCATTCCGGGCGGGCCTATGGATTGCTTCAATGACATGCCGTCGCCGAAGCAGCATCTCGAGCGCTCGCGTGCGCTCCTGAAGACGTATTTACCTTGGGAGTACGCTCGTTGTTCAAATGTTCAACTCACCGATGAATACGCGACCTTGTCTGGACGCTTTACCCCCTGCGTGCGTCAGCCGGTCGCAACGCTTCCCTCTGGACGACACGTTCTCGGCATGGCGGATTCGGTAGTTCTGAACGATCCAATTACGGGGCAGGGCGCGAATAGTGCCGCCAAGTGTTGCGAGATTTACCTAGATTCGATCCTCCGACACGGCGACGGGCCTTTCTCTGCCGACTGGATGCTGAACACGTTTGAGCGCTATTGGGACTACGCGCAATATGTCGTCCAGTGGACCAACACCATGCTAATGCCACGTCCCGCACACATTTTGAAAGTACTCGCTGCGGCAGGTGAGCATGCATCGTTGGCCTCATCGATCGCAAATTCATTCGACGACCCGCGTGAGTTCTTTCCTTGGTGGATCGATGCGTCCGAGTCAGAGCGGTGCATCGCTGCGCACTCCGGGGTAAAGCGAGCGGGATTTTGACGAACCTACTTCTAATACTACTGTGTCGCAAAAACATGTGGAGTTGCGCAGCAGTACGGGCATCTTTGTAGCCGCCTGGAGATATGGGCAGCCATTTGCCAGCGCAGCGTTGCGACCGAATCAGGTACGTGGCGCTGCATGCGCTTGGGAGCCGCGTGGGATGTAAGTCCGTGGGTAAGGGAGATGCACTGCGGAATTCGGAGTTTTTTACTGCCTTTATTAAGGTCGCTGTGCGACGAGAAACCCATAGGCGGCGATGCATAGGGATGCGATGATGAAATCCACGCCACCCGCGCCCCTCGAAGTGTCCTTTCAGGACCAACGGGCATTATTGCTCCTGCCCATTCCGATCTTGCCGTCGTCTCGCGGCCTGGAGAGATTCGGCGAGGACGGCGTTCAGGCAGGAGGTTGTGGGCCCGCACGACGCGATAAACCCGTTTTGCGATAAACGCGTGGAGAGCTCATTGCGTCGCATCGGCGTCTGAGCAGCGCCCATGCACACGGCATCCGAATGTGGGCAACTCGGCAATCAGCTCCTGAAGCTTGGCAATAAGCGGCCTATCGTACAGGCTCGGCCTCTTGCGTCGGTCAACCCAATCGGACTGTCGCCTCGACTTGACTGTGAGCTTTGACCGTTACGCACCCACGACCTCACAGACCGTATCATCGATCGTCTTCCGACAGCAATTATGAGCGCGCAAACAATTTTTTGCCTGACCCTCGTGTCCTCAAATATGCGGGGGCGCTCCATCAAGTGAAGGTAACATTGTGACACTCTCTTGGTCGGCGGGGTCGGTCCGAGCGATTATTACGACGGCGGGGTCATCGGAGTCATTGTAGGGCAGGTGTGGCACTCCCGGTGGTATGTAGAAGAAATCGCCCGGCCGTACGATGGCATGCTCATCCAGTCGGGCGCCGTACCATACCTTTGATACCCCGGTCAGTGCATAGATGGCCGTCTCATGGCCCGAATGCATATGAGCCTTCCCCCTCGCGCCCGGAGGGATGGTTGCAAGCTGTAGATTGATGCCGACCGAGCCAACGGTATCAGCTGAAATTCCGACAGCATATGTGAGTCCTTGTTTTCCTTCAAATTCCTTCTGTGCACGCACCAGTTTGCAACTCAAACGTTCTTCAACAGTTGGTTTCATCGTTCACCTTATTCTGTACCGGTCGAGCGGTTAGTGTAAATGAATGCTTCCCTCAGCCGCGTCCAAGACCGAAGTTGTATGCAGGGCTATCGCGCGCCGCGCCTCGGCAATGTCGGCGTCATGTGCGCCGTACCGCAAGAGAAACGATTGCACTGCGTCCGCACTGTCCACTTTGAAGTGCCGCTGTGACTTTCATACTGGTCGGTCGAACGTCGTTAAAAAGCGCCGTTACGTAGACCAAATCAGAAGCGTAGGCGAGTTGTCGACGCTGTCCTATGAGTGCGGCGAAGGGGAAGACGCGCACGCGGTGGCGATAAAGGATATCGGGCACGGCGGCCATCGCAAACATTGCCGCAGCCTGAGACACTCCGCTGCCTGGGATCTTGATGCCCGCGGCGCTTTCACTCACGGAGCGTCCTCCGACTAACCACAAAATTCCGCCAGTTCTCAATTGCAACCATTTGAACGACGCGTCGGCGATCCATACCGACCGGCGCGTATCCGGCTGATGACATCAGCCTTACGTTGCCCGACACCCAGACGTGATAGGGACGCAATCGATATTCACGCTAGCTCCGTCCAACGTAAAAACGGGGACCTGGACAATTTTCATTGAAGCGGGGCAAGCGCGGAGGGCTCGCCCATGCGCATCCCTATGCCGTAGATGGGACATGTGGTCGGGATATGTCGTAGGGCGACGTGGCTCGTTGGTTACGGGCGGGCTGCTTGGAGCCGTTGGGGAGAATCATTGGATGATATGCGGACACGGCCTCCGTCAGTTGCGAGAACCTGGCCCAAATCTGGAACAAGTCCTCACTTAACGTGATTCAGACGGCGAGACTTAATCTGCATAACGTTCAAATCGTTATGCATGAGCGCTTTGCGGCTACCACTGCAGTGCCGATTCATCTCCGTTTGCACATCGGGGCAGAGAGCTTAAGATGATCCGGGTCGGCCCGCTTCTGATATCTTCCCACAGGCGCGGGATCCGTTCCCGCGGCGAGTTCTTCCGCATCAGCAGCCAGACATTCCACATACTGGAACTGCTCATTCAGGCCAACGGCGCGACCCTGTCAGGGAAGGAGATGATGGGCCACGTCTGGCCGGACTCCGTGGTAAAGCGAAACAATGTGGATGTCCACTTTGCTGCATTGCGGAAGGCTCTGGCCGGTGACCGCGACCTGATCCGCACGATTCCAGCTCGAGACTATCGGCTCATTGCGCCGGGAAGCGCCGTAGCAACATCGGCTTGGGCAATGGCTGGTTCCGGACCGAGTTTGACCCACTTAGCGCGTATGCGCTCCGCAATAGTGTTTGGCCGCGAAGGCTCGATTTCCGACATCGTCGACGCAGTTTCCACGGCAAAGACGGTTACGCTGGTCGGCTCGGGTGGCACTGGCAAGACACGTGTCGCCATGGAAGTGGCCGCGCGCGTCGAAGACCTCTTGTGCCATGGCGTCATATTTCGGCGGTCCCACGCTGTCCAGTGCGCGGTGCCGGCTAAATTGCAGTCAGAGCTCGGCAACCTGCGAGCGGCGCTGCATTGGGCGTTTTCGCCAGACGCCAACCGCCGCCTCGCTGCTGATTTGGCGGCTGTTGCGGTGCCGGATCGATTCGATGAGTCGCTGATAGACGGGTGCAGCGAGAGAGCCCAGTTGCACTCGAAGCGGTGCTGGATCCAGATGCGAGGTTGATTGCGTCGCACACGCGGTTGCTGATCAAGACTGCTTATGCGGCAGAACCGAAACAATCGCTTGGCGACACGCGCCGCGTCGAAGATGCATAATTCCACAGGCAACTCACGGGAAGTCATTCCCGGTTCGTAATATGGAGGTCATCATGTCGCTTCATCCAACCCGTAACACACTGCCGAACGAAATCCGCGAGAAGTCCGTACAGCTATTGGGCCAATCGCTCGTAGCCGCAATCGATCTTCAGCGACAGGCGAAGCAGGCGCACTGGAATGTGCAAGGCCCGAACTTTATTGCACTGCATCTGCTGTTTGATGATGTTCATACGGCCGCCGTTGAATGGGCGGATTTGAGTGCGGAGCGCCTCGTCGCTCTGGGTGGCACGGCGGACGGTCGCGTACGGCACGTGGCAGACAACACAAAGCTCGAACCGTATCCGCTGGAGTTGAAGGAGGGAATGGATCACGTCCGTCATGTGGCAGGTGCACTTGCAAAGTTCGGCCAGCAGGTGCGGGACGCCATCATCGCGTCGGCCGATTTTGGCGATGCGACAACGTCGGACGTCTTTACGGAGATTTCGCGTGGCGTGGACGCATATCTCTGGAAAGTAGAGGCCCATCATTACGCAGCTTAACGCGTTCGCTACTGCACCGTTCGAACGTTCGGACTGCAGCAACAACGTGGGGGAGGGGGTTGACTTCCGGCTCAGCGCCAGGCGCGAATTGGCTGCTCCCAACCCTTTTTTTGCAACAGCGGTCAGGAGTCAAGGGCTCGCTCCCAAGACAATCACGCCCTCAGTGGCGACGTGAACACTTGCCAGCACAAGCGACGGCGTCGCTCTTGCCGCCGTCCAATGCGAATCGGTGGCATAAGCCGCCGATTCGCCACTGGCATTGGGCTAACGATCCCAGTGGTAGCTTTCACTCCTTTTTGCCGGTAGGCGGCGCAACGCATGCGTGCCATTCTGCTGCGCCACCGTACCGCGCTGATCAACCAGATGCGCGAGCTTGTTGGCGAACTCGGTCTTGCGATCTCGCGGTCACCGGAAGCGTTCAAGCGTGCGGTCCCGGAGCCGCTGCGTAGCAGCGCAGACGAGCTCACCCCGTTTTGCCAAACGCTGCTGACCGAACTCCTTGAGCACCTGCACGCGATCGAAGAACGCACCCACTTCTTCGAGCTATCCATCTACTCGTTCATGAGGCAATCGGCACTCTGCCGCAAGGTCGCCCAGATACCCGGCATCGGCCCCATTACCGCGACGGCCATCGTCGCAGCAGTTGGCGACGCCAGACAGTTCCGCAATGGTCGGCATCTGGGTGCATGGCTGAGCCTCGTGCCGCGGCAGTGTTCTTCCGGAGTAAAGTCGCAGCTGCGTTCTTCTGTTGGCCAGTTGCGAATTGCTGTTTGGCACTATTCCTGCCGCCAGCCTGGTCGACAAGCGGGCGGCATTCACGCTGGTGGCGCCACTAAACGCTAATGAGCAGGGATATCGCAATGCGACTCAACTTGGGACGCGTCAGCTCGGGCTACGTAATAGGATCAGCACAAAGCGCTTGAAACGTCCGGAACGCGAAAACTACCTAAGACCATCCGCGATATGCCAAAAACGCACATTGTTATTGTCCGGACGCGAGTGGGTAGCCTACATGACAACTTTACGTACGACCACTTGCCGGCGCGAAGCACTTGGGTTGTCCATTCTGAAATTGACATAATCTTTATTATCAACGGAATGGATGTCAGGGCTTTTTAGTAATGTCCGGTTCTGGCTCATTAGAAATGTCCGGTTTCCTGCTCCCGGCTGTCTGTTGTGGCGCATGCTGCGGCATCAC
>NZ_JAVDVL010000034.1:0-11011 GCF_031456815.1 Paraburkholderia strydomiana
TCGCTTCCTGCCTGGTGTTAGTCAAAAACACAGCCTTATGCCTACCCGTAATTTTAAGTGGGAGACTGTGTCCGGTGTTTCAGGGGGCTGCTCCACCTTCATCCGTCCCCACCTTCCTTTTTCAGAATGCCGATCTCCCTCGCTTTGTTCGACATGGACGATGTCCTGGTTCACTATGACCGATCAGCACGTGTCGCATACATGGCGTCGCTGTCGAATCGCTCGTCGGACGAAGTCGAAGACGCTATATGGGGTTCGGGACTGGAAGCGAAAGCCGATGCGGGACTGATTGACAGCCTCCAGTATCTGCGCGAAACCAGCGACCTACTCGGGTGTGAGGTGTCTCTCGACCACTGGCTGCGCGCCCGCCGCGAATCTATGTCTCCGAACCTTGATGTATTGGCGCTGGCCGCGGAGGTATCCACGACGTGCACGATCGCCGTGCTGACCAACAACCCTCGACTGGTGGCCGACAACATTGGCTACTTATGTCCGCCTATTGCGGACCTCTTCGGCAAGAATGTGTTCGCATCCGCATCCTTCAACGCCGCGAAGCCTTCGCCCGAAACTTTCCTCAAGTGCATCGATTCATTGGGCGTCGCTCCCTCCGAATCACTCTTTGTTGATGATCTGGGAGCGAACGTGGCGGGCGCTCGAAGCGCAGGGCTACTCGGCCATGTGTTTATCGATCACGCCACGCTTTCCGAAGAACTCCGCAAACACCGGCTGCTGTGTTACTGAGGCTAGAACGACTCCCGGGCGACGCGCACAGCGACATTTGCTCGAAGGCTTACCATATCGAATGACCGTTCCGGAGATCGCCGACTGTCCCTTGAGGGTCGCGTGCGGAAGTTAGCGACGCGGTCGCCGACGTTGCACCGCGTTCGAACCGCGATCTTCGGCTACTGGCGAGGAACGGACCTTCGCCAATTGCGTCACGAGCGTCACCAATCGGTTTTGATACTAGTCAAGGCTGGATAGTGTTTAACGACTTATCAAAGACGCCCACCTGCGCCATCATGCTCTCGTCGAGCCCGCTAATTGCGTGAGGAAGATCGGCTTCGATCGCATCCATGAAGTGGTAGGTGTAGGGATCGATCGTCTTCATCCAATAGACCGGCTGGCGGAAAACTGCTTCGTGCGTATCGCTAGTGAACATATCGATTTCGCCGATGATCAGACGTGTATAGGCGCTCATCGGGCCGCTAGAGCTATACACCGGCGACACGCGTATCAGGAGCACCGCATCGCTCTCCCGGTAGACCGGGCCGCTTGCGTGCCACCGGTTATGATCATCACGCGAAAAGGTGGGCAGTGTCGGTGTGGAAGCGTCGACTTCGTTGACAACATAGCCGTGGGCACGCAGCGCAGCTTCAATGCCGTCAGTGAATCTGCGGTTCAATTTTGTGTCACCTAGCTTTGCCGTGACAACATCGTCGAACGCGACTGCATTGTGTTTGGCGGTTCTGGCATTCGCAAGCCCAGTTATACCGCCCGAGAGCGCTGCACCGATCAGACCGCCGCCAGTCAGCAGAAGCGGCGTCTGAGCGCGCCCGCCGCTATATACCGTCTTCCCGGGATACACGACCGTTACCGTGTGAACCGTACGAAGCCTTCCTGCATCGACCTCAGCGCGCGGTCCCGCCGCGCAGCCCGTGAGGAGGCTGAGCGCCGTGATCGCACTAAGGTTCAAGAGTTTCGAGATAAGTGGCATCAATCCATTCCAGAGGCGTTACTGGTTATTCGTCCGCTCGTGCTTTATCGGAGCATTAGCGAAAAACTTGAGATCGTTCGCCACGAAAATGGGTCACGATATTGGATTTCGACGGGAATCGACCATGAGAAGGCTGCGGATCGCCGTCGGCCCGTCGTCGGCCGATTCTGTTTGCAAGGACTTCCCCCGAGAGTCAAGCTCGGTTGTTTGTGGGTGTCAGCCATGCGTGGCGCAGACGCCGGTGGCCCCGTTGGTTGTTGTTCGGCCATGACGGTTCTCCGGTTTCTTCCACTGCTGCTTTGCAATGCAAACCAAGGAATAGACTGCGTCTTTGCAAACGGCCTTGTTGCCCGGTATGTCGGGCGGGCCACGATATGAGCCGCACAGGAGAACCCTATTTGAAAACCGGCGATCAGGCATGGAGGCGAACCGGCATGCGCTTTTGAGCCGCCAACAGAATCGTCGGGTTCTTCTCCCGTTCGGTCCAACCTCGTTTTGCTATCGCGTCGAGCAGTAGTTGAGTTTCAAAGTGATCGGGTCATGTCGTTGCCGGTCGTGCAGATGGATTCATGGGGTGACGCTGCCACGCATCGGCATCGTAGCGCTCGCCCTTGGCGAGCATCGCCCACAGCATTCGGGCGTGTTTGTTGGCGATCGCGATCAGCGTCTTGTAGTAGCCCTTGCGCTCGTGTAGCTGCCTGATCCACCGTTGCAGACGGCCTGCGTGCGCGGGATCAGCACGCAGCGCTGACTGCAACGTACTTCGCGCTCCCTGAACAAGCAGCGTTCGTAGATACACGTTGCCGCGCAAGCTGATGTGCCCCAGTCGTGTCCTGCCGCCCGAACTGTGCTGTCGTGGCGTCAGGCCCAGCCAGGCACCAAACTGTCGCCCATTGCGGAAGACCTTTGCATCAGGAACCGCAGCGGCCAGCGCACTTGCCGTCACCGGGCCAACGCCCAGGAGTTCGCTGGCTCGTCGTGCGACGTCACTGCTGCGCGCGTGACTGGCAATCTGCAGGTCGCAGCCGGCAAGCCGCGCATTCAGCGCGACCAGCTGCTCACGCACTTCCAGCAACATGGTGCGCACCGGGTCAGGCAAGCTGGCGTCTTCGACCAGACCCGGCAATGCGGCAAGAAGCCGGTCCGCACAGCGCGCGATCCGGCCAAAAGCGGCCAGTCGACCGCTCCACCAATTTCGTTGACAATCTGGAACAGTTGCCCGCCTCAACAGACTTGGAGAGTCCGATGTTAGTTGCCCGTCCTTCTGCTGGTGCCGTGCTGCTACTGATTGATTTGCAGCAAGCGATCGACCATCCGAGTTGGGGCGTGCGAAACAATCCCCATGCTGAAGAGCAAATTAGCAGCTTGCTTGCGCGATGGCGCAGCGAGGGTTGGCCGGTATGGCATGTCCGGCACGATTCCACCGACGCAAATTCTCACTATCGACCGGGGCAGCCAGGGCACAAATTCAAGCCAGAATTCACCCCGATGAATGGCGAGCCCGTTATCCCGAAGCAGACCAACAGTGCCTTCATCGGAACCGATCTTGAAGCCCGGCTCCGCAACGGTAACCTCGATACGCTGGTTGTAGTGGGTGTGATCACGAACAATTCAGTTGAGGCGACGGTTCGTATGGCTGGCAATCTTGGTTTCCAGACCTATCTCGTTGCCGACGGATGTTTCACGTTCGCCCGCACCGACTGGAGCGGGACCGCACGAAGCGCCGACGATGTTCACGCGATGTCCCTAGCCAACCTGGACTCGGAATACTGCACCGTCACAACGGCAAATCTGTTGTTGAGTGACCAAAGTTGAGTCTGTGCTCGCTGTTCATTCGGCTCCGTGCGGCTAGGAAGGGACACTCGCCCTCTGCACATAGATCGTCGACAAATCTGATCTAAGCACAAGAAAGGTGGGCAGTTGCGCATGAATCTGGTCAAGACGCTCGTGATTGGAAATTCGGGTTCGGGGAAAAGCTGGCTTTCGAAGCAGCTCGCTGCCTCGCTCGGTAGCTCTTGGGTCGACCTTGACCTACTCCACTGGGAACCAGGTGGTTACAACACGCCCCGGAAGCGAGAAGATGTAATCACAATGGCACGCGACGCGGCCACGGCAGAGCGTTGGGTAATTGAAGGTATATACGGCTGGATCGTCTCCGAGATTTTGTCGACCGCGACAGCGTTGGTCTGGATAGATGTGGACGAATCTGAATGCGTCGAGAACATTCGCCAACGTGGCATGCGGCGCGGCGGGGATGCGCAGTCGTTTGCGGAATTATTGACATGGGCGAAGTCGTACCGGTCTCGGACAGGTTCTAGTTCGTATGGTGCGCACGCGGCGATCTTCCACTCGTTCAAAAAGCCTGTTTGAAGACCCGAGACCAAGTTACAGCTTTCGCTGGCAGTTTGATCTGAGAATTTAGCCTTGACCGAATGGTCGGCTTAGTTCGGCCAATTCCGGTCACACGATCAGTGAGCCAGATCGCCGACAAACGGGCCGCGGGTACTCCGGTAGACTTCGGTTCTTGCCAACCTCGCGGCGACAACATGGACACCCAGCTTTTGGTCATATGCGGGCTTACATTCGTAATCCATGTGATCGCGACACTTGCGTATGCAGTGCGGATTGCTGGTGTTCGCACGCGCCGCATCGCCGTGTCATTTTCTCTATTCGGGATCATCGCCTTGGTTTCCCGAACGGCGAATTCCTTTCAAGGACCATTCATAGCGAAGCGGGTTGAGCTTGATATTGCTCGTCACATGGAGCATGGCCTGCTCGGCGACTTTCGGCTTTTCCTGCTTACCGCCACGGTGGCAAGCACTGCGGGCGCGTTTCTCATTCCTACTTTCCAGCGTTATTTCAGCCGCGCCGTCGATCACTTTCAAGCGAACCGCTCGATCCCTCGTCTGCTACTCCATATCTTTAGCTGCGGGGGCGTCAGCTATATTCGGCTTGGAGCGCGACTTCCGTCCCGGCGCAACGTCACCCAACTGGCAACTGGCGCGGGCGTTTCCTGGAGGGTTATAGGATTGAACGTAATCGCGATGGCGATCTGGACGGTGGGCGTTTTCGCGTCACTATATGCTGGATTCTTGAAACCCGACTTGCGAGTTACATGCGCAAACCTGTCATCCGTTATCAATGGCTTCGCGACCGTGGTATTGGCAGTCGTCATCGATCCGCAAGTTTCAGTGATGACGGACGATGTAATCGAAGGTCGGATCTCCGAAAATAGCTTTCGACGGGCCATTACCACTCTCGCGGGCGCACGCGTTCTCGGGACACTATGCGCACAGGCGGTGCTCGTTCCAGCAGCGTTGATCATTGTTCGCATCGCCGAACTCATTTAGCAGCGCGTTTTTTCATTCCGAAGACTCCTTAACGGAGATTTGAGCGATGGCCTCGAAAAGCAATCCGCCGGGCAACGGGAGATGACGTACCCGTACTTACAGAAATTCGAAACGATGCGCACGCGACCGTCGATCCGCGCAAGCTGTCTGGGCCGAACGAGATTGACCTGATCGGCAATCGCTCGCATAGCCGCAAAAACTAGTTTCCACACAAGCTGGACCCACTCCGGTCAGATAACTTTCTCCGAAGCGGTCAGTCAGTTAATTTCAGGTTTCGCGAACTGGAGCGCCAATAAGCGGCCGTTGGCGACCTCACCCAATCGGCCATGAGGCGACGTTCACACGCGTCGTAGCTCGGACGTTCAGACGGCTGCTTCGCTTCGAAGACTGTCACTGGACTCGTAAAGGGGGAAGTCGCTTTCGGTCTTTGCTTAATACAAGTCGCCTAGCCACGCACGACCATCGCTTGTCAGCGACGCTGCAACGTATCCCGTTCGCTGCGCAACGTTAGAGGGCCGCTCACTGGTCGTCCTGACGTAACGTAGTTGGACCTGACAGCTTGCGCGCACCAAGAAGTTTGAAAAGCAGACACTAATGTCGCACTGAAACGCACGTCGTTGTACCATCGAGTCGTTTTATGAATATATCAGTCGTGTTATTCGTTCTGAATCGCAACCCACTCATCGAACCGCCAATGATCTTGTTCACATTCGTGTTGTCGAACGAATTAACGATCGGTGAATATCCGTCATAGAACGCATACGTCGTCCCTAAGGCTCCAGCGGTTTTTTGAGCCTTAAGCAAAGGGGGTAGCCCCACCGAAATGGTTGCCTTCTGCCCTTGAATGTTCTCAGCAGCGGAAATCTGACACGATTGCCGAGCAGGATTGGAAATAACACTCTTATCTGCCGGATCTTTAGTCAGGTTATCTCTTTCGCAACTCACAGGCTGAGTAGAAAATAGCCGATAAATAGCGTCCGTCGGGATTGGATAATTCTTATCGTTGTCCAGCATTTTTTTTGTCTTGCTCACTTTGCTGCGGATGGACGGCTCATCGATCGTAATCGAACAGGTGTTAGGAAAGTTTTCTGACACTAATTCCTTCGCTTTACTTGCAATACACGCACCGCCCTCAAAGCCGTTGCACCATGAGCCATACTTGTACTGTACAAGTGTTCCGTTTTCAATTCCATGAGAACAGCCAACATCTGTCTTCGAATTGCGTGCAAATATTGCTGGATTATCTCTTTTTTCGGCTGATTTTATTCCGTTGTTTGTCCAAGTTTCTCTCAGTACTCCTATTTGAATTTCGCTGCTTGGCTTCGCCCACTGCTTTACTTCAATATAATTTCTGTAACGAATTGCATTTTCCGGATCGTTAGGAAGCTTGCATGCATTATCTCTAATAGAATTGACCGAGTAACAGCTTTTGGGATCTGTGCATTCCACGATTACGGGATCTTTGGCTTCGAAACCGCATCCGCTAAGATGGCACACGATTGATAACATCCCAAACTTCATTACACTGGATTTCCGACTCATCATGCTCTCCGAATTATTGTGTGGGAAGGCCGCAGACGGTACCGAGAAGCACGTCTACATTTTTGGCAAACGGAAAGGAATCGTGCCGGCTGGGTATGCCTACAGGCGTCGAGCAGGGTAATCCGAAATCTGGCGATGGAATGTTGGAAGCTATAAAGGTTAATGCGGCACGAATATAGATTAAGTTGGCGACAGTAACTCTTATGTTCTTATCATCGAGAGCCGAACGTGATACATATAAAAAAGCGTTTTGCGGCCCATTTGCATCGCAATTTGCGAACAGGTCATCCCGCGACTGTATCTCGGAGATAAATCTGCACATGCTGTTGGAATTGTCGTCAATGCTCCCATTGATGACCGGCATAAGCCACGTCCACCCTCGGAAACTGGTCAGTCTGACCGCCACCGTATGGTGTCGTTCACCGAGCGGACCGTATGTGCTGAGATCGTTTCCGCTACCTATTGCAATACTTCTAGCTGTCCCCGTAAGGATGCCGCTGGTCTTTAAAAGACTTGGGCTGGTTTTTCCGTCGTGGCATGCGAGTGATAGTTCTTCAGTAACCGGTGGTTCAATGGTTCCGCTGCGTAGATTCGAAATGGATAGGGAATTTAGGATATATGGCATTGAGCGTGCAACGGCAAAGGTGATGCGCTCGAATAGTTCTGGAGTAAGCTGGAGAAGTGAAATGTCACTTTGCAGGTCTACCGACTGGCGCGACTTACTGCCAGGTGCAACGGCGAGATAAACCATGCCGCCGGGTAGTTCGCCTTTGCTTAAACTGTCGGCTTTCACAACCCTTATAAGAGGAGCCATTTCCCGATACATGATTCTCGGCAGGAGAGACAGCGCTTTGACATAGGCAAGTGGCTCGAGTCTGTTATTGCTCGGCTCGCCAAACGAGGTGCGCGTTACCACCGCCCTTAAGCACGACGGGTATGCTCGGGGCAGAGTGTCGACTGCCCCCGGTGGCGTTAGACAGCAACCCCACCCTGAGCACGAAGGAGGGTCAAGAGCGGGACATATATCGGTACCGTTACGAAGGCATTCGGCATAATAGGTCAATACAGCTTTATTTCCCGATTCGAGCGGCAGGTAGGGCGCCCATGCAGGTATGTTGCCACCCAGAGTGGGAAATGGAAGGAGTCCGTCTATCCCTCCTACGTCGTCAATGACGATGAATGGCTTGCCGTCGATCGCCGAGTACCGAGTCGTTGGAGTCTTTCCCCACAGGCGCGCAGAGAGTAGCACCCAAAAATCAACGTATGCCGCTGGGTCTGCAGGCACGTCCATTGTTCCGTCACAATCGTCCCGCTCAATTGCGGGCGGAGTGAAGTCCTTTTTTCCGCTTGAACCGGCTCGGCCAAACGCCTCATCGGTCGCAATTGCGGTCATGCCGGGCGCTCCAGGAAACATGCACATGTTGCGCGATGTGCCTAGGCCTTCGCAGAAATCTCGCCCTAACCCGAAAAACCCTCCGAAACCCGCCTTTCCCCCCTTGCCAACTTCTCCGGGATCCCCGATCTGACCCGGCCAGACGTCCGCGCCTGAAATGAGAAGATCCGAATCGCCATCAACTTTTATGCTGAAGTCCCCTCCCTTGCCACTGGCGTCTAGATTCGCAGGCGGTCGAGTGCCGCTCCCACCATCCCCTCCAAAGCCTCCGTACCAACCGCATCGAGATTGCGGAAGTACGCATGTACCGCCCTGTTGTCCGTCACCGCCTCGGCCCCCGGACTCGCCTGCTGGGCCAGGCGCCCCCTGAGCGCCACCTAGTCGAATCGCAAGCATGCCGCTCGCGTTCCCCCGCACATGAATAGCGACGCTTCCGGCGGCAGGAGGAGTGCATGGCGACACGATTGATTGCATTGCCTTTCCGCTCTCTCCGGCTTGCCCATCTAGGCCCTTCTTGCCCGGCGACGCGGCGGACCCGGACCGTGGACCACGATCCAGTTGCGACGCGTCGGGCGCGGGCGGGGGCGCTGGAGGGTACGCATGCGCGCAGGCTGTCTTGGCACTATTTGAAAGAGCTCGTATTTCAGCTCCAGGCTCACTTACGAAGGATCGCGAAGAAATTGCTACATTGTGCCCGTTCGTAAGAAGAACACCATCCGCCTGAAAAACCACTTTGTCGACGTCGATGATGGAGTCCGCGTTGATGCTGACCAAGCCAGACACCTCGAAGATTGTTTTCGAGGCGGCTTGGTTGGAGGAGGAGGCGCAACCTAGAAAACAACAAACAGGCACCAAAGAAAACAAGAGCAATACGGCGCTTGGGTGCATGGCTGTCTCCTCGCCGTTATTCTGGTGCGTCCCTTACAAATTTAATAGTAGGTCGCGACAGTTTGTACAAGGAAAACCGGCGATTGCCTGTCGTTTTGCATACAAATGTCGCATACCAGGTACGTAGATTTCTCCATAGGGTGGACTTCATTGTGTTGCTACGTGAGCCAGCAACCGGTTGAAAGTCGCCAAGGCTGAAAATTTCGCAGCAGCAACCTCGCGAACGACCGCTACATCCCAGAACGCGACACTCGGGCGATAAACACCATGAGCGGCCGAAACGGGTCGGGCTGCGTCAGTCCGCTATTCAAACTGATCGCCGGAAAGCTGCCAGTAAAATCGGGCTGCCGTGAGGCAGCCAGTCGTTAGTGCGTACATCGGACCCCGAGTAGTTGTTCGTCCCGGCCAGCGGACGATGACTGCTGGCCAAACCGGAACGCAGTTCGCGCGGCTCCCAAATGGAAAGTTGCCGTCCTTCGCGGGGTGCTATCTACACGACGTCACAAGAAGCGGTCGATCGGCGGTCGGCCATTTCCTCATGGTCGGAGCCCCGCAGGACGCGCAACGACGCTCGCGACGGGTACTGCACGACCAGCACGACTTCTCGCAGTTAGCCGAGTTAGACTGTCGTCTGGTCGGGCAGCAGACTTGCGCGGCAGCTAGGCTATCGAGAGAACACCATGTTTTCTTCCCCGAAGTAGTTTTGCACGCGTTTCCTGCTATCAATACGAAAACCGTGTTCCATCAATATCCCATGGCAGACGTCAAAGTGCGGTCCCGACTCTTCAAGTTCGATAAAGACCTTCTTGAGGTCAGAAGACGCTAGCACCTTACTCATTCCTCTCAATACCTGGGGCTCGCAGCCATCGACGTCAATCTTTACATAGTTCGGTCGAGGAATATCCGTGAAATCGATAAAGGCGTCGAGTTCGTATCTCATCACAGATTGAACGAAATCCGGCTCGAAATCCTTCGCGCCGCGTTTCACGGGGTTGTCGAGTATTTTCAAGTGGCCGCCGGCTTCGAATTTTTGGATGAACATCTTTCCCAAGCCATTGGTATCGGAGAGCGCTACGTTAAAATTGCTAACAGGATGGCGCTGCGTCGACTTGTTCAAAAAAGTGTTGAGATTGAGCAGCGAAAAATTCGCCACTTCCGGCTCAAAACAGATCACGCGCTTACCTGTTGCCGCTGCGTACAACGCGAAAAGACCATTGCTGGCCCCAATGTCGTAGTACACCTCGTCTTCAGGGATGGAATCAATGAAATTCAATAGTTCCGGTTCGATATGCTCTTGCCCGAACGCTTGCCAGAGCAGTCGCTGCGATGGAGTATGAAATGTGAGAGGAACACCCCGGACGCTAGTACAAGTGTTCTGCTCAATACCTTCGATGCCAATCACGCGCTGATAATTTTCCGCGCCTGCGATCGTTTTCAGATCGACCTTCTTTACTAACGCCGCTGGCTTCTCGCCAAGGTGCAACCGCCGTTCGTATTCGCGAATCTGTTCCAGTTCCTGTTGGGACTTCATGGAAACTCCGATGTCTTCTTTGTTGAATAGCTGCCGAACACCGACGGCTTGACTGACCATTACGTACCGACGCCGCGAGGCGTTGCAGCAGTTTCACTTTAAGGGACAGATAGGTAACAGTAATTAATGAAAAGAACCCTTAATTGTGTTCAATTCGCCTCTTTGCGTTTGGCGCCAAGGTGGCGAAGGCAGCGACGTATGCAGCGGGGGAACTCCGGAAAATAACGGGCGTCAGGGTCTGTCGGCGTTGCTGGCGCGAGCGGACCGAAAGGCAAAGCAGGCAGCGACTCGGCGGATCTGTAGCTTCAAGGAAGCTAGTGCCTCACCCCAACTGACAGTTGACCGAAACAGAAGAAGGAGCGGCCGGTGTGCTCCGAAAAGCGGTCGATCCGCTGGCAAACATGCGAACGGCTGTCGAGGGGTCGAGTCCGGAAGTTCGGGCCGGGCTGCCTGGGGGCATGGCGCTCAAACCGCGATCTTCGGGCAACCGCCCACAAGCAATGGGATGGACTCCTCCTCACCCGACTGAGACGTGGCGCATGATTGGCGACATGTTCGGCCGGTCAACGAGGAGGAACCCGAAATGGACATGA
>NZ_JAVDVL010000035.1:0-9813 GCF_031456815.1 Paraburkholderia strydomiana
GAAGCTGGCAGGCGCGTGAACTCGCGCGCCAACGTTGTTCATTGAGCAAAGCTCGATCACGTCATCCGCTTGCGTCTCGGTCCAACGCAATCGTGCTCCCGACAGGACTTCACCAACCGGGCGTTCTGCACGTTTTTACACGGCCTCGGCCAGTTTGAGACGTTCGCCAGTGATAACAGCGGACGTTGAAATGCCCGGTCTCATCCTGGCAAGAGCCATTCCGGCCGTCCCTGGGCTGGCCGCAAGCTCATTTCAAAAGCCCGCGGTGCGCATTCGTGAGACCTGACATGTTGCTGGCTCGACCCTCAGCAGACTGATTGCAATCGCTCCGCGCAGGTCTGCAAGACGAGGTCGGGTGGCAGTTTCCACCAGTTGTCGCGCGAGAAAATTTCGACTTCAACCATACCGCTATAGCCCGCATTCTCGACGCTCTGCCGGAAGCCGGCAAGGTCGATCACGCCGTCTCCCATCATGCCGCGATCGAGCAACATATCGGTCGTCGGAACCAGCCAATCGGAAACGTGATAAGCGAGAATGCGATGGTGATTGCCGATCGAGGTAAGCGCACCATCCAACTGCGGGTCCCACCAGCAGTGGTAGACGTCAACCGCGACACCGAGGAAACCATCGTTATGCGGATCAAGCTCGCGCGCGATGGCGTGCGCCTGATCGATCGTGTTAACCACCGATCTTTCGCCCGCATACATCGGATGGAGTGGCTCAATGGCTAATGGAACGGCGAGCTTGCGAGCTTCTTCCAGCAAAGCGCCGATGCCGTCCTGGACCTGCATGCGCGCGGCTGACAGGTCGCGGTTACCTTGAGGCAGACCACCCACGACCATCACGAAACACTTTGCACCCAGTTCCGCCGCGTCGTTGAGCGCCCGAACGTTTGACTGAATGTTCGCTTGCCTTTGCGCTTGTGTCGGGGCGGGGAAATACGTTGACCGACAGTATCCAGTGACCTTCAGTTCGAGCGCACGAATTTGCCTCGCGATCTTGCTGACGTCGGCGGCTTCGACTTCATGACGCCAAGGGGCCAATCCACCAAACCCAGCCCTGGCGATTCGATCGATTGTCACGTCGATCTGGTCGCGATGTCCGAGTGTGGCGGTGTTGATGGAGCAACGGGTAAGGTGCAGAGAATCCATGTTGCCAGTCCAGCCTTCGTTGAGGGAGGTGATCTAAAAGAGAGCCGCCAAAGAGGTGGCTTCTGCATCTATTCCGCGCATCCGAGCGTGGTCATGACCGCTCGCATACGGTTGATGGCCAACTCTGGATCTTTGAGCAGGTTCGCCTGATCGGCGAGCCGGAAGACTTCGGCCAAATACGCAGGCGGCCTCATGCCGTGATGTCCGCCCAACATGAAGAAGTGCGGCTGGAAACCGTTCAGGTAGGCGAGGAACACGACCCCGGTCTTGTAATACTGTGTCGGGGCGCGAAAGACATGACGCGACAGCGGTACCGTTGGCGCCAGCAACTCGTCGTAGCGAGCCAGATCGTTTGCGGCTAGCGCGGCGAGCGCCTGAGACGCTGCAGGCGCGATTGCATCGAAAATGCCGAGCAGCGCGTGCGAGTAGCCGAACTCGTCGCCAGCAATGAGAACCGGATAGTTGAAGTCGTCGCCGGTATACATCTTCACCGACTGAGGAAGGCGACGGCGGAAGTCAATTTCCTTCGCATCATCCAGCAGCGAAATCTTGATGCCGCCGACCTTAACCTCGTTCGCGGCGATGACTTCGAGGCAGGCCTTAGCCGCGTTTTCGAAGTCGGCGTGGCCCCAGTAACCGGCCAGCTCGGGATCGAACGCCTCGCCGAGCCAGTGGAGAATGACCGGCTTATCGCACGCCGACAGGACTTCCCGATAGACACGAATGTAGTCATTCGCATCCCTGGCCACGCGCGCGAGGGCGCGGCTCGCCATCAGAATGATCTGACCGCCCGCGCGTTGAACGGTCTCGATTTGCGTCAGGTAGGCTTTGATAACATCGTCGCACGAGCGCGCGTCATTGACCGGCAAGTGATCCGTGCCGCAACCCGAAGCGATCAGCGCGCCAGGAATGTCGCGTGTTTCATTCAACGTGCGGACGATCAGCTCTTTCGCCGAGTCCCACGACAGGCCCATGCCGCGTTGCGCGGTATCCATCGCCTCCGCGATCCCCAAGCCTTGCTCAAGGAGATAACGGCGATATTCGATGGTACGGTCCCAGTCGATCGCGCATGGCTGGCCGAGTTCGCCGCTACGCAGCGGATCGGCGACCACGTGCGCCGCCGAATAGGCGATGCGGTTAAACAGTGCCGCAGGCTTGACGACTTGCAGCGGGGTTCCGGTCAGACGGTAGTCAACGAGTGCGCCGTCCGAGGTAGGGAGCTTGATTTGCATGGCTTGAATCTCGAAATCAGTATTTAGAAACAAGAAGACCGCCATCGACGCGGATCGCTTGACCAACGCTGAACGGTAGGCCACCCGTTGCCAGCGTACGGACGGTGAGTGCAACTTCATTGGGTGTTCCCCATCGTTTGATGGCGGTCAACCCGTTCTCCATGAGCGCGTCGTAGCGCGCCTTCGACGGCGCAGTCATTTCAGTTTCGATCAGGCCCGGCTGCACTTCGAATACGCTGACTCCTAATTCAGCGAGCCGCAAACTGAACAAAGTGGTGGCCATCGACAGACCCGCCTTCGAGACGCAGTACTCACTGCGCTGAGGCGACGCCGCGACGGCGTTCGATGAGGAGATCGTGATGATCGAGCGATTGACGGCCGAATGCGGCGCTTGAGCGACACGCCGTCCAAACGCTTGCATCAGGAAGAACGTGCCTCGCGTGTTGACGTTCAAGCAGCGGTCATAGCTTTTGGGTGTGACGTCCAGAAGATCCCCGCGTGACATGACGGACACGCCAGCGTTATTGACCAGACAGGTGACCGGAGCGAGCGCCTCTTCGACTGCCTCAAACAGCGCGTCGTGGTGCGCAATGTCGGCGAGATTCGATGTCAACGCCACGCACTTCACACCGATGCGTTTGATGTCGGCACGCGTGACGACCAACTCCTCTGATGTTTCGACGTCGGTGATAGCGACGTCGAATCCCGCGTTGGCAAGCTCGAGCGCGATTGCGCGACCGATGCCGCGGCGAGCGCCCGTAACCAGTGCGACCTGGCGTTGCTCCATGTTCATCTCCTGCATGGCGTTGTTTGACATGTCCTCTTATGAAGTGCAGAGAAATTCATAAGTAACGATATGGTTCGTTATTTAATACTCTCAGAAGGGCCCTGTCAAAAAAGGGTTTTCCCTAACAAATCAGGAAAACCCCTGTGCGCGTTGAAGCCGAAGGGGGAGGCGAGGGGGAAAGCGAGGAGGCAGTCGCCGCGATTAACGCGGGCGCAAAAGGCTGAAAATCGTCTCGAGGTTGAAGTCGAGGCGTTTCTGGAGGGCGTCCTTGGAGACGAAGTCGAAGCCGAAGATGACCTCGCCGGTGAAGCGGTTCGTCAGGTAGTAGTAGCCCAGTGCGGCGATGGTCAGGTGCAACTGGCTTGCATCGATGCCGGCTTTAAACTCGCCGGACGCGACGCCGCGATCAAGAATCTGCTGCAGCATGTTGACGAAGCCTCGATGCAATTCGCCGAACCGTCTGGATTTCTTGATATGCCGAGCCCGGTGCAGATTTTCGCTGTTCACCAGGGACATGAACTCGGGGTTCTTCAGATAGTAGTTCCAGGTAAAGGTCACGTACGCCCGGATTGCCTCAACCGGCGGAAGATGGTCCAGGCCAAGCTCCCTTTCCTCGGTCCGAATATCAGTCCACATCTCTTCGAGGACTGTCTGGAAGAGTTCTTCCTTTCCCTTGAAGTATTCATAGATCATCCGCTTATTGACGCCGGCTTTCTCGGCGATCGTCTCGATGCGGGCGCCGCCCAAGCCCACCTTAGCGAACTCTGCCTTGGCCGCCGCGAGGATCTTGGCCTGCGTCTGAATCGGATCGCGCAGCCGCTTGGGACGCGCGGGCTTTTCGGCGACGCGCGCCTCTTCGCTCGGTTCGACTGTGGTCTGCATTTCTATGGGTCAAATCCAAAGTTAAACGGTAACTGACAACGCCTGCATATTGCAATCACGATGAGCGGGCGGCTTTCCACGCCCTCCTTATCGTAAACCCGATTTCGGGTCTTTCTCCCTTGAACGTCGCTTTCCCCCGTTCTACCATGCGTCACAAGTAACGATACAGTTCGGTACTAGACATTTGACAGATTGGCACAGGAGGCGAGTTGAACAAGTGGACCAATGCAAAGGCAGTTGCGGCTTCGATCTTTGACGGCGCAACCATCGCGATCACCGGCTCAGGCGGCGGTCTGCTTGAGCCGGACGCCATCCTTGCGGCGATTGAAGCGCGATTTCTTGAAACCGGTCATCCGCGAAATCTGACGGTAGTTCACGCCCTCGGCGTCGGTGACGGTCAAGGCAGTGGCCTCGGACGACTAGCCCACGCTGGCTTGGTTAAACGCGTGATCGGCGGCCACTGGGTGTGGTCCTCAGCGATGCAGAAGCTGGCTCATGACGGCGAGATCGAAGGCTACAGTTTTCCCGGTGGCGTGATTGCGACTCTGTTTCGGGAGATCGGCGCGGGTCGGCCGGGCGTGATCACGCGTGTTGGTCTGAGAACCTTCGTGGACCCGCGTCTGGAAGGCGGCAAACTGAATGCGGCGACGACCGAAGATCTGGTGGAACTGATCGAGATCGACGGTAAGGAATATCTCCGCTACAAGCCCGTCAAGATCGACTTCTCGATAGTCATGGCGTCGAGCGCTGATGACAGGGGCAATCTTTCGACGCGTCACGAACCGGCAGACCTGGATATTTACGCTGTCGTCCTGGCCGCGCACAACAGCGGCGGCAAAGTCATCGCGCAGGTCAAATCGCGACCGCGCTCCCACGTGCCCGCCCGTCTGGTCCGGGTGCCCGGCGTCATGGTCGACTTCACCGTCGAAACCCCGGCTCAACGTCAGTGCCAGATCAGCGAATACGACGCAACGTTGAGCGGCGAAAAGCTTGGCGAGACGCCTGAGATTGAGATGCCCGAGGGCCTGCGCCTCATCGTGGCCAAGCGTGCTGCGCAGGAGCTGGGCTCCGATCAGTCCGTGAATTTTGGCTTCGGTTTCCCGGGCGCAATCCCGGCGGTTCTGGCGTCTCAAGGTCGCGGAGACGAGTACTGGGGCTCCGTTGAGCAGGGTGTCCACCGCGGCGCAATGCTTGATGGCCCGATGTTTGGTACGGCGCGTAACGCCGACGCCATCATGCCGAGCGTCGATCAGTTCGATTGGTATAGCGGCGGTGGTATCGACGTGACTTTCCTCGGAATGGGCGAGTTTGACGAAGAGGGCAATGTGAACGTTTCGAAGCTCGGTTCGACGGTCGTCGGTCCTGGCGGATTCATGGACATCGCTCAGGGCGCGAAAAAGCTCGTTTTCTGTGGCGCGTTCGAGGCCAAGGGTTTGCGCGTGGAGTGTAAAGGTGAGGCGCTCGAAATTCTCTCGCCGGGATCGGTACCGAAGGCCGTGAAAAAAGTGCGACACGTGACGTTCAGTGGCGTGCAGGCGCGTCTGGACGGCAAGGAAGTTCTCTACATCACCGAGCGTGCGGTGTTCCGGCTTGATGCGCTCGGCGTGCGCCTCGTCGAAGTGGCCAAGGGCCTCGACATGCACCGCGACGTGCTTTCGCGCATGGAATTCACGCCGCTTATCGATGAGCGCCTGCTCGAGAACGCGCCCGTTCACTAACGCCGATCAACCGCCGCTCACATTCGATTCTCAGGAAGAAGAGGTTCTGCATGTCTGACACGGACATTCTCTATGAAGCTAGAGGTAGCATCGCCACTATTACGCTGAACCGCGTTTCGCGCCATAACGCCCTGACCTTGCAAATGCTGGATGACATCGACCGCGCCGTGATAGACGTCGAGCGCAACGATGAAATACGCGTGCTGAAGATTGAAACCGCCAGTCCGCGGTTCTTTTGCAGCGGGGCAGATATCAACGAGTGGGGCGACACTGATCCGCAGAGGATGGGCACCCGTTTCATTCGGGAAGGCAACCGTGTGTTCCGTCGAATCGCGGAACTCGACAAACCGACGGTCGCCGTCCTTTCTGCCAGCGCGCTCGGTGGCGGTTTTGAACTTGCACTGACTTGCGACCTGCGCTACGCAAACACACAGGCCAAGGTTGGTTTTCCCGAAGCGTCAGTGGGCGCCATCCCCGGATGGATGGGCTGCTCGCGGCTTTCCGAGCTTGTCGGCGCAACCCGCACGCGCGAGTTGATCCTTCTCGGTGAATCCATCTCCGCCGATACCGCTGCCGCATGGGGCGTGATCAACGAAGCCGTCGAAGCTGATCAGCTAAGCAGCCGCGTCGATGCCGTCTGCGAGACGCTCATCAAACGATCAAGGACGTCTCTGTCGGTCGGCAAACGGCTCGTTCGCATGATGGAGACGGGGCAGCACGAATACGCTCACGAACTCGCCGCATCGGTATGCAAGGCGGCGCCCGATGCAATCGAAGGCGTGGCGGCATTCCGCGAAAAACGCCATGCATCTTTCCGTTAAGTCTCAAATCCACCACCAGTCAAGCAAGCCGCATTAGCGGATCAAGCACCTCAGGAGACAGGAGTCGCTCATGGACCGTACAGCTATTCGGTGGCGCATCTGCGCGCTGCTTTTCTTCGCAACTACGATTAATTACCTGGACCGTCAGGTGCTGGGTCTGCTCAAGCCCGAGCTTGCCGTCACATTCAACTGGACCGAAACGCAATACAGCTACATCGTCATGGTGTTCACGGCTTGCTATGCGATCGGCATGGTGCTGTCTGGCAAGATGGTCGATAAGTTTGGCGTCAAGATCGGTTACGGCATGTGCGTTCTGGTGTGGAGCATCGCTGCGTGCGGTCATGCGCTCGTGCGCAGCACAATGGGCTTTGGCGTCATGCGTGCCGTGCTTGGCGTCTCAGAATCTGGCAGCTTCCCCTGCGCGGTGAAGAGTGTGTCGGAGTGGTTCCCGCGCAAAGAGCAAGCGCTTGCGGTGGGTATCCTGACTTCCGGCACCAGTATTGGTGCGGTGGCAGCACCGGCCACCGTGCCATGGCTAGCCGCAACGTATGGCTGGCAGGCTGCATTCTTTATCACTGGAATGACGGGCTTTGTCTGGCTGGCCTTCTGGTACTTCATGTATCAGGTGCCGGCAAAGCACGCGAAGATCAATGAGGCCGAACGCACCTTCATTAGCGAGGATTCGGCTCCTGTTGCGGCGACTCAAAAGGTCAGTTGGTTCACGTTGCTCAAGCTGCGTCCGACGTGGGCCTTCTTCGCCGGTAAGCTGCTGACCGACCCCATCTGGTGGTTCATGCTCTTCTGGCTACCGTCGTATTTCAACTCGCGTTTCCACCTCGACCTGAAGAACCTCGGCCTTCCGCTGGTGATCGTGTATGTCGCGACTTCGATCGGTAGCATTGGCGGCGGTTTCATCTCGTCCATGCTGATTCAGCGCGGTTGGTCCGTGACGAAGGCGCGACAAACCACCATGCTGATTTTTGCGTTCCTGGTGATGCCGATCGCACTCTCGCCGTTCATCGACAACATGTGGGCGATGGTTGGTCTGTTGAGTTTGGCAGCAGCGTCGCACCAGGCATGGTCGGCAAACCTCTTCACGACCGCATCTGACATGTTTCCGAAGGCAGCAGTCGGTTCCGTTGTGGGAATTGGTGGCTTGGCCGGTGCGTTGGGCGCGACGCTGTTCCCGCTGGTCGTTGGCGCAGTGCTCGATCATTTCAGGATGCTCGGACACATCAATGCGGGCTACAACGTGCTGTTCGTCGTCTGCGGCTCGGCCTATCTTTTGGCGTGGATCGTAATGCGCGTGATCCGCTCGTCGAGCGAGCCCGTCGACAACGCGCAACTCGCGCCGACCGCTCACAGTTGAAAGTCAGCCTCTCGAGACGCGCCTCTCGGATGCTCCCCGAGCTTCGAGAGGCGCCGCGGCGGCCAGGCACGCCTGCGTTGTGATGAAGCGACTGGATACCTTAGTCGATCCTCGGCGCCTTGGCGGCAATGAGTGAGGCCGCTGAGCGTCGCGCCTCGGAGAAACCCAAGCGATCTGCGGAGCGGCGGCTCTCCGGATGCCTGCCGGTGGTTCTCGCGAGCGACCGTTCGACCATTGATTGTGTTGAAAAAGTCTTGTTTTTGTCGGAGACGCCGAAGTTGGCGGCATGTTTTCGAGTCGTGGCGATCGGCGAAGCGGCGAACCTGTGCGAGGCAACGATCCTCGTTTCTCGTCATGCCACTGCCTGGTTCATCTGCTTGCTTCCTGACATGAAACGCTTGGCCATTCTTCGCAGGTTTTGCGCAGTCGCCGCCATCAGGAATTCATCATGAGCGCCGCTTGGACCCCGCAGGCGCAGACGGTCCAACTTCAGAATGCGCTTGAGATGGGCAAAGAGCATTTCCACCTTCTTTCGATCACGGCAAGATCGCTTGTATTCAGGCGGTTTCGCAATATGCCTCGTTTCGTCACGCGCGGCTTCATGGATGCTGCGGGCGATCTTGCGGAATGGTGTATTCGGACAGCAGCGATCCTTCATCGAACAGCTTTCGCAGTCGAACTGGCTTGCCCGATAGATGATCGTGCCAGCCTTCGTGACGCGCGAGCGCGGGTTTCTGAAGTTGCGCCGATCACTGCGTAGTGTGTGACCGGTGGGACAGCGATATTCATTGGCCAGTTCATCCCATTGGAACTCGCTGCTGGACAATGTGTTGTCCTTGCGCGTCGTTTTGTCCCAGACCGGAACATGTGGTGCAATTTCCTTCTCGTCGATCATCCAGGCAAGCATCGCTGCCGAGCCATACGCGGTGTCGCCTGCAAGACGTCGGGGCTTGAGATCGTGCCGCCGCTCAACGCGGTCAATCATCGTCCTGGTTGACTCCACTTCGTGCGAGCGGTTCGCGGGCGTCGCCTCGACGTCAACGATGATCCCTGCCTGCAGGTCAATCAGATAATTGGTCGAGTAGGCGAAGAACGCCGGACTACCCTTGGCGGCTGTCCAGCTCGCAGCGGGATCGGTCAGAGATATTCTCTTTGGAGGTGCCGATGTCTCTGCCTGCTCGACCGCGTCTGCGCCGGCCGGATTCGCTTCCTCTAATAACTTTAGATATTCCCGTACTGCGCGGCTTTGGTCCTTGACGCAACCCCAGTTGATGGACGCAGTACCTGGGACACCGCGTGCAGGGCTTGCATCGGCCCTGATGATGCTTGCGTCAATCGCGAAACCTTCACCCTTTACGAGCCCCTCGGACATGCAGCGACCCAGCACCGACTCGAACACATGGCGTAACACATCGCTATCGCGGAAGCGACCGTGGCGGTTCTTGGAGAAGGTCGAGTGTTCGGGTACGACGTCCTCCAGACCCAGTCGACAGAACCACCGATATGCAAGGTTCAAATGGACCTCCTCGCATAACCTGCGTTCGGAGCGGATGCCGAAGCAGTAGCTCACAATCAACATGCGGATCATAAGCTCCGGATCAATCGACGGCCGTCCCATTGGACCGTAGAACGGCGCGAGATGCTGGCGCAGATCGCGAAGGTCGAGGAAGTGATCAATGCCTCTCAACAGGTGTTCGCGAGGGACGTGACTATCAAGGTTGAACGAGTAGAAGAGTTTGTCCTGTCCACTGCCCAGTTGAATGAAATGAACGCGTCCCACCCAGAAAACAGGATCAGGAGATGTGGCTGGTTACAGGCCAACAGCGCGAATGTGTTCGGGAGGAAAATCCACG
>NZ_JAVDVL010000036.1:0-7165 GCF_031456815.1 Paraburkholderia strydomiana
GCAAGGCGTGCGGGCGGATACTCAGGATCGAGCGGCACGAACGCCCCACCCGAGCGGATGATCCCAAGCAGCGCCGCAACCAGCGCCGGGCCGCGCGCCACGCACAACCCCACGCGACGCTCGGCGCCAACGCCTCGCGCGACGAGCTTCGCAGCCAGCGCCGCCGACCACGCGTCCAGTTCCGCATAGGTGAGCGATTCATCCTCGCAGCGCAGCGCGATCGCATGCGGCGAGCGCTTCGCCTGCGCCGCGAGCGCCATCCCGAGCGACTCGAACGCATAACGCTGCAACGGCGCTGCTTCGTATCGCCCGGGCAGCGTCAACGATCCAACGCGCCGCGCGACGTCCTCGGCCATCTGATCCAAAATCGCTTCGTACTGCAATGCAACTCGCTCGACGGTGCTTGCATCGAACACATCCGCCGCATAGTTGAACATCAGGCGCAGGCCGTGCCCGTCGTCCACCACGTTCAGCACAAGATCGAAACGCGCCGTGTCCGTGCCGCCTGCCTCCGGCTCCACGACAAGTCCTGGCATCGCAACGGACGCGCTACTCGTCGCCTGCTCGAGGTTGAACATCACCTGAAACAGCGGCGAGCGCCCGAGATCGCGTTCGATCCGCAATGCGTCGAGGATGCTGCCGAACGGCGCCGCCTGGTGCGCATGCGCTTCGAGCACACGCTCATGCAATCCAGCGAGCAGCGTGCCGAACGGCATGCGGCCGTCCACGTCGACGTCGATCACGAGCGTGTTGACGAAAAAGCCGATCAGCCCTTCCGTCTCGCTGCGCTGCCGTCCCGCCGACGGCACGCCGATCCGTACGCCCGACTGCCCGTCATAGCGATACAGCAAGGCGGCATACGCGCCAAGCAGTAAAGTGAAAAGCGTCGTGCGCTGCGCGCGCGCGACTTCGCGCAAGCGCCCGGCGAGCGGCGGCCCGACGTCGCGCCGCGCCCGTCCGCCCTCGATGCCGCGCACCGCAGCGCGCGGCCGATCCAATGGTAGTTCGAGCGCGGGGCGATCGGTGCCGAGGCGCTGCGTCCAATACGCTAGATCGTCAACGAGCGCGCCGTCCTGCCATTCACGCTGCCATGCAGCGACGTCGCCGAAATGAATTTCGACGGGCGGCAGCGCGCGAGCCAGCGGCGCATCCTCGCCCGCGAGCGCCGCGCGATACAACGCCGCGAGTTCGCGAACGAGCAATGACTGCGACCAGCCGTCGGACACGATGTGATGCACGACGATCGAGAGCGTGTGACGCTCTGCCCCGATCGCGATGAGATCGACACGCAGCAGCGGCCCCTTCACCAGGTCGAACGGTTCGCGCGCGGCGGCACGCAGCGTGTCGCGCAGTTGCGCGGCGTCTTCGAGCGCGTGCTCATGCCATAGGTAGTGGGCGCCGTCGCCGATGTGCTGCGCGACCACGCCGCGCGTCTCCACGAAGCGCGTACGCAGTGCGCCATGGCGTGCGACGAGCGCATCGAATGCACGGCGCAGTGCTGGCACATTGAGACGTCCCGTCAACCGCAGCGCACGCGACAGGTTGTACGCCGGGTTCTGCGGATCGAGTTTCCACAAGAACCACAGGCGCTCCTGCGCGGGCGCAAGGGGGTAAAGCGCGGAGCCGGGTGAAGAAGGAACGCCGTCCGCATCGTTCGCGTTGCCAGCCTCGCGCGACAACGGCACGATCGGCAGACGCGCGGGATCGATGCCCTGCTCGCTCGCCTTCTCGCGAAAACGGCGCCGACGCTCCGGCGACAATGCCGCGTACTTGCGCGCAATCGCGAGCGCGTGGCTCGGCGCGTCGCCGATGACTGTGGAGGAATCCGGCGCTGCGGCCGGTTCGTTGCGGGTCGTGGTCTGCATGACGTCAGTCTGGTCAGTCTGAATAGGTAAGCGGGCGCGTCGCGCCCGCGCATGGTGTTCGCTTCTCAATCCAGCGCATCGAACAGTCCATCGAGCGCCTGCAACTCATCGCTCGCGGTCTTTCCCGACGACACGTCGACCTGCGTGTTTCCATCCACAACGTCCGTAAGCAGTCGAGCCAACAGCCTCGGTGTAGGACTGTTGAACAGCGCCGCGAGCGCAACCTTTCGTCCGAGCTCTTCCGACAGTCGGGCAATCAATCGCACCGCCGCGAGCGAGTGGCCACCGAGCGCGAAGAAATCGTCGTCGGCGCCGACACGCGCGAGCCCCAGCACATCGCCAAACAGCCGCGCCGTCAGCACTTCGATTTCGCCCGATGGCTCCGCCCACTGCGCCTCGCTTTGCGGCGACACCTCGAACCGCGCGAGCGCGTTGCGATCGAGCTTGCCGTTCGCGGTGCGAGGCAGCGCGTCGATCTCGTAGAGCGCCGCGGGAACCATGTAGCCCGGCAGACGTGTGGCAAGCGTCTGGCGCCAGCCTGCCGGTACCGCGGGTGATTGGCCCACCACATACCCGACGAGCCGCGCTTCGGCGTCACCTGCGCCCGACACGAGCGCGACTGCGGCGTCGAGCACGCCGTTGAAGTCGCGCAGCGCCGCCTCGATTTCGCCCAGTTCGATTCGATAACCGCGCAGCTTGACCTGCTGGTCGATCCGGCCAAGGCATTCGACTTCGCCGTCGGGCCGCTCGCGACACAGGTCGCCTGTGCGGTACATCCGCGCACCCGGCGGCCCGTACGGATCAGGCACGAAGCGCTCGGCGGTGAGTCCGGCGCGACCCAGATAACCGCGCGCAAGATTGTCGCCGCCGATGCACAGTTCCCCGACGCCGCCTTGCGGCGTCAACTGGCCGCTCGCGTCGACGATGCGCAGCGCGTTCGCATGCAGCGCGCGACCAATGGTGACCGCTCCGCCTTGAGACACCCGGGCGCAAGTCGACCAGATCGTCGTTTCGGTCGGGCCATAGAGGTTCCACAAATCGACGCCGCGTTGCGCGAGTTGAACCGTCAGGTCTGCGGGCAACGGCTCGCCGCCGGCGATGCCGGTGAGTCGTCCACGCGACGCCCCGCGCCAACCCGATTCGATCAGAAGACGCCAGCCGCTAGGTGTTGCCTGCATGATGCTCGCGCCGCTTTCATCGATAAGACGCGCGAGCGCAGCGCCGTCCGCGACCGTGGCGGCGTCGGCCATTTCGACGCAAGCGCCTTTCATGAGCGGCAGGCAGAATTCCAGCAGCGAGATGTCGAACGACGGTGTAGTGACTGACAATAGTACGTCGTCCTTATCGATGCCCATGGTGATATCGACACTCTCGAGCAGCCTCGCCAGCGCGCCGTGAGAAACCGCAACGCCCTTGGGTCGCCCTGTCGAACCTGACGTGTAGATCACGTAGGCGAGTTCCGAACCGGTGCATGGCAATACGGGTGGCGGCACTGTTGCCGCCTTGCCGACCACGGCGTTAGGGACACCCGGAGCTCCGACCTCTGCGCCAATCCCACCATTCACCACGACACGACCGTCGAGCGCGCTGCCGAGCCGCGCGCGCCCTTCTTCGTCTGCGATGACCCGCGTTATGCCTGCGTCGTCCAGCATGGCGGCGAGGCGCTCCGCCGGGAACGACGGGTCGAGCGGCACATAAGCCGCGCCGCTGCGCCACACGCCGAGCATGCTGGCAATCAGCGCCGGCGAGCGGCGCATGCAGACGGCTACGCACTCCTCCCGCGCGACGCCGCTCGCACGCAAACGCGCGTCGATCGTCGCGGACCAACGGGCGAGCGTCGCGTAGTCGAACGCTTCGCCGTTTTGCCGGATGGCGATGCGATGCGGCACGCGCGACGCCTCAGCCGCAAAGCGTTCGTGCCACGCGAGCGGCGCGGCTTCTGGCAACGGCTCGGCGTGCGGCGCACCTCGCCGCACCGCAAGTTCGCCGACGAAGCGCGGCGCGTGCTCACCGTCGTCAGCGAGTTGATCGAGGAGCCCGAGATATTGCCGCTGCAACTGCTCGACCTGAGTACGCGTGAGCCGCCGGTTGTCCCACTGCCATTGCAGTTCGATGCGTGTCGCCGGCAGGATCGTCAACGTCAGCGGATAGTGTGTGCGTTCGAACGAATCCACGCGCACCACACGCAGCGCGTCGGTTGCCGTGGACGCCGCGCGAGCCGCAACCGGATAGTTCTCGAACACGATCAGGCTGTCGAACAACGCGTCGCCGCTGCGACCTGCCCACTGCTGCAGCGACGATAGCGGCGTATGCTCGACCTCACGCATTTGCATGTTGCAGGTCTGCAATTCGTCGAGCCATGCCGGTATCGTCACCTCGCCGGGCACCGCTGCAAACACGGGAAGGCTATTGATAAACAGTCCGAACATTTGATCTGATCCAGCGAGAGATGCGGGCCGCCCCGACACCGTGACACCAAAGGCCACCGTCCGCTTGCCGCTCGCGCGCGCGAGCAGCACGGCCCACGCGCCCTGCATCAACGTGTTGAGCGTCACGCGATGCCGCTGCGCGGCGCGGCGCACTCGCGCATCGAGCGGCGCGTCCAGTTCGAGCGTGAGCTTGCGTGGCACGCTCGCCGCCTCGCTCGAATCTATGCCGAGCGGCGCGACAAGGCTGGCTGTGAGCGTGCCGGTATCGTCGGTGGCAGGGAGCCGCTCGCTCCACCAATCCCGTGGATCGGGTTGCACAGCGAGCCACTCGACATAGCGCCGGTACGATGGCGGCATGCCTGCGGCAGCGCGCGCGCCGTCAGTCGGGGAAACGCCCAACGCACGCTCGTAGTCGTCGAATACTTCGGCCAGCAGACGTGCGCCGCTCCAGCCGTCGGTCAGTACATGGTGATGCGTGCGCACGAGGTCGAAGCGGCCATCCGGACGCCGGAACACGTTGACACGCATCAGCGGCGCGCGCGACGCATCGATTCCCGCAGCGATGTCCGCCGCGCGCCACGTGGCGAGGCGCGCGTCGTAGTCGTGTGCATCGCACCAGTCGTGCACCGCAAACGGCAGCACGGCTTCGCGCTGCACGATCTGCAACGCCGCTTCGCCATGACGCCACTCGAAGCGCGTGCGCAACATGTCGTGCCGCGCGATGGCGGCCTGCCAGGCGGCGCGCAAGGCGGCGGCGTCGAGGCGGCCGCCGAGCGTCAGCAGCAACTGGTTCACATACACGCCCTCGCCCTGCTGTAACTCGCTGTGATAGAGCAAGCCCTGCTGCAATGGTGTAGCCGGATAGATATCGGCGACGCCGCCAAGCGGCAGGCGCAGCGCGCGCAACTGCACCTGGTCGAGGCCCGACAACGGGAAATCCGACGCTGTCGCGCCCGGTGGTGCGGCGACGCAGTGCGCGATCAGTGCGTCGACGTGTTGATCGAAGGCCGCGACAATGCGCTCGACGCTTTCACGCGCGATGCGCGCCGGATCGAAGCGCCAGCGTAGCAGCAGCGTGTCGCCGGTGACGATGCCGTTGAGGTCGAGCGCGTAATCGACGCGCGCGCCGGGTCCGTGGCTGCTGCCTGCATCATCGGAGCTGAAGGTGAAGCGCGATGCCGCGTCGAACGACTGGTCGAAGCGCCCGAGATAGTTGAAGCTGATCGCCGGACGCGGCCGCGCGCGGCTCGCGTCGAGCAGCCCCCAGTGCATCCCTTTGTGAGGCACGGCACGCACTCGCTCCTTGACCGCAACGAGGGCATCGCCAGGTGCTGCCGGGGCTCCTGGAAGCGCGACCGGGAAGCGCGTTGTGAACCAGCCGACGGTGCGGCTCAGGTCGGCACCGTCGATCACGTCTTCGCGGCCATGGCCTTCCAGTTCGACGGCAATTTCAGCCGCGCCGCTCCACGCGCCCAGCGCCTGCGCAAGCGCGGCGAGCAGCAATTCGTCGACGCGCGTGCGATAGGCGCGCGACGCGTTTTGCAGCAGATCGCGCGTGCGGCTAGCGTCGAGTGTCCAGTCGATTGTTTCGCTTCCGGCGACGCGCGTGCCTGCGGGTGCACGCAACGGAAGTTCCGAAGCCTCATCGAGGACACTCAGCGCGTTCTGCCACCAACTGGCTTCCGACTGAACTGCATCGGAGTGCGAATATTGTTCGAGCGCGCGCACCCAGGCGCGCCATGGCATCGACGTCGCCGGCAGTGCGACGGGTTCGTCGCGTTCGGCCTGTTCGTAGGCGGTTTGCAGTTCTTCGAGGAGCACGCGCCAGGAGACGCCGTCCACCGCCAGGTGATGGATCGCGATCAGTACGCGCGTTTCGTCGGGCGTCTCGAAGTGGCCTATGCGCCAGACCGGGCCGTGTTCGATGTTCAGACTCGACTGGATGCGGTCGCAGGCCGCTGTCAGCCGGGCAAGCGAGGCGAGGTGGTCGTGATGGACTACCGCTGTGCTAGCTGAGTGTGATGGTTGTGAGGTCTGCGATGCTTGCGCTCCCCCTGGAGCGTCTGGTGCTGTTGAGGTCTGCGATGCTTGAGAGGCTTCAGACATTCGCGCGGACATCTCTGACGCCCCTGCTTGCTTCACCGCCACCTGCTTCCACTCCCCTGCCTCCTTCACGAACCGCAGCCGCAACGCGTCGTGCCGTGCCTCCAGCGCCGCCACCGCGCGCTCCAGCGCCACCGGCACGAGCCGCCCTTTCACCTTCAGCAACACCGCCTGGTTCCAGTGCGATTCCCCTTGCGGATAGCGCTCGAAGAAGAGCCGCTGGATCGGCGTCAATGGCAGCGCGGCGCCGTCGTCGAACTCCTGTACTGCGCCCGCGTCCAGCCGCTGTGCGCGTTGCGCGAGGCCCGCCACGGTCGGATGCTCGAACACCTGCCGCGGCGTCAGCCGCCAGCCGGCCTCGCGTGCCCGCGCGATGATCTGCAGGCTCTGGATCGAGTCGCCGCCCGCTTCAAAGAAGTTGTCCGTCACACCGAGGTCATCGCGCCCGAGCACGGCCGCCCAGATCGACAGCAGTGCCGCTTCGACCTCGTTCGACGGCGCCACCCGTTCGATCGCCCCCGCCTGCGGCGTGGGCAGCGACGCCCGGTCGAGCTTGCCGTTGGGCATCCACGGCAGCCGCGCGAGCACTGTTATCGATGACGGCACCATGTAGCCCGGCAGCTTCTGCTCCAGTTCGCGCTGCAGACGCTGCGGGTCGAGCGGCTGCAGGGACGCTGCATCGGACTGCCCCGCCACATACGCCGCGAGCCGCTGCTTCTGCGCCTCGCCCACCACGATCACCGCGGCTTCGCGCACGCCCTCGCACTG
>NZ_JAVDVL010000037.1:0-6142 GCF_031456815.1 Paraburkholderia strydomiana
CGAATCAAGGGATATACCGAGGGCGAGATCATCGGCTCGCACTTTTCGCGCTTTTACACCCTCGAGGACGTGGGCGCTGGTGTCCCTTTCAGGGGGCTCGAGACAGCGAGGCGGGAGGGCCGTTTCGAGGCCGAGGGCTGGCGGGTGCGGCGCGACGGCAGCCGTTTCTTCGCGCACGTGATCATCGACGCCATCTACGAGGACGGCGAGCTCGTCGGATTCGCAAAAATCACGCGGGACATCACTGAGCGACGGCGCGCAGGCGAGCTTCTTGAGCAAACGCAGAGCGCATTGTTCCAGGCGCAGAAGATGGAAGCGCTCGGGAAACTGACGGGCGGGGTGGCGCACGACTTCAACAATGTCCTTCAGGTACTGCGAGGCAACCTGGAACTGCTTGAAAGCCGGCATGGTCGCGACGACTGGAGCGCCGAGCGGCTCGGCAACGCAATCGACGCGGTCGATCGCGGCGCCAAGCTCGCATCCCAGCTGCTTGCGTTCGGTCGCCAGCAGCCTCTGGCTCCGGTTGTCATCAATCCCGCGCGTCAGCTTCGCGCACTTGACGATCTTCTCCGGCGGGCGCTGGGCGAGACGATCGAGATCGAGTCGGTCGTTGCCGGGGGGCTATGGAACACCACCGTCGATCCGCATCACCTGGAAAACGTGATCCTGAATCTGGCGATCAACGCGCGCGACGCCATGCCCGACGGCGGCAAGCTCACTCTTGAGCTATCGAATGCCACGCTCGACGACGAATATGTGCTGGGATTCCCCGACGTCGCGGCTGGGCAGTATGTGATGCTGGCCGTGACGGACACCGGAGCCGGCATGAGCCCGGAAGTGATGGAACGTGCATTCGACCCGTTCTTCACCACCAAGCCGGAAGGCCAGGGCACGGGGCTAGGTCTGAGCATGGCCTACGGCTTCGTCAAGCAGAGCGGCGGCCACATCCGCCTGTACAGCGAGATCGGCGAGGGAACAACCGTCAGGATCTATCTGCCGCGGTCCACCGGGGTGGCGGTTGACACCAGGTCTGCCACGCCCGGCCGACTGAAGCACGGCAACGAGACGATTCTCGTCGTCGAGGATGATCTGAAGGTCCAGTCGACCGTCGTCGAACTGCTCTCCGGCCTCGGCTACGCGGTGCTCAAGGCCAATAACGCCGATCAGGCGTTGACCATCGCGGCGAGCGGCGTGCACATCGACCTTCTGTTCACAGACGTGGTGATGCCCGGCGTGCTGCGCAGTCCGGAAATGGCTCGAAGGGCCGTCCAGATGTTGCCGGGGCTGAAGGTGCTTTTTACGTCGGGCTACACGCAGAACGCGATCGTGCACGGTGGGCGACTGGACCCGGGCGTAGAACTTCTGAGCAAGCCGTACAGCCGCCAGCAGCTCGCCTCCAAGGTGCGGCAGGTACTCGGCAACAGCGACGCCAAAGCGGACGAAGCCGGTCCAGGCGACGCCCGCACTGGCGAGGCGTATGCGCCAGCCGGAGGCGGGGATGCGGACGACTTGCGCATCCTGGTCGTGGATGACGACGTCGCGTCGCTTGACGCGACGTGCGAGCTACTGATGCTGATCGGGATGCGTCCGCAACCGGCAGCAAGCGCGGCGCAGGCGCTGAACACGCTTGCCGGAAATGACTTTGATGTCCTGTTCACTGACGTCGTCATGCCTGACATGTCAGGCACCGAACTGGCGCGACGCGCGTCTGCCGTCCGCCCGGGGCTCAGGGTCATTTTCGCTTCGGGCAACGCTGTCCCGCTGGACGAGGCGCACGGCTTCGAATGGTCTGCGCTGCGTAAGCCCTTTACGCTTGATCAATTGCGCGCTGCGCTGCAGCCCGCTGACGGGCAGCAGGCCGGCCATCGTACCGGTGACGGCTAAACTGCTACGACCGGCGCGACAAGTAAATGCACCCGGCCCCGTTGGCGCCTCACATCCAGGCCACACCAAACGAGTGGTCGAAGCCTCTTCGTCAGTCGTGGTAACGACGGCAGCGAAAGACACATGGCTCACGGCTAATTCGAGGCGAGGCGACGGCACCAAAACAGCCCGAACAGCCGTGCAATTCAAATCTCGCCTCGAATGTCAGGGAGGCTTCTCGAGTGCGTGACGTGTCTCAATTGGGCAACGCTTGCTGCAACGATGACAAACACCGCTGTGGGACTAAACGCAAAAGCGTCCGGCGCTAATGAGATCCCGCATGCCCCGCCATAACCTAGGCCCGGGCAGGCGTCTTAGTGGCGCCCGACGTACTTGCGACTCTTTCTCCAATGCACATGACGCCTTTTTCAGCAGCGATCCACGCCCCGACACAAGGTTATAGCCGCAGCTGTCGCCGTACTCGCGACTGCCGCCGCTCCGGTCTGGCCATACGTCAAAGATCCGGGGCAAGTGGGCCTGCCGTTTCTTCCGGTGTTCTCAACCTGGGTTACCCTGATCAAAGCCCTGACGGCCCCCGCTACGGTGGACACAGTATGCGGTCTCGGGCAGGCTGCTGTCCGCCCGGACGAAATCGCCAAACCGGCTTTGTTGCGTGCATCCGACGATACCAGCTATGGCTCGGGCATCGAACTAACCGCTGATGGCGGTTTGACACAAGTCCAAGAGCACAGGGCAGGCGCACCATCGGCTTTAGTCAGCGATGCCGCTTATTGCGTTGAGCCTGCGGATCATTACCGATGTTCCCTCCCTCTCGGCCGAACCCGGAAGTCCATCGGAAGCGCACAGCAACGCATCGCCTTGGACGGATAACTTCCCCACTCAACCCAACTGGGACGGTCGATGAGTGGCGGCGGACGGCGGCACCCGAACCTACAACGGACGGTCTCGCCTTAGGCAGCTTCGCTGTATCGCGACGCAATTGATTTCCGCCAGCAGGCCTGGATGTGCGAGCTCCTATACCCCAATGGCAGTCCATGCACATTTGCCAAGGGGAAAGACCCGATGCTCAACCTCGCGCTCATTTCCACGTGAAATGTCGTCATATCGACAACGTCGTCGAATGTACAGCCCGCTGCATATAGAAGTGCCTTGAGATTCTCCCAGCACGCGAGAAGCTACGCCTCAGGATCGCGGATAACGTCAAGTTCGGGTGTGTGGCCTACTTGCCCAGCACAAAACACAGCTGTTCCCACTTTGACGGTCAGCGCATAGCCCGCTCGTTCAACAATCTGTTCCATTCCATGCGGAACGATGATCTCTTTCTCGGTCATACAAGGTTTCCATCCTGATTGTGAAAGGCGACTGAATTTCACGGCAACGCAAATATACGCTTGACTGCCTCAGATACTCACTGAAGCGGCCATTCGCCGCATCCGACTGAACGTCCCGAATTGGCCGACCAGCGCAAGACGTTAGGACGGGCTGTCGGCTACGCTGCCATGCACTGCACATTGCTCACCCTCACCGAACCGGGACGCACTTTGCGACGGCGCAAAAGCAGTGTATGCCGTCGCGAAATGCTGAGAGTTTGTTGTTAGTTAAGTGGTCCACTTATGACTATGCTTCTGAGGCCACACCCTGAACAGACCGCCGGGCCGAGTGGCATGCCAATCCTTTTATAGAAAAGGAAGCGATGTCGCCCAATACATTGTCAATGCGTGCGCCTTGTGGTGCGCGCAGGCTACCTGCTGCCTCCGTCATCGTCTTCCTTCTGGGTCTATCGTGCGCCGCGCCGGTGGTCGCGGCTGGCATCCTGCCGCAAGGCGGCGCCTATGTGAGCGGCAACGGCTCCATTGCCACGTCCGGCGATACGCTTACTGTCACCCAGCCGGGCTCAACGCGCGGAGTGATTGACTGGAACCGCTTTTCGATTGGCCAGAACAACACCGTCAACATCAACAACGGCAACGGCGCGACGCTCAATCGCGTGACAGGCGGCACGCCCTCGATGATCCTCGGCAAGCTGAACGCAACCGGCAGCGTCTACCTGATCAATCCGCAAGGCATAGTGGTCGGACCGCAAGGCGTGGTCACGACGGGCGGTCGCTTCGTTGCCTCCACACTCGACACCGACAACGCGTCGTTCATGGCCGGCGCCCCGCTCATGTTTTCCGGCCAGTCGACGCAACGCGTGGTGAACCTCGGCAACATCGGCTCGACGAACGGCGACGTGCTGCTGATCGCCGCGAGCGAAGTCGACAACTACGGCAACATCAGCGCGCCGAACGGCACCGCCGAGATCGCAGTGGGCAACAAGGTGCTGTTGCAGGACTCGTCCAGCTCCCAGCAGATGTTCGTGCAGACCGCGAGCGGTGGCGCGATCGTCGACACGGGCGCGATCGAAGCGGCGCAGGTGAATCTGCAGGCCGTCGACGGCAACATCTATGCGTTGGCCGGCAACGCCGACGTGCTGCGCGCGACCGGCACCGCGGTGCGCGACGGTCACGTGTGGCTCGTCGCGGGTCCGAAAGGACAGGTGATTCTCGCGGGCAACATCGCCGCGAAGAACGCCGACGGCAAAGGGGGCACGGTCGATATGGACACCGGGCTCTTCACGTTCTGGGGCGACTTCGCGAAAGTGGTCGCGGGCCAGTGGAACGTCACCCTGCCCGCGTACACGTTCGACAACGGCGCGTCGCGTTCTTTCACGCGCAGCCTCAACGACGGCACATCCATTTCGATGACGACCACAGGCGCCAACGGCCAGAGCGGTGACCTCATCGCGGACCAAAATATCCAATGGACCGGCGGCGCATCGCTCTCGCTGAACGTGGCACATAGCCTGACGGTGAGTCCGGGCGTCACGTTGAGCAACCAGGGCAGCGGCGCGCTGACACTGCGCGCGGACGCAGCGAGCGTGAACAACGGCGGCAGCATCACGAACAACGGCACCATCGACTGGTCGCAAAGCACCGGCACGGTCAGCGCGCTTTACGACATGATCGGCAGTTATTCGCCCGGCACCGTGCTCGCGAACAGTGCGTGGGTGGCGCCCGACTATAGTGGACTGGTTACGCAGATCACAGACTACAAGCTGGTCAATACGGTGCAGGATCTGCAGAACATCGGGAGCGATATGAGCGGCAACTACGCGCTGGGCCACGACATCGACGCCACGGGTTACGCGTTCAAGACGCTCGGCTTCGCGAGCAAGATGCAGTTCAGCGGGCAATTCGACGGCATGTGGCACAGCGTGTCACACATTAAGCCCGACACCGACGCGGTCTTCAGCGACATCGCCGCAAACGGCGTGGTGCGCGACGTGAATATCGTCGATGCGGTGTCGGGTACCTACGCGCCCTCGTATAAACCCGACGGCATCCTGGCCATGAGCAACTACGGCCTGATCGTCAATACGTTCACCTCCGGCTACGTGTCGGGGTCCAGCAACGCGTCGGGCGCGACAATCGGCGGACTCGTCGGCACGAACTACGGCATGATCGCGCGCTCCGGCAGCAACGCCACCGTCTACGCCGACTCCGGCGGCGGCGGGCTGGTGTTCGACAACGAAGGGACGATCACGCAGTCTTACGCTACCGGCATCGTCGCAGCGAACGAATCGCGCGGCTCGTCTGGAGGCCTCATCCACCACGGGAACGGGACGGTCACGGAGTCTTTTGCGAGCGGCAAAGTCTCTGCGTTCAATCTTGTCACCGTTGGCGGAGTCTGCGAATACTGCTCGGGACTCGGCAGCGACGTCTACTGGAACAAGGAAACGACCGGACAGGCGCAAAGCGGCGGCAATCTGCCCGCTTCGAATGGACTGACCACTGCGCAGATGAGTGACCCCAGGAGCTTCGTTGGCTGGAACTTCGGCAGCGATGGCGCGTGGGCGATGCCGACTGGCGCCACACATCCGGTGCTGCGCTGGCAGGTGGAACATTGAGCCGAATACGTTGCGGTGGGATCACTACGCGGAATCGTCGCCGCCTTTCCCGACTCCACCCAACTGAGCCCGACGGCGACCGGCTCTGATCGACCACCCACTACTGCCGTTCGACCCGAGCCATTTCAATGGCTGCTTCCAATGGGATTGTGTTGAAAAAGTCGCCCGTGGTTTGGAATGTTCGGTATCCTGGAAGACATCGATCGACGGGAGTGATTCGTCATGATGGGTCTATATGAACGCGTCCCGTTTGAGCAAGTTATCGTGTGTTGTGGCAGACAGGCTGGCTTGCAGATCTATATCCGGCCTTGT
>NZ_JAVDVL010000038.1:0-4853 GCF_031456815.1 Paraburkholderia strydomiana
CCCGAGCTTCAGGTACAGCTCGACCGCGCGAACGCGGTCTTCGTATGAATACATGGACTACCTCCAAAGTAGTCCAGGATTTTGTCCGCATCCCCGGTGGGTCAGTTTTGGACGAACATCAACAAGCCGTTCAATGTTTCTCAATCTCGGCACTGCGCCACAGGGCCCTCCGCCTCCGTTCAGTGCTTGGTCGAGCAAGCAGATACAGACCATTGAGCGCGCGATCGCGCGGGCATGGTCGCAGATCACGGTGGACCTGCGCTGCCAGGCAGTGCTTACCGGTGGGACGGAGCCGCAGATCACTGCGATGCTTCAAGATGCTTTGTGCGAGTTGCTGAACAGCGGGCAGGTCGCTGGCTTCAGTCCGGCCACCTACATGTGCCCCATTCGAGGACAAGAGCTCGATGACCACACGGGCGAGCGTCTGGAGAAGCGGCCCGATCTCACCTTTCCTCGCCTGACCTCGCGCCCGGCGAGCAATCACAACGCCTTGTTCTTCGAGTGCAAGATTCTCGGACGCGGTCGTACGCTGGACGACTACGTTAAGGACGGTGTCCGTCGATTTCAGGATGGCATCTATGCGTGGGCCATGCCGCACGCGGGCATGTTAGCCTATGTCATCGGTCCCGAGGCAGCGGATCCTGGCACCGCACTGCCAGCAATTTGGAGCCCTGAGCCCGGCCCCGCTGCGCCGTATGCACCGATTGAGCGAGTGAGTGACGAGGGGGGCGTTCCCGCGGTAGCGCTGTCGCGGCACGCTCGCGCCTTCATGCTACGCAATGGTGAAGCGCCAGGTCACATCCTGCTTCGCCATCTCTGGCTGCATTTTCCCGTGCCCGAAGAGGACCGATGAGGCGCCAGCACCTTGCTTCTCCGACCACGACGTCAAGGTCAAGTCACGGCGAGCTGTGGCGCGACAATCCGGATGAGAGACCTCATCTTGTTTGACGCGCGGCTGCGAGCACTCTGGGGATTAGGCGGACGAGGACCTCACCGAACAAAGGCTCGGACCCGTCGTGCTCGCCGTTGCCTAGCGCGGGCTCTTCATGCTTCCCAGGAACATCGAAAACGATGACGACGTCCGGGCGGCGCAGGTCTGGCCGGGCAGTACCTCCTGCAACGAGCGGACATTCTATGCGAGGTTTGAGTTCACGGCATCGACCGACCACCGCGGAAAGGATCCCCTGCTCGGAGAATGTACGCCGAGGTGGCAGGATCATCGCGGTACGCCAACTATTTCATCGGCTCCTCTCTGTAGCGACGGCAGTTATGGCCGATCCTGCGATCGTCAGGCAAGCTGACAGCTTCCAGATCACACCCGAAACGGTTGAGTGATGGTTCGTCGGCGCTGACGGCTCGACACCGACGATGATGATCTATAGAAAGCAGCAAGGCCGCAATGTCAGCGTTCCAGCAGCTTTCGACCGGTCGCGCGAGACCGAACTGGACGTCCGCTTTGGCCGAACTCCCGTCTGCTCATGCGGGTCGACGAAGGACCGCTGTACCTTGAAAGCCGACGTAGATGTCGCATTGGGTCGACTGGCAGCAACGGGTCCGCCTTACGCCCTCTGCATGAGAGGCCGCGCCGGCCGCGATCGCCATGCTTGATCGTCGGGCGCTAGTCGGCCGCAAGCGGGCGGTCGACGGCCGGTGCAGGATCGCTGACAATCGCTATTCTTCTGCTCTCGCCGGCGCGCGACCGCTTGCATCGCAAGCAGGGGGCGCCTTAAAACGCAACGCCGACTCAACACCTTTCCAATGGCTATGAACGACGCAGCTAGACTGACCTTTTCTGGCAACACTGTTCAACTTCGTATTCTCGAACCCGCAGACGCGGCCGCTCTGATCGATGCCGCTGCTGACGGCCAGCTTTGGAACTTGAAAGTTACTGTTGTGCCGGGACAGTCGACTATCGACGAATACATCGCTTCGGCATTGCGCGGGTATGAGGAAGGCCGCGTCATCCCATTCGTGGTCATCGCTCGTGATAGCGGACGCATCGTTGGCAGCACGCGCTTTTGGAAGATCGACAGCGCCAACAGGAAGCTCGAGATCGGCCATACCTGGCTGAGCCAGTCCGCTCAAAGAACAGCGGCGAACACAGAGGCGAAATACCTCATGTTGAGGCATGCATTTGAAGTAATGCAGACTGTCCGGGTGCAGTTCACCACCGATGAGCTAAACGAGAAATCGCGAGCGGCAATCTTGCGCATCGGCGCAAAGCAGGAAGGTATCGTACGCCATGAGCGGATCATGCCCGACGGCCGCAAACGCAATTCGGTGCGATTCAGCATCATCGATACGGAATGGCCGGACGTGAAGAACCGGTTGGAAGAGAAGCTGGCCCGCCGGGCGAGCCTCGCCTGACGCGATGATCTAACTCTTTGGGCCCAGAGGCGCGCCGCGTCGAATGTCGCGGCATTCCAAAACCGGCCAGTTTCGGTCAGTCGACGGCAGGGTCAAGATTGTCGATAATGCGCGCCGCAGGATTCCGGTGGCGGCTCGATTCCGTCTCAGGCTCGCAAGCTTGGCGCTAACCGCCAGTGAACAAATGGCGGGTACGGTGCGCCACCAAGGAACGCCAGAAATACTTCCACGACCTGATCGGCCACGAACCATTCGTCGGAGCGCATCGGGATGTTGCCCGCTCGGAAGACGAGGATCGTGCCGTCCGGGCGTACCGGCGAAGGCTTATCGTGGAACCCTCTCCATCGTTCTCCGCCGAATTCGAAGCGCTCGATCATGCAGCTTACACCGCCGCCGGCTACCTGCACGTAGTTTCCTGCATCGTCAGTCAATGACGCATAAGACGACTTGCCGTAGCTTCGCAGCGACTTGAGCTCACGAGCGATCTGTGTGTACGTAGGCGCGGTGATGGCCGCTTTGCCCTCGATGTCGAGTCTCATTCGTTGTTCAACCTCGTTTCTTCTCGAGCAAATCAAAATCATACCAACGCCCAAACCCAACAACGAATGACCGCTACCGAGAAAGTCGACGGACCGCTCCGGGTCGAGGCTGTGTGGAAACCCGAAACGCAGATTTGACGTGCAAAAAATCCGATTCGACGACTATATAGCCGCGTTGCGCCCTCGGAATCAATCGATCAACTGAGAGATGTTGGGTGGCTGCGCTACTTCAACGCAAGCCGTTTCACGGCATATGTTGGAAGGCCCAGGTGCCTCACGCACCCACCAGCCGCACGGCCCTCATGGTTCGCGAGAATCCCAATATCGCCATCACGCGCTTGAGGTTATACGCCAGCACGTGCAGGCTCATCTCAGTACTGACATTGGATAACCTGCGCGTCAGGAAGTGCGTATAGCCCATCCAGTGCTTGAACGTTCCGAAGACATGTTCAACGGTTCGCCTGCGCACCATCATCGCATCCGGCATCCTGTCCAGTCTCTTCTGCGCAGCTTCCAGTACAGGCTCATGTTCCCATCGCGTGATTCGTCGATAGTCACTCGGAGTACATTGTGATTTGATTTCACAGCGAGGACAGGCACTGCTCCAGTAACGATGCAGTTGCATGCCATGCTCTTCACGGGCGAAGCGGTGTATCGCGCGCTGCCCAGCAGGACAAAGGTATTCGTTATCCTGGGCAATGTAGATGAAGTCCGCTCTGTCGAAGCGACCATGGGCTTTGGCACCTGATGTCAGGTTCTTCGGCAGAATGGCGGCAATGCCTGCATCTGCACAAGCTTTTATCTGTGGGCCGCTGTAGTACCCCCGGTCGGCGATGACCTTCAATCTTCTCTTGCTCATGGAATCACGAGCAGCTTGCGCCATCGGACTGAGCTGCGACCGGTCGTGGCCGGAGTTTGTTACCTCGTGGGCAACGATGAGGTGGTGCCTTGCCTCTACGGCCATCTGCACGTTGTAGCCCACCATGCCCGAGCCCCTGCCGCTCGTCGCCATGGAGCGCGCATCAGGGTCAGTCAGCGAGAGCTGGCCATCCGGTTGCGTCTTGAGTTCTTCTTTAATCTGTTCGAGGCGATGCATCTGATCGCGCAATTGACCGATCTTCTCCTGCAGCCGCGCGGTCTTCGCTTCAAGCTCGGGTGGCTGCGTCCGGTCAGCCGTCTCCAATGCACTCAGGTAGCGCTGGATGCTCTCCTCAATCTGCTGCTGCCGCTTGTCGATCTTGCCCGTTGTGAAGTTACGGTCGCGAGTGTTCGATGCCTTGAACTTGCTTCCGTCAATAGCAACCAGTGCCTGCGAGAAGAGCTTCAGATCACGGCAAAGAACGACAAACCGGCGGCAGACGTTGCGGATGCCGGTGCCGTTGTCCCGTCGAAAGTCAGCTATCGTCTTGAAGTCTGGTACCAGTCGGCCTGTGAGCCACATCAGCTCGACATTGCGCTGACATTCACGCTCCAGGCGGCGACTCGATTGAATCCGGTTGAGATAGCCGTAGATGTATATCTTCAGCAGCACTGCCGGATGGTAGGAGGGGCGACCTGTAGTCGACGGTGTGACACCTTCGAAACCCATCGATTCCAGTTCCAGCTCTTCGACGAAGGCCTCGATGATCCTCACCGGGTTATCATCGGCAACGAAATCATCCAGACATTCTGGCAACAACGTTACCTGCTTGCGGTCTTCGCCTTCAACGAATCGCTTCATGAATCCCCCGACCCGAACGCGTTGATTCAGTTTAGGCGATCAATGCGTTTTCACACAGCCTCGGTCGACCGCCGCCCGATGCGGTCGATCAATGGCCGACCCACGCCCGCCTGACTGCGTCGGGCCGGCGTCGGCCGAGGCCGTGTCAAAACCCGGCCGATCACCTACACTGAATCAACCTTTTAGCGCGAGAGGCGGAGATGGGTCGATTCGTCGAAGGTGCGAAC
>NZ_JAVDVL010000039.1:0-2129 GCF_031456815.1 Paraburkholderia strydomiana
CACATGGTGCCGTCGTCGTATGTGGAGCTTGAGCGCTTTCCGTTGACGCCGAACGGCAAGCTCGATCGCCGCGCATTGCCTGCGCCGGAGGCGGTCGCTTCGAGCCGCGCGACTTATGTCGCACCGCACGGCAAAACACAGACAAAGCTTGCCGCGATCTGGCAACAGGTACTCGGCGTCGAGCGCGTCGGCGCACACGACGATTTCTTCCTCCTTGGAGGCCATTCCCTGCTGGCAGTGCGTGTCCTGTCGGCCGCGCGTAAAGAATTCGGCGACGCGCCCAGGCTGCGAGCAGTGTTCGAACATCCGCGTCTCGAAGACTTCGCGACGCTGCTGAGCGCCGCGCAATCCGCTGGAGCCGACGACGCGCAGAGGTCGGCGTCCGACGTTGCGGTTGCTGCTGATGGTGATGCTGCTGCGCTCTCCATCACCGCTGCCGCCACCGCCGCCGACATCGCCCGTCAAGCAGACGTCACCGCGCCAATGCCGCTTTCGCCGTCGCAGCAAAGCTTGTGGTTCCTGTGGAAGCTCGATCCTCAGAGCGTGGCATATCACGTGAACGGTGCGCTCCGGTTCGACGGCCAGCTCGACGTCGATGCGCTGCGTGCAGCGTTCGTCTCGCTAGGCAAGCGGCATCCGGCACTGCGGATGCGTTTCGCCGAGATAGAAGGCGTTCCATACCAGCGCATCGACGACGCATGCCGCAGCGAGATCCGCCTGCTCGATTTGCCGAACACGAACACGCACACCGAGACCAACGACACCAGCGAGGAAGCGCTGGCCGCGTGTCTCGGCGCGCTCGTTCGCACGCCGTTCGACCTGAGCGCCGAGCCGCCCGTGCGCGCGACGCTCGTGCGCATGGCCGACGACTGTCACGTGCTGCATCTGGTGCTGCATCACATCGTCAGCGACGACTGGTCGCTCGGTCTCCTGTTCGCCGATTTCTCGCGCCTGTATCGCGACTACTGCGCAGCGGGTCCTGCTGCGTCCGTGACATCTGTCGCGTCTATCGCCGACGATGAGAACATCGCCGCCACATCGGCCGCCGCTTATCGCGAACTGATATCGGCGCGCGCGGCTCGACTGACGCCCGAGCGCGAGTTGCAACAACTCGAATGGTGGCGCGCAGCGCTCACGAACGACGACGAGTCTCCCGCGACGCTTGCGCTGCCATACGATCGAACGCGCTCCGGCTCGCGCTGCGCGCCCGGCGCGCGTCATCGCGTGCGCGTGCCCGCCGGCACTGCGTATGCGTTGCGCGCGCTCGCAAGCGCACGTCGCGCGACGCTCTTCATGACGCTTCTCGCCGCAGTCGATGCGCTGCTTTACCGATACTCGGGCCAGTCCGACATTCGCCTTGGCGTGCCGCTCGCGGGCCGCGATCTGCCGGGAGCCGCGGACGTCGCCGGCTTCTTCGTCAACACTGTCGTGATTCGCACCGCGCCGCGCGGCGAAACGCGCGCGGCGCAACTCATCGACGATGTGCGTGAGCGGCTGCTCGGCGCTTACGCGAACCAGGATGTGCCGTTTGCGAGCGTCGTCAAGGCGGTGCAACCGGAGCGCGACCTGGCGCAGACACCGCTCTTTCAGGTGCTCGTCAATCAGCAACAGCGCCATGATCTCGCTGCATCGTTCGGCGAGGGACTGCGCGTGACGGTGCAGGAAGTCGACAACGGCGAGGCGCAATTCGATCTGATGCTCAATATCGCCGAGGCTGCCGACGGCGCGATCGACCTGGCGTTCACGTACGCGACTGACGTCTTCGACGCGTCCACCATCGAACGGTTAGCGCGTAATCTCACGGGCTTGCTTGAACAGTGGAGCGCGGCTCCCGATGCACGGATTGCATCGTTCGAACTGCCTGAACTCGGTGATCAACCGTCGCCACGTCTGCCGTCCACGTTCGCCTACGAACCGGTGACGGCGCGGATTGCCGCGCAGGCGCGCGCGCGGCCCGAAGCGATCGCGCTAATCGATGGCGATGAGCATGTGACGTATGCGCAACTCGATGTGTGGTCGCGCGCGATCGCGCATGAGTTGCGGCGTCTCGGCGCGACGGCGGAAACGCGCGTGGGCGTCGCAATGCAGCGCTCTGCTGCGCTGGTTGCGTCGCTGCTCGGCGTGCTGCG
>NZ_JAVDVL010000040.1:0-2057 GCF_031456815.1 Paraburkholderia strydomiana
CACATGGTGCCGTCGTCGTATGTGGAGCTTGAGCGCTTTCCGTTGACGCCGAACGGCAAGCTCGATCGCCGCGCATTGCCTGCGCCGGAGGCGGTGGCGAACGCGAAGCAGGTCGTCGCCGCATCGACGCCCGCCGAGGCCGCCTTGCTTGCCGTCTGGCGTGCTGTGTTGCGGCGCGACGATATCGGCGTGACGGACAACTTCTTCGTGATAGGCGGCGACTCGATCTTGAGTCTGCAAATCGTGGCAAAAGCGCGCGATGCGGGCTTGCACGTGACGCCGCGCATGGTGTTCGAAGCGCCGACCGTGCAACAGCTTGCGCGTGCGGCCGGACCTGTGCCGGCGTCGGCATCCGCGTCGCTCGCTGGCGTTGAACGATCGGCTGCAACCAGTGCATCGGCGTCGTCCGATCTGTGGCGTGCGCTCGGCATCACGCCTGAGCACGTCGAGGACGTCTATCCGGCGACGCCGTTGCAAAGCGGTCTGCTTTATCACACGCTCGCGGAGTCGCAACAGGGCGCGTATCTCAACCAGATGCGCGCGACACTGTCGGGCACGCTCGACGTCGCCGCAATGCACGCAGCGTGGCAGACCGCGCTCGCGCGTCACGCGATTTTGCGCACGGGTTTCGCGTGGCAGCACGGCGGCTCGGTTATGCAGATTGTCCATCGCAGCATCGCGTTGCCGTTCGAAACGCACGACTGGTCCGCCGCACCCGATTACGACGCGCGCCTGGCCGACTGGCGGGCGCGCGATCTCGCCGATGGCATCGCGCCAGATGAGGCGCCGCTCATGCGCATCGCGCTCTTCATTCGCGACGCGCACAGCGCAGACCTCGTGTGGACGCATCATCATCTTCTGCTCGACGGCTGGAGCGTTTCGCTGTTGTTCGCGGAGATCTTGCGCGACTATCGACTGCGGACGAGCGGCGCTGCCGCGACGTTCGAACAGGCGCCGCCGTATCGCGGGTACGTCGAGTGGATTCGTGAAGCGGCCGACGATCCCGCAACCGAAGCATGGTGGCGCGCATGGGCCGCGCGCGCCGACGATCCGGCGACGCTCACCGCCAGTCTCGGCGAGCCGCGCGCAGCAGAACCGGGCGCCCATGCGCGGCGCTGCGCGCTGGACGAAGCGCTCGTCGCGCGTTTGCATGCAACGGCGCGTCGCCACGAAATCACGCTCAATACGCTGATGCAAGGCGCGTGGGCGGTGCTGCTCGCGCGCTATGGACATCGGCGACAGGTTTCATACGGCACTACGTTGTCGGGACGGCCGGCGCATCTGCCGGGCGTCGAACGCATGTTGGGGCTGTTCATCAATACGCTGCCGGTGCAGGTCGACGTCGACGCAAGCGCGGACCTCGGCGCATGGCTGCACAAGCTGCAAGGCGAGCTGATGGAACTGCGCCACTACGAGCACACGCCGCTCGCGCGCGTGCAGCAGTGGAGCGGACGTAGCGGCGACGCGCTGTTTGACAGCATAGTGGTGTTTGAAAACTATCCCGTCGATGCCGCGCGCGATGGCGACGCCAGCCTGAAGGTGGAGTCGATCGATTCCGTCGACCCCACGCATTACCCGCTCGCGCTAGCGATCATTCCGCGCGGAAAGACGCTTTCGCTCGAATGGGCGTGGAACGGCGAGCGGATCGATCGCGAGACCGTCGAACAAATTGCATTGCAGTACGAAGCAATTCTGACGCAAATGGCCGGGGACGTCGCGCGGCGCGTTGGATCGTTGACGTTGCCCGGGCGTTATGAAGCAGCGCCGTTGCAGCGTTATGCGTTCGAATCGCTCGGGATGGCGCTCGCGGCGCAGGCGAAGCGCTCGCCGGATGCGATTGCGCTGCGCTGCGAGGATGAGTCGCTCACCTATGCGGAACTGGATGCGTGGTCGGCGAAGCTGGCCGCACGACTCGTCGCGCGAGGTGTTGGCGCCGAGCGGCGCGTGGGGCTGTGCGTGGCACGCGGCCCGGCGCTGGTTGCGGCGCTGCTTGGGATCATCCGCTCGGGTGGGGCGTTCGTGCCGCTCGATCCTGAGTATCCGCCCGCACGCCTTGC
>NZ_JAVDVL010000041.1:0-1604 GCF_031456815.1 Paraburkholderia strydomiana
TTGTCGAGGCTTTGTTGAGATGTCCGGGTTTGGACTTTTTAGAAATGTCCGGTTTTGAAGTTCAGAAATATCTACTTTCAAGGGCTTTTAAGCACCGAGCCAATCCGCTTTCCGGCAGTTCCCAGAATCGCCTCATTCAACTCTTCACGCGTCAGTTCCCGCTGCTTGCGGGTGCCCACCTTGCGCTCCTTCGGTCGCGACGCTTCGCCCTGATTGGTCCTTGACGGCGTGCCCGACGCCCGCCGGTCATCACGCTGCACCTGGATCACCTGTGCCATCTGCAACGTGTGTCCGAGCCGCTTGTTGTCGACCACCGCCGCCTGATCGATCTCCGAGAGCCGGTCATACGGCACGCAGGGCAGGGCAGCGCCATTGACCCGGATCTCGATGCGCCCATCCGGATACTCGAACACGTCCAGATAACGGTGGATCAGGCTGCGGTTCGCCATCGTATCCTCCAGCAGATAGATCACCCGGTCGTACTGCACCGTCAGCACCTTCGACACGCGACGCGGCACGCGAACCGTCAGGATCAGATCAAGATCGTCGTCGGCACGCAGCGGCCGGTGCGCATCGAATGTGCTCCGCGGCATCTTGCCAAACCGGCCGTTAAAGTCAGCGATGAAGTGGGGCGCATAAGCGTTGGCCGCCTCCTTCGTGCTGATTGCGCGCAGCCGCAGTTCCTTCACGAGACGATCCTGCAATGTCAGATTCGCGCGCTCGACGCGACCCTTGGCCTGACTGCTATTGGCGCAGAACGTATCCACATTCAGCTCGTACAGCGCGCGCCCAAACTGCGTCACACCCTTGCCAGGCGTCACCGAATGACTGTTGCAATGAAACACGCTGGCCTTATCGCTATACAGCGCCACCGGCTTGCCATGCTGGTCAAGGTACGCGCGCATTGCTTCGAAGTAGCTGAAGGTCGATTCGGTCGCCGTGAAGTGCAGCGCCATCAGCCGGCCCGTTGCATCGTCGATGAACACCAGCAGTGTGCACGCAGGCGCACGCTCCTCAAACCACCGGTGATCACTGCCGTCGATCTGCACCAGTTCGCCCAGACACGCACGGCGGTTTCTCGGCTGGTGCAGCTTCGGTGGCCGCTGTTTGCGAGGAATCCACAGCCCGGCTTCCCGCATCCAGCGCCGCACGGTTTCCTTCGCCAGCATCACGCCATGACATTCGGCGAGCTTCTCGCACGCCAGCGTCGGCCCAAAATCCGCGTAGCGCTCACGCACCAGCGCCATGGCCCGTGCACGCAGATCAACCGGCAGCTCGCGGTTGCTCGGTTGGCCACGCCGCGCCGAAATAAGTCCGGCCGGTCCTGCCGCCTCGTAGCGCCGCACCAGCCGGCCGACCTGACGCTCACACAGCTGCAGCCGCTCGGCCGCTAGCACGACCGTCAGCCGCCGCTCCACGACTGCTTCGATGATCTTCACACGCTCGAGCTCGTGCATGCTGATCGTGATGAATCCACGTCCGTTCATGGTCTGGCTCCGGGCTCTGCCTGTGATGCCGCAGCATGCGCCACAACAGACAGCCGGGAGCAGGAAACCGGACATTTCTAATGAGCCAGAACCGGACATTACTAAAAAGCCCTGACA
>NZ_JAVDVL010000042.1:0-1513 GCF_031456815.1 Paraburkholderia strydomiana
GCGCGACGACACCCAGCTCGCCGCCCTGCCATTGCGTCATGACGCGTACCCAGATCGAACTCGCGCCGTCGAGATTCGCCCGCCGGTCCCAGTCGAACTGGATGCGCAGCCGGTTCCGGTGGTCGATGAACATTTCCTTGTCCTGCGGCGCGACCACCACCGCATATTCATAGCCGTCGATGCGTGGCCTGGGCGTGATCTGCGGCAACCGGAAATACTCGTTCGCCGGTTGCAGTTCGAACTCCGTATTGACGGTGTATTGACGCCATGCGCCCGATGACGTGCCGACTTCGGTGATGTCCAGATCACAGCGCAGCACGATGTATTCGCAGTTCGCGCGCTCCTGCGGATAGCCCGCAAGCGTGAACGTGCGGCCCGGCTGAAGGGCCTGGAGATGCCCCCGGCCGGTTGCGCGCAACCCCTGGCAGCGCCGCGCTTCGAGCTTGACCCGCGCAAGGTACTGGCCTTCGACCTGCTCGTCGTTCGGATGGGCAGACGTGCGCCGCGTCTCGGGCTGGGCAAACTCAGCGGGCTCGTACAGCTCGATGCGCTGGCTCGCGGTACCGCGCGCGTCCTCGAATGACTCGCGGTTCGGCACCAGACTTTTTGCCAGCCGCGGCTGTGCGTAGTTATGGTCGTTGACCGTCGCCTTGCCCGGTGTCAGCGTGTAGGCGATCGACAGTTCACTGATGTGTTCCTCGTCAATGCGGCCGCCGGTGTGATAGCGAAGCGTTTCATAGGCCAGGCCATGCGGACGGAAACCACCCAGCAGGTCGGAGATGACGAGCGAATGATAGTTGTTCCGGTGTTCCCACCAGTAGAAGAGTCCGAACTCTTCCATTAAACGGGACACAAATTGCCAGTCCGACTCCCACGCCTGCCGGAGCATGTCGCGCGCGGGATAAGCCCTGACCCTGCCGGGCCACATTCCGCCAATGCGCCACTCGACGGTGCCCTCGTAGGGCTGCAGCACCTGTTCAAGCACCTCGATGACGGTACCGTGGAAGATGCGCGAATCGCAGTTCAGCGTCGCGCGCCACACGAACGGGCGCAGCACGAATTCGAAAACCGCCGCGCGATCCTCAACGCAGCGGATGCGCGCTGAAACGATTTCGCCATTGATATGGCGGGTGTCGGCACCGACGTTCACGCGCCCGGTATCGCCTGTAGCGCCGGCGCGGAAAGTGCCGATGCCCGCAACCTGGATCGCGACGGTGCCCGAGGTGCCGACGATCTTCGCCAGGTCGAGCTGCGCGGCACTCGCCGGGTCCTGCAGGAAGTCCGGGTTTTCGACCTCGGTTTCCACGACGTATTCGAACAGCTCGCCCACCGCCTCGCGTCCGCGCAGACTGCGGACCGTCAGCATCGGCTCACGGGTTTCGATGCATTTCCGGCTGCGGTAATCGACGCCGATGATTTCGGGAAGCGCGGCACCGCTGAACGTGAGGGTGCGCGTTTGCGTCGTCCACCGGGTCATGCTTGCCTCGCGTCAGCGGGTCGGGGAACAGTGGGA
>NZ_JAVDVL010000044.1:0-1436 GCF_031456815.1 Paraburkholderia strydomiana
TCGTCATGATGGGTCTATATGAACGCGTCCCGTTTGAGCAAGTTATCGTGTGTTGTGGCAGACAGGCTGGCTTGCAGATCTATATCCGGCCTTGTTGCAGCTGGTACTGCCGCTGCGGGCCCCTATGAAATCCGCTGACTCGCACCTCATTCAACTGACGAGCTTGACGCTCGACCTATCATTCAGGCTTGGCGAGTCCCGGTCCTACCTGGCTTGTCATCACGTACGATTTCCTGCGCAACCTTTTGGCGTATCGCCCTGTGTAAAGCTGATTGCTTAGGGAATGCTCACCGTTGGGGTGGTTTCGCACTCAGGTAACCGCTCTGGTACGGTCGATCATGGGCCAATACTGCCCAGATCGTTCGCGCCATCTTGTTGGCTAGCGCCACGGTAACTACGTTCGCCGGCCGACGTTTGCTGATCTGTTCGACCCAAGGGCTCGGTTCCTTCGCGTGCGTAAGCACCGATCGCGCGCCGTGGATCAGCAACGTGCGCAGATACGTGTCGCCCCTTTTGCTAATACCGTGCAGGTTCACCTTGCCTCCCGAGCCAGTCTGTTTGGGCACGAGTCCGGCCCACGCGGCGAATTCACGCCCTGACCGGAAGACCTTTGCATCGCCCATCATGGAAACCGCGGCCGTCGCCGTGAGTATCCCTACACCGGGGATATCGCTGATGGCTTTCACAGCCCGGTCTTCCTTGACCCACTCGCGCATCCGCCGCTCGATCCCGGCAATTTGGTCATCCAGTTTCGTGAGCCCATTCCACTGCTCGCGTAGCGTATCGATCAGCGCGACCGGGAGACGCTCGGAAACCCTGGCCAGCACATCCGGTATCGCCTTATCCAATGCAGCCCTGCCTTTACCCATCACTTCGCCATATTCGGTGAGCAGTCCCCTCAGACTGTTGATTTGCATCGTGCGGAACTTCACTAGCTGCTCCCGCGTCCGGTGCAGTGCCAGCATCGCTTGCTGCATTTCGGTCTTCACAGCGATCGGCTTGCTGGGCTGCTGCACCGCCAGCCAGATCGCTCGTGCATCGGCGGCGTCATTCTTGTTACGGATATTGAACGCCTTCACGAATGCCGCTGGCATCAGCTTTACCTGATGGCCCATCTTCGTAAGCTGTCTCGCCCAGTGGTGCGCTCCACTACACGCCTCCATCCCGATCAGGCACGGGGCACGGTTCACGAAGTGCTCGAGAAATTTTGCGCGCCTGATCGGCTTGTTCACGATCTCGCCTGTCTCTGCGTCGATGTAATGCACCTGAAACACGTTCTTGGCGATATCCACGCCTACAGTCGTACAGGTCATTTCGGGTTCCTCCGGTTACCGGCACATTCGTGGATTTTCCTCCCGAACACATTCGCGCTGTTGGCCTGTAACCAGCCACATCTCCTGATCCTGTTTTCTGGGTGGGACGCGTTCATTTCATTC
>NZ_JAVDVL010000045.1:0-1395 GCF_031456815.1 Paraburkholderia strydomiana
AATTCAAGGGTGTGAGGCCAGTCACTTCGGTGACGAAGCAATCGGAAGTGGTTCCAGGAAAAGCCTCTAAGCTTCAGTTCAACAAGACCGTACCGCAAACCGACACAGGTGGGCGAGATGAGTATTCTAAGGCGCTTGAGAGAACTCGGGAGAAGGAACTCGGCAAATTGGTACCGTAACTTCGGGATAAGGTACGCCCCTGTAGCTTGACTCGCCTGCGCGAGAAGGGTGAAGGGGTTGCAATAAACTGGTGGCTGCGACTGTTTAATAAAAACACAGCACTCTGCAAACACGAAAGTGGACGTATAGGGTGTGACGCCTGCCCGGTGCCGGAAGATTAAATGATGGGGTGCAAGCTCCTGATTGAAGTCCCGGTAAACGGCGGCCGTAACTATAACGGTCCTAAGGTAGCGAAATTCCTTGTCGGGTAAGTTCCGACCTGCACGAATGGCGTAACGATGGCCACACTGTCTCCTCCCGAGACTCAGCGAAGTTGAAGTGTTTGTGATGATGCAATCTCCCCGCGGCTAGACGGAAAGACCCCATGAACCTTTACTGTAGCTTTGCATTGGACTTTGAACCGGTCTGTGTAGGATAGGTGGGAGGCTGTGAAGCGTGGACGCCAGTCTGCGTGGAGCCATCCTTGAAATACCACCCTGATCTGTTTGAGGTTCTAACCTTGGTCCGTAATCCGGATCGGGGACAGTGCATGGTAGGCAGTTTGACTGGGGCGGTCTCCTCCCAAAGTGTAACGGAGGAGTACGAAGGTACGCTAGGTACGGTCGGAAATCGTGCTGATAGTGCAATGGCATAAGCGTGCTTAACTGCGAGACCGACAAGTCGAGCAGGTGCGAAAGCAGGTCATAGTGATCCGGTGGTTCTGTATGGAAGGGCCATCGCTCAACGGATAAAAGGTACTCTGGGGATAACAGGCTGATACCGCCCAAGAGTTCATATCGACGGCGGTGTTTGGCACCTCGATGTCGGCTCATCTCATCCTGGGGCTGTAGCCGGTCCCAAGGGTATGGCTGTTCGCCATTTAAAGAGGTACGTGAGCTGGGTTTAAAACGTCGTGAGACAGTTTGGTCCCTATCTGCCGTGGGCGCTGGATATTTGAAGGGGGCTGCTCCTAGTACGAGAGGACCGGAGTGGACGAACCTCTGGTGTACCGGTTGTCACGCCAGTGGCATCGCCGGGTAGCTATGTTCGGAAGAGATAACCGCTGAAAGCATCTAAGCGGGAAACTCGCCTTAAGATGAGATATCCCCGGGGCTTCGAGCCCCTTGAAGGGTCGTTCAAGACCAGGACGTTGATAGGTCAGGTGTGTAAGCGCAGTAATGTGCTCAGCTAACTGATACTAATTGCCCGTAAGGCTTGATCCTATAACAGGTGTGT
>NZ_JAVDVL010000046.1:0-1337 GCF_031456815.1 Paraburkholderia strydomiana
TGGAGCAGCCCCCTGAAACACCGGACACAGTCTCCCACTTAAAATTACGGGTAGGCATAAGGCTGTGTTTTTGACTAACACCAGGCAGGAAGCGATGGAAGTGTTGACAGGCCCGGAGCGTCGGCGGCGCTGGACGGCGGAGCAGAAACTGGCGATGGTTCGAGAGAGTTTTGAACCGGGAAAATCGGTTTCGTTGGTCGCGCGGCAGCATGGCGTGAATCCGAACCAGCTGTTCCATTGGCGCAAGCTGTACCAGGACGGAAGCCTGTCGGCGGTCAAAGCGGGTGAGGAAGTGGTTCCGGCATCAGAACTGGCCGATGCGCTAAAGCAGATTCGTGAGCTGCAACGCATGCTCGGCAAGAAAACTATGGAGAACGAGATTCTCCGCGAGGCAGTTGAATATGGCCGAGCAAAAAAATGGATAGCGCACGCGCCCTTGCTGCCGGAGGACGGCCAGTGAAACTGGTTTGTGAAGTTCTCGGCGTGTCGCGCTCGAACGTATCGGCGCAGCTTGCTCGCCCAGCTGACTGGCAGGATGGCCGGAAGTCCAGGCAAACCGATGATGCTCCCGTGGTTGAGGAAATCCGCCGGGTCGTCGCGAATTTGCCGAGCTACGGCTATCGCCGGGTGTGGGGCATGCTGCGCGGCGAGCGTGAGGCCATGGGGCTGGTGCCGTTCAATGCGAAGCGTATCTATCGCGTCATGAGCATGCATGGACTGCTGATGCAGCGCCGCCCCGCACCGCCACGTCCTCAGCGACGGCATGACGGCAAGGTGGCCGTGGCGCGCAGCAACCAGCGCTGGTGTTCGGATGGTTTCGAGTTCCGGTGCGACAACGGCGAGCCGCTGCGCGTGACGTTCGCGCTGGACTGCTGCGACCGCGAGGCGATGAGCTGGGCGGCCACGACGGCAGGTCACAGCGGCGACATCGTGCGCGATGTGATGCTTGCGGCGGTGGAAAACCGCTTCGGCAATACCTTGCATACGCCATCCGAAATTGAATGGTTGAGCGACAACGGTTCGGGTTACACGGCCGATGAAACACGTCGGTTCGCGACGGGCATTGGTTTGAAACCGTTGACCACACCCGTGTGCAGCCCGCAAAGTAACGGAATGGCCGAGAGCTTCGTGAAAACGATGAAGCGCGATTACGTTGCCTTCATGCCAAAGCCGGACGCGGCAACCGCTGCTCGTAATCTCGCCATCGCGTTCGAGCACTACAACGAGAAGCATCCCCATAGCGCGTTGAAATATCGCTCGCCAAGAGCGTTCCGTCGCGCAATGGATTCAGCAACCTTAGTGTGACGCTGTGTCCGGGATTACAGGGTCAACTCCAG
>NZ_JAVDVL010000047.1:0-1226 GCF_031456815.1 Paraburkholderia strydomiana
TCTTTATCTTCATTGTTAGTCGAAGGCTCTGGAAAGTGCCGCCATAGCAGGTGATAGCCCTGTAGACGAAAACAGCGAGGAAGAACTAGGTGTACGACAAGTAGGGCGGGACACGTGAAATCCTGTCTGAAGATGGGGGGACCATCCTCCAAGGCTAAATACTCGTGATCGACCGATAGTGAACCAGTACCGTGAGGGAAAGGCGAAAAGAACCCCGGGAGGGGAGTGAAACAGATCCTGAAACCGCATGCATACAAACAGTCGGAGCCTCGCAAGGGGTGACGGCGTACCTTTTGTATAATGGGTCAGCGACTTACATTCAGTGGCAAGCTTAACCGATTAGGGCAGGCGTAGCGAAAGCGAGTCCGAACAGGGCGTTCAGTCGCTGGGTGTAGACCCGAAACCAGGTGATCTATCCATGGCCAGGATGAAGGTGCGGTAACACGTACTGGAGGTCCGAACCCACTAACGTTGAAAAGTTAGGGGATGAGCTGTGGATAGGGGTGAAAGGCTAAACAAACCTGGAAATAGCTGGTTCTCTCCGAAAACTATTTAGGTAGTGCCTCGTGTATCACCTTCGGGGGTAGAGCACTGTCATGGTTGTGGGGTCCATTGCGGATTACTACGCCATAGCAAACTCCGAATACCGAAGAGTGCAATCACGGGAGACAGACATCGGGTGCTAACGTCCGGTGTCAAGAGGGAAACAACCCAGACCGCCAGCTAAGGTCCCCAAATATGGCTAAGTGGGAAACGAAGTGGGAAGGCTAAAACAGTCAGGAGGTTGGCTTAGAAGCAGCCATCCTTTAAAGAAAGCGTAATAGCTCACTGATCGAGTCGTCCTGCGCGGAAGATGTAACGGGGCTAAGCCATATACCGAAGCTGCGGATGCACATTTATGTGCATGGTAGGAGAGCGTTCCGTAAGCCTGCGAAGGTGCACTGGAAAGTGTGCTGGAGGTATCGGAAGTGCGAATGCTGACATGAGTAGCGATAAAGGGGGTGAAAGGCCCCCTCGCCGTAAGCCCAAGGTTTCCTACGCAACGTTCATCGGCGTAGGGTGAGTCGGCCCCTAAGGCGAGGCAGAAATGCGTAGCTGATGGGAAGCAGGTTAATATTCCTGCACCATTGTTGAATGCGATGGGGGGACGGATCGCGGAAGGTTGTCCGGGTGTTGGAAGTCCCGGTCCTTGCATTGGAGAAGGCGCTTTGGCAAATCCGGGCGCG
>NZ_JAVDVL010000048.1:0-1205 GCF_031456815.1 Paraburkholderia strydomiana
CGCGGCCCGGCGCTGGTTGCGGCGCTGCTTGGGATCATCCGCTCGGGTGGGGCGTTCGTGCCGCTCGATCCTGAGTATCCGCCCGCACGCCTTGCGCAGATGATCGACGACGCGGGCATCGTAGAGGTGGTGGCCGATAGCGCTAGCGCGAAGCAGGTGGGGGCGGTGCTGGCGGGGTGTGAGGTGGTTGAGGTGGGGGCGACTCAGCACGATGCCGCCTTGAGCGCGGAAACAGCGACAGCAGCGTCACACTTCATCGACGCCCCCCTTCATCCCGACCAGCTCGCCTACGTGCTCTACACATCGGGCTCGACTGGCCGGCCCAAGGGCGTCGGCGTGAGCCACGGCGCGCTGTGGACGCACCTGCAGGATTTCCTCGCGACCTACGGCATCGACGGCAGGGATACGGTGCTGCATTCGTCGACGATCAACTTCGACGTCGCGCTGCACGAGACGCTGCCGGCGCTGCTGCGCGGCGCGACGGTGGAGATGCGCGGGGCGCAGCCGTGGGATCTGCAAAGCCTGAGCGAGCGGCTGGTGAAGCGGCGCGTGACGTTCGCGCGGATCCCGACCGCGCTGTGGCAGCAGTGGCAGCGTCATGCGCCGCCGCGCGCGCAACTCGCGCTGCGCCAGGTGACGGTGGGCGGCGAGGCGCTGCCGGGCGACGCGCTCGCGCGCTGGCGCGAGGGGCCGCTCGCGGATATCCGGCTGGACAACCTGTACGGGCCGACCGAGACGACGGTGGCGGCGCTGTACCGCCGCACCGGGGCCGACGACGCACGGCAGGTGACGGTGCCGATCGGGCATCCGTATCCGGGGCGTACGGCACGGGTGTTCGACGCGTTCGGCGATGAAGCGCCGGTGGGCGGGCTCGGCGAGCTATGCATCGGCGGACCGACAGTGGCGCGCGGCTATCCGGGAAGGGCAGCGCTGACGGCGGAGCGGTTCGTGCCGGACCCGTACGGCGAGCCGGGGGCGCGCGTCTATCGCAGCGGCGACTTGTGCCGGCTGCGCGCGGACGGCACGGTAGAGTTCCTCGGGCGGCTGGACCAGCAGGTGAAGCTGCGCGGGCAGCGCATCGAACTGGGCGAGATCGAGGCGGTGCTGCGCCAGTGCGAGGGCGTGCGCGAAGCCGCGGTGATCGTGGTGGGCGAGGCGCAGAAGCAGCGGCTCGCGGCGTATGTGGCGGGGCAGTCCGATGCAGC
>NZ_JAVDVL010000049.1:0-1198 GCF_031456815.1 Paraburkholderia strydomiana
GGAGGTATCCGAAATCTTGTGTGTCGAGGTCGGTTAAAAAACCTCAGCTGATGGCGGAGGTGAACCGCTCGCCGAACAGGATGGCGAACTGATTGACCGCTTGCCGCCAGGTGATAGGCGGCATCTTCCAATCCTTTTCGATGTTGCGCAAGGCCAGATACAGCAGCTTGCTGGCGGCTTCGTCGCTCGGGAAGTGGCCGCGGTTCTTCACGATCTTGCGCAGCTGCATATGCATGCTCTCAATGGCATTTGTCGTGTAAATGATCTTGCGCACTTCCGGCGGATAGGCAAAGAAAGGAATCACCTGCTCCCATTGGCGTTGCCACATCGCCGCGACAGTGGGGAATTTGCGGCCCCACTCGCTGTGTGCAAAGGCATCGAGCGCCGCGGCAGCGGCTTCGGCCGAAGCAGCCTGATAGATCGGCTTGAGCGCGGCGGCCAACGGCTTACGGTCCTTCCAGCCCGCCAGATTGAGCGAATTGCGGATCAAATGCACGATGCAGGTCTGGATTTGGGCAGCCGGAAACACTGCTTCAATCGCCTCAGGAAAGCCGCGCAAGCCGTCGACAACCGCAATCAGAATGTCGTGCAGGCCGCGGTTTCTCAGCTCGTTAAAGACCTTCAGCCAGAACTTGGCGCCTTCGGTTTGCTCGATCCATAGGCCCAGCACTTCCTTGCGCCCGTCGGCGCGAATACCGAGCGCCAGATACACCGCCTTGTTCCTGACCGTGCCTTCGTCGCGGATCTTCAAGCGCAGGGCGTCGAAATAGACGATCGGATACATCGCCTCGAGCGGCCGTTGCTGCCATTGCTCGACTTCGGCCAGCACTTCGTCCGTGACGGTGGAAATCAAATCGGGCGACACCTGCAAGCCGTACAGCTCCAGCAAATGGCCCTGAATCTCGCGCACGCTCATGCCGCGCGCGTACATGCTGATAACGTGGTCGTCAAAGCCCGGCAGCCGGCGTTGATATTTGCCCACTAATTGCGGCTCAAACGTGGCCTGCCGGTCACGCGGAATATCGAGCTTTAACTCGCCATTGGGCGTGATCACCGTCTTGGCGCTCGTGCCGTTGCGGTGATTGCCGCTTTGGCCTTGCTCGGCTTCCGTTTGCAGGTGGTGCGTGAGCTCCGCTGCCAGCATGCGCTCGGCCAGTTGCTTCTTCAGTTGCCCGGCCAGGCCCGATTCGCCGAGGAT
>NZ_JAVDVL010000050.1:0-1108 GCF_031456815.1 Paraburkholderia strydomiana
ACCGCCTCCGGCGCAGGCAATGCGCGGCGATCGAGCTTGCCGTTCGGCGTCAACGGAAAGCGCTCAAGCTCCACATACGACGACGGCACCATGTGCCCCGGCAGACGCGCGGCGAGCCACGTCTGCCAGCGTCCCGCATCGCCTGCATCGGGTCCGCCGCGCGGCACCACGTAGGCAATCAGACGCCGGTTGTCGTTGGCGTTGTTGTCGTCGCCGTGGCCCAACACCAGCACCGCCACGTCCCGCACCTCGGGATGCGCCCGCAGCGCTGCCTGAATCTCACCGAGTTCGATACGGAAGCCGTGAATCTTCACCTGGTCGTCGTTACGGCCCAGGTACTCGAGGTCGCCATCGGGCAAGCGTCGCGCGAGGTCGCCCGAGCGGTACAGCCGCGCACCCGGCGCACCATATGGGTCCGGCACGAAGCGTTGCGCGCTCAGCGCGGCGCGACCCAGATAGCCGCGCGCAAGACCCGCGCCGCCCACATACAGTTCGCCCACTGCGCCCACCGGCACGCGGTTCAGATCCGCGTCGAGCACGTGCAGCGTGAGGTCATCGAGCGGTGCGCCGATCACGCTGCGCCCGTCGCGCAGCGCCGCTTCGTCCAGTGTCCGGTGCGTCACGTGTACGGTCGTTTCCGTGATCCCGTACATGTTCACGAGCGCCGGCAATGTTCCCTTGCGGCGCGCGCCCTCCGCCCATCGCGCCAGCGATGCCGGCTCAAGACGCTCGCCGCCAAAAATCACCGCGCGCAGCGAGTCGAGCGTGTTGCCGTCATCGGTCTGAATCAGTTGCACGAAGGCCGACGGCGTCTGGTTCAGCACCGTCACCCGTTCCTTGCGCAGGAGCGCGTGGAATGCCGCGGGTTCGCGAGCGCTCCAGTGCGGCACGATCACGAGCCGCGCGCCATGCACGAGCGCCCCGAACATCTCCCATACGGAGAAGTCGAATGCGTATGAATGGAACAACGTCCACACGTCCTGTGCGTCGAATGCAAAGCGCGACTGCGTTGCATCGAACAGACGCGCGACGTTCTCATGCGTGACGCCAACGCCCTTCGGTACGCCCGTCGAGCCCGACGTATAGATCACGTAGGCCAGCTGTTGCG
>NZ_JAVDVL010000051.1:0-1048 GCF_031456815.1 Paraburkholderia strydomiana
TCTGGGGCTGGGCTGATTTCTCCGATATAAGAACGATATCGGCGACGCTTGGGCCTGGCCGCGTGGAGGCCGCCCTGTTTCATAAGGCGACGCACGACTTTCTCCGATAGAAACACCCGTTGTCGGCTGAGCGCTGCCTGCACTCGACGATAGCCGTAGGATCGGTGATTGTCCTCGAAGATCTCAGCAACGGTACAACGGACCTCTGCATATTTGTCGGCAAGCCGTATGGACGACCGATGGTAGAAATAGGAGCTGCGCGCCAGGTCCAACCGCGCAAGCAGCTCAGCCAAACCGTATTCTTCTCTCAGGGCGTCAACCAGCGTCGTCTTCTCCCGGTTGCTCAGGAGTGGCAGGTCGACGCCCAGGTCTTTTTTTATGAGTTCATTCGCCTTCTTTAGCAGGTCGTGTTCAAGCTGCAGATTGCGAATGTCGCGCCGGAGCCCTTCGACCTGCCGCTCCAGTTCATCCCGATCCGTCTCTGTGCGTGATCCCTTGTCGCGTTTCATGGATGCAGGGGCCTCCCGGCCGAGTAACTGGTTCTTCCAGTTGTACAGCGTCACCCTGTCGACGTCCAGCTTTCGCGCCACCTCCTGGGCGCTTCCTTGACGTGTGCACAGTTCGTACACCGCGGTCTGCCTGGAGGCTAATGGCGCGGCCGGTCGACCTCCTTTGCCAACCACGTATTTCCTGGTTTCCGGATAGCGCTCGCGAACCCATGCCGTCAGTATCTGGCGACAGGGGTAGCCTAATGCCCGGAGAGTGAAGCTGAAGCACCGCCCGTGATTGACGTAATGCTCGAGCGCCAGGTTCTTCTGTTCCTCTGAGTACTTCGACTTTACGCGAACATATTCTTTCTGCTGATCGCCACTACGCTCGAATTCCGCACACCACACCTTGAGAGAATTCTTCGTCGGGTAACCCAACTGGCGGATTGTTGCCTTGACGCGCTTCCCGAGCTTCAGGTACAGCTCGACCGCGCGAACGCGGTCTTCGTATGAATACATGGACTACCTCCAAAGTAGTCCAGGATTTTGTCCGCATCCCC
>NZ_JAVDVL010000052.1:0-1034 GCF_031456815.1 Paraburkholderia strydomiana
GCGCGACGCACCATCAATTCCTTGATCTTGCCGATCGCCTTGGTCGGGTTCAGTCCTTTCGGACAGACGTCGACGCAGTTCATGATCGTGTGGCAGCGGAACAGGCGGTACGGGTCTTCCAGATTGTCGAGCCGCTCGCCGGTGGCTTCGTCACGGCTGTCCGCGATGAAACGGTATGCCTGCAGCAGACCCGCCGGGCCCACGAACTTGTCCGGATTCCACCAGAAGCTCGGGCACGACGTCGAGCAGCTCGCGCACAGAATGCATTCGTAGAGTCCGTCCAACTCGTCGCGCTCTTCCGGCGACTGCAGACGCTCCTTCTCCGGCGGCGGCGTGTCGTTGATCAGGTACGGCTTGATCGAGTGGTACTGGTTGAAGAACTGCGTGAAGTCGCAGATCAGGTCGCGCACCACCGGCAGCCCCGGCAGCGGACGCAGCACGATCTTCTGCGGCAGGTCGTTCAGGTTCGTCAGACACGCCAGACCGTTCTTGCCGTTGATGTTCATCGCGTCCGAACCGCACACGCCTTCGCGGCACGAACGGCGGAACGACAGCGTCTCGTCCAGTGCCTTCAGCTTCACCAGCGCGTCGAGCAGCATGCGCTCGTGCGAGTCGATCTCGATCTCGTACGACTGCATGCGCGGCGCCGCGTCGCGGTCCGGATCGTAGCGGTAGATTTCAAATGTACGCTTGGCCATTTCTGAATTCCTTTGATCTGTGCCTTAGAAGGTCCGCGCCTTGGGCGGCACCGATTCGACCGTCAGCGGCTGCATGTGCACCGGCTTGTAGTCGAGGCGGTCGCCTTGGCTGAACCACAACGTATGGCGCAGCCAGTTTTCGTCGTCGCGATGCTCGAAGTCGTTCTGCGCATGCGCGCCGCGGCTTTCCTTGCGCGCCTCGGCCGACACCATCGTCGCGCGCGCCACCTCGATGAGGTTTGCCACTTCCAGCGCCTCGACACGCGCGGTGTTGAACACCTTCGACTTGTCCTTCAGGTGGATATTGTCCACGCGTGCGGCCACCTCGCGGATCGC
>NZ_JAVDVL010000053.1:0-1002 GCF_031456815.1 Paraburkholderia strydomiana
TCCCAGGCCGCGCCTCTCTCCAGAATCGCCCCCGGCGACCCGTTGATGATCCCGCTGCCGTTGATCTGGATGTACGACCCGCCTGCACCGAGCCAGACTTCCTTTGCCGCCGTCAGCACAATCCTGCCGTCGGTGCTGCTGATCGTGAGGTCCTTGAGTGCCGCCAATGCCATCTGGTCGCTTTGCGCCTGGATGTCTACCCGGCCTTTGGCCGCGATCAGCTTCATGCCGAGCTGATAGGCAAACACTCTGAATGCTCCGCGCACCGACGCAAACAGTGAGCGCCCCGACGAGACACTCACATCCCGTCCCGCCGTGATCGCGTGATCGTTCGCACTCGCCATGTGCGTGCTGTCGGCCGCGGTCGTCGCGATGCCCGCTGCACTCGCTACCACGACGTCCGGCCGTGTCATCTCGGGCGACGGGTTGTCCGCCGTCTTCTGCCCGCCCCTGATCGCATCGTTCTGCGTCCTGATGGTATGGGTGGTATCGGTCTGGCCCGAGGCCAGTGTCTGCGCGTGATGTTTCTGCGCGAGCTGTGAAAGCTCCTCATGCTGCTGCCGCGCCTGCGTGAGCCGCGCCACCGTCTCGCCCATGTCCTTCACCGGCGCATTCGCACCCGCGCGCGCTTCCGTCGTCAGTAACATGCCTCTGTTAGCGCGCATCACCGCATGCGCGTCGGTGGCCACCTCGATCCCCTCACCCCGCGCCTCGGTACGCCCCTTCGTACCGTCAATGCGCGTGTTGAACCCCGCCACAAACCGCGAATTCGCCTGGTCGCTCGCAAGCTGCGCCTGCATCCTGCCGGGCGTATCGTCCATCGCGAGGTGGTTGGAGCGCAGACCGTATTCGAGGCTCTTACTCCGGATGCCGCTCAGTGCCGCATTGGCCGGCAGCTCCCACGGCGGCATGTTGAATCTGTCCACCACGAATCCCGCAACAACAGGCCGGTCCGGATCGCCGTGTACGTGCGCGACCAGCACCATCTGACCGGCGCGGCCG